>JBDKJY010000019.1:0-113031 GCA_039796295.1 Verrucomicrobiota bacterium
AAACTCAAGGCGCATCGCAAGCAGGTCTTTCATAAGCCAAGGCATAGGGCACCACGCTGCCGCCACGAGGCGGCAAGTGTCCCCCATGTCCCCGCACACCTGTCCACCATGTCTCCGGTCCATACACATCGGATGAGGGGAGAGGGCCGGGGTGAGGGGTTACGTGCGTCGGCGTTGGTGGCCCCACCCCTAATCCGGCCTGCGGCCACCTTCTCCCCTCCTCCGAGGAAGGGAGAAGACGCGCGCCGTGGCGTCCAGTTGGCACGCGAGCGACTTGCACCCGCCGCTCTCCCACTCTCCCACTCTCTCACTCTCCCACCCACCCATGCCCGCTGACCTTCCCACCACCCACGCCGCCTTGCGCGACGCGGTCGCTGCCTTCGGGCGGTTCCGCAAGCGCTGGGCTGTGCTACACGGGCTGGGACGCGCGGTGTTGGCCGGGCCGGGCGCGCTCCTCGCGTGGTTCGCGCTCGACTGGGCGCTGCGCCTGCCCGCGTGGCCGCTGGTGATTCTCTTTGTCGTCGGCGTCGGCGCCGGCACACTCGCGGGCCTGTGGTGGCTGGTGAAACCGCTCTTCCTGCGCGTCCGCGTCGAGCACGAGGCCCACGTCATCGAGTCGCTCCACGGCCAGCTCGACAACCAAATCATCGGCTCGCTCCAGCTCGGCGAGGAAGTCGCCGCGTCGCAGGCGGCGGGGAAGAAACTCGGTTACTCCGCCGACTTCGTCGCCGCGCTGCTGGCCCAGACCACCGGGCGGCTGACGGAACTTCAGCTCCACCGCCTCGTTGACCTCACCCGCGCCAAACGCACGCTGGCCGGGGCGTTGACAGTGGCACTGGCGACTCTGATCTGCCTCGTCTTCGCCAGTGCTGCTGTGAACGAGCGCGCCCGCCGCTTGCGCGATGCCTACGCCAGCGTGCTGGACACGCTCTTCCCCGTTGAGCTGCGCGTGCAACCCGGCGACCTCGCCGTGGTGCGCGGCCGGCCGGTGAAGTTGTCCGTGCAAGCCCTCGGTGCGCGCCGCCCCGAGGTGCGGCTGCTGCGGACGGACTTGAAGACCAAGCAGACCGTGACCACGCCGCTCACCCTGCGCGAGCAGCAGGCCGTCTTCGACCTCGCGCAGGCGACCGACTCCTTCACCTACGAGTTCGAGTATGGCGGCCGGCGCTCGCGCGCGCATCGCGTGATGGTGGACGACCTGCCCGAGGTCAGCGCCATCAACTACGAGCTGGCCCCGCCCGCCTACACCGGCCAGCCGGCGCGCACGCTCACGGGACGGCTGCCGCGCGTCGCGGGCCTCGCGGGCACGGCGGCGCTGGTGAGCTTCGCCGCCACCACCGACCTGCACCCCGAGCTGTGCTACGTCGAGTGGGCGGACGGCTCGAAACAGGCGCTCGCGGTGAGCGGGCGCTTCGGCCATTTCAGCTTCACCCTCGCCAAGCCCGACCGCGCCGTCATCCGCATCACGGGCGCGCTGGGCAAGGGTTTCGAAATGGAACGTCCCGTGAGCTTCGAGCTGTCCGTGCAGCGCGACGAACCACCAACCGTTCGCGTGCAGCTCAAGAACCGCCAGCTCGTCGTGCTCGCCGAGGAGGCCGCGAACTTCGCCCTCGACTGGGTCGCCGAGGACGACTACGGCGTGGCGGAAGTGAACCTCGACTACCGCATCGACACCGTGGACGCACTGCTGGGACGGCCTACGCGCGAAGGCGCGGTGCCGCGTCGCATCGAGCCGGCGCGTGACTTGTCGAAGGGCCGCTTCGCCGAGATGTTCAAGGGCCTGACGCCGGCGCTCCAGCCCGGCGACCGCGTCACGCTCGTCATCACCGCGAAGGACAACAACTCCGAGACCGGGCCGGGCGTGGGCAAGTCGTTGCCGGTGGAAATTGTCGTGGTGCGCCCGGACCTGTCGGGGTTTGTAGAGCAACAGTTCGGCTTCGGCGCGGCGTCGCTGCTCGGCGGTTTGGCGAAGGTGAAGCGCGCCACCGACCTGCTGGTCGAACCGGAGAAAACCGTGCGCACCGAGAAGAAGCTGGCCGTGGACAAGCAGACCTTGAAGGTGCGCGCCGGCCAGGAGCCGTGGCCCGGCAGCGGCGCGGACGCGGTGGCGGATTATTTCAACCTGTTGAGTGGAGCGAAGTGATGAAAACCGTGAGACCGAAAGTGTTCAGTATTCAGTGTTCAGTGTTCAGCGAGTTGCGACGCGCATCGCGGACACGACGTTCCCCACTGAAAACTGAACACTGGATACTGAACACTTTCCTCCTCACCCTCCTCACCGCGCTTCCAACGCACGCCGCCTCCTGGGCCGAGCGCGCCGGCCAACTCAACCGCACCGAACTTTCCGCCGACGAAGCCCGCAAGCGCGGGGCCGATGACGACAAGGACGCGCGCAACAAGCTCTGCGTCCGCAGCGTGAAGCCCGCCATGCCCGGCGTGGACTGGAACACCGACCCGACCGCCATTCCCTACATGATGTATCAGATTGGCAAGCGCACCGAGCTGCCCATTTACACACGCAGCGACGGGCTGGACGTGGGCAGCGACGAGCTGTTCGAGCACACGGTGCTTTACCTCACGTCACACGGGCGCTGGAGTTTTAACGAGAAGGAGACCGAGAACCTCGCGCGCTGGCTGGAGCGCGGCGGCACGTTGCTGCTCGATGACTGCTACCTGCGCGGCAGCCCCTTCGCCGACAGCGTGCGGCCCGAGGTGACGAAGATGATTCTCGGCGCGGAGCCGCGGATGCTGCTGAAGGACGACCCCTTCGTGGCGGACAGCTTCAAGATGGTTTACTCCACGCCGTGGCCGGGCGAAGCGAACTTCGAGAACCGCACCTGGCAATACTTCCTTTGCCAGGGCCGCCCGTCGGTATTCTTCAGCCCGAACGACGACGGCTGCGGCTGGGAAATCAGCGCGCCCCCGAGCGCCTCGAACCCCATCGGCGAAGGCATCGGCCACGGCGGCGACAACCGCCAACGCGAGACGATGTATCAGTGGATGACCAACTGGCTGCTGTTTGCCTACACGCACTGAAATGATGAAAGCCGAATTGCGAATGGCGAATGACGCGGGCCGAAGCGCCGGAAGCGTTCACCGTTCAACGCTCAACGTTCATCGTCCAGCCGGCGCAAGTTCGTCACCGGCGCGTCCGAGCGGCGCGGCTTTGAACGTTCAACGTTGGAAGTTGAACGTTGAACGTTTCCCCCTCTGCGTTCTCGCCCTTCTCGCCGTCTCGCTTTCCGTCTCCGCCGCCACGGTCGAGCTCCGCCTGGTCCCGCACGACCAGCCCGACACGACCCTCGACAAGCTCGAAAAGCAGCGGCCCATCACGAACCCCATCTCCACCGCGCGCGGCGTGGAGATGAAGAAGATTGGTGTGGATTACACCGGCTGGGCGCGCAACGTCCTGCTGGATGGCCAGCCTGTCTTCGAGCGCTACTATCAGGGCAAATACATTGACCGCCTGCCCGTCGCGCGCCCGGACTTGAAGCCCGGCGATCACACGCTCTGGCCGGGCAATCATGTCTTCACCGTCGCCGCCGATGGTTCCGTCAGCAGCAAGAGCCCCGAGCTGGTCGTGGCCGGCGGCGTGGTGAAAATCAAGTGCTACCCCGTCACGCTGCGTGCCTACCTCGCGAACCCTGACGAGGCCGACCTGCCGATGACGATGCGCATCACGCCGTTGCCCAACCTCACGCTGCGCGACAGCGGCAACGCCGAGAAAACCGCCCCCAAGCGCCCCGGCGAGAAGGACACCGCGCTCGAACTGCTCCCCGTCTTCGACAAGTTCGCCCCGCTCACGCTCTGGCTACCGGCCAACGCCGACGGCAAGGGCTACCTCGTTCACCCCGTCGGACTCACGTTCCATCTCGGCGCGGCGGGCGTCACGGCGGGCGCGGGTGGCGGCCAGACCATCGAGGGGTTGCGCGTGCAAACCAACCTCATCGAAGTGCCCCTGCACGGCTTCCCCATCGTCGGCGATGCTGGCTCGAAGGCCGTCATCACGGGCGTCGAGCAGCTCGTGTGGCAGGGCGGTGGTGTGCAGCAGCTCATTCTCTACCCGCGCCGCGACCCGTTCGAGTTTCTCATCACCAAGCCCGGCCCGTCGCTGCCGCTCACCACCACTGCGCTGCCGTTCAAGGCCCTGCGCGTGGACATCCCCGACCCGGCCGTCGGAGCGCAACGCGCGGTCGTCGTGGAGCTGGCCAGCCGCCACTTCGCGCCCGGTGCGACGGTGAATGCCCGCGTCCGCGCGCTGGATGCCACGCCCGCACACACGGCGAATCAAGCGGAGAGCAAAGCCCGCGCCGCCGCGAACGCCGCCGCACGTTCGCTGCAGCTCGCACAGACCAAGGGCGCGCAAGCCGAGCAGAATTTCAAATCCGCGCAGGCCAAGGAAGCCGCCGCCGCCCGCGCCGTGGAGCCAGTGAAGTTCAAGGCCGCCGATGAAGCCACCGCCCGTGCTGCCGCGCAGTTGCGCGTGACCGAGACGACGCAAGCCGCGGACGTGGCAAAGAAAGCGGCCGACGCCGCCGTGCTCGCATCTGACACGGCGAAGAAAGCCTTGGCCGACGCCACCAAAGCAGTCGCCGACGCGAAGAAGGAATTCGAGCGCGCCGCGAAGGCCGCGTCCGCCAAGCCCACCGACGCCACGCTGAAGGAAGCCGCCGCGACCGCCGCGAAGCTCTTCGCCGACGCCACCAAGGCAGCCGACGACGCGAAGAAGACTTCTGACACCGCCGCGCAGGCAGTTCGCACCGCGCAGACCGTGCTCAATGCCACCGCCAAGCCGCTCACCGACGCCAAGGCGAACTTCGACCGCGTGGAGAAAACTCTTGCCGCCGCACCCCCCGTGACCGACCCGATGGGCGGGGACCTCGATGACGCCAAGCGCGCCCTCGCCGCCGCGAAGCCCCTGACCATTGAGGCCGAGAAGCTCGCCGAGGCCGCCAAGGCCGCGCTGCCAGCGGTCGAGCTGTTAGTCCAGAACACCAAGGCCGCCGTCGAAGCCGCCGGGAAGGAAGTGGAGACGAACTCCCCGTTGAACCCGCTGGAGAGCGCCGCGCCGCTCGCGCAGTTGCAGGCTTACGGCGGCAAGGACTGGCAGGACTTGAAGACGCAGCCCGGCGCGGACGGTGCGGTGCAAATCACGTTGCCCGCCGCGACTGCCGGCGTGTATCGGCTGCGACTGGGCGTGCTGCCGGCGTTGGGGCGTCCGCTCTTTGCCGAGCAGTGGATTTCCATCGCACCCGCCAAGCCCGTGGGCGTCGGCTTGTTCACGCAGCGTGGACGCGACGCGTTCTACCGGGGCGAGGCGTTCTGGCTCGGCCTCGCGGTGCTCACCAAGCAGCCGCTTGCCGCCGGCACGCCGCTGGAGGTGGACCTCGTGGATGAGCGCGGCACGCGTATCACGTTGCTGCGGGAGAAGGCCCCGGCGGTTTCCCAGCGCCACACGTTCATCCTCCAGCTCGACGGCGCGCAGACGCTTTCGCTCGCGGCGGGCAAGTATCGCGTCGAGGCCAAGGCCGGCCCGCACGCCGCCGCGCCGCTCGCGTTGGAGATGGTGGAGCCGGAGCCGCGCACGCACTTCGTTAATCTGCTCAACGGCAAATACAACGTCATCGGCACCGGGCCGGGGCCGGTGGGCTACTCGCATGTGGTCAAGTCCGGGCGCGATGCCGAGGAGCTGGCGGCGGAGATTGTCGCCGTGGGCTACAACGCGTTCATGGGGATGGACTACGACCTAAACCGTGTTCACCGCCACGGCCTCGACATTGAGCAAGTCGTCCGCGAGCGCCCAGAGCTGGGGCCGTGGGAAAGTTTTTATCAGCCGAGCGGTCGCGACCGTTTCCTCAACGCCGCCGTGCGCCAGAACCTCGCCTTCTACGAAGACATGTTCACCCAGAACGACGCGATGCTGCCGCGCGACCCGCAGGTGCTCGACGCCTGCGAGCGCTACGTGAGCCTCGAGACCGCCGCGCTCCGCCACAGCCCGGCCTTTCGCGGCGTGTGCCTCTACGACGAGTTCTACGACTCCGGCGAGAACAGCGCGCCGCGCTCGGTGGTGGCGATGTTCTTCAAGGGGCAGGAAATGGCTTACCGCGCGAAGCACCCGGGCATGACCAGCGCGGACGCGACCAAGGCGCTCGACCGTTTCGTCGGCCGGCCGCTCGGCCAGCGGCGCTACGAGGACCTCGCGAAGTTCCGCACCTGGGCCGACCACCAGGACAGCGACTGGCGAATGTTCTCCGAGCGCATGGGCGGCGCGGCCAAGGCCGTCGCGCCGCGCTCGAAGAACTGGACGCAGTTTCGCGCGTGGGGCAGCAACGGCGGCAACATCGCGGCCAACGGCACGACGGAAGACGTCTTCGGCTCCCTCGATGTGGCGACGACGGTTTTCTACAAGGACGGCGGCGTCGGCGACCGCCCGGTGTTCGGCCCCATGCTCGCCGACATCATGCGCGTCCGCGACGGGCTCCCGGTCTGGACGCAGGTTCACGACTTCGGCGCCGGCGGGCTTTACGGCCAGCATCTCTTCCGGCAAACCGTCGCGAGCCTCGGGCAGAAGCTCGACGGCGTGAGCTACTTCACACTTGGCTTCAATCCCATCGCGCCGCACCCGCACGACCATCGCGACACGGTGCGCGACCTCGCCGGCGCGTTGCTGACGCCTTACGGAGATTTCTTCGCGTCGCTGGACCGGGGCTACAAAAAGGTCGCCGTGCTCTACTCGCGCGAGTCCGCGCACCTTGTCTCGCGCAAGGTCAACAAGCTGAACTACGCCGCCGAGGGCCTGTGGGTCGCGTGTTTGCGCGCGGGCTTTCCGGCGGACTTCCTCTACGACCGCCAGCTCCGCGAAGGCAAGGGGCTGGATTACGAAGTCATCTTTGCGCCCGGCTACGCCTACGAGGACGAGGCGTCGCCGGAGATTCTCGCCGCGCTCAAGCGCCTCGTCGCCGCCGGCAAGACTGTCATCGTCGAGCGCTCCAGCAAACTGCCCATCGAGGGCGTGACGCGGCTCGACTCGGAGCTGGACGAGTTCGACGACAAGCTCGGCGGCGCGTTCCCGCGCTACGTGGACTTCGAGACGGAGATGGTCTGGGACCAGAGCGAGGAGACGACCAAGCTGCTGCGCGAGTTCCTGCCGAAGAAAATCAAACCCGCAGCCGAGCACAACCTCACCGTCGGCCCCGACTGGCTGCGGCGCGGGCAGGGCGAATACATGGTGCTGCCTAACTTCGCGCCGACGAAGTTCACGGGCAGCCACAAGACGCTCTATCAAGCCCCCGACCAGCCGACGCTCCGCTTCCCGCGTCGCCCGCCCGCCTGCTACGACGTGCTGGAGATGCGCCCGGTGCCGGTAAAGACCGACGGCGACTGGATGACGTTGCAAGCCGACCTGCGCCACATGCCCGGCAAGGTCTTCGCGTTCCTCCCCGCGCCGATTGACCGCGTGGCGCTGAAGGCGTCGGCGAAGCTGGCGGCGGGGACGGACTTGAACTTCCAAGCCGCCGTGGCCAATGCCGCCGGGCAGCCGATGGACGCAGCCTTCCCGTTGGAAATCACCTTGCGCGATGCGAGCGGCCGCCAGTGGCTGAACGTCTTCCGCGCGGCGACACCCGTCTTCCAAACCGCGTGGCGCGTGCCGCTGAACGCACCCGCCGGTGCCTGGAAGCTCCGCGTGCGCGAGCTAATCAGCGGCGCGGTGGCCGAGGCGACAGTCGAGGTCAGCGGCGTGGCGACGCCCTCGCTCGCGGGCAAGCTCGATGAGCGGACGGTGTGGGTGCATGACTCGAACCGGGTGAAGGAGTTTCTCGCCGCCCGGGCTGAGGACAAGAGCGGGACGAGTCCGGCGGTCGTCATCGCCGTGGACGACGAACAGCCGTGGTGCCGGCCGCACGCCGTGAAGCTCGCCGCCGCGCTCAACGCCAAAGGCCGCGCCGCGAAAGTCGTTACCCTCGCCGAAGTCCTCCGCATTCCAAACGACTGGCACAACGAGCTCCCCGTGCTCGACGGCGGTCGCATGTGGCGTGGCGAGTTGGTGGACCCCGGCCTCTTCGTGGACGCGCCGCTCATTCTCTTGGGCCGCCGGTATGAGAACCGCCTCGTTGAAGCGCTGGTGCGACGCGATGTGTTGCCCGAGGTGATTTCCACGCACTTCCCAGCGCCGGGCCGGGCGGTCGTGGGCTGGACGCGCCGCGCCTTCTCCAATTTCCACGACACACTGACCGTCCTGGCAAATGACGACGCGGGTCTCGCCGCCGGCATCGCGGCGCTGCTGGAGACCAGCCCGGCGACGGCGGACGCACCTGTGCTCACGCTCGCGAAGGTGGCAGCCGATGCCCCGCTCGCGCCCGCCGCCAGCGCCGCCAAAGCCCCCACCACGTTGCGCGACGCCCTCAGCAGCGAGGACCGCATCCGCACGCTCGACGTGGACGCCGACACGGGCCGCGTGCTCGCGGGCACGTTCGGTTTCGGCCACAACCTGTTCTGCTTCGCCGCCGACGGGAAGCTGCTCTGGAAGCAGTTCCTCCCCGAGCACAATGTCTATTTCGCCCGCTGGTGCGACGGCGGGAAACGCGTCGTGGCGGCCACTGGCCAGGGCTTCTTCCTCTTCCTCCTGAACGGCGCGGACGGCGTGGTGAACAAGAAGCTGGCCGCAACCGAGTGGCCCATCTTCCACCTCGGCAATCTCGAGGCCGCCGAGAACACCGAATCGCAAATCGCCGTGAACGAACCGCTGCGGCAAATCATCGTGCGCGGCCAGACCGGGCTGATGGCGCTGGATTTCGACGGGCGCAAGCTGTGGTTCCACGACCGCGCGGCGGCCATCGCGAGTTACCCGAAGGAGGCCGAGCAAAGCCTCGCGGCGAACTTCGGCAACACCGTTCACGTCGGCAACTTCGCCCTCAGCTCCGATGGCAGCCGGTTGGTTTACAGCGAGGAACTCATCATCGGCTCGACGCCGGGGCGCGTGCCCGGCACGTCCGACGACCTCTGGCAACACACGCCCAAGCTGCTCGATGCGCGCACGGGGCAGGTGCTCGCGGTGAACACGCAAGACCCCGGCAATCAGCGGTCCTCGGGGAATTGGCGGGTGAGCTGGCCCGCAGGCTCCGCGACCCCGCGCATCCATTCCGGCGGCTTGAGCGCGCTTTGGCGCGCGGACAACACCTTCGGGCCTTACACGTCTGAGTCCGGCCACGCGCTCAAGGACGGCGGGCATGTGCTCGGGGAACGCGACTCGCTGCAACGCCTCGCCGCCGATGGCCGCGTGCTCTGGCGGGTGGGCGGCGCGGTGACTTGGATGTCCACCTTCGACCGCCTCGACGCCGCGCAAACCCGCTTCTACCGCTGCGACCGCGAAGGTCTTGTGCGCTGCTTCGACCTCGCCAGCGGCAAGCCGCTCTGGGACTTCAAGCTCCCCTTCCACGCGACGCTCCACCCCATTGCCGACGGCCTCGTCGCCGGCGCGAACAACGGCGCGCTCGTGCGCCTCAACGTCAGCGGCCAGCCCGTGTGGCAAACGCGCTTGCGCGAACACCACGAGGTGCCCGGCACGAACTACGCCGGTTACCTCGCCGCGGCCCGCCAGCGCGACGTGGATGCGTCGCCGGACTTTTTCCCCGTGGGCCTGGACCGCCCGGATGATTTCATGGGCGTGCTGCGGATGGGCATTGAGCAGTTGGCCAACGGCGGCTTCGATTCGGCCCAAGGCTGGGCCGTCGAGAAGGGCACCGTGCGCATCGGCGTGCCCGCGCAGGCGGGACAGGCCGCGCTGCAACTCGATGTCGGCCAGCTCGTCACGCAGCGGCTCACGGGGCGCGTGATTCCCTCGGCGACTTACCTGCTGGAGTTCTGGTTCCGCGTCGAAAGCGCGCAGACGCGGCTCGTCGCCGGCACGCTCCTGAACGGGGCGAAGCAGGCCTTCACCGGCTCGAAGTTCTCCGCGCGGCCCGGCGAGTGGACCTTCGCCCGCCTCGCCGTGAAGAGTTACGCGGACACGCGCGCGCTGGACGTGGGCTTCGAGGCCGAGGGTGGGCGCGTGAGCGTGGACGCCGCAAGCCTGCGCGCCGTGCGTTTCCCGTCGGCGAACCTGCTGGCGAGCAGCGAGCTACACGCGCTCGACCCGGCGTTCGTGAAGGACTACCGCGTGCAATACGAGCGCATCCCGTCGCGCCTCCGCGAGCGGCTCATGTCGCGCAATCGCGTCTCGGCCTTCGCGCAGGGACAGACCTCGACGGCGATGATTTACACGCAGGAGGCGGCGTTCCTCCAGAACGGCAAGCTCGACGACGTGGGCAGCCGCTGGACTTACGCGCCCGACCCGATGGCTTACTCGGTCACGCTCACGAAGCCCGCACACATCTCGCACCTTGTCCTTTACTTCAACAACGCCGCGCCGGACACCGCGTATCCGACTCTCAGCATTCTGGCGAACAGCCTCGAAACCAAGACGCCGGTGGACGTGGCGCTGGTGCGGATGAACCACCGGCGGTTCGTGGTCGTGCATTTCCCCGAACCCATCTTCACCGACTCGCTGAAAATCATCCCGGGCTTCTACCCCGCACACACGGACTCGATGACGGAGATTGAAGTCTATGGCCCGCTCGACGGCGGCAAGCTCGCGAAGCAACCGCCCGCCGACCCCGACGCAGTGCCGATGCTGCTGGGCACGCCGTCGCGCGTGGTGACGCACCTGCCGACGGACTTGGTCGGGACGTGGCGCGAGTTCGGCGGCAATCGCAACGACCGTTACCCGCCGTTTGCCTCGGGCGCGACGGTCGTGGACGGAGTGTTCTCGTTCGGCGACCCCGGCGGCTCCATCCGCTCGCTGGTCGTGCCGAAAGGTGACTTGAAGAACGCGCGGCTCCAAATCGGCCCGCAGTGGAACCTCGCCACCGCCACGCCCACGAGCACGCCCGCGCGGCACGCAGGTCGGCTGCTCGTCGGCTCGGCGGATTACAAGCTGCACGCGGTCGCGGACAACGGGACTTATCTCTGGGCCTTCGCCACGAGCGGTCGCGTGTATTCCTCGCCGCTGCCGGACGGTGACGACGTGTTCTTCGGTTCCGACGACGGCCGGCTCTACAAGGTGGATGTGGACAGCGGCATTCTCATCTGGGAGTTCGCGACCGGCGGGAAGATTCGCGGTGCGCCCGCGCTGGCCGGGGGCCGCGTGTTCGTCGCGTCGTGGGATGGGTTCCTCTACGCCATCGAGGCGGAGTCGGGGCGGCTCGTGTGGAAGTCGGCCATCGGCAAGTTCACCCGCGCCACTCCCGCCGTGCTGGGCAACCGCGTCTTCCTTGGCGACGAGGCAGGCGTGCTGCACGCCTTCGACACCGCCAGCGGCAAAGAACTCTGGAAGCAAACGCTCGGCGGCTACGTCTCGACCGGCCCCGTGGTGACGCCGGATGGCGTGGCCTTCGCGAGCGAGCAGGGCGACCTGGCCTTCACCGGCCACGACGGCACCGCGCGTTGGAAACGCTCGCTCGGCGCCGCCGTGACCGGCCAGCCCATCGCGACGCAAACGCAACTGCTCGTGCCCACGGACAAGGGCCTGCTCGTCCTGTGCCGTGCGGACGGCAAGCCGGACGAGCGCTTCACCGGCCCCGAGGTGACGAAGAAAGTCCTGACCGTAGCGAAGTGGCGCGACCAACTCTTCCTGCATATCGGCTACGCGTGGACGGACTTCAACTGGCCGCCGAGGACCTATGCGGAGTTTGTGAACCAAGCCGTGGTGTGGATGCCGGAACCGGCGAAAACGAAAGTGGCGGGTGCCCGATGAATTTCACCGTGCGCTTTCAACAACACCTCTGCACCTCGTTCGTGATGGCCGCCACCGCGGTCGCCGCCTTCGCCCAGCCGCACCAGCTCGTAGAGAATTTCACCGCGCCGCTGCCGGCCAGCGCGCAGTTCAGCAGCGAGCCGGACTTCAAGGACGTCAGGGTCGGCCTCGCATCCGGAAGACTCGACTACCGCATCAACCCGCGCACGCGCACCGCCACGCTGGAGTTGGGTGACGACCGCCGCGCCTTCACCGGCCCCGGCGTGCTCAAGCTCTGGGTCAAAGGCAACAACTCGACCAACGAACTCGAACTCATCCTCCGCCACGGCAAGCCGCAGGTTGCCAACGACGGCCGTCGTTCGCTCGCCGGCCAGTCCGACTTCCCCCTGCCCCGCGTGAAGCTCGACTTCGACGGCTGGCGCGAGGTGACGCTCGATGCCCGCACCATCCCCGAGGGCAACGCCGGCTGGTGGCAGCGCCTTGTCCTTCACGCGCCCGGCAAGTCGGAGAACTTCGACGGCACTCTCTGGCTCGATGACCTTCGCCATTTCCCCGACAAAAACCCACCTGCCGCCGCGAGTGTGGCCGGCTTGATTGGGCCGACGGTTCGCGAGTTCGGGACAAACGTCTCGCTGTTCCTCGACGCGCGGAACTTCACCGCCAAGCCCGCCAAGGTCCGCGCCCGCCTCACACTCACTGACCGCAATGAAAGCGCCGCCGCCGACCGCGAGTTCCAAATCGAGTTGGCTGCGAACGAGGCGAAGGAAGTTCGGTTGGAGATGGCCCCGGACAACCTCGCGGCCTTCCTGCCGCCGTTCAAACTCGCGGGCGACGTGCTCTCGACCGACCTCGCCGAGCTGTCCACGCGCGTGGACACGATGCTCGTCATGGGCAACAGCCGGTTCCTCTTCGATGACTTCAGCGATGTCTTCGGGCGCTGGTTCACCGTCGGCACGCCTGCGCCGCCGCGCGCGAACGCCCGCGCCTGGATTTCGTGGACCCACGGTGAAGCCCAGCGCGCCACGCCGCTCATGCAGGCCACTGCGCGTATCGCCCGCGTGGCCGTGGCACCCGGCACGAACGCCCCGCCCAGCCGCTACGCGCTCCAGCTCGATTACACCGGCGACGCCGCCATCTACACCGGTCGCCAGCGTTACCTCCCCGGCAACGCCTATCGCCTCGGCGTCTGGGTGAAGGGCGACGGCAGCAACACGCGGCTCTTTGCCAGCATCCTCGACTACACGCACGGCGCGGACTTTTACGAGGGCGGCTGGAAGCGCATTTACGACGGCGAGCGCGAGTTGACCACACTCGACTTCACCGACTGGCGCTACGTGGAAGTGGACTTGCCCGGCAAGGGCCTCGGCAGCAACACGCCCAACGGCTCGACGGCGAACCTGGATTTTCCGCTGGAACTCACCGCCTTCCGTCTCCAGACCGGCCCGGCCTCCACGAACAATCCGGCGACGAACGGCCCCGTGTTTCTCGGTCCGATTTACGCGCTCACGCAACAGGCCTTGAGCGGCGCGCTCGCAGTCCACGTCGGCTACGACGATTCGAATCACGCCTACCAGCCGACGCTCGGCGCGCACGTCACCGTGCAGAACTCCGCGCTCCCCGGCTCACGCAAAGTGAAGGCGAACTGGAGCCTGCTCGACCGCGCCGGCCAGCCCGCCGCAAGCGGCCAGGTGGACCTCGACCTCGGCGCGGGCGAGGCGAAGTCCTTCCGCCTCGACATAGCAAAGCACGCGGCGGACATCGCGAAGGTGCCCGCGCCCTTCCGCCTGCAAGTCACCGCGTTCGACGCCGCCGATGGCTCCGTCTCCACCACGCGCCAGCTTGTGCTCACGCGGCCTGACAGCCGCGCGCTGGTCGCGGACTTCGAGGCGGACCGGGGCTTTCTCGGCTTGAAGGGCCGCGAAATCAAGGGCGCTCCGCCCGAGGGCCAGTCTGCCGCGCGCACCAGCACCGAGCAGGCGCATGGCGGCAAGCGTTCGCTGCTCATCGAATGGGACCGCGAGCAGGCGCAACGCTACATCTCGATTGACCCGCCGCTGCCGGGCGTTCCGGTGGAGCTGACGCTCTGGCTGCACGGCGACAACTCCGGCGTGCTCTTCTACCCGCTCATCGGCGACCGGCGCGGCATCAACCACGGCCTGCCCAACGGCCAGTGGAACTTCTTCCTGCCGCGCGTGGAAGGCCCGTTGCAGAACGCCGTCCGCGTGGATTGGAGCGGCTGGCGCGAGCTGAAGTTCCGCCTCCCGCCCGTCGCGCCGAATTGGGCGGACGTGAACCCCACGCTCGGTTTCGTGCCGAACTATCCGCTCGGCATCCACCTCGCCGTGGACACGAGCACCACGACCAACGCGAGCGGCAAGCTCTTCGTGGACGACCTCTCGGCCACGACGCATGTCCCACCCGAGGCCCGCGTGCAGCTCACTTACGACCGCCCCGGCGAGGCGAACTTCCAGCCCGCCGGCACACCGGTGCAGGTCACGCTCGCGAATCTCGACCTCACCGCCCCGCGCCGCGTCGCGCTCTTCGGCGGCCTCTTCGACTGGCGCGGCACGCGCGTCGCCGGCGTGGACACGGAGCTGGAACTCGCGCCCGGCACGCGCAAGCAAGTGGAGCTGGCGAGGAATATTCCTCCGGGCTTTTACTCGATGAAAGCGACGCTCACCGAAAGCGGCGCACCCGCCGGACGCCGCACGCTCGGCGAGCTGGAGGAAGACCTCCTCGTCGCCGACCCCGTGGCCACGCTGGGCACGAACTGGAGCCAGCTCATCACCGACGAGTGGGAGTTGCGCAAGCCCATCCAGGAGCGCTTCACCTTCGTGGACGAGGACTGGGACTGGATTGAGCACCACCCCGGCAACCTCCAGCTCGACACCGTCCGCGCCCGCGCACGCCGCGTGACCGAGTCGGGCGGCGAGCCGTTTATGCTACTGGGCTACGCGGCGTTCTGGGCTTCCGGCGCGGGTTATGAGGCCTTGAGCGCCGGCGCGTTTCTGCGCATCCACCGGCATCGCGGGCAGGCCGTGAACACCTTCCTCATCCCGAAACGCCTCGATGACTGGGACAGCTACGTCTGCGAGCTGATGCGCGGCGCGGGCCGCGAAGTCGCCGGCTGGGTCGTGTGGGACAGCCCGGACAGCACCGGCCCGATGGCGTTTCCGGCAGAGCAGTTCGCGCCCTTCCTCCGCGCGGCGGACCAGTGGCGGCGCGCCTACTGCCCCGACAAGCCGTTGCTCATCGGCGGCCTCGCGCGCAGCACCGCCGTGCCCTACCTCCGCGAACTCGCCAAGCACGGCGGCCTCGACGCCATCACCGGGGTGAACGTGCGGCTCGACGTGGGCCGCCTCTCCCCCGAGGACGCCGGCGTCGTCAGCTACATCCGCGAGCTGCGCGCCGCCCTAGAAACCCGTGCCGGCGACTTGCAGTCGCCGCCCGCGAGCAGCCCACGCACGGCGACGAATGCAGCGCCAAAACAGATTCTCCTGACCGACCTCGACTGGGCGGTCGAGAAGGGCACGAACGGCCTGAACGCCTTTGACCAAGCCGCCTACCTCGCGCGCGCCGCGTTGCTGCTCGGTCAGTCGGGCATCCGCCCCGCGCTCTCCGTGCGCAACGAGGACTTCATCCGCCTCGGCCTGGGGCTGACGTATCGCCGCGAGTTGAGCATCCCGCCGTTGCAAGAGAAGCCACTGGCCTACCAGTTCAAGCCCGCATGGTGGGCCATGACCCGCGTCCGCCAGTGGCTCGACGCCGCACCCGTCACGGCGGAAATCGAAGTGCAGGACCTCGTGCCCGGCGGCACGCGCTGCCTGTTGCAGCAGGGCAAGGACGGCCGCCCCATCGCGCTGGTCTGGCGCAACGACAACCCCGGCCACGTCTCCTTCGCCCAAGCCGGCCTCACCGTCGCGGCGGCGGAAGACTTGTTCGGCGCGAGCGTGCCGGCGACGAACGGGTGGTTCGCCGTGGGCAAAGTCCCGTGCCGCTTCACGCTCACGGCGGGCGCGGAGCCCGTCGCGTCCGCCCTCGCCCGGCTGCGTGTCCGCGACGGCGCGGAGTCGCAGTGGCCGCAGCGCGTGCTCGCCGCCTTCACGCCCACCTCCGGCCAGCACCACGATTACGCCCACACCGGCGGCGTGACCACGACGCTCGCGGGCCGCACCGTCGCGGGCGAGACGCTCGACTGGCCGGGCCTGCGCTTCGCCGCTGGGGGCAGTGAGCGCTTCAAGGTGACGGTGCCCGCGGGAGCGAGCCTCGTGCTGCGCAAGCTCTTCCTCCTCGACGCCACCGGCCAAGAGGCGGAAGTGCTCGTGAACGGCAAGCCCGTCGGCAAGTGGAACCTGCGGCGCTTGGAGAAGGAACTCTCCGGCGGCTTGCGCGAAGCCATCTTCATCGTGGACCAAGCCGCGCTCGCCGGCTCCGCGTCCGCACAGATTGAAGTGCGTTATTCCACAGCAGCGAACACTGCCGGGTGGCGCGCGCTGGAGTGGCGCGAGGGCGCGTTCCCGTTGTCCGCCGTCGGGCCGCTGCACGCGGACCAGAACGTCGGCGCGCCGCGCTACGCCCGGAACATCGTCGGCGGGTCGCTTAAGGTCGGCACGGAGACGTTCGCGAATGGCATCGGCACCTTCGCTCGCAGCCTGCTGGAGTTTTCGCTGAACGGGCAGTTCCGCCGCTTCTCCGCCAAGGCCGGCGTGGATGCGGTGACGGAAGGGCGCGGCTCGGTAGCCTTCGAGATTTACGGCGACGGCAAGAAGCTCTGGTCCTCGCCGACGCTCTCCGGCCTCGACGCGCCGAAGGATGTGGACCTCGACGTGACCGGCGTGAACCGCCTGCGCCTGGTCGTGACCGACGCGAACGACGGCAACAAGTTCGACGTGGCCGACTGGCTTGAACCTGTGCTGCGCCGATGAACGACTTCACCGAGAACAACAGCCAGAGACACGCTATCGGCAGCCTCCTGCCCCGATTCTCTCTGTATCCATCGTGTCTCTGTGGCTAAAGATTTAGACCAGAAAGACGCGATGGACACAGAGATTCAATTTAGCCAAGCCAACCACTGCCAACCATGAAGCACTCCCTCCTAGCTCTGTTGTCCATCAGTCTCAGCGCCTTTGCTGCCGACCCGACGCCCGACGCGCCGAAGCCCGCCGAGATTTTCAAGACCACCACGCCCGTCGTCATGGACGGCAAGCTCGACGAGCCCTGCTGGCAGAAGGCCCTGCCCGTCTCCGTGGACTTCATCGGCAGCAAGACCGGCACGAAGAGCGACACGGCGCACATGACCGCGAAATACACGTGGGACGACAACTACCTTTACATTGCCTACGAGACCTTCGACACCAACCTCGTCGCGCTCGCAAAGGAAGAAATGCAAGGCCCGCCCACGAACCGCCGCCAAGGCTGCGAGATTTACGACGCCAAGAACGCCGGCATCAAGGTGGACGTGGTCGAGTTCTTCCTCTCCTTCGGCGACGAGCATTTCTTCTGGGAAATCCACCAGAACGCGCTGAACCAGTTCAACGACGTCTGGTGCGTGTCCGGCGACCCGAACTGGCCCGTCAGCAAGACCACGATGTCCATGTATGGCATCCAGTTTCTGCACAACGAGTGGATTGCCGACGACGGCTCGAACACCGTCGCGATGGCCGTCCACCTCAAGTCCAAGGCCAACGGCAAGCCGTCAACGGTGAATGACGACAAGGACGTGGACACCGGCTACACCGCCGAAATCCGCCTGCCCCTGCGTTCCATCGGCGTGCCCGCCGACGCCGCGACGTGGATTGAATCGAAGCTCCCTGACGGCAAGCCCGCGCCGCGCAAGGCCGGCCCATGGAAGATGGCCGGCAACACCGTGAGCCTCCTCGCCGTGATGCAGGACGGTGACCTGAAGGAGCGCTACCACCATTCCAGCCCGACGCGGAAACCGGATTGGTTCCACAAAACCCAGCCGGCGTGGCCGCGTTATCTGTTTGTTGCGCCGTGAAGTGGCTTTCGCTCAATCGTGATGCGGGCTTGGCCGGTGCCTTGTTCGGCCTCGTGGCAAAAGCGCCAGAGGGCTGGCGCACTACCAGACACTGGCGCGCTCCCCAGGCCCCCGGGTGGTCGCGCCAGCGTCTTGGAGTGCGCCAGCCCTCTGGCGCTTTTCCGAGCCGTTTCTGGGCACTGGCACTGCTCCTCTTGGTTTGCCTCTCTGCCAACCTCAGCCCCGCCGCCGAACGCTCCGACCGCGAACTCCTCGAGCAACTCATCACCCAAGCCGACGCTGGTGAAACTCCATTCGCCCTCGCCCAATCCATCGGGGAACGCGGCATCGCGTCGGCGCTGGTGGCAGCGGAGTTTTTGGATGAACAGAAGCCGCAGCGCAGCCAACTCCTCCTCGAAGCCATCGCCACCGCCGGCACCTGCCGTCGGTCGCATGCGGAGTTGCTCCGACTCTACCAGCCAGCGGCCTACGAACTATTTCACACCACCAATGGCCTCGCGGGGCAGCGGCGGCTCGCAGTCGGTCTGAGTTGGCGCCACTGGCCCGCCGCGTTGCCGGAAGCCGTAGTCCGCGCCGCGCCGCTGCCGTTGCTCGACTGGCTTCTCACGCAGGCCGGCAGCACGGCTCCCGCTCTCCACAAGTTGAGCCTCCTCACCCAGCCGCTCGGCAGCTGGCTGCGCTCGCGCCACGAGGGCCAGCACACGCACGCCTTCCACGCAGCCATCGCCGCGCTCACGGCGAACCCCGCCATCACGCACGACGCTCCGACTCGCGCTGCGATGCTGCGGCTCATCGCGGACGCCAGCGCGACCGGCTCGCTGGAGTTCGTGCTGGCACAACTCCGCGCGCCGCAGGCCGAGGTGCGGGTGGACGCAGTCGTGGCGCTGGGACAGTCGCTGAACCCGCAGTCACACGGCTGTGGGCGGGGCTGTGCACCGTCGGGTATCACGGAGTGGAACCGGCTCGCCGCCGCGCGGACGCAGGCGCTCACGGAGTTTGTGCGGCTGGCGGGTGTGGAGGCAGACGTGGCTGTCCAAGCCAAGCTGGCCGCTGCCGCCGAGGCTTGGCCGGACGAAGCGCGGGTTGGGCAAGCGATGCTCGAACTGTTCCGACGCACCGCCGACGCGGGCGTGCGCCGGGCGATTCTGTTCTCAGTGGCCGGCACGCGCTGGCCCCAGCGAGCGGACATCATATTGAGCGCCTTCGACACGCCGGCGGACGGCGTGCTGGGCGTGGCGTTGCAGGCGGTTTCCGCGCACCCGTTGCCCGTGCTGGCTCCGCGCACGCTGGCGATGCTCGACGATTTCCGCGACGCGCAGCCGATGCTGATTGATGCCGTCGGTGCGCTGGCGAATCCCGCCGCCACCCCTGCCCTGCTCCGCTGGCTGGCGTCGGAGCGCAACGTGGCGGTGCGGCTCAAGCTCGCTCTGGCGTTGGAGCGCATCCCCGGGGACGCCAGCGCCCGCGCACTCGCCACGATGCTGTCGTGCGAGGCGGAACCGCTGCTGGGTGAGCACCTGTGCCGCATCGCCAGCCGACGCGAGTTGCCCGGTGCGGCGGTGACCTTGGCCGCGCTCGCCGAGGACCGCACCGCTCCGATGCCAGTGCGTGGGCAGGCGGTGTGGGCGCTGGGACGTTACGCGGAGCCAGTGGCGCGCGAGTGCCTGACGCGGCTGCGGCGTGCGCCGGAGAGTTTCTTCACCGCTGCGGCCGACCAGAGTTCCGGCCCTGAAGTGCTGGAGCACGCGCGCCTCCTCGTGGCCTTGGCATCGCTGCGCGCAGGCGAACCGGACGCGGAGACGGTGGTCGCCCAGCGATTCGCAAGCGGGACTCCGGCGGACCAGCTCACCTGCCTGCTGTCGCTGGCGGAGCTGAAGCGGGACCACCCACTCATCGCCGAGGCGCTGGGGACCGGGGACTTCGCCGTGCTGCTCGGCGCGGTGAAGGCGGCGGGCGCGACGGCTCCGGCGAAGTATGCGACGCGACTGCGGACGCTGCGGGAAGCGCCGTTCGTGGCGGCACTGCTGGGCTCGGGACTGGATACGTGGGGCTTGCCGGCCACCTTCGCGACGGCGATGGGAGGGAAGCCATGAGCGACCGAGGCCCACAAGCTGTTCCCCCTAGCCCGTGCCGGCGGCTTGCAGCTGCCGTCCGGGGGCCGCAGCAAGTCCACGCACTTTCCATCAGTCCACGCGCAACGCGGCGGCTGCAAGCCGCCGGCACGGGCTTATGGCGCGGTCGGGTGCGAATGCTCGCTGGCATGTTGCTGTGTCTCCTCGCTGGCTTCGCCCCCGCCCACGAGTCGCCGGTGGACCATGTCGAGCGTGAGTTCCGGCTGTGGGTGACGGAGGGGCGGCTCCACTTGAGCTACCGCCTCCAGCTCGCCGAGCGCGCGGCGTTGCTGCAACTGCATCGCATGGACACGGACGCAGACGGCCGGATCAGCGGCACGGAGCGCGATGTTTTCTTCAGCACGCAGGCCGAGCGGCTGGCGCGCGGGTTCACGCTGGAGCTGGCCGGGCGGGCGCTGTTCTTCGCGCCCAGCGCCGCCGTGCGCTGCGATGCGCGGCTGGGGCAGACGTTCAGCTTTGTGGCTCCGATGCCTTCGCTGGCTCCGGGTCGTCACGCCGGGTGGCTGGCAGACGCGCACGCCCGCGCTTATCCCGGCCCGTTCCGCTGGGTGAACGCGGGCGCGGGCGGCCCGTCCGAAGTGCGCGTGGAGCCGGGGTTGGCAGTGACCGATGCCAAACGCCCAACATGGCTGGCCGTGAAGGACACCGCCCATTCCGATTTGCTCGCCCTGAATTTCGTCGTGGTGATTCCCCAGTGAAACAAGATTGAAAACCCTTTGTCCCAACTCAAACTCATGAACGAACAAACCAAAGCCATGTCCACCAACGCCCCGTCTGGTCTGCCACCCGCCATCGAAACCGCCCGCGCCGCGCGCGAGAAAGTCCTCGCCGAGCTGCGCAAGGTCATCGTCGGGCAGGAGGAGTTGATTGAGCAGGTGCTCGTCGCGATGTGCGCGGGCGGCCACGTCCTGCTCGTCGGCGTGCCCGGTCTGGCGAAGACGTTGCTCGTCAGCACGCTTGCCAAGACGCTCTCGATGAACTTCAAACGCATCCAGTTCACGCCGGACATGATGCCCAGCGACATCACGGGCACGGAGATTCTGGAGGAGGACCACGCCACGGGCCGGAAACAGTTCGTGTTCGTCCAAGGGCCGGTCTTCACCAACCTGCTGCTGGCCGACGAGGTGAACCGCACGCCGCCCAAGACGCAGGCGGCTTTGCTGGAGGCGATGCAGGAAAAGAACGTCACCGTGGGCAAGAAAACCTACAAGCTGGAGGAACCGTTCATGGTGATGGCGACGCAGAATCCCATCGAGCAAGAGGGCACTTACCCGCTGCCCGAGGCGCAGCTCGACCGCTTCATGTTCAATCTCTACGTGGATTATCCCAGCGACACGGAGCTGCGGACCATCATCAAGAACACCACGGCGGGCGCGCTGGCGACGCCGGACGCGGTGCTGACAGGGGCGGATGTGCTCCAGCTCCGCACGTTCGTGCGGCAGGTGCCCATCAGCGACCATGTACTGGACTACATCGTGCGGCTCGTCACCGCCACGCATCCGAACAAGGAAACCTCGCTGGACATCTCGAAGAAGTATCTCGCGTGGGGCGCCGGTCCGCGCGCTGGGCAATACCTGGCGCTCGGGGCGAAAAGCCGGGCGCTGTTGCGCGGCAACTTGCAGGCGACGGTGGAGGATGTCCGTGCTGTCGCTCGCGCCGTGCTGCGCCACCGCATCTATACAAACTTTACCGCGCAGGCTGAGGGCGTGGACGCGGACGAGATGATCGTGCGGCTGCTGAAGTCAGTGCCGGAGAAAGTGGCGACTTGATGGGTGTTGCCGTTGCGAAGTTCGCAGCCAAGCCGTGACCTGCCAGACGGACGACTTTGAACCTTGAACTTTGACCTCGGAACTCTAGCTTCCGCGTCCGTGTCCGCACCTGACTTCGACATCAAATACATCGCGCACCTTGCCCGGCTCAAGCTCTCGCCGGACGAACAGGCGCAACTCGGCGTTCAGCTCGGCAACATCCTCGGCTACATTGAGAAGCTCAAGGAGGTGGACGTGTCTGGAGTCGAGCCGACGGCCCACGCTTTCCCGATGGTAAACGTGTTTCGGGCGGACGAGACGCGCCCGGGCTTGGCCAACGAAGACGCGCTCCGGAATGCGCCCAAGCGGGCGAACGGGCTCTTCGTCGTGCCCAAGGTCGTCGAGTAAGCGCTCCACTGAATCTCCCGATGCTGCACCGGCTCACCATCTCCGAACTCACCGCACGCCTCGCGCGTCGCGAGGTATCCGCCCGCGAAACCATGCAGGCGTGCCTCGACCAAGTCGCGCGCGTGGACGGCGACATCCGCGCGTTCCTGAGCCACGACCCGGCGGACGCGCTCGCGCAGGCCGAGGCGGCGGACCAAGCCATTGCCGGCGGGGCGAGCTTCGATCAGCAACCACTGCTCGGCGTGCCCATCGCACTGAAGGATGTGCTTGCCGTCCGGGGCCAGCCGCTCAACTGCGCCTCCAAGATTCTCGGCAACTTCACCTCGCCCTACGACGCAACGGTGGTGGAGAAGCTCAAGGCCGCCGGCGCAGTCATCTTCGGGCGCTTGAACATGGACGAGTTCGCCATGGGCAGCTCGACGGAGAACTCCGCCTTCCAGACCACGCGCAACCCGTGGGACACGGCGCGCATCCCCGGCGGCTCTTCCGGTGGCAGCGCAGCGGCGGTTGCGGCGGATGAGTGCATCGCGTCGCTCGGCTCGGACACCGGCGGGTCCATTCGCCAGCCAGCGGCGCTTTGCGGCTGCGTGGGTATGAAGCCCACCTATGGACGGGTCTCACGCTACGGCTTGGTGGCGTTCGCCAGTTCGCTCGACCAGATTGGATCCTTCACCAAGGATGTGCGGGACGCGGCGACTTTGCTCAACGTCATCAGTGGTCACGACCGCCGCGACGCCACGAGCATCCCGCAGCCCGTGCCGAACTACACCCGGGCGCTCACCGGCGACATCAAGGGCCTGCGCCTCGGTTTGCCCAAGGAATACCTGGTCGGCGGGCTCGACGCGCAGGTGAAGGCCGCCGTGGACGCCGCCGTGCAGCAGCTTCAAGTCCTCGGCGCGACCGTGCAGGAGATTTCCCTGCCGCACACGGACTACGACGTGGCGGTCTATTATATCATCGCCACCGCCGAGGCGTCCGCGAACCTCGCGCGCTTCGACGGCGTGCGTTACGGCGCACGGGTGGACGGCGCGGACCCGTTGGAGATGTATGCCGCGACGCGCGGCGCGGGCTTCGGGGCGGAGGTGAAGCGCCGCATCATTCTGGGCACCTACGTCCTCAGTAGCGGCTACTACGACGCTTACTACCTGCGCGCGCAGAAGGTCCGCACGCTCATCCGACAGGACTACTTGAAAGCCTTTGAGCAAGTGGACGCCATCGTCACGCCCACCACTCCAACACCCGCGTTCAAGGCCGGCGAGAAGGCTGGCGACCCGCTCCAGATGTATCTCTCGGACATCTTCACCATCGGCTGCAACCTCGCCGGCATCCCCGGACTGAGCCTCCCCTGCGGCTTCGCACCGAACCCGGAACCCAAAACTCCGAACGCGAAACTCCCCCTCGGCCTGCAATTCCTCGGCAGCCCCTTCGGTGAGGAAACGATTCTCCGGCTCGCGCACGCCTACGAGCAGAGCACGCCTTGGCACAAGGAACACGCGCTGTGAGTGGGTTCACGAAATCGCCGCCGCCGGCACCGGATACCGCAGCCGACTGTCCAATCTCGCCGCTTCATGGTTCGAGTTGCTTAACCATCGCCAGGGACGGTTCAGGCGGCCTAATCGACACTGGAGTCTGGCCTTGGCTACCTTTCGCAACCGCACGCGCACCTTTGATTTCATTGGCTGATAATCATTTGACACCCCCCTGACTGCTGCCTAGGCTGCGCCACAATTTAAAGCGAGCAGCCACCCGCCAGCGAGCGGGTGGTTTTGTCTCCCGACTTAAAGAATAACGATTTTCACATGAGCGATTCTTCCACCGCCACGGCTCCTGCCGCCGGCACTCCGCCCGTCTCCCACATCTCCGAAGCAGTCATCCGCATCGCCGGCAATTCGCAGGATGGCATCCAGGCCATCGGTGGCTTCCTCGCGCGCCTCGCGGGCCGCAGCGAGCAAGAGGTCATGACGTTCATGACCATCCCGTCCACGATTTCCGGCGGGCCGTCCATCTTCCAGGTGCGCATAGGCTCCGGGGAAGTCTTGAGCGCGGGGGATGAGGCGGATGTGCTCCTGTGCTTTTACCAGCACAGCTACGAGGCGCATCTCGGCTCGTTGAAGGCCGGCGGTATCGTGCTCTATGACTCGGACCATGTGTCGGAGATCAAGCCGGAGAATCTCGAGAAGTATCGCCACATCGGCTTGCCGATCTCGAGCTTGGTGGTCGAGGCGACGGGCGGCACGGGCCGTGAGAAGGGCAAGAACGTTTATTCGCTCGGCCTCATCGCGAAGATGTTCGATCTCGATGTGCCGAAGCTGCACCGCCTCCTGGCCGAGCGCTTCTCGGGCAAGGATCCGAAGATCGCCGAGACGGCGATTGCGGCGTTCAACGGTGGGTATAGCCACACCCTCGCGGCGGCGTCGGAGCTGTTCAAGTTCAAGCCCGGCGAGAACGTCGGGCAGAACCAAATCGTGATGGGCGGCAACGAAGCGCTCGCTTACGGACTCATCGCGGCAGGCGTGCGCTTCGGGGCTGGATATCCCATCACGCCGTGGTCGGACATCATGGAGTTGCTCCGCAAGGAATTGCCCAAATATGGCGGGTCGTTCATGCAGACCGAGGATGAAATCGCGGCGGTCTCGATGGCGATTGGCGCAAGCTGGGGCGGGCGCGTGGCGGTGACGGGTTCGTCGGGGCCCGGCATCTCGCTGAAGACGGAGGCCATCGGCTGGGCTGTCATGGCTGAGATTCCGCTGGTGGTTGTGGACGTGCAGCGCGGCGGGCCGAGCACCGGGATGCCGACGAACGTCGAGCAGTCGGACTTGAACATCGCTTGTTTCGGTGGTCACGGGGATTCACCCCGCGTCGTCATCGCGCCGGCGAGTGTGGAGGATTGCTTCTACACGGCGATTGAAGCCGTGAACATTGCCCGAAAATACAGCACGCCCGTCATTATCCTCACGGACCAAGGCATCGCGTCTCGCATCGAGGCGTTCCCGATGCCGAACTTGGAAAAGATTTGTCAGGACATCTCGCCTGACCTCACGGCCGTCGCCGACCACAAGCCCTACGACCTCGCAGCGACGGATGGCATCACGCGCCATCTCGCCCCCGGCACGCGCGTCGCGAGCGGGAAGTATCCCGTCGTCACCGGCCTCGAACACGACGAGTTGGGCCACCCGACCGGCTCGCCGAAGCTCCACGTGCAGATGACCGCCAAGCGCCGCAACAAGCTCAAGAAGCTCGGCGCCGACCTGCCGACGCCGACTGTCTTCGGTCCGCCCGAAGGCCAGGTCCTGCTCGTGAGCTGGGGTTCCAGCAAAGGCCCCGTTGAGGAAGCCGTGAAGCAGGCGCGCGCCGCTGGCGACGCCGTCTCTGCGCTGCACATTAAATACATCAACCCGCTGCCGAACGGCTTGGAGAAAATCTTCGAGGGTTTCACCCATGTGCTCGTCGTTGAACTGAACGACGAGGGCTTCTACGGCTACGGCCAGCTCGGCGCGGTGCTGCGCGGTCGCTATTGCGACCCGAAGATTCGCGGCTTGAACAAAGTGGACGGCCTGACGTGGAAGATTCGCGAGATCCTCGAACGCGTGAAGGCGATGACGAAGTAAACCGCGCCGCTGTAACCCAAAACTCATTTCAAGACATGACCGCCCTCTCCTTCCCCTCCGAAACGCTCACCCGCACCGGCAACCTCAACCTCGCGCCCGTCCCGGCTCTCCCTGAAGGCGAGCGCAAGGGTCTCACCAAGAAAGAAGTCGCCGCCGACCACCCGACCTGGTGCCCCGGCTGCGGTGACTTCTCCGTGCTCGCGCTCTACTTCAAGCTCATCGAGAAGCGCAAGATGCACCACGAGAAGATTACGACCGTGGCGGGCATCGGCTGCTCGAGTCGCTTCCCCTATTTCGTGCAGGCGCACGGCGCGCACTTTATCCACGGCCGCGCGCTGCCCTTTGCCAGCGGCGTTTCCCTCTCGCGCCCGGACCTCCACGTCTTCGTCTTCGGCGGCGACGGCGACGCCTTCTCCATCGGCGGCAACCACTTCACCCACACCGCGCGCAAGAACGTGAAGCTGACCTATTGCGTGATGGACAACTGGGTCTATGGCCTGACCAAGAACCAGACCTCGCCCACCTCGCCCCTCGGCTACAAGTCCAAGACCGACGCCTGGGGCAGTGGCGATCGGCCCATCAACCCGATGAAGCAAGCCATCGCGGCCGGCGCGACCTTCGTGGCCCGCACCACGCACACGAACCCGAACCACGTCCTCCAGATGATGGAAGCCGCGATGGACCACGACGGCTTCAGCTTCATCGAGTGCCTCAGCGAGTGCACCGAGTTCTACCCCGGCGCCTTCGACGGCACGAACCCGCGCAAAGGCGGCCAGTTTCCCCTCGTCCCCGAGGGCCACGACGTGACCGACGAATACGCTGCCTACAAACTTGCCGAGGAACTCATGCCCGGCAAATTCGGCATCTTCTACAAGGTCAACCGCCCGACGAAGAACGCGAACGAGGCGAAGATTGTCAGCACGAACCGCGAGAAGTTCGCCGCGCTCCCCGACTGGCAAATCCTCCAGAAGAACTTCGACCGGATGAAGTGAGCTGGAGCCGGAACGTTTAGCGAAGCCCCGGTCGCAAGGCTGGGGCTTTTGCTTTCAAAACCAGCAGTTGAGCACGCATGAAACACCGATTGAACACTGAAGCACAGAAGGAGAGCCGGAAGGTCGGTGGCAAAACGCTCCCACCGCCTCGGCGAACCTCCGTCTGCTCGCCCTGCAATTCTGTGTTTCATCGGTGTTCCATCTGTGCCTAAAAAGGATCGCGCCTATGCCCATTTACGAATTCGCCTGCCCGAAGTGCCGAGTCATCTTCAACTTCCTCTCGCAGCGCATTAACCCAGCCCGCAAGCCCGCCTGCCCCAAGTGCGGCAACAAGAAGATGCGCAAGGAGATGAGCCGCTTTGCGATGACCAAGGGTTTGAAGGAGCCAGCCGCCGCCGCCTCTGGCGAGGAAGCCGATGGTCCACCCATGCCCGACATGGACGACCCGCGCGTGATGCGAGCCATGAGCGAGATGGAGCGCGACATGGAGCATCTCGACGAGAACAACCCCAAACACATGGCGCACATGATGCGCAAGATGAAGGACCTCATGCCCGCCGGGACGATGCCCAAGGAGCTCGACATCGCCATCAAGCGGCTCGAAGCCGGCGAAGACCCGGAGAAGATCGAAGCCGACATGGGCGACGTGCTCGGCGACCTCATGGGCGGCGAAGGCGGCCCCGGCGGCGCGGGCGGTGCCTACTCGCACGACAGCGGTCTTTACGACTACTGAATATCCGCCGCACAACGTTCAATTCCCTGTCAGTATTGAGTTTTGTGAGGTCTAGTGGATGCGAATGTGGGAGTGAGGATTGGGCGGTTGCGGGAACCTCTGAACCTGCAACATTCACCTTCACTCCTCTGTATGCTCAAATCCTTCCCCCACCAGCCCGATTTGCAACGCATCCTCCATCGAGAATATCCGCCTGCCGCTAAAGTGCCGCGGCGAGTTGGCTCCCATTCTGACAGAGCGCGAAAGCGGGCGGGACTTTGTGGCGCGCGAACGGACGCAGGGTCCACGGCTTCCGATTGCGGCCGAGAGCACACTGGATGCGTGCGCGAAGCCCGGCAGGTGAGTGTCGGCGCGAACGCAGCATTCGGCCCCGATTGACACGCCCGTAGAAAACCGACCGCACTCCACCCCGCTACCACGCTTGGCATCCCGCACCACTTCCAAGAATCATTGGTTTCCGGCCAGGCACTCCGCCGTTCAGCGACTACCCCAGCCGCCGCAACTCCGCCGCATACCCTTCACGGAAACTCGGAAAATTCAGTTCATACCCCAACTCCTCCCGCAGCCGTCGGTTGGACACCCGCTTGTTCGTCACGCCCCGCTTGCGCGGCGCGCCCTCCTCCACGCTGGCGACAGGTGGGAGTGACTTGCCCAACCGCTTTGCCAGCCACTCGAAGAAAGCCAACTGCGACACCGGCTCATCATCCGCCACGTTGTAGATGCGCCCCGGCTCGCCGCGCTCCAGCGCCGCGATGACCGCACCCACCACATCGGCGCGGTGAATCATGTTCAACAGCCTACTGCCGTCGCCGCTGATGCGCGCCTCGTCGCGGAGGAACTGCTGGAACAAGTGCCCGCGCTCCGGCCCGTAAATCCCCGCCACCCGCAGCACCACCGCCGGGAAGCTCCGCTCCCGCGCCGCCGCCAGCAGCAAATTCTCCGTCTCCACCAACAGCCGCCCAGTCTCCGCCTGCGGCTCCGCCGCGCTCGCCTCCGTCACCTCACCGCGATCAGTCTGGCCATAGACACTCGTGCTGCTCGTGTAGATGAACTTCCGCACCGGCGTGCCCGCCAGCCACGCGAGTAGGTTCCGCGTCCCCTCCACATACACGGCGCGATACACGTCCCCTCCCCCCTTGGCGGACGACACCGTGTTCACCACCCAATCAAACGGCCCCGGCAGCGCGTGCAAACTCTCCGGCTGCGTAACATCCCCCACCACGGGAGTGACCCCCACCGCGCGCAGCTCCCCTGCCCCGTCCGCCGCCCGCCGCATTCCAAAGACCACATGCCCACGTCGCGCCAGCTCCGCCCCCAGCGGCAAACCCACGTATCCACAGCCCACAATCAACACGCGCATGGCCACACCTTGCCCAAGCCCAAGGCCTCTGCCCAGCCGGATTCCAAGCACGGAGTCCCACTTTTTCGCAGTGGGCCAGCCAAGCGGTTAGACTCTGGCACCGTGGGCGGCAGCCCGCCCCACCGCCGCCCTTTACCGGCTACCGCGCGCTCTACCCGCTCCATCTCCAGCCTTGTATTTCACTCAGCTTTTCCCATCCTACACGCCGTCAACCGCCATGAACGTATGAACGCTCGCTTACCCTTGCTTTGCCCCCGCTTGGTGGGACTGCTCTTCCTCGGCCTCACCGCCGTTTCCAGCCTCGCTCAAACCGGTCCGCTCGCCCACTGGCGGTTCGATGAGCTGCCCGGAGCCACCACGGCGGCCGACTCCGCTGGCACCTTCTCGGGCACGCTTTCCACCAGCGGATCCGCCTTCGTCGCCGGCGGGCGCTCGGGCAACGCGCTGAGTCTGGACCGTGCCGCGAACGGGTTTGTGGATTGCGGCAACATCCTCAATTTGGGCAGTCAAAACTTCACGATCTCCGCCTGGGTGCGGACAACGGCGGGGAACACCACGACCTTCTCCACGGCGGTATCGAAGCGCGACGCCAGCTCGGCCAATGGCTACTTCCTCAGCCTGAACCACCCCACGCTGCCCGGAGCCACCGGCAAGGCGATGTTCTACGCCGGCACCCGGACCTTGGCTGGCGGCGTGGTGGACGTGCCGCTCTCCACGACGGATGTAAACGATGGCAACTGGCACCAAGTCGTCGGGGTCTATCGGCTGGGCGGAACGACCACCATCTATGTGGACGGCTCTCCCGTGGAGGGGTCCATTGCTAGTTCCCCCATCGCGGCGAACACTGCCCCGTTTCTAATTGGCGGGGCATTCGGGGCGTTCACGGCGGGCACCCCGGGAGGGCTGTTCACTGGAGACGTAGATGATGTGCAGGTTTATGGACGCGCCTTGGGCGACGCGGAGATTGACTTCCTTTTCCTCAACCCCGGCCAGGAGATCACCGCCACCACCGTCACCGGCACCGTGCGCAACGCGGTCAACGGCCAACCCCTCGCCTTCGCCTCGGTGAGCGTCAACGGAGGTGTGCCCACCTTCACGTCGGTTCAAGGCGTGTTCACCATCACCAACGTGCCCGCCGGCTCGGCCACGATCACGGCCACCGCCAGCGGGTTCTTCCCCTACACGAACACCTTCGCCCTCACCGCGCAGCCCATCAACACTGTCGGCTTCTCGCTGTCCCCGACCATTACCGGAACGAACACCGTCCGGCTGGTGCTGAACTGGGGGGCCAATCCGCGAGACTTGGATTCACACCTCGAGACCCCGAACATCGGCGGCCAGACGCATCACGTTTATTTCGGCAACCGCGGCTCACCCTTCTTGGCCCCGTTCGCCGAACTGGATGTGGATGACACCTCCGGCTTCGGCCCAGAGACCATCACCATCAGCACCCTGTCCCCCGGCACTTACCACTACTACATCCACAACTTCAGCAGCAGCCCGGGCTTCGATGTGAGCGGTGCTACCGCCCAGATCTACACCTCTGCCGGGTTGGTGGCCACGGTGCAAGTGCCCACGACCAACAGCACGGGAAACTACTGGTATGTGGCGCGGATCGATGGGGCGAGTCAGTTCGTCACCGTGGTAAACAGCATCTCCGCCACCACCCCGGTGGTGGTTGGGGCTCCGTCCTTCAGCACCATCCCCCGCAGCGTCAGCACGAACCAAGGGGCCACGGTGGTCTTCAGCGTCACGGCCACCGGCAACACGCCGTTGGCCTATCAGTGGCGTCGCAACGGGGTCAACATCAGCGGAGCCAACAGCCCCACACTGGGCCTGTTCAATGTGCAGACCGCCAACGCCGGCCAATACGATTGCGTGGTTAGCAACCCGCTTGGGACCATCACCAGCCCACCCGCCACGCTCGCGATCAACATCCTGGTCCCCAACATCGTCGCCCAGCCGCAGAGTTTCCGCGTGCTCCCCGGCACAAACGTGACCTTTAACGTCACGGTCACTGGCCCCGGCCCGTTCACCTACCAGTGGCGCTTGAACGGAGCCAATATTCCCGGGGCCAACAGCGCCTCCCTGCTGAGAAACAATATTCAGATCGCCGATGCGGGCGACTACTCCGTCTTGGTCGTCAACGCCTACGGCACGGCCCTCAGCGCCTCCGCCAACCTCGATGTGCTTACCCCGCCGATCATCACCGTGCACCCCTCCGGCGTCACGGCCGGAGTGGGTGACGCGGTCAACTTCTCGGTCGCTCACACCGGCTCGCTGCCGCTGACCTACCAATGGCGGTTCAACGGCTTCCCGGTGCCGGGGGCAACTAACGTCACCCTCAACCTGGTCAACGTGCAGTTCCTCCAAGCGGGCAATTACTCGTTGGCCATCTCGAACGTCGCTGGCGGCGTGATCAGCGCCGACGCCCCGCTGGCGGTGAACTCCCCCCCTATCGTCACCGCCCAACCCGCCGCTCGCACCGTCACCGCCGGGCGCTCCGTCACATTCACCGCCGGCGTCATCGGCAGCCCGCCGCTGGCCTACCAGTGGCGCTTGAGTGGCACAAACCTCCCCGGCGCGACCAGCAGCAACCTCACCTTCGCCGCCGCGCAAGTCAGTGATCGTGGGCTTTACTCGCTGGTCATAACCAACGGCTTCGGCAGCGTCACCAGCACCCTGGCCTTCCTCACGGTGCATCCGGTGGCGGCCGCCGTAGGCTGGGCCGGTTCGGCGGGCGGTCCCGGCACGGACGTGGGCAACGCCTGTGCGGCGGACACGAACGGGAACTTCTACGTCGCCGGCTACTTCACCGGCACCGCCACCTTCGGCACCAACACCCTTGTCAGCGCCGGGCTGAACGACATCTTCGTCATCAAATACAACAACGCCGGCACTCTGCTTTGGGCACGCCGCGCGGGCGGCCCTGGCTACGACGCCGCCAACGGCATCACCGTGGATGACGCGGGCAATACCTATGTGACTGGCAGCTTCGAGGGCACCGCCGATTTCGGGACTAATGCACTCGTCAACGCCAATCCCAGCTCCTACTCGGACCTCTTCGTCACCAAGCTCGACCCCACCGGCACCGTCGTCTGGGCGCGCGGCTTCGGCGCGGACTCCGTCGCGGATGTGGGCAACGCCATCACGCTCGACCCCGCCGGCAACGTGCTCGTGGCGGGCAGCTCGGCCCTGACCAACTTCGGCGGGCAGCCCGTGCTCGGGGCCGGGCGCATCTTCCTCGCGAAGCTTGCCCCCGACGGCACTGCTCTCTGGGCACGCACCGTCGGTGTGGCGGGCTTCAACGGCGTCTTAGACACCGCAACCGGCGTGGGCACGGACACGAACGGCAACGTGCATCTGGCCGGTAACTTCGCCGGACCGACGGCAATTTTCGACACCGTGACCTTGACCAATCGCGGCGTGACCGACGGCTTCCTCGCACGATTCGACAGCAACGGCGTCTTCCACCGCGTCCTGCAAATCGGCGGCCCTGGCACCGACCATGTGAACGCGCTGGCAGTGAGTCCCGACGGTATTACACACGTGGGCGGGGACTTCACCGGCAGCATGTCCGTCGGCGTCATCGGTCCGCGCATCGGAGCGGCTACGGCCAGCTTGACCAGCCGCGGGCAGAACGACGGCTTCGTGGCACAGTTCGATACGGCGGGCGCACTGGCTTGGGTGCAGACCTCTGGCGGCACCGGCCCCGACTCGGTGCGCGGCCTCGCCCTGGGCACCAACGGCACGGTCCATGTGACCGGGTTCTTCTCCGGCGCGGCCGCGTTCGGCACCAACAGCCTCGCCAGTGCGGGGGCGACGCTCGACCTCTTCACGGCCAACTACACGAGCAGCGGCGCGTTGACTTTCGTGCAGCAAGGCGGTGGCGCGGACCTCAACGGTGATTTCGGCAACGCGATCGCGGTGGATTCGGCGGGCAACAGCTTCGTGACCGGCCAGTTCAGCGGCACCACCACGCTCGGCCCCAGCCAACCCTCCAGCGGCGGCGGGGGCGATGTGTTCGCCGCCCGCTTCAACGCGCCGCAGATGGCCCCACCACCGGTCGCGGTCCGCGTCAGCAATGGACAGCTCATCCTTTCGTGGCCCGTCGCCGCCTTCGGCTGGGGGCTGCAAAATGCGCCGGCCAACCCGGTGCCCAGCGGTTGGCAGAGCGCCCCACACACCATCACGGTGGTGGGTGACGAATACGTGGTGACGATTCCCCTCACTGGCCAAGCTGGCTTCTTCCGCCTCGTGCGCTGACGGCCCGCTCGCCGTGAATTCCACACGCGGATCGGCTTGCGGATCGTTCCGGCGCTGTTCCTTCGCGGAAGCACCGTGACGTGCAAACCCTTCACCGTGTAGAACCACCGCCGCGACTCACACATGAAAACTCACACCTCCCTCCTCTTTGCGCTCCTTTGCGTGCTTGGCGGCCAACTCTCCGCCGCCGAGACACGCGACCTCATCCTCATCGCCGGCCAGTCGAACGCCGTGGGCTATGACGCCAAGCCGTCCGAGCTGCCCGCTGACGCTGCGGACAAGCAGGTGATGTTCTGGTTCCGCGCGGGCGACCCGCCGCCGGATGAGTTCGACACGACCAGCGGCGGCCAGTGGCGCACGCTCCAGCCACAGCCCAAGGGCACGCCCGCGCCCAAGACGAACGGCCCGCGCCAATACGGCAACTTCTCCAGTGCCGACGGCGGCTTCGGCCCGGAGATGGGATTGGCCCGCGCGCTCGTGGCGAAGGAGAAGCGTCCGCTCGCTATCGTGAAGGCCGCGTGGAGCGGCACGGGCATGGCGCAGGATTGGAACCCTGCCGACCCCGGCCCCGGCGGCGCGTGCTATCGCGCGCTGGTGGCCGAGACCAAGGCCGCCCTCACAGCCGCCAAAGCGCAGGGTATCACCCTCCGCCTCCGCGCCCTCGCGTGGGTGCAAGGCGAGAGCGATGCGAACGCCACCGCTGCGCCGCGTTACACCAAGGCGTTGGGCGACATGCTTGCCGCACTGCGCAAGGATTTGGACGCCCCGCAGCTCATCGCGCTGGTCGCGGTGAACACGCAGTTTGGCGGCGGGAAGAACGCCTTCATGCCGAAGATTGTCGAGGCGCAGCAGGCGCTTGCCACGCAAGATCCGCGCTGTGTTTACGTGGATACGGCCACGGCCACGATTGCCAACAGCGCGCACTTCGACACCGCCGGCACGCTGGACGTGGGCCGGCGTTTCGCCGACGCGCTCGTGAAGGCGGAGGCGAAGCTCGCCGCGCCCGCGAGTGACGCGCCCTTCCCCGGCAAGAAGTCCGTGTGGAACGGCTATGACCGCTACGACTTCTCAGTGGACGGGAAGAACCTGCTCGTCGTCGTGCCGAAGCAGGCTGCGCCCGGTAAGCCGTGGGTGTGGCACGGCGAGTTCTTCGGCCACAAGCCCGCACCGGACATCGCGCTGCTGGGCCGGGGCTTTCACATCGTTTACCTGAGCGTGCCCAATATGCTCGGCTGTCCGGACGCGGTCGCGCACTGGGACAAGTGCTACGCGGAGCTGACAGGCAAGTTTGGCTTCGCGAAGCAGGCAGCGCTCGTCGGCCTGAGCCGGGGCGGGCTTTACTGCTACAACTGGGCGAGCGCGAATCCCGACAAGGTGGCGTGCATCTACGGCGATGCGCCGGTGTGCGACTTCAAGAGCTGGCCCGGTGGCAAGGGCAAGGGCAAGGGCAGCAAAGGGGATTGGGCACTGGTGTTGAAGGTCTTCAAGTTCGCGGATGAAGCCGCCGCGCTCGCCTACCGTGGCAATCCCGTGGACAGCCTCGCTCCGCTGGCTAAGGCGAAAGTGCCGCTGCTCCATGTCTTCGGCGACGCGGACGACGTGGTGCCGTGGGAGGAGAACACGGGGCTCATCGCCGAGCGCTACAAGGCGCTAGGCGGCGACATCACGCTCATCCGCAAGCCCGGCGTGGGCCATCACCCGCACGGGCTGGAGGACTCGGGGCCGATTGTGGAGTTCATCGCGAGGCATGCGGGAAGGTGAGGGGCGGGGTGAAGAGTGGAAGCGCCGGCGGCGACGGGTTCAACCCTTCCACTCCTCCACCTCCCATTGAAGCCCGCCTGCCTGGCACCTTCAGGAGTGACGTGGGAGAATCCCCGAGGCCAATCTAAGGCGTTTCACCACTTGTTCGCCTGCGGTCACTCCCTATTCTCAACGCCGTGAGCGAGCCGAGTGAAAAGACCGTTGGCCCCGTCAAGCCTCCCCCTCAGGAGGCGTCGCTCGCCCGGCTGAAACAGTCCCTCGAAGGCGCCCACAAGAATGCGGCCTCCGCATTATTCAGCTTCCTCGCAGAACGCTTTGCCCAAGCCCCGACCGGAGCTACCCCCGACCAGAAGCTCATGCCGCACTCAGCCTACGAGCTAGGCCGCATCCTCGCGAAGGGTGGGATGGGAGCGATTCTTTCCGCGCGCGACAACAGCATCCAGCGCACCGTGGCGGTGAAGGTCATCCTCACCGGCGCGGAGGCTTCGGACGAACACATCCACCGGCTCGTCACCGAGGCCCGCATCACCGGGCAATTGGAGCATCCGCACATCGTTCCCCTGCACGAACTGGGCGTGACGACGGACGGCGTGGTGTATTACACGATGCGGCTGGTGGAGGGCGTTACGTTGAGCGATGTGCTGGAGAAGATTCGCCAAAAGGACGCGGCGACCATTGCCAAATACCCGCTGAACGCGCTCCTCAACGTGTTTCAGAAAGTCTGCGATGCCATCGCCTTCGCTCACTCGCGCGGCGTGGTGCATCGCGACCTCAAGCCGGACAACTTGATGCTCGGCGAATTCGGCGAAGTGTTCGTCATGGACTGGGGCCTGGCCAAGCGGATGGGTGGCGCGAACCACGACGAAGACACCACGTTCTTCCAGAAGCCCGCTGCGTCGCTGGAGCTGGCCGGCGACAGTTTCAAGACGCTCTCCGGCCAGGTGAAAGGCACGCCGCGTTACATGGCCCCGGAGCAGGCGGAGGGGCGGGTGGAGGACATCGACGAGCGCACGGACATTTACGCGCTCGGTGCGATCCTCTACGCGATGCTCACGTTGCACCCGCCCATCACCGGCGAGACGGTGGACGAAGTGCTCACCCGCGTGGCTTCAGGGGCCATCACGCCACCGACGAACTACAACCCGCGCCATACCCAAAGCACCTGGAGCACTGGCCAGCCCATATCGCCGCAAGATATCACCCCCCCGGACTTGGCCCACTGCCCCGACCGACGCATTCCGGCGGCGCTCTCCGCCGTCGCGATGCAGGCGCTAACCCGTGATCAGACGAAACGCTACCAGACCGTCGCCGCCCTGCAGCAGGACATCGCCGCCTTCCAGGGCGGCTACGCCACCACCGCCGAGCACGCCAGCGCGCCCCGGCTGCTGCTGCTCCTGCTGCGCCGACACCGCACCGAGGTCACCCTGAGCCTTATCTCACTAGTCGTGATCTTGGCGCTGGCTGGGCACTTCACTCGGAAGATCACGCGGACGCTGGCCGAACTAAAGGAAACCGCGCCTACCTTCTACGTCGAGGCCGGGACGCTCGTGGACCAGTTCAAGTTCGCCAAGGCCCTCGCCAAGGTGAACTACGCCATCTCCCTCCAGCCTGATGACGCCAAGTTCCACACTCTGAAAGGCCACATCCTCCAATCCCTGCTCCAGCTCGAGCTGGCCCGCGACGCCTACGCGCACGCCTTGGAACTGGATCCGGAAACCCCCGGAGCCGAGCGCAACTTCCACCTCTGTGCGAAGCTCCTCGCCGATAATCAGGGCCAGACCACACTGAAGCCGGAGAGCCTGGCCGAGTTGCGCATCCACATGGCCCGCCAGCAGCGCACCGCCGAAGCCATCGCCATGACCACCCGCGAAAGCACCAGCGTTCAAGGCAGCTACGACTCGTGGAAAGCCGTGGTGAACAAACTAGGCCTCACCGGCGCCCTCAAGCGCGAGGGCGGTGGATTGGCGCTGACCGTGCGGGAGCCGGAGTTTAACGACCTCACGCCGTTCGCCAAAGCGCCGCTGACCAAGCTGAACATCGCCGACACGCAAGTGAACGACCTGAGTCCGCTCAAAGGCATGTCGCTTCACACGCTCGACCTCAGCAACACGCGCGTCGCGGACCTGGCCGTGCTCAAGGGCATGCCGCTGACGCGCTTCGAGGCCGCGCGCACCCGGGCCACCAACTTCACCGTCCTGGCCGGCATGAAGCTCGTGAGCCTGAACCTCGCCCACACGCGCATCGCCAGCCTCGCACCGCTCAAGGCCGCCCCGCTGCGCCACCTCCAACTCGAAGGCTGCACCAACGTCACTGACTTCTCCTTCCTCGCCGAGTGCAAGCAACTCGAAGCCATCACCCTGCCCGTCGGGGCCAAGAACCTGGACGCGCTCAAGCAACTCCCCCGCTTGCGCCAAATCGGCTACACCCTGCCCGAGGCGGGCTGGGACGCGGTGCCGCAGGCAGAGGATTTCTGGAACGTGCAGGCGGTGCCGCCCGCCAACGGTAATTAGCCGCGCCGGTCAGGACCCAGCAGGGCAAACGCAACCGGAGCAGTTTGAAAAGGCGTGGTGCGGACGACGGATGCGTTTAGTCTCCCGCCACAATATGTCTTCAGAACCAGCCGCCGAACCAAGCGCCTCCACGGGCCACCCTAATCCCTCGCCGGGCGAACGCACCGAAGTCACCACCCAGCTCAAGGCCGCGACGGAGCTGTTGGAGCGGGTGGCCAGGAACCGGGCTTGGCTGGCGGAGCTTTCGCCCGCAGAGCACTCGCGACTGGTCATGGTCGCGGGGGAGATTTACTGCCCGGACTTGAAGGAGCGGCGGCGACTGGTGAAGGCGCGCGTGAAGCAGCGCAAGGCGGACAAGGTGCAGCGCGATCAAGCCCGGCTCAACGAAACCGGCATCCGCAAGCTGCGGCGGGAGAAGGTTTTCACCACGCCCAATGTCTTTCCGCCGGCCAACTTTCAGCAGCAGGAGGTCACCGGCGACGCGGAGTTCCGCGAGGTGGTCGAGCCGCAGAATTGTTACATCTGCAAGCAGGACTACGGGACCATTCATCACTTCTACGACCAGCTCTGCTCGACCTGCGCAGAGCTGAACTTCCGCAAGCGCACGGAGTCGGCGGACCTGCGCGGGCGCGTGGCGTTGCTGACGGGCGGGCGCGTGAAGATCGGCTATCAGGCGGGGATCAAGCTGCTGCGCGCGGGCGCGCACGTCATCGTGAGCACGCGGTTCCCGCGCGACTCGGCGCTACGGTATGCGGCGGAAGCAGACTTCGCAGAGTGGGGGCATCGGCTGGAAATCTTCGGCTTGGATTTGCGCCACACGCCGAGTGTGGAGGCGTTTTGCCGACACTTGCTGGCCACGCGGTCGCGGCTGGACTTCATCATCAACAACGCGTGCCAGACCGTGCGACGGCCCCCAGACTTTTATCAACATATGATGGAGGCGGAGACCGCTTCGCTGGGGACGATGCCGGAGGCTGCGCGGCACTTGCTCGGGACTTACGAAGGTTTGCGCGGCTACCACATGCTGCCCGAGGGCACGGCCGTGCTGGCGCAGCAGAAGATGTCGGCCGTGGCTGGGCTGACGCATGCAGCGGAGTTGTCGCAGGTGCCCTTGCTGCCGGACGAGCTGGCGGCTCAGCAGGGTTTGTTTCCCGAGGGGCGGCTCGATCAGGACTTGCAGCAGGTGGACTTGCGCGAGCGGAACTCGTGGCGGCTGATGATGCACGAGGTGCCGGCAGTGGAGTTGCTGGAGGTGCAGCTCGTGAACGCCGTCGCGCCCTTCATCCTGAACGCACGCCTGAAACCGCTGATGCTCCGCACGCCCGAGCGGGACAAGCACATCGTCAACGTCTCGGCGGTGGAGGGGCAGTTCTACCGGAAGTTCAAGACCACACGACACCCGCACACGAACATGGCGAAGGCGGCGCTGAACATGATGACGCGCACAGCGGCGGCGGATTACCACGCCGATGGCATCCACATGAACGCGGTGGACACCGGTTGGGTGACGGACGAGGACCCGGTGAAGATCGCGGCGCGGAAGCAGGAGGAGCATCGCTTTCATCCACCGCTGGACATCGTGGACGGCGCGGCGCGAATCGTGGACCCGATCATCGCGGGGTTTAACACGGGCGAGCACGTCTGGGGGAAGTTCCTGAAGGACTATCGGGAGACGGATTGGTGAGCTGGCGGGCTAGGCGTCTGACTTCTCCCACCGGTCTCGCGCAAGTATTTCTAAAAACCATTCGCCATCGAGGCGGGAGGTAGCGAGGATGTTCGGCCCATGCAGTCGCTCACGACACCTGAAACGAACCACGAAGCCGCCATGTCCGCGCCCACGCGGAAAGTCATCACCGAACCGGATTTCTCCGGCACGCCCGTCCCGATCGGCCAATGGACCGAGCGGGCGGATTTCCCGCAGGGTGCGCTGGGGGCTTATGTGAGCATCCACGGCTTCGCGGGCGTGATCGTGGAGATCATCAACCAGTCCATCAAGGTGACGGCACCTGACGGCAAATCACAGCGGTTCAATGCCTACCGCCTAAAAACCCTCTTTGCGCCGCCGGACCGCACCAAGCCGGAGCCGCAGACCTTGACCATGGAGCGCCCTAAGCCAGTGGCGCAGCCGCCGCCGGTGGATGACGAACCGGAGTCCGTCGCGCCCGAGCGGGTCCACATCACGGAACCAGATTTCAGCCAGCCCGTGCGGACGATCCGGACTTACGCGAGCCAGGCCGACTTCCCCCAGTGTGCATACGGCAAGCATGTGGAGATCCCCGGCTACGCGGGCGTGGTGGTGGAGATTGTGAAAGGCTCGCTCAAGGTGCAGTCCCCAACCGGCACGATCCGCAGCTACAACGCCGCCGCTTTAAAGACACTTTACGGCCGAGCCTGAGAGACAATCGGAACCGTCCCTGGCCTTGGACGCCTGCCATTTGTCCCCGCCCGAGTGTCGAGTGCCTCTTGAGGCTTATCTGAACGGGGATTTCCACAAGCCAACCTGCTGGCATGGCCAAAATCGCAAAATGCCATTGCACCCTTGAAGTGGTTTGTTACCGTCGCGCGGCTTTTTCGGCGCAACCAGACTAAACCAGCCGTTCTGCTAGCGAGGGAAGCTTTCCAACCCGGGACAATTTCCGGCCAGTAGTGAAGATGAACGACCAACAAATGAGCACGCAAGCGCGGTGGCAGGGATTGCCGCCCAAGCAGGGACTTTACGACCCGCAGTTCGAGCACGACGCCTGCGGCGTCGGCTTCGTGGTGAACATGAAGGGCAAGAAGTCCCACGAAGTCGTCCAGCAGGGCATCCAAATTCTCATCAACCTCGACCATCGCGGCGCGTGCGGCTGCGAGCCGAACACGGGCGACGGTGCGGGCATCCTCATCCAGCTCCCGCACAAGTTCTTCACTAAGGCCGCGAAGGAAAACGGTTTTGCGCTCCCCGCGCCCGGCCGCTACGGCGTGGCGATGATTTACATGCCGAAGGACGAGGAGGACCGCCATCTCTGCGAGCGCACGTTTGAGCGCGTCGTGCGTGAGGAAGGTCACTCGGTGCTCGGCTGGCGCAACGTGCCCACGGACAATTCCACGCTCGGCCCCACGGCCGTTGCCACGGAACCCTTCGTGCGCCAGTGCTTCATCGAACGGAACGTGCGCAAGGCGAAAGATGAACTTGCCTTCGAGCGGAAGCTCTACGTCATCCGCAAGCGCGCGTTGACGGAGATTCGCAATTCCGGCCAGCGCGGCACGCAGGAGTGGTATATGCCGAGCGTCTCGTGCCGAACCATCGTTTACAAAGGCATGTTGATGCCCGCGCAGGTGGATGCGTATTACCCCGAGCTGCGCGACCCGGACATGGACTCGGCATTGGCGCTCGTCCACTCGCGCTTCTCCACGAACACTTTCCCGAGCTGGGAGCGGTCGCATCCGTATCGCTACATCGCGCACAACGGCGAAATCAACACGCTGCGCGGCAACATCAACTGGATGCACGCGCGCCAGTCCATGTTCGAGAGCGACCTCTTCGGCAAGGACATCAAGAAGGTCTTCCCCATCATCAACCCGACCGGCTCCGACTCGGCGATGTTCGACAACTGCCTCGAACTGCTCGTGCTCGGTGGCCGCCCGCTCGCGCACGCGATGATGATGATGATTCCCGAGCCGTGGACGAATCACGAGTCCATGAGCGATGAGCGCAAGGCGTTCTACGAATATCACTCCTGCCTGATGGAGCCGTGGGATGGTCCGGCCTCGGTCGCCTTCACCGACGGCGTGCAAATCGGCGCGTGCCTCGACCGCAATGGCCTACGCCCCTCGCGCTATTACGTGACCAAAGATGACCTCGTCATCATGGCCTCGGAAGTCGGGGTGCTGGACATCGCGCCGGAACGCGTGCTGCAAAAGGGCCGCCTCCAGCCGGGTCGCATGTTCCTCGTGGACACCTCGCTGGGTCGTATCGTGGCCGATGAGGAAATCAAGGAAGCCATCTGCAAGTCGCAGCCTTACCGGCAGTGGATTAACGAGAACATGGTCGAGCTGGACAAGCTCCCGGACGCGCCGCACTTGCCGGAGCCAGACCACGACACCGTGCTGCACCGCCAGCAGGCCTTCGGCTACACGTTTGAGGACTTGCGGATGCTCATGGTCCCGATGGCGCGCGACGGCGTCGAGGCCGTCGGCTCGATGGGCACGGACACGCCCATCGCGGTGCTCTCGCAGAAGCCGCAGTTGCTCTACAACTACTTCAAGCAGCTCTTCGCGCAGGTCACGAACCCGCCCATTGACTGCATCCGCGAGGAGATTGTGACGAGCGCCGAGACGACCATCGGCTCCGAGCGCAACCTGCTCAACCCACAGCCCGAGAGCTGCCGCCTCATTGAGCTGAAGCAGCCCATCCTCAATAACGAGGAGTTCGCCAAGCTCAAGCATCTCAACCACCCGCACTTCAAGTCGGCCACGCTGCCCACGCTCTTCAAAGCGTCGGAAGGCACCGGCGGCTTGGAGAAGGCGATGGACGACCTGTGCGAGGCCGCGACCAAGGCCATCAAGGACGGCGCGAACATCATCATCCTCTCCGACCGTGGCGTGGACAAAGACAACGCACCCATTCCCGCGCTCCTTGCGGTGGCGGGCGTCCACCACCACCTCATTCGCGAAGGCACGCGCACACGCGTCGGCCTCGTGCTTGAGTCCGGTGAGCCGCGCGAGGTGCATCACTTCTCGCTGCTCATCGGCTACGGCTGTGGCGCCATCAACCCGTATCTAGCCTACGAGACGCTCGACGACATGATTCAGCAGAAGCTGCTCGTCGGCGTGGACCATAAGACGGCGGTGAAGAACTTCACCAAGGCCGCCGTGAAGGGCGTCGTGAAGGTCGCCTCCAAGATGGGCATCAGCACCGTCCAGAGCTATCGCGGCGCGCAAATCTTCGAGGCCATCGGCCTGAGCGACGCCGTCATCGACAAGTATTTCACCTGGACCGCCTCGCGCGTCGCCGGCATCAGCATCGAGGACATCGCCAAGGAAGTCCTAACCCGCCACGAGCACGCGTTTCCCGACCGGCCGGTCAACGGCCACACGTTGGAAGCCGGTGGCCAATATCAATGGCGCGCGGACGGCGAGATTCACCTCTTCAACCCGCAGACCGTCCACAAGCTCCAGAAGGCCGTCCGCAACGCGGATTACAAGACCTTCAAGGAATACAGCGCGCTGGTGAACACCCAGCTCAAGGACATCTACACCCTGCGCGGCATGCTGGAGTTCAAGCCCGCGACCGCGATTCCCATCGAGGAGGTCGAATCTGTCGCGACTATAATGAAGCGCTTCAAGTCTGGCGCGATGAGCTACGGCTCCATCTCCGGCGAGGCGCACGAGACGCTTGCCATCGCGATGAACCGCATCGGTGGCAAGAGCAACACTGGCGAAGGCGGTGAAGACCCCGCGCGCTACACTTGGACCAACGACAAGGGCGACTCGAAAAACTCCGCCATCAAGCAGGTCGCATCTGGTCGCTTCGGCGTCACGAGCCTCTACCTCACGCACGCGAACGAGCTGCAAATCAAGATGGCCCAGGGCGCGAAACCAGGCGAAGGCGGCCAGCTCCCCGGCACCAAGGTTTATCCGTGGGTCGCGAAGGTGCGTCATTCAACGCCCGGCGTGGGCCTCATCTCCCCGCCGCCGCACCACGACATCTACTCCATCGAAGATCTCGCGGAGTTGATTCACGACCTCAAGAACTCCAACCGCCGCGCGCGCATCAGCGTCAAGCTGGTCTCCGAAGTCGGTGTCGGCACCATCGCAGCGGGCGTCGCCAAGGCGCACGCGGATGTTGTGCTCATCTCCGGTTTCGACGGCGGCACCGGCGCATCGCCGCAGACCTCCATCAAGCACGCGGGCATTCCGTGGGAGCTCGGTCTCGCCGAGACGCACCAGACGCTCGTGTTGAACAATCTGCGCTCGCGCATCGCCGTCGAGGCGGACGGCCAGTTGAAGACCGGCCGCGACGTCATCATGGCCGCGCTGCTCGGCGCGGAGGAATTTGGCTTCGCCACCGGCCCGCTCGTCGCGATGGGCTGCATCATGATGCGCGTGTGCCATCTGAACACCTGCCCCGTCGGCGTCGCGACGCAGAACCCGAAGTTGCGCGGCCTTTTCCCCGGCAAGCCCGAGGACGTGGTCAACTTCATGACCTTCATCGCGCAGGAAGTTCGCGAGTTGATGGCTCAGCTCGGCTTCCGCACCATCGCCGAGATGGTCGGCCGTGTGGACCGGCTCGAAGCCCGCAAGGCCGCCGACCATTGGAAAGCGCGCGGCTTGGACCTCTCCAGCATCCTGCACGCGCCCGATGTGGCCGACGGCGTGGGTCGCTACTGCCAGATGGCGCAGGACCACGGCTTGGAGAAGTCCATCGACATGACGCACCTGCTCGACGCGTGCAAGCCGGCGATTGACGAGAAGAAAAAGGTCGTCGTCCAGTTGCCCATTCGAAACGTCAACCGCGTGGTCGGCACGATTCTCGGCAACGAAATCACCCGTCGCCACGGCGCGGCGGGCCTGCCGGAAGACACGGTTCAACTGCACTTCAAAGGCTCCGCAGGCCAGAGCATCGGCGCGTTTGTGCCGCCCGGCGTGACCATTCGCCTCGAAGGCGATGCCAACGACTACTGCGGCAAGGGCCTCTCCGGCGGCAAGCTCATCATCTACCCGCCCGGCGGCTCCACCTTCCGCGCCGAGGAGAACATGATTATCGGCAACGTCGCGCTCTACGGTGCAACGAGCGGCGAGGCTTACTTCCGCGGCATGGCGGGCGAACGCTTCGGCGTCCGCAACTCCGGTGTGAAGACGGTCGTTGAGTCCGTCGGCGACCACGGTTGCGAATACATGACCGGCGGCACGGTCATCGTGCTCGGCAAGACGGGCCGCAACTTCGCGGCCGGCATGAGCGGCGGCGTCGCCTACGTGCTGGACGAGGACGGCACCTTCGCCCGTAGCTGCAACAAGCAGATGGTCGGCTTGCAGAAGCTCGAAGACATCGACGAAATCGCCGACGTGCGCGCATTGATTGAGAAGCACGTCCTCTACACCGGCTCCGAGAAGGGCCGCAACGTCCTCGCGCTCTGGAACGCGAACGTCCCGAAGTTCGTGAAGGTGATGCCGAAGGATTACGAGCGCGTGCTCCAAGCCATCAAGAAAGCCCAAGCCGCCGGACTCACCGGCGACGACGCCCTCAACGCCGCGTTCGAGGAGAACTCGAAAGACGCCTCGCGCGTGGGTGGCGGTTGATTCGCACCACTTGGCACATCACAACCGAACCAACACCGAAGCCACTTTCCTCCACTGACTCATGGGCAAACCCACTGGATTCCTCGAATTCACCCGCGAACTTCCCACCGACCGCTCGCCGCTGGCGCGCGTCGCCGACTGGCGCGAGTTCCACGACCACATGGCGGAGCCGAAACTCCGCGAGCAGGGCGGGCGCTGCATGGATTGCGGCGTGCCCTTCTGCCACACCGGCCAGCTCATCAGCGGCATGGCCAGCGGCTGCCCCATCAACAACCTCATTCCCGAGTGGAACGACCTCGTCTATCGCGGCCTCTGGCAGGAAGCGCTCGACCGTCTGCACAAGACGAACAACTTCCCCGAGTTCACCGGCCGCGTCTGCCCCGCCCCGTGCGAAGGCTCCTGCGTGCTCGGCATCAGCTCGCCCGCCGTCACCATCAAGAACATTGAGTGCAGCATCATTGACCACGGCTGGGAAAACGGTTGGGTCAAACCCGAGCCGCCCGCCAACCGCACCGGCAAGAAAGTCGCCGTCGTTGGCTCCGGTCCCGCCGGCCTCAGCGCCGCCGCGCAACTCAACAAGGCCGGCCACCGCGTGCTCGTCTTCGAGCGCGCCGACCGCCCCGGCGGCTTGCTCATGTATGGCATCCCCAACATGAAGCTGGAGAAGAACGAAGTTGTCCTCCGCCGCATCAAATTGCTGGAAGACGAAGGTGTGAAGTTCGTGTGCAACTGCGAGGTCGGCAAAGACCTCACCGCCAAGCAGCTCATGGACGACTTCGACGCCGTCGTTCTCTGCACCGGCGCGACCAAGCCGCGCGACCTGCCCATCGAGGGCCGTCAGCTCAAGGGCGTTCACTTCGCGATGGAGTTTCTGCACAGCAACACCAAGGCTTTGCTCGACGGCAGTCACGCGCCCATCAACGCCGCCGGCAAGGATGTCGTCGTCATCGGCGGCGGTGACACCGGCACGGATTGCGTCGGCACCTCCATGCGCCACGGCTGCAAGAGCCTTGTGCAGGTGGAAATTCTTCCGAAGCCCCCGCAAGACCGCGCCAAGGACAACCCCTGGCCCGAGTGGCCCAAGACCTACAAGCTCGACTACGGTCAGGAAGAGGCGAAGGCGAAGTTCGGCGAAGACCCGCGTGTTTACCTCACCACTGCGACCAAGTTCGAGGACGACGGCCAAGGCAACATCAAGGCCGTCCATCTCGTGAACATCGAGTGGACCAAGAACGACAAGGGCCAGTTCATCCCGAAGAACATCCCCGGCACCGAGCGCGTCGTCCCCGCGCAAGTCGTCCTGCTGGCGATGGGCTTCCTCGGACCGGAACAGCCGCTCCTCGAAGCCCTCGGCGTCGAGCGCGACCCGCGTTCCAACGTGAAGGCCGAGCACGGCAAGTTCCAGACCAGCCTCCCGAACGTCTTCGCTGCCGGCGACTGCCGCCGTGGCCAAAGCCTCGTCGTCTGGGCCTTCAACGAAGGCCGCGGTGCCGCCCGCGAGTGCGACCGCTATTTGATGGGCAAGACGGATCTGGCCTAAGCGCCCGTTCTCTTTCTGCCGTCAGTCGCCGCTCCGTCTCCTCGTTCCCAACGGAAGTCAGGCTGGCAGCCGGCGCTGCTTTACGCTCTGCTTCACCCGTGGACGCCGCCGCCAAAGTCACGCCTGACACCATCCGCGCCTTGAAGGCCGCCGGTCAACGTATCGCCGCGCTGACCGCTTACGACTATCCGATGGCCCGGCTACTCGACGAAGCCGGCGTCCCCATCCTCCTCGTTGGTGATTCGCTCGGCATGGTCGTGCTCGGTTACCCGGACACCACGCACGTCACGCTCGCGGAGATGGAGCACCACGTCCGAGCGGCCGCCCGGGCCAAACCGCGCGCCCTTCTCGTCGGCGACCTGCCGTATCGCAGCTACGAGACCCCGGAGCAAGCCGTCGCTAGCGCGCAACGCCTTGTCGCTGCCGGGGCCGAGGCGGTGAAGGCCGAGGGCGGGCGCGACATCCTGCCGCAAATCCGCGCCATCCAAGCCGCTGGCATTCCCTTCATGGGCCACCTCGGCATGTTGCCCCAGCACGTCTTGGAGGAAGGCGGCAAATACCGCATCAAGGGCAAGGACGACGCGGGCCGCGCCAAGCTGCTCGATGACGCCGCCGCGCTCGCCGAGGCTGGCGTCTTCGCCGTCGTGCTCGAACTCGTCACCCCGCCCGTCGCCAAGGAAATCACCGCGCAATTCCCCTTCGCCACCATCGGCATCGGCTCCGGCCCGGACTGCGACGGTCAAATCCTCGTGACCCACGACCTCATCGGGGCCTTCCCGTGGTTCACGCCGAGGTTTGTGCAACCCAAACTCCACATCGGCGAGGATGTGCGCCGCGTCGTTCGCGAATGGGCCGCCAATCTCTGACTTCATGAAACGCCTCTCCCACCTCACCCGCACTGGCGAAGCCCGCATGGTGGACGTGTCCGCCAAGCCCATCGTCCTTCGCGAGGCCATCGCCACCGGCGAAATCCGCCTCCAGCCGGCGACGCTGGAGCTTATCGAGTCCAACGCCATCGCGAAGGGCAACGTCCTCGCCACCGCGCGGCTCGCCGGGATTCTGGCGGCGAAGAAGACCGGCGAGCTGATTCCGCTCTGCCACCCGCTGCCCATCACGCACTGCGAAGTCAGCTTCGCGATTCCCGCCCGCCGCGACCGCGTGGTCATCACCGCCTCGGCGAAGATTGCGGCGCAGACCGGCGTGGAGATGGAGGCGCTGACCGCCGTGACCGTGGCCGCGCTGACCATCTACGACATGTGCAAGGCCGTGGACAAGGCGATGGTCATCAGCGACGTGCGGCTGCTGAAGAAGACCAAGAAGGCGTTGTAGCCCGCCGCCGACCGGGACGGGGGCGCGGGAACGGCGCGGACGAAGGGCCGCTCCGCACCAGCGCGTTTGCTCGAGGGTTCTGGTCTCATTGCTCAAATAATCATGGTCATGGCCAGACCAAGAAAAATGAAAAGTGCCCCGATAGTTGCCAGTCCGCCGTGTGAGACGAAACTGCCCGGCTGCAAACGAAGACTGAGGCTCGCGCAGGCAAAGCCGAATAGAAGAATGAAGCCCGCCATGAAACTGAACGCTGCTGATGAACCGTCGGCGACCAGGGCAAGAGCACATCCGCCAAGCGTAGTCGGAAACGACGCGAGGAACAGAAACTGCCTCCGCCTGACAATGCCAATGACCAAGAGCGAGAGGGCGGCGAAGAAAGGAAGTGCGTAAAAGAAAAACGCCATTTTCGTATGTGGTCAATTTTTATCACACGACCACACTTTGCAGAGCCCCGTGCGCAGTCCGTTGGTCAGCGGCTGCGCCGGACAGGCGCCCGCCGCCGAGCGGGACGGGGGCGCGGGAACGGCGCGGGCGAAGGGCCGCCCCGCACCGAGCGGAGAAGCATCGCGGCGGTTCTCGGGAGCACGCTCTTTAGGCATCTTTATTCTTTGGCGTAGTGAGGGTCGCCCAGACAGTCGCAACCAGGCATCCTTCGATTGCGACCCAAACAGCCCAAAAGACAAGGTGCCGGTCGATTTCGTGCTGCGCGCCAGGCACCAAAAAAGACCAGATAAGGAGCAGTAGAACAGAGCATCCGCCGACAACCCACCGGCACCAACGTGCTCCCAGCACAAATCCAACCGCCGGTGCAAACACAGCGAGGAGCCAGAACAACGCTGCGACAAACTCACCGTCACCTACTTGCATCAGTGCATAAATCGCAATGCAGGTAGCGAATAGGCCAACAACTAACCTTCTAATCAGCGGTCGGTGAGGCATGTCTTCTGTGCCAAACATCTGGTTAAGCAGGCGTGGGCAAGTGAGTGCCCGCCGCCGACCGGGACGGGGGCGCGGGAGCGGCGCGGACGAAGGGCCGCCCCGCACCGAGCGTGAGAACGAGAAGGAGGGGTTTCATGACGTGGTTGCCGAGAATCAGGGGCGGGCTACCTCGGATACTGCGACACTCTTATCAGCTCAGACAGTATCCAGCAGGGAATGAAGATGAAGCTGAACAAAACCAGACGGAGTTTTGGCCGCGGACCAAAGGAAGCAGCAGTGCATCCGAGCAACGTTGCAAGGAGGCCGGCTGCACCTAGTTCAATCGCCCATGCCATTCCACTGTCACCCCCTTCGTAGAACCAAGACGGCACAACTGAAGTAACGAGGGCCAGAAACCCAGCGCCACCTCCGACCACGATGCAAACCATCGCTGTGGCACGGGCCAGCTTTTGGAACTGGATGGCTGGCTGAGGCTCCTTCACCGGTTCCTTCGCCGGTTCCTTCGCCGGTTCCTTCGGCGGTTCCTTCGGCGGCTCCTTCGGCGGCATTTTGTGCTCCATGCGCCACTGGTTCATATTTTCGCAGCTAGCCTCTACCGACAGCTCGGGATGTCGAGGGTTTTCTGGATGCTCGCCAAGCCGGCCCTGCCGCACTCGACATTGGAATGTCGAGCTACCTTCGCCGTTTCACTTCTGACTTTTGCCTTCGCCGCCGCGCGGTCATGCTCTCGCCAATGTCACTGGCACCGTTCATCGCCTGGCTGGGTGTGCTCGGCTTTGCGGCGGCCAGCTTTTTCTTCGCGCTGGCGGAGACGGCGCTGTTCTCGCTGGGCAAGTGGCGCGCGCGGCAGCTTGCGGAGCGGTCGCCGGGGCTGGGCGGTTCCGTCGCCGCGCTGCTGAACGAGCCGCAGGACTTGCTCGCCACCATCGTGCTGGGCAACACGCTGGCCAACTCCGCGCTCATCGCGCTGGCGCTGTGGATGAGCCTCAGCGTGACGGGCGCGCATCTGGGCCTCACGCTGGTGGGCACGTTCCTGCTCATCTTGCTCGGGTGCGAGGTGGTGCCCAAGACGCTCGCGGTGCGGATGCCGGAGGCATGGGCGTTGCGCGTGGCGGGGCCGATGATTTTCCTCGTGCGGGTGAGCCGTCCGCTGCGGCAGGTGGCGCAGCGGCTGAACGAGGCGTTGCTGCGCGTGGCGATTCCCAAGTCCATCACGCCGCAGGCCACGCTGACGGACGCGGATTACAAGGAGCTGATCGAACTGGCCTTCCAGCAGGGCACGCTCGCGGCGTCGGAGAAGGAAATCATCCTGCAAATCATCCAGCTCGACCGGCGCACGGCGAAGGACGTGATGCGTCCGCGCGCGCGCATGGCGGCGATTCCTGATGATTTGCCGGTGGAGGAGATGGTCGCGGCGGCGCGGAAGTTCGGCCACGAGCGGCTGCCGCTTTACGACGAGTCGCCAGACACCATCGTGGGCATCTTGAATTGCCGCGCGCTGTTGCTGGACCCGAACGGGGATTTGGCGGACGCGATTGAGTTCCCGTCGTTCGTGCCGGAGAGCATGAACCTGCTGCAGCTCCTGAGCGCGTTGCAGCGGCAGCGGCGCGGGCTGGCGATTGTGATGGATGAGTTCGGCTCGACCGCCGGGCTGGTCACGGTGGAGGACATCATCGAGGCCATTGTCGGTGAGATTCGTAGCGAGGGCGAGGCACCGGGCTTCGTGATGGAGCAACTCGCCGCGGGCCGCTGGCGCGTGAACGGCACGATGCGTGTGGAGGATTTCCGCCGCGAGTATCCTGAACTCGGCGAGGTGCCCGGCGTGGACACGATGGGTGGGTTGGTTGTGGCGTTGAAGGAAGTCGTGCCGCAGACAGGCGAGTCGGTTGTCTTCGGCGGAGTGAAGCTCACGGCGCAAGTGGCGGACGAGCGGCGCGTGCGCGAGGTGCTGGTGGAACGGGTGAAAGGAGGCGCGTGATGGGGTGGGCCGTCTTCTTCGGCGTGCTGGGGCTGTGCTTGGCCGTGTCGTTCGTGCTGTCGGGCATGGAGGCGGGGGTGCTGGCGTTGAACCGGCTACGCATCCGCAACCTGATGCGCAAGGGCGGGCGGCGGGCGCGGTTGTTGCACGGCTGGCTGGAACAACCGGAGAACTTCCTGTGGACCATTCTGGTCGGCAACACGCTGGCCAACTTCCTCGGCGGCGGGCTGGTGGTGTATGTGCTCCAGCGGCAGTTCAAGGACGCCCCCGGCTGGTTCGCGCTCTGGGTGCTGGTGATGGCGCTGCTGTTCTATGTCTGGTGTGAGCTGCTGCCGAAGATATTGTTCACGCGCTTCCCGAACCGGCTCTCGCTGCAAGTCGCGCCGTTCTTCCGCGTGATCCACGTCGGGCTGCGGCCGCTGGTGAGCGTGACCACGACGTTGAGCGACGGCCTGCTGCGCTGGACGGGCGGCCGCGTCTTCACCGGGCACTTGTTCGCGAACCGCGACGAGTTGCGCCGGCTGATGCAGGAGTCCGCGCAAGGCATGACCAGCGAGGAGCGCGTGATGATTAACCGCGTGCTGGACTTGCAGAATCTCACCGTGCGCGCGATCGCCGTGCCGTGGGAGCAGGTCGTGACCGTCGAGACCATCACGCCGATGAAACAGGTCATGGAGCTGTTCCGGCAACGCCAGTTCACGCGCATGCCGGTGTGCGAGTCGCGCACGGGCCGGGCGCGGGTGGCGGGCGTGTTGAGCCTGCGCCGGCTGCTGTTCCGAGCGGATGTGGACGAGCGCAAGCTGGCGACGGACTACTTGCAACCGGCGCTGTATCTCGACGAGGAGTTGCGACTGGAGGATGCCCTGCGCGCCATGCAACGCAGCGGCCAGCGGCTGGGCATCGTGCTGTCGCGGGACAAGCGGGAATTGGGCGTCGTGAGCTTGGAGGACATTCTCAAAGCCGTCTTCGGGGAGGTAAGTCTGTGAGCAGCGAGGAGGTCATGTTCATCCTGCTCAAGGTGCTGGCCGTGCTGGTGCTGGTGGCGCTGAACGGTTTCTTCGTCGCCGCGGAGTTCGCGCTCGTGAAGGTGCGCGACACGCAGCTCCAGCCGCTCATCGCGCAAGGCAATCGCCGCGCACGCATGGCGCAGCACATCCTGCTCAATCTGGACGCCTACCTAAGCGCGGCGCAGCTCGGCATCACGCTGGCGAGCTTGGCGCTGGGCTGGATTGGCGAACCCATCTTCGAGGCGCTGCTGCAGCCGGTCTTCGGCTGGCTCGGCTGGACGGGTGAGGAATGGCATCGCGTGCGGTCAGGCATCGCCTTCGCCGTGGGTTTCTCGGTTATCACATTCCTGCACATCGTGGTGGGCGAGCAGGCACCCAAGTCGTTCGCCATCAAGCAGCCGCTGCCTATGGCGCTGTGGGCGGCGTATCCGCTGCGTTGGTTCTATGTCGTCGCGTATCCCTTCATCTGGGTGCTCAACCACAGCGCGCTCTGGTTGCTGCGGCAGGTGGGCATCGAGGCCGCGTCCGAGCACGGCAGCGCGCACTCGGAAGAGGAACTCCGTTTGATGTTCGATGCGAACCAGCGCCACGCCGGCGGCTCGAAGTTGGGCCGGGAAATCGTCCTCAACGCGCTCGGCCTCCGCCACCGCGTCGCGCGCGAGGTGATGCAGCCGCGGTCGAAAATTACCGTGCTCGACACGCAGGCGAGCATGGCCGAGTGCCTGACGGTGGCGGAGCAGACGCGTTACTCGCGCTTTCCGTTGTGCGAGGCCGGCGACGTGAACCGCACGTTGGGCGTAGTCCACATCAAGGAGTTGTTCGCCCACCGGCTCAAGGCCCGGAGCGGTGCGGAACTGGTCTCAGCGGCCCGCAAATTGATTTACGTCCCGCCCACGGCGCGACTCGAAGGGCTGTTGCAGCTGTTCCTCGACCGTAAGTTGCACATGGCCGTGGTGGTGGACGAATACGGCGGGACGGTCGGCCTCATCACCTTGGAAAACATTCTTGAGGAAGTGGTCGGGCAGATTCAGGACGAGTTCGACCAGGAGAAGCCCCTGCTCCAGAAGACCGGCGAGCAGGTCTGGGACGTGGACGGCGCGCTCCCGTTGCACGAGTTGGAGGAGCTGGTCGGCGAGAAACTGGCTGAAGAGGAAATCACGACGACGAGCGGATTCGTGACGCACCGGCTCGGAGGTTTTCCGAAGGAGGGCGATGTGGTGGAGCTGGTGGCGTTCACCCTGCGGGTCGAGGCGCTGGACGGGATGCGCGTGGCGCGCCTGCGGCTGGAGCGGCGCGTGGAAGCTGCGTAGCGACCGAGAGAGCGTCGGGCCGGTCTGGCTGGCATCCGAACCTTACCCTCACGCAAAGGACGCGGCGGGTGCGACGCCGAGCCGGGCTGCGCATCCCGTCGGTTCAACGACACGTCTTCTGCTACTTCAACTCCCCCGCTGTCCACGGCAACTGTCGGCTCCCAGTCGCGGTCCGCACCGCCTTCACCTCCGCCGCCGTCACGGGCGCGGCTTGCTGGGCGAACTCTGCGCGGATGAAGGTCAGCACGTCCGCAATCTGCTCGTCCGTCAGGCCGCCCATCGCGGGCATCGGGACGGAAGCGGCGGTGTGGCCGAAGTTCTGGCCGGCGACCGTCACGGGACCGGTGAGGCCGTGTAGAACCACCTTGATGATGCGGGCTTTGTCGCCGCGCACCCAGTCGCTGCCGGCGAGCGGCGGATAGACGCCGGGCAGGCCCTTGCCCTCGGGCTGGTGGCACGGGAGGCAGGCCATCTCGTAAATATTCTCTCCGGCGGATGCGACCTTGCGCGGGGTGCCGATGAGCTTGCGCAGGTAATCCCCGTGCGCGGGGCTGCTGAGTTTGAGCTGGTTCGCGGCGAGGGCCGGTCCCCACTGCGACTGCGTGGCGCGTGCGCTCTGGCGGAGCGCGTAGTCGAGGAACTTGTCCGTGGGCAGGTCGAGCGCCTTCGTCATGACTTCGGCTGCGACGGGCTTGCCGAGGTAGCTGGCAGCGACGACGGCTTCCAAGCGCACGCGGGCGTTCTCGTCCTTCACGCGCTCGGTCAGGAGTTTCGCGGCGTCGGGCAATTTGTCCGCCCACATCCCAGCGACGCGTGCGCCGTAGGCGCGGACGCGCGCGTCCTTCGCGGCGAGCAGGCTCGCAAGCAAGGCCGGGCGCGTAACCTCGTGCGACTCATAGACGCCGATGACTTCGAGGAGCAAGTGCTCGTAGTCGGGCGTGGCGGGCGTGAGCTTGGCCACCCAGTCATCGGCGGACTTCAACACGTCGGCGGTGGGCATGCCGAAGAGGAGGCGCTTCGCCTGATACCGCGTCCAGCGCTCGGGCGACTTGAGCTGCTCCAGCAACTGCGTCGGCTTCATCGCGGCGAGGTTTGGCTGCTTCACGCTCGCGCGACCCTTCGCAGTGATGCGCCAGATGCGGCCGTGGGCCTTGTCGCGACGCGGGTCGGCGTAGCTGGCCTGGTAGTGGCCGATGATGGGATTGAACCAGTCCGCGAGATACATCGCGCCGTCCGGGCCGACGCTCACATCCACGGGGCGGAAGGCGGCGTTCGACGACTTGAGCAGCTTGGGAAACTGCGTGGTCTTAAAGCCCGAACCGGCGTCCTCGAACTTGTGCAGTTCCGCAACCGCGCCGAAGTAACCACCGATGAGCGCCGCGCCTTGGATGTCGTCCGGCAGCGCGCGGGTGCCGATGATGTCAATGGAAGTGGTCTTGGGCGACGTGTCGAAGAGCGGGCCGACGGAGTGGTATTGCTCGGGGGAATTGCGATACGCCGTGTCCGCCGAAGTGGATGAGCTGCTGCCCGAGGGGCTCGCGCCGCGCACCATGCCAGGCACGCTCCAGTAGCCGTGCGGGCGGTCGCCGGACTTGTGGAAGACCTGGTTGTAGTCATCGAAGGCCACGCCCCAGCAGTTCGCGCCCGCCATGCCGCCGCCGAAGAAGCCTTCGAGCCGCATCGTGCGCGGGTTCAAGCGCCAGATGGCCGCACGGTCTAGCCGCGCGATGCCCCACGCGGACTCGACGCGCGAGAAAGCGTGCAAGCCTTGCGAGAACCACAGGCTCCCATCGGGCCCGTGGCAAATGCTGTTGATGAGCTGGTGGGTGTCGCCGATGCCGAAGCCGCTGAAGAGCACGCGGCGCGTGTCAGCCTTGCCGTCGCCGTCGGTGTCGTGCAAGTGGACGAGCTGGTCGAAGTCGCAGACGTAGAGGCCGCCAGCGCCGGGTTCGAGGCCCTGCACCATTGTCAGGCCCTCGGCGAAGCGCCACGACTTGTCGGCCTTGCCATCGCCGTTGGTGTCTTCGAGGACGAGGATGTAATCGGCGCGCTTGGCGCTGGCCTGCGTCTGCGGATAGGTGGGCGAGCAGGCAACGTAGAGGCGGCCCTTCTCGTCCCAGGCGATTTGCGTGGGCTTCACCACGCCGTCGCGTTCGGAGGCGAAGAGGTTGACCTCGTAGCCGTCGGCCACGGTGAAGGTCGCGAGCTGTTCCTCGGGCGTGAGGGCCTTGGGGGAATCCCCCGCGTTGGCCGGCGCTGGCATGACGAGGGCGCCGACCTTCTCGCCGCGCGCCAACGCCTGAACACGCGTGTCCGCCGCCGCGACCAGCGGGCGGTGGCGCTCGAAGGCATCTTTTAGCGACGGCTCGGTGCCGCCGGCCTTGCCGAACATCTGGTTCACGCGGTCGCCATAGACGAACGACCAGTTCGCCGGGCGCCACGAGTCGAACCAGAGCTGGTTCTTCTGCACGATGGCGGCGCGGATGGGGTCGAGGTCGGCGGAGAGTTTGGGTTCCGCGCCGAGCTGCCGCGCGGTGAGGGCGGCGACCTCGCGCAAGCCTTCGCCCGTCAGGTGAATGCCATCCTCCGTCAGGCGCTGGCCGGGGGCACGCACCGCCAGCGGCACGAACAAGTTCACGAAGACGGCCCCGCGCTGCTTCGCAATCTCGCGCACGGCATCCGCGTAGGCGCGCACGTCGTTGTTGCGCTTGGTCAAGTCGGGCGCATGAAACGCGACGGGCTTCTCGAAAGGTGTCGGCGAGAGGAGCACAACCTTCTTCGTGCGCCCGGCGAACTGGTCCAGCAGCCGGTGATACGCGGCGGTGAACTCCGGCAACCGCGCGACGCCATCGAGCGCCTCCATCTGGCCGAACTGCGCCACCACGAGGGTCGCGCCCGCCGTCTCGAGCTGGCGCACCCACGAGCCGAAGTTCAGGTCGCGCCATTGCTCGTAAACCGTATCCGCCTCCCACGCCATCGAGCGGAAGCGCGGCTGCTTCGCGGCGAACGCAGAGGCCAGCAGCGCTTCGAGTTCACCGGCCTTCGACTCGCGCACGAGATTTTCCTGCCCGACGAACACGACGACTTCATTCGTGCCGAGCGCGAATTTCCCGTCCGCGAACGCCCCGATCGGCACGCTCGGCTGCGCGGTGCCGAAGCGGCTGAGAATCTCCGCCTCGGGCGGGATGGCGGAGTCGGGCAGGACATCAATGGAGAGATTGCGGAAGGAAATCTCCGCCTTGCAGTTCCCGTGGATTTGCAGGGCGATGACACCGGCCTCGTCAATGCCCGGCTCGCGCTCGACCCAGATGGCGGTGCGCTGGCCGTTGAGGAAAAGGAGGATTTGGGAGCCGCTCGCGACGACCTCGTAGCTATTCCAGTCGCCGACCTTTTCGAGGCGCGCGACGTGATTCGTGTCGGCCTGCGCGAGCACCTTGCGCCGGCGCGACTCGTCGTAGAGGGAGCCGGAGTAGCCCGCGCCGATGTCCGCTTGGAAGCCGGACATTTCGTTGGGCGGGTGCGGGATGCGCTTACTGCGGAACTGCACGCCGCCGTTCACAAAGCCCTGCGTGCCGACGAGCTTGTATTCGAGGCGGAGGTGAAAGTTCTTGTAGCTCTTGAGCGTGGCGAGGAACTCATTCTTGGGATTGCCCTCCAGCGAGCCGCCGACGATGACGCCATCACGGATGCGCCAGACTGTGTTCGTCTCGCCCTCCCAGCCCGCGAGGGACTTGCCGTCGAAGAGCGAGACAGGGGCGGCGGAGACGGTGAGGAACGCGGTGAGCGAGAGGATGAGAGGGAGCAACAGTTTCATAAGCGGGAGCAACTGCGAGGATTTAAGGGAGATGGATGCCACGCAGGGTTGGCGTTGGATTGAGTCCGAGTGTCTGTAGCAGGCGATGAAACTCCTGCACGAGCTTCCGGAAGGAACGCGACCGCTCGTAGGCGAGCCGGAAATCCAGCCTGGCGCTGAACTTGGGTTGGTCCACGCGCTCGTCGTAATAAAGGTCCAGGCGTCGCTCCAACTCCTCTTTTGCACCGCGCTTCAGGTCCGGATCGTTAGGGTAAGGGTGGGCCGCCCCTAGTGTTTCTTGAGAAGCGAGGAACCACGCCTCGAATTCGCGATTGGCGACGACCAGCGAGATGGGGAGTTCGCGGGCCAGTTCGCGCACCAAGTCCCGCAGCGGGTTGGCCTCCGTCTTCGGGCACAAGTCATCCGCATCGAACAGGATGAAAACCGCCTTGCAGCTCCGTCGCAGGCGGGCCAGCGCGAGGGCGTGGTCCAAGTCCGGCCGCTGGACCAGCTGGCTGCGCGTCCGCCGGATGGGGCTGCCAAACTGGGCTTGGGGCACGCCCAACTCCGCCGCCAGCCGGCGCAGCAGCACGGGCACCGCCTCGACTTCCCCCTGTCCCTCGACGATGAGCTGGATCATGCAGGGGATTCTGCGAAGAGGTCCACTTGACTGGCCTTGATGCGTTCCAAGCGTTGCGACTGACTGGCGGTGTTGCCCGCGCAGAAGTCCACCGGCTGGAGCGCATTGGAACGCAGCAACTCCCCGGCACCCATCAAGTGCTTCTGCAACGCCGAAACCGCTGAATCACCCAACGGCAGAACCTGCGTCTTGCCCTGCTCCCAGCTCACGATCCGCAAGTTGTGCGGTTCGACCCATTTGGCATCCAGTAAATCCGGGCTGTGCGTGGTCACGAGCACCTGGGTGTTGCGGGAGAACGAGCGGATCATCTCCAAGATCGAGGCCAACGCCTCGGGATGGACCGTGGCTTCCGGCTCCTCCAACCCGACTAGCGTTGGGCGGTTCTTCTGAAGAAACGCCGTCAGAATGCCCAGCGTCCGCAGCGTCCCGTCCGACATGGAAAACGCCTCGTGTGCCACGCTGTGTTTGTTGGAGCTGCCTTTCTTCCCAACCGGCCCGCCTCCACCCCACTCCTGCCGAAACTCCAGCGACAGCTTCTTGCCGTGCTTGATCGGACGGACGGTGGCGGTGCCCGGCACGACGGTTCGCAACAGTTCACACAGTCGCTCCAGCTTGCCCTCCTCCTTGGACAACGCCTTCAGCACGCTGGCCAGGTTGCTGCCGTCGGACTTCAAACTCATCCCCGAATCGGGGTCTTGCAGTTCTTGAATCGCCCTTGGTTGGAGGGAGAACACCCGAATGCCTGCGAGGCCCTTGGTGACGGGCGCAAACTGCGGGGTGCCGCCAATCAACGGAAGCAGTAGGGCTTGCGGGTCCACCACCGGTTCGATTCCGGGAACCCCGGTCAGCAAGATTTTGTTGGAACGGTCGAACTCGTGCCGCTGTCCCGCCAGATGCACCACGCATTTCTCCCGCAAGACCTCGAACTCGTAGCCTGCTTTGGCGCGAATCTCGAACGCATACCACCCGGAAGCTGGCGTGCCGTTGGTGAACTCGAAGTCCACCCGCATGGAGACGCTGCCCGGACGGCTTGGGGTTTCTGAGCGGTAACCCACCGCCTCGATGCCTCCCTGCTTTTGAAAGACAGTTCCGAGCGGAGTCGTCATGCATTCGCTGACGAACTCCAGCGCTTTCAGGACGTTGCTCTTCCCGGCCCCGTTGCGTCCCACCAGAAAGAGCGGGTTCTCGAAGCAGACCTCCGCCGCTAGGATGCTACGGAAACGACGCAACCAGAGTTTCTTGATGGGAAGAAAGTCGGAGCGCATACCGGGTTTCTAGCCATTCGCAGCCACCTTGTCGAACCGCAACTTACGCCTCAAGTAAGCCGCGCGTTGGCTGGCTTGTCCGCGGTTGTCCGTCGCCGCGCAACCCGATCCGGACCGGCCTGCCACGGCACGGCTTGCTAGGTGGCGGCGAGACATTCTTTAACGGCTTGTTGCAGTTCTTCCAGCGGGAAGGGCTTGGCCAAGGTCTTTAGCGCGCCGACTTGCTGCGCGATCCGGAGATAGACGTCCGGCTGGTTGGTCCCGCCACCTGACATCGCGATGATCTTCACCCCGACATCGCGGCGGCGCAGCGCCAGGATCAACTCCACGCCTTCCATGTCCGGCATGAGGAGGTCGGTGAGCACGAGGGCCACGGTGGGCGGGTCGTAATGGCGGAGGGCCTCCCGTCCGTCGCTGGCGACCACCACTTCGTAGCCGCAGGCCGTGAGCGCTAGGCGGACCGTCTCCGCGAAGGCCGCGTCGTCTTCCACCAGCAGAATGCGAATCGGGATCATCGGTGGATCGGGGGTTCGTTAAGGACGCGCTGCACGGCCTCGCCGAGCGTGTGCATGGTGCAGGGCTTGGGCAACAGCTCGCAGAACCCCAGGGCGCGGGCCACCTCGGCGGTCACGTCCGCGCTGAAACCGGTGGTGAGAATGATCCGTTGCTCGGGCCGGACGGCCAGCAGTTCCGCCCCGAGCGTGGTGCCGTTCATGCCCGGCATATTGTAGTCCGTGATGATCAGGTCGAACTGCGTGGGCTGCGCACAGAACGCGGCCAGTGCTTCGGCGGGGCGGGTGAAGACCGTCACCCGGTAGCCGAGCCGCTCCAAGAGGCGCTTGCTCATCTTGGCCAGCGCCTCCTCATCGTCCACGAACAGGATGTGTTCGCCGGCCCCGCGCGGCACCGGACCGGGTTCGGCGGCGCTGGCACTCGCCGGGGTTTCCAGCACCGGAAAATACAGGTCGAACGTGGTGCCCTGCCCCGGCGTGCTCGTCACCACGATGCCGCCGTCGTGGCTCTTCATGATGCCATGCACCACGGCGAGCCCCAGCCCGGTGCCCGTCCCCACGGGCTTGGTGGTGAAGAACGGCTCGAAGATGTGCGCTCGCGTGGCGGCGTCCATGCCGCAGCCGTTGTCCGCGACGGTGAGGCGCACGTAGCGACCGGCGTGCAGGTCGGGATGCTGGCGGGCAAAGTTGGAACTGACCTCCGCCTCCGCCAGTTCCACCCGGATGACGCCGGCCTGGTTCGGCAACGCGTGCCAGGCGTTGGTGCACAAGTTCATCGCCACTTGATGGATCGCCGACGGGTCCGCCAGCACGGTGGCGGTCACCACCAAGTTATGCCGGAACTCGACGCTCGCCGGCACGGTGGCGCGCAGGAGCTTGATGACCTCGCGCACGACCAACGCCAACTGGAGGGGCTGGCGCTGCTGCTCCTGCCGATGACTGAAGGCCAGGATCTGCTTCACCAAGTCCGCGCCCCGTCGGCTGGCCGCGAAGATCGCCTCCAAGCTCACCAGCAGCTCCGGATCATTCGGCGGCATGGTCCGGGCCAGCTCCACGTTGCCGATGATGGCCCCAAGGATGTTGTTGAAGTCATGCGCGATGCCGCCGGCCAACTGACCGATGGCCTCCATCTTCTGCGACTGGCGCAACTGTTCCTCCAAGAGCCGCCGGTCCGTCACCTCGACCGCGTAGCAATGCACTACACTCCGCGTGGGGACGGGATAGAACGACCAGGCGATGACCCGCTTGCCGTAGGGGAACTCGAGCCGCTGCTGCTGCTGGCCGGAGCCCAGACACGCGCCGACGATGGCGGCGGTGCCCGGCGGCAGCATCTCCCATGGGCGCGCGTAGCCCAGCTCGCTAGCCAAGGCCAGCGCCGCCTCGTTGCCGTAATTCACCATCCCATCCGCCGTGAGTTCGAACACCGGATTCGGATTCAACTGCGGGAAGGCCGCCAGCCGCAACACTTCCGCCTCCGCCTCCTTGCGACCGGTAACGTCCCGGCTCCAGAGCAGTAGTTGCGTCACCCGGCCCTCCGGCCCGACGACGGGTCTGCCGCGCGCCTCGACCCAGAGCCACCGGCCGTCCTGACAGCGGATGCGGTGTTCGATCCGGGTCGTCTCGCCGGCGAGGTTCGCGGCCCGCGTCCGTTCGACCAGCGGCAGGTCCTCTGGGTGGATGCGGGCGTGCCAGTCAGCGCGGGCGATGTCCTCCGGCGTCCAGCCCGTCATGCGATAGTAGGAGGGACTGGTGTAAAGTCGGCGGCCCGCCGGGTCATAGAGCAAGACGAAGTCCTCCGCGTAGTCCGCCAGCAAGCGGTAACGCGCCTCGTTCTCCGCCAGCGTGTGGTTCAAGTTCACCAGCTCGGTGTTGCGTTCCTCCAGCTTGGCCACCAGCCGGTCGGTGTATTCCTGCATCACCTCCCAATCAGCCTTCTCCACGACGGGCCGGGGCCGAGCCACGCGCGGCTGGCTCGTCACGCGCCGGAGCGTTGCCAAAATCTCGGCCGCTGGCGCGGGCTTGCGCAGGAACGCGTCCGCGCCCAGGTCCAGCGCCATCCGCTCATCCGCCGCCGTCCCGTAGTTGGCGGTGTAGATGATGACCGGGATCTGCTTCAGCCCCTCGTCCCGGCGCACCGCCTGGCAAAGCCGGTAGCCATCCATGCGCGGCATCATGATGTCGGCCAGGATGGCGTCCACCGGCCCGGCTCGGAGCAACTCCAGCGCCTCCACGCCGTCGCCCGCAGCCAGCGTGTGGTGGCCTTCCTTGCGCAAGATCCGTTGCAGCAGGGCGCGCGCGGATTCGCCGTCGTCCACGATGAGGATGTTCATGCGGTCAGGGGTGGTTCAATTGGGGCGCGGGAGCTCGGTGGGCCAAGGCGGGGGCGAACCGGGGCGGACGGGGAAACATCTCCCGCTCCGTTGAGGCTCCCGATGGCAGCCGTTGAGCCCGGTAGGGCCGCGCGGCTGCGCGGCCTCGGCTTACTGTGGCCTGCGGTGGCCGACCGCAGGTCAGCCCTACCAAGTTCATGGAGCGGGGCGACCTCAAGTCAGGCGGGGTTCAGCAAGGACACGCTGCACGGTCTCGCCCAAGGTGCGGAACTCGGCGGGCTTGGGCAACAGCTCCCGGAACCCCATCCCCCGCACCAGCTCCGGCGTCAGCCTGGCGCTGTAGCCCGTGGTGAGCACAATCCGGATATCGGGGCGAATCTGGAGGAGCTGGCGGGCGAAGTTCGTGCCGTTCATCACCGGCATGTTCAGGTCGGTGATGACGAGGTCAAACTGCTCCGGCTGCGCTTGGAAGACGGCCAGCGCCTCCGTGACGCTGGTGATCGCCGTGACGCGGTAGCCGAGCCGTTTCAGAATGGTCTCCCCCAGTCGGGCCAGGGTTTCTTCGTCGTCCACAAAGAGGATCCGTTCCCCGTGCCCGACCGGCACCGGCGGTGCGTCGGGGGCGAGTTCAGCGGCGCTGGCTTCAAACACCGGGAAGTAGAGGTGGAACGTGGTGCCAACGCCCCGTTCGCTGTCCACCGTGATGCTGCCCTCGTGGTTCTTGACGATGCCATGCACGACGGACAGCCCCAGGCCCGTGCCTTCGCCCGGGGCCTTGGTGGTGAAGAAGGGTTCAAAGATGCGGTCCACCGTGGCGCGGTCCATGCCAGAGCCGTTATCCGTCACCCGCAGGCATACATGCCAACCGGGCCGCACGTCGGGGTGCGCCTGCGCAAACTCCGCGTCCAACTCCACCTCCGACAGCTCGATCTGGAGCACGCCCGGGCGGTCTCGCATGGCGTGCGCGGCATTGGTGCAGAGGTTCATGACCACCTGATGAATCTGCGAGCCATCGCCCAGCACCGTGCGGACCTTGGCCACATGGGTCTGGAACTCGACCGCCGCCGGGATCGTTGCCCGCAGCAACTTCACCGCCTCGCGCACAACGATGTGCAGGAAGATCGGTTCGCGGGCCTGCTCCTGTCGGCGGCTGAAGGCGAGGATTTGCTTCACCAAGTCCGCCGCGCGTTGGCTGGCCGTGAAGACCGCGTCAAGACTCTCCGGCAGGCCGGGGTCGTCCGGCGCGCACATCCGGGCCAGTTCCACGTTGCCGATGATGGCGGCCAGGATGTTGTTGAAGTCATGCGCGATGCCACCGGCGAGCTGGCCGATAGCGTCCATCTTTTGCGCCTGAAGGAACTGCGCTTCCGCCCTCTTCCGGTCCACCACCTCGCGCCTCAGGTCGGCTAGGATTTGTTCCGTGTGCTCGCGGTTGCGCACGGCGTCCGCCATCATGTTCAGCGCGGCGGTTTGCGACTCCTCTAACTCCCGGGTGCGGTCCCGCACGGCCCGCTCCGAGTCCGCCAAGCTGGTCTTGGTGACCTGCCGCAAGCGGCACTTCTCAGTGAGCGAGTTGGCCAGTTGCCGCGCCTCGATGGCATCGAAGGGCTTCTTCAGGATGAGCAAGCGGTCCTGCGGGTCCAAGTCCTTCAACACCTCGTCCCACGAGCAGTCCGCGAACGCGGTGCAGATCACGATTTGCAGCTCGGGGCAGACCTGCCAGATGCGGCGCGTCGTCTCCACTCCGTCCCAGCCGGGCGGCATCCGGTAGTCCACGAACGCCATCGCGTAAGGCCGCCCGTCCTTCTGCGCCTGCACCACCCGATACAAGGCCTCCACGCCCTGGGACGCGACGTCGATTTCAAACGTCGCACTGAGCGGCCGGCCAAAGAGCCGGGCCTCGGCAGCATCCAACGCCGCATCGGTCGCGTCCGGTGCGCCGAGGATCTTGCGGAAGTCGTCGTGGATCTCCTGATTATCATCCACGACAAGAATGCGGCGGTGAGAGGGTGGCTGGTCTGGTGTCATCTCAAGTTCGACGGTTGAACTTCACGCCAAGAGCGCCCCAGTGGCAAAGAGATTTCCGGGGGGAGGGGTGCAGCCGAAGCGATGCGAAAGCATCGTTGGCGTGGAGCATTTCGCAAAGGCGGCTACGTTCTTGGCTTGCTGCGGCTGGGACAGCCGCGCTCCAACCGCAGTCTCTGGCGTGAACGGAGCACGACTCCTGACTTCTGAATTCTGACTCCCCCGACTCACACACCCTCCTTCGGGTGCCGCGGCGGCAGCTCCAGCGTGAACACTGCGCCCCGGCCCACGCCCTCGCTCTGCACCGTCAGCCGTCCGCCCAGCTCCTTCGCGGCCAGCGCGCCGCTGTGCAGGCCGAAGCCGTGGCCGTCCCGCCGCGTGGTGAAACCGTGCTGGAAAATCCGGTCCAAATTTTCCGGCGCTATGCCCATCCCGTTGTCGATCACCTCGATCTTCACGCCCGCGCTCTCGGTCGGCGTCACCCGCACTCGCAGCCGCTTGTCGCCGTTCATCCCGGCCACCGCGTATTTGGCGTTGCTCACCAAGTTCACCAGGATTTGCAACACTTGGTGCCGGTCCGTCACCAGCGGCGGCACCGGGGAGAACTCCTGGACCAGCCGCACCTGATGCCGGTCGAAGCCCGCCGCGTTGATGCGCAACGCGTCCTCGACCAGTTCCGCCACGGAGAGCGGCTCCCAAACCCCGGAGCCGCGCGCGTGGCTCTGCTGCATCGCCACGATCTCCTTGATGTGGTCGAGGTTCTTCCGCAGCAGCTCCAGCTCTTGCAGGATGCCCTGCTGCGGCTCGCCCAACTGGCCGGCCAGTTGGATCAGATACGCCGGCAGCTCGCGCCCTCGGGCATCCTCGGTGAGGAACGCCGTCAGATCGTGCGCGTGCTCTTGGAGCAACTGCGCCGCGCTCTTGAGGCCGCTGGTGCGGAGCTGGCGGACCTTCCCGCTCACCACCTCCGTCGAGACGCTCACGCTGTTGAGCACGTTGCCCACGTTGTGGAGCACGCTCGTGGCCACCTCCGCCATGCCGGCCCGGCGGGACGTGGCGACCAGTTGCTGGTGCAAGCTGTGCAGCTCCGCCTCCGCCCGCTTGCGCTCCGTGATGTCGTTGACGGTCACGAAGGCCAGCGGCTGTCCGCTGGCGGGATGCACGATCTCACCCGCGTAGCTGAAGATGCGCTCCCAGTCGGTCCCCAGCCGGCGGATGCCCAGCTCCAGCCCGCGCACCTTCTCGCCACGCAGGATGCGGGGCAGCGGCCATTGAGCGAAGGGCACGGCCGCGCCCGCCAGCGTCGTCAGCGCGAACACGCTGGGGAATTCCTCCAACCGCTCGCGCGCCTCACTCACGCTGGCGTAGCCGAACTGCCGGAGCGCAGCCTGGTTCCAGTGGAGGAGGTTCCCCTCCAGCGTGGAGATGATCAGGCCTTCGCTGAGATTCTCAATGACGGTGTTCAGTTGCGCCTCGCTCTTGCGCACGTTCGCCTCCGCCAACTGGCGTTCGCCGACCTCGCGTTGCAACTCGCCGGTGCGCTCCGCCACGCGCCGCTCCAAGTTCACGTTGGCATCCTGCAACGCCCCGGCCTGCTGCTGGATGCGCGCGAGCATCGCGTTGAACTGGTCCACCAAATGCCCCAACTCGTCCGGCCCATGCTTCACGGCGCGCAACGAATAATTCTGCTCAAAGGCAACCTGACTCGCCGTTTCCGCGAGGTCCGAGACGGGCACCGAGATGACGCGTTGCAGCCGCTGCGCGAACCAGTAGGCCACCAGGCCGGACAGCAGCAACGCCAGCCCCCCGAGCTGCGCGTAGCGCACCCGGCGCTCGGCCAGCTCGGTCAAGTCGGCGGCGAGGTAGAGGGTGCCAATGGTCTCGCCGGCCAAGGTGATCGTTTGGAAGGTGTCCAGCCGCTCCGGCTGGAACTTGCTGCCCGGCTCCCCCGGCGGCGGCCAAGGGAATTTGCCTGTCGTCCCGGTGCGCTCATAAGTGGCGACGCGCTGGCCGGCCTTGTCAAAGACCGCCGCCGCGAGGACGTGCGGGTGCGCGCCCAAGGGTTTCAACATCTTCGCCACCGAGTCGGGGTCGTTGAAGGTGAGGCCGGGCGCGAGGTTGTCGCCAAACAGCTCCGCCAAGATCGCATACTCGCGCACCAGCGCCCGGCGGAAGGTGAACTGCTCGTAGCCGATGAAAACGACGCATGCCAGCGCCACCGCTGCCACGCTCGTCAGCAGGATGATGCTGATGAGCTTGTGGCGGATCGGGAGGTCGCGCAGGAATCGCATGGTCAGCGGCTGGGCAAGCTGGCCTCGACTTTCTTTTTCACCTCGCGAGCAAGGTGCTGAAGCGGGGCGCTGACTTTCAGTTGCGCGAGGTCGGCGGCGACCATGTTGATGTCGAAGCGTGTCTTGTCACCCTCCAGCGCGAAGCGGATCATGCCGCCCAGCGCGAGGAAGGTCGGGGATTCGCCCACGCCCAAAACGCTGCCGACCCGGAGCGCGGGAGCCACTTCCGCCATGCGATTGTCTTCCGCTGCGCCGACGAACAAGACATGGAGTCCCTGAATCTCAGTCGCTGCTTTGACTGATTTGATCTGGATCGCCCGCCCGTTGACCTTCCGGTCCTTCACCACCTCTTCCAACGCCAAGCCAAACGGGCTGCGGCCCAGCACGCCGATGACGATGGGCGCGTTGGTGGTGGCAAACTTCTCCGCCGGCCACTCGACGAACTTGGTGAAGTGGTAGAGGAACGCGGCCTTGACCTGGTATTCCTTCGTGACCACCGGCTCGGCGGCGGCCAAGGGAGTGACGGGCCAGAGCATCGCCGCGAGGAGCAATGCGGCCAACCGGAGCCACCGGCGCACAGCCTCTCCCTCTCCCTTCCTCGGAGGAGGGGAGAGGGCCGGGGTGAGGGGTTGCGCGTGTCGACGTTGGCGACCCCACCCCTCATCCGGCCTGCGGCCACCTTCTCCCCTCTTCGGAGGAGGGAAGAAGGCGCGCGTCGGCGCGTTCGATCGGTTGGCGAGTTCCCGTTTCATCGGTGCCTCAGAACCGCCAGGTAACCTTGCCCAACACCGCCCGGGCGACTTCGGTGCGCACGGCGGGCTTCCCCGAGTAGAACTCCGGGTGTTGGTTATCCAGCAGGTTCTGCCCGTGAACGCTCAACTCCAAATTCTTCGTGGGCCGCCATGTCACGCCCAAGTCCAGCCGGACGTAGGCTGAAACTGGCACTCGCGCCGCGCCCAACATCGGCGTGACTTGGTCCACGTAGTAAACCGCGCTGCTCAACTCGATGTTGTGGGTCAGGTTGAGATCCGAGCGGAACTGGAACTGCTGCTGCGGACTTTCCATCGCGAACGCCGTGGTGGGCCGCAGCCGTATCTGCAACCAAGTGTAGCTGCCCGACAGCCGCCACGCGTCCGTGACTTGCCAGCGCGCCGCCAACTCCGCGCCGTAGGTTTCGCCGGCAAAGGCATTCCGGTAGGTGTTCGCCGCGAGCGCGTGCGGCGGAGCGGGCGTGGCTTCCAGCCCTGCCCCGCTCGACACCGGCTCAATCACCCCGTCATAGACGTTGTAAAACGCGGTCGCGTCCAGCGACAGCTTGGGGACCGGCTCGATGCGGTAGCCCAGCTCGTAGGCGAACACTTCCTCGCCCTCGATGTTCGGATTGCCGAACGCCGAGATCAACGTCGCCGGGGCGCCCGGAACGACGGCAAAGTTAATCCGACTGTCCTGCGTGACGAGCGAGGGCGTCCGGATGGCCCGCGAGGCAGCGGCCCACACCGACTGGTGCGCCGTCGGTGTCCACAGCAGCCGCGCGCTGGGCTGGATTTCCAGCCCGTTGAGGTCGTTGTGCTCGAACTTGGAGCCCAGGGTCAGCTTCACCCGGTCCGCCACGAGCGTGATCTCGTCCTGGAGGAAGAAGTTGAAGAGCTGAAGGTCGCGGCCCGACGGGGTGAGCGTCGCGAAGAAGCTGCCGTCCGTGCCCACCTGCGTCATCCGATAGCCCGCGCCCCACACGAGGTCGTGCCGCTCGCCCGGCGCGAACCGGTGCTGCAACTCAAAATCGCAAGTGTCCTGCCGCACCGTCTCGAAGCCCTCGTCCTGTTTGAAGTGGTCGTAATACGTCTGCACCGTGAGCTGCGCGGTGTCCGAGAGGGTGCGCGTCCAGCGGCCCAGCACGTTGCCGCCGCGATTGTGCGCGGTGAGGTTGGCGGGGACGAAGCCAGTCGGCGAGGTCAGGCTGGGGTGATTGACTTGGTTGCCCGCCGTGCCGCTGTAGTAGTCCCCTTGCAACGTGAGCTGATGCTCCGTGGACGGCTCCCAGTCCAGCCGTAGGCCACCGCGCGTGGCGCTCCACGCATCCGGCGCGTCGGCACCCGCCGAGATCACCTGGCCGTCGCGGTCGAAATACTTCACGTAGGCGCGGTAGAAGAGATTCGTGCCCAACTGCCCGCCGTAACGAATCGCAGTAGTGGGCTGGTCCTCCGTGCCCACGGTGGTGGTGACCAGCGTGCCCTGCGTGGCTTTGGCGGACTTGGTGGTGATGTTGATGACGCCGTTGACGGCGTTCGCTCCCCAGAGCGTTGCGCCCGGGCCGCGGATGACTTCGATGCGGTCGAGGTCTTCGAGCACCAGGTCCTGCGCGTTCCAGAAGACACCGCCGAAGACCGGCGTGTAAATGGTCCGCCCGTCCACGAGGACGAGCAGCTTGTTGGCGAACTGGTCGTTGAAGCCGCGCGCGCTGATGGCCCACTGGTTGCCGCTCACGCGCGCCACATCGAGGCCCGGCACGGTGCGCAGCAACTCAGGCAAGCTGGTCAGGCCGGAGCGCCGGATGTCTTCCTGCGTGATGACGGAGATGGCGGCGGGCGAATCATTGAGCTTGGTCTCCTTCTTTGAAACCGAAGTCACCGAGATGTCCATCAGCTCTTGAATGCTCAAGTCCGCCAAGCGGCGGGCGTCGGCCAGAGCGGAAGGGTCCGCAGCCCCGGCGGTCCCGGCCAGCAGGAGGGTGAGGGCGCCGAGGGAGTTTCGGATCGCCTGCGTTGGGCTGGGGAGTGTCTGAGTGAGTTGCAACCCGCTTCTGAGCGGCGTCCGATTGCCAAGGGTGAGCGGGCCAACTCCGAAGCTTCCCGGTCGGCTTGCCAAGTAGTGTTCCCCTCCCTTTGGGCCGGTGGGGTTCGAGATGGGTTGGCTACTTTTCATGGCTGGGCTTTAGGCTGACCGGGCTTCTCCAGAAACGAAAGATCGTAAGGCGGCGTGCGCCCGGCCTGCTGGGCCAGCGCATTGACCTCCTTCTTCAGGTCAATCATCTGCAACTCGCGCCCGACGCTCAGGCGGTGGAACCGCTCGAGTTCCGACGCGCGGCGCTGGAGCACCTCCTGCGCCTCTTTACGCTCGGTGATGTCCTGCCAGGTGCCCAGCACGCCGATGACTTCTCCCGATGGGCTGCACAACGGGAGCTTGTTAGTTTCCAGCCAGCGCGCGCGTCCGTCGGCAAACGTGGACGGCTCGATGATGCCCAACTGCGGCCGGTTCGACTCCATGACCTCCCGGTCCTTCTGCACGAAGAACGCCGCCTGCTCCGGGGTGATCGAGCCGAAGTCCAGGTCCGACTTCCCGAGCAGTGACGCGGCGGGGGCGACCCCGAAAGTCTGGGCGACGACCGCGTTGCAACCCAAGTAACGGGACTCCCGGTCCTTCCAGAAGACGCCTTGCGGGATGTTGTCCAAGATCAGTTGCAGCATCTGCTGTGAGGCTTGCACGGCCGCCTCCGCCTGCTTACGCGCAGTGATGTCACGCCCCCAGACCAGCAGTTTCTCCACCTTGCCGCCGCGCCCGAGGATGGGTTTGCAACGGGACTCGACCCACAGCCAGCGCCCGTCCGCGCACCTGATGCGGTGCTCGAGGGTGGTGCTCTCGCCCGCGAGGTTGGCCACGCGCGTGCGTTCGATGAGCGGCAAGTCATCCGGGTGCGCGCGACTGCGCCAGCCGGTGCCTTGGATGACCTCCTTCGGCCAGCCGGTCGCGCGGTAGAAGGACGGGCTGACGTAGAGCCGCCCACCTTCGGTGTCGTTAAGCGTGACAAAGTCCTCCGCGTAATCCGCCAGCAGCCGGTAGCGCTCCTCGCTCTCGCGCAACGCCGCCTCGGCCTGCTTGCGCATGGTGATGTCCTGGGTCAGCCCCATGATCCGGAGGACCACGCCCTGCACATTCGTGATCGGCACGAAGGATGACTGGAACAAGCTGCCGTTGGCGGCCTGGAACTCGAACTCGGCGGCCTGGCCCTGGAACGCGAGCTCCAGCAGCCGGCCAATCCGTTCCCGGTCCGCCTCCGCCACCGCTGACAATAAGGGCAGACCGCAAATCGCGCCCTCCTCCTGCACGCCCAGCATCCTCAGGCCGGCGCGGTTCATCAGCGTCAGCCGCCCCGCGCGGTCAATCTCGTGGATGCAGTAAGGCGAGTTCTCATACAGCACGCGGTAATGACTCTCACTCTCGCGCAGCGCCTCCTCCGCCTGCTTGCGCTCCGTGATGTCCGTGAACGTCGAGATGAGCACCGGCTCGGCCACGCCGGGGTAGTTGAAGAACTCGACCGCCAGCAACCCATCGCGGACGGTGCCGTCCTTGCGCCGGGCCTGAACTTCGTAATCGCGCACGGAGCCTTGGGCCAGCAACCGCTCGATCAGTGGCGCGCGCTGGGCAGGGTCCGCATGGATCCCCAACTCCAGCACGGTGCGGCCGATGAGTTCGGCGCGGGTGTAGCCGAAGAACTGGCAGTAACTATTATTGGCCATCAGCAGCCGCCCTTCCCGAACCGTAACGATGTTCACCGCCGCCGGACTGGCCTCGAAGGCCTTGGCGAAGCGCTCCTCACTCTGCCGCAGCGCCTCCTCCGCCTGCTTGCGCTCCGTGAAGTCGCGCCCGATGCCCACCAGACCGATGATGTTCCCAGCGGGGTCCCGAAGCGGCACCTTGGTGGTCAGGATGAACCGCTGCGAGCCATCCGGGTGGACGACGGGCTCCTCCTTGTTGAGCAACGCGTGCCCGGCCAGCACGTCCTGTTCATCGCGGCGAAACAGGGCGGAATCCCCCTCGGGGTAGAAATCCAGGTCAGCTTTCCCGATCAACTGCTCCGGCCCGGCCACGCCCATCGCCAGCGCCACGCCCCGGTTCGCCAGCAGGAAACGGCTCTGGGTGTCCTTGACGTAGATGTGGTCCGGCAGCAGGTCGATCACCGTGCGGAGCAAGACGCGCTCCCGTTCCAGCGCCATCTCCACCTCCCGGTGCCGACGGCGCTCCGCCGCTTCCGTCAACGCGCGCTTCACGGCGGCGGGGAGCCGGTCGAGGCGTTCCTTGAGCAGGTAATCCGTCGCGCCCAGTTGCAGGCACTGCACGGCCTTGTCCTCGCCCAGCGTGCCGGAGATCAGCAGCACCGGCGTGCCCGGCTGCTGCTCCAGCGCTCGGGTCAAGGCGTCGAGCCCGTCGTAGTCCGGCAGGTTGTAGTCGCACAGGATGAGGTCGAACACCTCCGCCGCCAGCGCGGCGACGAATTGCGCTTCCGTCTCCACGCGGAGGACATCGCAACCCAGCCCGCCGGACTCGAGCTTCCGGCGGATGATCTCCGCGTCACGCGGGCTGTCCTCTAAATGCAAAACACGCATACAGAATTAGAATTTAAGCGCTTACTTCGTTCTAGGCGGTTCGTTGACCACGGCCCAGAACGCCCCCACCTGCTTCACCGCCGCGACGAACTCCGGGAACTTCAGCGGCTTGACCACGTAAGCGTTGACGCCCAGTTGGTAGCTGGCGACCAAGTCCTGTTCCTCGCGCGAGGAAGTCATCATGACCACCGGGATGGTTTTGAGCGCGGGGTCACCTTTGATCTGCCGCAGCACCTCCAACCCGTCCACCTTGGGCATCTTCAGGTCCAGTAGCACGACGACGGGCTGCGAGTCAGTGCGACCGGCGAACGCGCCGCGCCGATACAGATAGTCGAGGACCTCCACCCCATCGCGCACATGGACGACTTCGTTGGCCACGTTCACGGCGGCGAGTGCGGCGAGCGTCAGCTCCGCATCGCGCGGGCTGTCTTCGGCGAAGAGAATTCGTTTGAGCATAGGAATAAAGAGTTAAGCGTTAAGAATTGGGGCAAGGCGTTCGCGCGGCATTGCTGGTCCAGCCTCCGCAATGCGCCGCACCGGCTTGAGCTTGTTGGCGATTCGTAATCTTCATTCTTAACCCTTAATTCGCAATTCCCTCTCCCGCCAGTTGCAGGGTGAAATAAAACGTCGCCCCCGCGCCCACCTTCCCTTCCGCCCAAACGCGCCCGCCGTGCCGGGCCAGAATACGCCGCACCGTGGCGAGACCGATGCCGGTGCCTTCAAACTCATCGGCACGATGCAGCCGTTGGAACACCCCAAAAAGTTTGTGGGCATACCGCATGTCGAACCCCGCCCCGTTATCGCGCACGAAGAGGGTGACGGCGTTGGGCAGCCCGCCTCCCGGCGGCAGCGCGCCCGTTATCACGGCAGACGCAGAATCGGCCACCCCGACCTCGATGAGCGCCGGGTCGCGCCCGCGACTGTATTTGACCGCGTTGCCGAGGAGGTTGGCGAAGACCTGCTTGAGCATCGCCGCATCGCCCCGCACCGGCGGCAGCGGCGCGATCTGCCACTGGATGTTCCGCCCGCGCACCGCCAGTTCCAGCCCGCGCAACGTCTCCTGCACCAGCGCGTCCAGCGGCACGGTCGTTTCGGTCAACTCCGTCCGGCTCATGCGCGAGAAGGCCAGCAGGTCATCAATCAACTCGCCCATCTCCTCGCTCGCCTCCGTGATGGTCTGCAAGTAACGCCGGGGCTGCTCCGCCAGTTGCCCCGCCGTCGCGTCCGTCAGCATCTCCACGTAGCCGTGGATGTGTCGCAACGGCGCGCGCAAGTCGTGGGAGACGGAGTAGGAGAAGGACTCCAGCTCGCGATTGGCGGCTTCGAGCTGTGCAGCCTGGCGTTGCAGCTCGGTATTCACCAAGGCTAGGCGCTCCTCCGCCAGCTTGCGCTCGGTGATGTCCGTGCGAATCGCTATGTATTGGATCGGCTTCCCATCCGCCCCGAGGAACGGGACGATCGTGGAATCCACCCAGTAGAACGAGCCGTCCTTCGCACGATTCTTCAGTTCACCATGCCACACGCGCCCACTGGTGATGGTCTGCCACAGCTCGCGCATCAACGCCTTGGGGTGATGGCCGGAGTTGATGAGGCGGTGATTCTGGCCGAGCAACTCCGCGCGCGAATACTTGGCAATCGCGCAGAACCGGTCGTTGGCGTAGGTGATCTGCCCATGTGCGTCCGTGATGGCGACAATGGCGTGCTCGTCGAGCGCGGCCTTGAAATCGGCGAGGGCGGCGTTGGCCGTGAGCAGCTCGGCTGTGCGATCCTGCACCCGGCGCTCCAAGCTGGCGTTGAGGGTGCGAATGGCCTCCTCCGCCTGCTTGCGCCCGGTGATGTCGCGCGCCACTTTCGAGGCCCCGATGACTGTTCCATTGGCATCTTTGATGGGCGAGGCCGTGATCGAGACGTCGATCTGCCGCCCGTCCCGCGTTTGTCGCCGGGTCTCAAAATGCTCCACGCTTTCACCCCGGCGGAGCTTTCCAAGGATGTGAACTTCTTCGTCCTGCCGGTCGGCTGGAATCAACCGCAGAATTGAAGTCCCCAGCATCTCGCTGGCCGAATAGCCGAAGAGCTTTTCTGCCCCCTGGTTCCAACTGGTGATTAGCCCCTGCAAATCTTTGCCGATGATGGCGTCGTCGGACGAACGCACAATCACGGCCAGTTGGGTCGCCTCCGCCTCCGCCCGCTTGCGCTCGATGTTCTCCGCGTGCAAGGCGGCGTTGACGGTTTGCAAGGCGTCATCCCGCGCCTGAATGCCCGCGAGCATTTGGTTGAAGCCGTCCGTAAACGTTCCGATTTCGTCCCGGCCGTGCTTCGCGGCCCGCACTGAATAATCCTGCCGCTCCGCCACCGCCTGCGCGGTCTCCGCCAGCGCCAGGATGGGCCGGGAAATCACCCGCTGAAACTCGTGGGACAGCCAGTAGGTCAGCAACAGCAAGCCAGCCAGCACGCCGAGCACGATCAAGCCCTGCTGCGGCAGTTGGGCGTAAAGCACGGCCAAATCGGCGCGCAGATAGATTTGGCCCAACGTCTCCGCCCCGTTGCGGACGGGGTGGAACAGCACCAAGTGGCTGCCCACCGACTGGGCGCTCCCCACGCTGCCCACCGGTAACGAGGGGAAGACCAGGCCCGCAGCATCCTCCCGGCGATAGCTGGCGAAGACCCGGCCGTCCCGCGCATAAACCGCCGCCGCGACCAGCTCCGGTCGCACCCGCAGCGTCGCCAACAACTCCTCGGCTCGGACCGCGTCATCGAACTCCAGCGTGGCCCGCGTGCTCACGGCGAGCGACTCCGCCATGGCTTGCAAATTGACCACCGCACGCGCGCGCAGCCCGGCAACCTGGTAGCCGAGCACCAGCGCCGCCGCTAGCCCGAGCGGGACGACGCTCGTGATCAGGATGGCCAGCGTGAGCTTGCGCCGCAGGGAGAGGTCGCGGAAGGGCGTCATCCTAGGAGCGGAGGAGGGGGTTTTCTATAAGGAGAGCAGGAAGGCAGGAGAGAGAATCCGCAGCCGGTAGAACCGGTAGAACCTGCCCGTGGCGACCGCAGTTCGCCTTCTCCGCTCATCCGAGGAAGGGAGAGGGAGTCAAAGCGCGGCGCGGTTTTTCCACCCGGCCACCGGATTTCATGACGAACTGGGATCACTCCCTCCAGCCCTCCAGCCCTCCTCATAAATCCCCAGCTCATGGTCGCTTCCCCTCCTTCTCGCGCTTGGGCCAGACTTGGAGGGCGGCGTCCAGCATCCGTGAATCGAACTTGAGCCCCGCCTGGGCCGCCACGTCCCGCCGCACTTCAAACCGCACCGACTCTTTCACCTTGGTCTCCGGGTTCAGCACCACGGTGAACTTGAACATCACCCCTTGCTCGAAGAACGCGTCCGTGTCGCAGGCCGTCAGCACCGGGCGGTCGCGGAGCGCGGCGAGGATGGCTGGCAGCCGAGCCTGCTCGGAGCGGCAGATGAAAATGGCGTGGCACTCCTCCAACGCCGCCACCTCGCGCGCGCGGCGCACGAACACGGGCCGCCCCTGGCTGATCTTCTTCAGCACCGTCTGATCGAGCGTCGCGCCGAAGGGGTCGTCCCCCAGCACGCCGATGACGAGGGGCGCGGCGGCATTGGTGAACGCGTTCGTCGGCCAGTCCGTGTAGCGGGTGAAGCCCAGCAGGTAGCCCGCCTTGACCCCGGCCTCGGTCACCGAGTAGGCCGGCTGCGCGTGAACCGGGGCCGCGCCGAGCCAGGCCCAAGCCAGCAGGGTGAGCCAGAGGGCGCAGAGCCCGGCGTTCACGCCGCAGAAAGCGGGGCAGGACGAAGGCGGCTGGAAGGCTGCTGCCTCACCCACGTTTCTGCGGTCTGAAGGCCGCGCTCCGCCCACGGCCAGCGCGTCCTCGACGTTTTCACCTGCGGAGTGAGGGCTTAGAAGCGCCATGTGACCTTGCCGTAAACTGAACGCTCGATCTCCTTCGGCACCGGGGCGACGAAGCCAGTGCGGAATTCCGCATGGGCGGAGTTCAGCAGGTTCTGGCCGACGAGGGACAACTCCAGATGTTTCTTCGGACGCCAGCCGAGCCGCAGGTCCACCGAGTGATACGCCGCGATGCCCAAGGCGGGAAGGCTGTCCACGAACCGATAGCTGGCGTCGAACTCCACGTCGCGCGTGAGGTCCAGTCGCGAGCGCAAGGCTACCTCGTGGCGCGGGCTTTGGCGCTCCGGATCGGCGGCGGTCGCAGCGGCGGTGCTGCCCGGATCGAGGTGGAGCTGCGTGTTGAGATACGTGTAGCTGGCCGTAAGCCGCCAACGGTCGAGGGCCTGCCAGTTGGCGATGCTCTCAACACCGTAGGACTCCCCGCGCATCTGGGAGCCGCGCACGGTCGCGGGGCCAGGCAGGAAGGGCCGGTCGTTGGCGCGAAGCCGGTCGTAGTCATTGTAGAACAGCGCTGTGTCCAAGGTCAGGCGCGGGTGCGGCTGCGTGCGGTAGCCCAGCTCGCAAGCGGTGAGCCGCTCGGCGGGCAGCGCGGTGTTCGGCAGGGAGAAGAACGGAGCGGCGGCGGGCGCGAAGAGCGCCTCATCCGCGCGCGAGGGCGTGCGCACGGCGCGGGCCACGGAGGCCCAGAAGGTGTGGTCGGCGTGGGGCGTCCACGCCAGCCGCGCGCCCGGTTGCACCTCGAGACCGGTGTATTCGTGCAGCTCGAGCTTCACACCCGGTGTGAAGGTCAGCCGGTCCGGCACGAGGGTCAGCGTGTCTTGCAGAAAGAAATTGAACTGATGCACTTCATCCTCGACCGGGAGGAACGTGACCGTGCCGAGGTTGCCCGGTAGCATCCGGTCCAAGTTCAGCCGGTAGCCGCCGCCCCAGACGAGGTTGTTCCGCGTGCCCAACGCGAACTGGTGCTGAAACTCCACGTCATATTGGTCGCGGTCCTCTTGGAAGCCTTCCTGGTCCAGCACGTTTCGGTTGTAGAAAAACTGCAGACTCATCCGGGAGTCATCGCCCAGCTCCCGCGTCCAGCGGGCCAGCGCGTGTCCGCCGTGGTAGCGCGCCGGATCGAAGGGGAACGCGACGGAGCTGAACTGGTCGCTGGTGCCGGCGTAAAACTCGCCCTGCATCATCACCGTGTCCGCGCCGGTGGGATGCCAATCGAGGCGGAATCCGCCCAGCCCGCTCTGCCAGGCATCCACACTCGCCCCGCCGCCCGCCAGCCGGGTGTCATCGCCCAAGCCGCCCTTGGCGTAAACCCGGAAGAAGGCGTCGTCGTTGAGCTTGAGGCCGTAGCGCAGGACGCCGAAGGCCGATTCCTCGCTGCCCCCGCCGGCCGTGACCAGTCCGCCCTGCGTGGCCTGCGCCGACTTGGTGATGATGTTGATGACGCCGTTCACCGCGTTTGCCCCCCAGACCGTCGCGCCGGGGCCACGGATGACCTCGATGCGTTCGATGTCCTCCAGCACCGGATCCACCAACCGCCACTGGACGCCCGAGAAGAGCGGGGTGTAAACCGTGCGGCCATCCACCATGATCAAAAGCTTGTTGGCGAACTCGCCGTTGAAGCCGCGCGCGCTGACGGCCCAGCGCCGGGCATCAATGCGCGCCACCTGCACGCCCGGAGCCAGCCGCAACAGCTCTGGCAGGCTCGTCGCCCCGCTGCGCCGGATGTCCTCAGGCGTGATGACGTGGATGGCGGCGGCGGCACCGGAAAGGGATTCCTCTTTCTTCGAGACGCTGGTGACTCGGATGTTCGCCAGTTGTTCAAACTCCAGTGCCCCGAAGTCGGGCGGCGGCTTGACCTGAGCCACCGGCTCCGCGCCCTGCCCTGCCCCGGCCGCGACGGCCAGGCCAGCCAACCCACCCAGCAGACCGCGCAACCGCGCCGGACGGAAGCGAAGCATCAGTGAGGAGTTCATAGGCTTTGAGTTTAGGTTTGAGTTGCTCGCCACATGCACAATCCAAGCGCCCCCGCACTCGCCGCTCCCCACCACGATGTCCTTCAAACTGGGCATGACGAACTCTTCGCTCGGACTGGCTGGATTGATGGGGTGAGGCTACTGCGGCACGCGGTGAAATCAAGGCACTTTCCAGCACCCGGCCTCGCAGAGGTGCAGCTCACTTTCTGGCAACGCGCTTGGGTCTGGGTGGCCGTTCTCCTTCACCCCAGCCCTCTCCCACTGGAAGAGAATCTACGAACCGCTGCGGCTCCCGATTTCAGCCCAAGAATCCGGTTGGGCCGCGCTGGGGGGCTGGGGCGGCCGACCGCACTTCGGCCCTACCAGGTTCATGGAGACGGCTGGGGGTGAGGGGAAAAGCCCCGAACGACCTCCCGGTTGGCAAGCAACCAAGCAGCGCCCGACCCGCAGGGGGGCCGCGCTCCTTGCCGCGTTCGGCTCTTGCTCGTAATCCTACTCCGCCCCGCGTTCTTCCTCACCACACCACTTCAAACGCAAACCCCTTCAGATACTCCGTCTCTGCAATGCACGGGATGAAGGGATGGTCGGGCGACTGCGTGAACGTCGCCACGCGACGCAGCACGCGGCGCGTGTCGAAGGCAGCCGAGAGCACCACGTCCTGGAACGTCGCTGCGTCCACATGGTGCGAGCAGCAGAAGGTCGCGAGCAGCCCGCCTGGCTTGAGCAGCTTCAGCGCGCGCAAGTGAATCTCCTTGTAGCCGCGCAAGGCGTCTTCCACCGAGGCGCGGTTCCGCGTGAAGGACGGCGGGTCGAGGATGATGGCATCGAACTTCGGGATGAGCTTCTCGTGCGGGCCGGTGGTGGTCTGAGCCTTGAGCCAATCGAAGACATTCGTCGCCTCGAACGTGCACTTGTCCGCCAGTCCGTTGGTCGCCGCGTTGCGCGTCGCGGCAGCAATCGCGTCCGCGCTCTGGTCCAACCCGTGGACGTGCGCCGCGCCAGCGCGTGCCGCATGTAGCGCAAAGCCGCCGAGGAAGGTGAAGCAGTCGAGAACGTTCGCGCCGGGCGTGAGTGCGATGAGTTCGGCGGTGCGCTGGTAGTTCGCCTGTTGGTCGAGGTAGAGGCCGGTCTTGTGCCCGGCACGGAGGTCGGTCTCGAACATGAGTCCGTTGAGATTCACCGCCACCGGGCCGTCCAGCGTGCCGGCAAGCATGCCGTTGACTTCGGGCAGCCCCTCAAACTTGCGCGAGGCCATTTCATTCCGCTCGACGATGGCGCGCGGTTTGAAAATGGCCTGAAGCGCTCCGAGGATGAGCGGCTTGCGCAAATCCATGCCCAACGCCGGGGTCTGCACCACGAGCACGTCGTCGTATTTGTCCACGATGAGACCGCTGAGAAAGTCGCCCTCGGCACTGACCACGCGGAAGGAAGTCGCGCCCGGCAAGTGCCGCTGCCGCAACGCCAGCGCCTCCCGGATGCGCGCCTCGAAGAACGCCTGGTCCACCGTGACGTGCTCGTGCGTGAGCAGGCGCACAGTGATCTTGGACTTCGCGTTGTAGAGCCCCACGCCGAGCCAATGCTTGCGATGGTCCTTCACCTCGACGAGGTCGCCGTCCTGCACGCCCGGGGACACGTGCATGATGGCCCCGGAGTAAATCCAAGGATGCCCCGCAACGACGCGGTCGGCTTCGCGGGGCTTGAGGATGACGAGGGGGAGGCTGGTGGGCTTGACGGTAGGTGCGGTCATGTTTTGTAAACAGTTGAGGAAGGGCGGAGCAGGATTAGGAGTAAGATCACGATTACGAGTAAGAGGGCAAGGACCGCCGGGAGCTTCGCGCCGTGCCCTTAATCTTATTCGTAATCTTACTCTTAACCTCTGCCCCTCCGCTTCGGGCCAGAGATAAAGCCAGACCGACCCCGGCGGGGAAAGCCTTATTCTCACCCGCACAGTCCGCCTGCCGAACTCCCCGCTTGCCTCGCCCCACCGCGCCACGACACTCTTTCCGCGCTATGTCATCACTCGCAGGCAAACTCGGACTCGTCTTCGGCGTCGCCAACAAACGCTCCATCGCTTGGGCGATCGCCCAAGCCTGGCACAAGGCCGGTGCGCGACTCGCCTTTACCTATCAGGGCGAACGCCTCAAAGACAACGTCGAGGAACTCGTCAGCGCCTTCGGCCCCGACACCTTGCTCATGCCTTGCGACGTCGCCAAGGACGAGGATATTGCCCGCGTCTTTGCCGAAGTCGGCGCGAAGTTTGGCAAGCTCGACCTCCTCCTCCACGCCGTCGCCTTCGCCCCGAAGGAAGCCCTCGAAGGCCGCTTCGTGGACACCACGCGCGAAGCCTTCCGCATCTCCCACGACATTAGCGCTTACTCCCTCGTTGCCCTCGCACGCGGGGCGGCCCCGCTCATGACCGACGGCGGCAGCATTGTCGCCATGAGCTACTACGGCGCGGAAAAAGTCATCCCGCACTACAACGTCATGGGCGTCGCCAAAGCCGCTCTCGAAGCCAGCACCCGCTACCTCGCCTACGATCTCGGCGGGCAGAAGATTCGCGTCAACTGCATCTCCGCCGGCCCGGTCAACACCCTGGCCGCGCGCGGCATCGCCGGCTTCAGCGCCATGCTCAAGCACTACGAGCAGCACGCCCCGCTCAAGCGCAACGTCCTCCCCGACGAACTCGGCGCGACCGGCACCTTCCTCGCCAGCGACGGCGCCGCCGCCATCACCGGCCAAGTCCTCTACGTGGACTGCGGCTACCAAGTCATGGGCATGACCGAAGCCCCCAAGTCCGCCTAACTCAATCTGCCGCCCGCCCGCCAACTCAAACCCAAAAATCAGAACTCGAAACTAAACATGGCTTACACCACCTGCACGGTTCCCACCGGCGACAAAATCACCATCGTCAACGGCAAGCTCGCCGTCCCCGCCAACCCCATCATCCCCTTCATCCGTGGCGACGGCACCGGCCCTGACATCTGGGCTTCCTCCGTCCGCGTGCTGGATGCCGCCGTGGAGAAAGCTTACGGCGGCCAGCGCAAGATCGCGTGGATGGAAGTCTTCGCCGGTGAGGAGAGCTTCAAGCGCTTCAACAACTGGCTGCCCGACGACACCGTCGAGGCCTTCCGCGAATACCTCGTCGGCATCAAAGGCCCGCTCACCACGCCCGTCGGCGGCGGCATGCGCTCGCTCAACGTCGCCCTGCGCCAGATGCTCGACCTCTACGTCTGCCTGCGCCCCGTGCAATGGTTCACCGGCGTCCCCAGCCCCGTAAAGCACCCCGAGAAGGTGGACATGGTCATCTTCCGCGAGAACACCGAGGACATCTACGCCGGCATTGAGTTCGTCGGCGGTTCGCCCGAAGCCCAGAAGGTCCTCGACTTCCTCGCGAAGGAATTTCCGAAAGACTTCGCCAAGATTCGCTTCGGCACCAAGGACGCCATCGCCGGCTACATGAAGCTCGCCGCGCCCGACCACGACGCCTCGCACATCCCCGTGCAAGTCGGCCTCGGCATCAAGGCCGTCTCCAACGTCGGCACCATCCGCCTCATGAAGTCCGCCGTGGAATACGCCCTGGCGAACAAGCGCAAGAGCGTCACCATCGTCCACAAGGGCAACATCATGAAATACACGGAAGGTGCCTTCCGTGACTGGGCCTACAGCGCCGCCGAACGCATCTTCGGCGACAAGGTTTACACCTGGGCCAAGTGGGAAAAGACCAAGAAGGAAAAGGGCGAAGCCGCCGCGAACGAAGAGCAGAAAGCCGCCCTCGCCGCCGGAGCCATCCTCATCAAGGACGCCATCGCCGACATCGCCCTCCAGCAGGTGCTCACCCGCCCCACGGACTTCGATGTCATCGCCACGCTCAACCTCAACGGCGACTACCTCAGCGACGCCCTCGCCGCGCAAGTCGGCGGCATCGGCATCGCGCCCGGCGGTAACATCAACTACGTCACCGGCCACGCCATCTTCGAGGCCACGCACGGCACCGCACCCAAGTATGCGGGTAAAGACGTGGTGAACCCCGGCTCCGTCGTCCTCTCCGGCGAGATGATGCTGCGCCACCTCGGCTGGCTCGAAGCCGCCGACCTCATCCTCAAGGGCCTCAACGGCGCGATTGCCAGCAAGCGCGTCACCTACGACTTCGCCCGCCTCATGGACGGCGCGACCGAAATCAAGTGCTCCGAATTCGGCGACAACTTGATCGCGAACATGTAACCCGCAGCCGCCGAGGCGACTCGGCGCACTCCTTCACCGGCGGTTCTGCCTACAGCGGAACCGCCGGTTTGCTTTTGCTCGTGAAGCACGAACCCAGCACATCCGTGCCGCCTCAAGCCAGCTCGCGGATGACTTCCCCGCCGGTTTGCAGCGGGCGGGCGCGGCCGGTGCGATCGTCGAAGAAGCCGTGCGGGTCAATGCCGAGCAGGTGGAAGATCGTCGCGGCCAAGTCCTGCGGTCGCTGCGGGCGCGACGCCGGGTAGCCGCCGATGCGGTCGCTCGCACCGATGACTTGCCCACCACGCACCCCGCCACCCGCCAGCGCGACGGAGAAGCAATGCCCCCAATGGTCCCGCCCGCCGCTGCCGTTGTGCTTCGGCGTGCGCCCGAACTCGCCCATCGCCACGACGAGCGTCTCGGCGAGCAAGCCGCGTTCGTGCAAGTCCGTAAGCAACGCGGGATAGGCGGAGTCGAGCGTCGGGCAGAGCACATCGCGGACGCGCTCGGCGTTCTTTTGGTGCGTGTCCCAGAGCGGGTTGCCCACGTCGGTGTCGCCCTTTTCGCGCGGCCAGTTCACCTGCACCAGACGCGCGCCGGACTCGATGAGCCGCCGCGCGAGCAGGCAGCTTTGGCCAAACTTGTGCCGCCCATAGCGATCGCGGGTAGCTGCACTCTCCCGCTCCAGCTCAAAGGCCGCACGGGTCGAAGCGTTTTGAACGACATCGAAGGCACGCTGTTGCACGCGGTCCAGCGCCGCGATGGATTCGATCCGGGCACTGGCAAGGAAATGGTCGTCGAGCTGGCGTAGCAGACTGACGCGCTCGGTAACGCGCAGCGCGGAGACATCGGCGGGGAGTTTCAGGCCATCAATCTCGAAGCCCGGTGCGGCGGGATCGCACTTGAACACGGAAGGATTCCACATGTGCCCCATGAAGCCGCCGTCCTGGCCGGGCCACGGGATGTTCGGGTTGTTGTGAATCATCTCGGGCAGCAGCACCGAGGAGAAAGGCGAGCGCTCGCTGGGCTTCAGCGCGCCAATGACAGCGGCGAGGCTGGGCCAGTCGCTGGAGTTCGGCGGCAAGCTCTCCGCCTGCGAATCGTGGCGCGTGCCGGTGAGCATCCAGTAGCCGCTGGTGGAATGGCTGTTCACGTCCGTGAACATGGAGCGCACCACGGCCATGTGCTGCGCGACCTTCGCCGTGCGCGGCAGCAACTCGGAGAACTGAATGCCCGGCACGCTGGTGGCGATGGGCTTGAACTCGCCGCGAATCTCACGCGGCGCATCGGGCTTGGGGTCGAAGGTCTCGTGTTGCGGCGGGCCGCCTCCGAGGAAGAGGATGATGCAGTGCTTGGCCTTGCCGAAGGTGCCGCTGTTGGGCACCGCCGCGCGGCCTTGGGACTGGAAAAAGCCACCGAGGGAAAGGCCGAGCGAGCCAAGTCCGCCAACGCGCAACCACTCGCGTCGCGAGGCGTGCTCACGAAGAGAGAGCTGGGCGGTGGCACGGGGCGTCATGGGCGGGAGATGGACGGGACGGGGAGAGCGGTAATTCGCCCGCCTCGCCATGAACCCCCGTTTGGAGTCCCGGCTTTAGCCAGTAGCGCGAACGAGCGGCGGAGGTGCGGCGGACGGTTCCACCGGCTGAAGCCGGGACTCCGAGCCAGGCCCCGCTTGCCCCAGCGCCTCGGTTCAGGGTCCCAATGCGCGGTTTTCGGGCCGTGGCGGCTACCCATGAACCCGCCCCCGCTCTCGCCTCAGCCGTTGAACGGGCGGTTCACCGGCAATTTGAACAAGCGGCGGACCGGGGCATTGTCGTCGTCCGTGTAGGGGTAAAGGCCGTCGATCGCGTTTTGGACTGCGCACCGGCGGCTGGTGATCTTCTTCACCAGCTTGTCCCGCGCGATGCGGTCGGCCTCGGCGTCTCCTCCCGCGTCACTTTGGCCGGTCTCTGCGGCGCGGTAGTCCTTGAGCGCGTCGCGGATCGGCTGGAGTTCCTCGTCCGTCTTGTGGCCGGGGAGCTGGTCTGCCTTGGCCTTGAGGATGAGCGCCTCGGCATTCTGCAAGAGGCCATCCCGGTTGGGATTGAGGCGCTGGCCGATGAGATACCCGTCGGTCGGGAAATTCGTCTCGGGATCATCGTCCTCCGCCAGCATCCGGTGCTTCTGTTTGGCCGCGCTCTGGATTTTCTGGAGGCACACGATGAGCACGCGCTCCGCCCCGTCGGCGTTCAACTTGGCCGCGTGCCGCTGGTCGCTGCTCTGGCCCGTCTCGGCGGTCTTGCCCCGGGCCTGCGCGATGGCGGTGCCGAAGCCGGTGAGCCACTCCGCATCGAGGTCCAGCTTGGCCAACTCCTCCTTGTAGGGCGCCTTGACCGCCTGTAGATGGACATCCTCGGCGACGCCGATCTCCTCCAACTGGGCCTGGTTGAAATACCCGCGCGGCTGCCGCTGCGGCGTAGCCGGGTCGGGAGTGGGATCGGGATTCGGGACGGGCGGCGTGGGTTCGGGCATAAACTCTGTTAGTTAGTTGTTCCGGTGGAACTGGGTGGTGAATTGATTTTGGCTCGGGCGGAAACTGCCAAATCGCCAGCCCGGCTGACAAGCGATTTTCCGGGCCGCCTCGGAGCAAGAGCGCAACTCAGTTGCTGGCAACCCGCTTGCAACTCCCGCCCCGCTTTGCCAGCCTCCGCCCATGCCAACGGCCCTCCAAGTCATCCTCTTCCTCGACGAGATTGGTTCCACGCCCGCCACGGAGAGACGCACGCATGACGAGGTCCACCGCGTCAACGACGAGCGGCGGTGGAGCGTGATGGAGGAGTTGAAGTCGGTGGTGACCGCCAACCTCCAGCGCGCCACCCGCCTCCGCCAGTCCATTTTGAATCGCGCATTCAGTGGGAAGTTATGACAATCGGCCCAATAGAAGTTGGCTGGTTAAGCGTTTTTGGTCTGAGCAGCTATTTGATTATGAGCATGACATCATGGTTTAAGAAGAAGCCCGCTTTGGAGTCGTTTGACCAGACTTTGACAAGGGAGCGTCTGGTTCAGTCTGCGCGGGTTGTAGTTGTCGACGATGAGAATCCACTCCTGATTTCCGAACTGAGGAGCGAAGGATTTGCGGTTGATCACGACACTGAGGGCAAAGATTTGCACAACCTCGAAAGCCAAATCTACGACCTCGCGATTCTTGATTACCATGGTGTCGGCCAAAGGCTGGGCAAGTCACAGGGGCTCGATTTGTTGAAGCATGTCCGGCGCGTTTCACCACGAACGAGGTTGATCGCTTACACTTCCCGAAGTCTGAACGCTGCTGAATCGGAGTTCTTTCGCTTGAGTCATGCTGTGCTGCCGAAAGACCTTGGCCTTGGTGACTCCCTAGCCCTGATTGAAACGGAACTGCGAAAGGCATTTTCAAAGGAGCACCTCTTTGAATCGCTAATCTTGAAATTGCAGATTTCCGATTCTCATGAGCGGCAGCGGCTACAGGACGCCCTCGTCAAGGCTTTGGCAAAGGGTGACGAGTCCGGTTTCAAAGAGAAGGTAACCAAGATTGCCGGCACTGTGGCTGAAAAGGCGGTGGCGACCATCATTTCCAAGATTTTCTTGCCGAAGCCATGATCCCTTCCCAATTCCCAATCTTTGACCCAACTTCAAAGCGACTACACGATGGCTCACTTGTGTCTGCTTGTGGGTTCTGCAAGAAAGCCATGCAGAAAAAGAAAGAGTGTGCAGATCACTATCAAAGTGTGCAGTTGCAGCCCGCCGGCTATTACCAGTGCCCATTTGGTTTCACGAGTCGGAGCTTCTATTTTCAAGGGCAAATGTGGATTGTTACTGGTCTTGTCGCATTCCCTCGGTTTGATACGGCCAACGAACGGGAAATGGCAAAACGATACCCCGAAACAAAGGTCGCACGCGCGGACCTTGACCAGATTGTTAAATTCTTTAATGACTTGGATAGCCTTCGTGCCGATGTAATTGAGAAAGCCGCTAAAATTTTCCCCCAATCATTCCATGAACTTCGGAAGCTTAATGCGGCGGTCTTGCAGCACGCGGAAAAGGAACTCCAGAACAACGGTGGGGGTGGAGCGTTGCAGACCATTCTCAGCGCTGCTGAATTGATGCGGAATAATTTCGATATCCTTGAGGCTCTTTCCAACATCGACGGTATGCGTGCAGTTCCGCTCGACGCGACGATCAACGTTTACGATCTGCTTTACAAAACGCGTTGTGTCTATTTAGAGCGAGCAACGGCACGCAGGATTGAATTATCCGTCTCTGGTGTCAGGGCCATTGTTCGCGGTAGCCGAAAGTCCTTTCCGATTGTGCCTGCCGTCCTGTTGGAAAATGCCGTTAAGTATGGACGAAAGCAGACAACGGTTAAGGCCAATGTCGCCGGCAAGGAAGACGTCATGGTCCTTACAGTTGAGAATCTGACTGATTACCCGATTGATCCTGACACATGTTTCACAAGAGGAACCCGTTTTGCGGGCGAGTCAGTTGAAGGCGGTGGTTTCGGGTTGTTTTTGGCTAAGGAAATCGTCCTTGCCCATGAAGGCACGATTCGATGTGAGAAGCTGGGCTCGATCGTTCGGATGATAGTGGAAGTGCCATTGGAGATAATAATTGCATGAGCAATCCCACCGCCCTCGTCCAAAAACTCTGGAACTACTCCAACATCCTGCGGGCTGACGGGCTGTCCTACGGCGATTACGTTGAGCAGGTGACGTTTCTCCTGTTCCTCAAAATGGCGGATGAGCAGGCCAGGCCTGCCGTTCAACAAGCCGTCGCCCATTCCCAAGGGCACGGACTGGCCGGCGGTGCTGGCCTAGCCCTTGAAGAGTAGCTGCGCAGAGAAAAGCTACTGACCTGCACTGACCTGCACTCATGATTTGGGTTCCCCCGCTGTTTTCGGTGGAATGGAGGCCAGCGGGCGAAGGGTGGCATCCCGGAGGGATGCGGGAACTTAGCCGGGGGTAGAGCGTGAGCGACACCCCCGGTAAGCTCGCCCCAGACGCCCTAGCACCCCGGAGGGGTGCGGGAAACCGAGGCCCCAGAGCGGACTTCCGCGACCCCTCCGGGGTCGGAACGTGGGGGGCGGGTCTATCCGGGGGTAGCGTCGCTGGCGCTCCTCACCCCCGGCTAAGTTCCCCCATCCCTCCGGGATGACCGCGCGCCGGAGTCGCCGCCAGACCATCCATTCCACTCAAAACAGCGGAGCCCCTGACCATTGGGTTCAACTGCGGAATCGAGGATTATTCCTGAGTGCGGGCTGAAGTTCGGGAGGAACAGGGAGAATTGGGGTGGGAACCGGGGTTTTCCCGGCTCCAACAGGCGGTTTTCGTCCTGGAACAGGGGTTTTGAACCGGGAGGCGGGCGGAGCGAGGTGGGCCGCAGGGAGTTTTACGGCGAGAACAGGGGAGCGGTGGTGGGTTGCAGGAGGTTTTTGGACGGTAACCGGGCGTTGGCGGTCGGGGGCAGGCGGTTTGGTGGTCAGAACACGCCGTTTTTTGACTCAAACAGGCGTTTTTCTGGCGTTCGCAGGGATACTTGGCACGAAAACAATCAGTTTGGTGCCTTTGACTGGGAGTTTTCCGGGGCTGGCCGGGGCCGGGGCGGGCGGCGCGAGGGGCTATTTCTTCTCCTTGGCATACCGCTCGAAGGCGGCGGCGATGTTGCCGGTCTTCTCGTCGCCCTTGTGGAAGACGAAGCGGTGGCGGAGGAAGAGTTTTTCGCCCGGCTTTAAGGTGTGCGGGCCGTTCGGGTCGGCCTTGTCGAGGGTGCCGAAGCAGTTGGCGGTGAAGAGGCCGTAGGTGCGGACGTGCCAGCTCGTGGGATAGCGGAAGCTGGTGGGGTGGTTGAGCATGGCGACGCCGAGGGTCTCGCCGTCCACGGGGCCGGAGTAGTCCACCCACGGGGCGCGCTTGCTCCAGGCGTCCTTGTCGGTGATGCCGGTGCTGGTGACGATGCGCCCGCCTTTCTTCGAGTCCACGGCCATCGTGGTGGGCACGCGGATGCTCAGGCCGGCGTCTTTCTTGTCGCCAAAGTTCACTTCGCCCTCGGTGGCGATGAACTCCTGGTCCCAGTCAATCAGGCGCGTGTCGCCCTCGACACGGAAGGTCAGGGTGCGCAGCTCGGTGACGGACTTCTTGCCGTCGCTGCCGAGGTAGTGGTTCTCGCTGACGATGACGGCGCGTTGGGCGTCGGCGGAGACTTGCTTGAAGGCAACGTGTTTGGTGCTGCCCATCTTGCCCAGGGCGGCCTTCTGCTTGTCGTTCAACTTGTCGTCGGGCAACTGGGTGATGCTGGCGCGCTCCATCCAGGAGTCGAAGCCGTTGATGTCCTGATGGCCGAAGCAGATGCCGCGGTGGTGGTAGTGGTCGGTGACTTCGCCCTCGACCTTCTGCATCGGGAAGGCGCGGGTCATGGACTTGCCGGTGGGGCCATACACGGGGAAGAGGAAGGACTTGTTGGCCTCGCCGATGACGTAGGTGGCGAAGGGTTGGCCGTCATACTTGACGACGACGCCGGTGGGGGACTGGTCAGCGGTGAAGCCCTTGCCGGCGGCGTGGGCGGAGACCGCCAAGCCGAGCGCGAACGCGCTGGTGGAGAGCAGAAGGTGGCGGCGGGTGAAGGCGGTGGTCATGTGCATGGCTGGATAATGTCGGCGTTCGACGGCGGGCGGGAGGAAAAAGTTCGGCGGCATTTCAGTGCCGCTGATTTCAGGAAGATGGGGGGGGGCAGAAAAATGAAGCCCTGCTGACTAGGGCCGGCCTTGGTCCTTGCCGGCTGCTTGCTCACACGAACTTGCCGGGGTTGAGGATGCCGCGCGGGTCGAGGGCGCGCTTCACGGCGCGGTGCAGGTCGCGCACGTCTTCGTTCGCGGCGAGGGGCCACCAAGGTTTCTTCGCGAGGCCGATGCCGTGCTCGCCGGTGATGACGCCACCCCAGGCGAGGATTTGCCGGAAGAGGTCGTCGAGCGCGGCGTCGGCGCGGGGGCGGCTCTCCGGCTGGGTGTAGTCCACCATGACGTTGACGTGGATGTTGCCGTCGCCGGCGTGGCCGAAGCAGGCGACGGGGAGGCCGTGCTTCTTTTGCAGGCGCGCGGCGAAGCGGAAGAGTTCCTCCAGCCGCCCGCGCGGGACAGCGATGTCTTCGTTGAGCTTGGTGAGGCCGGTGTCGCGGAGGCTATAGCTGAACTCGCGGCGCAGACCCCAGAGGGACTCGACGGCGGCGGCTCCGAAGGCGCGATTGACGAAGACCGGTTTCTGCCCGGCGACGAGTTGCTCCACATCGGCTAGCTCAGCGCGGACGGAGCGCTCTTGGCCGTCCAGTTCCACGAAGAGCATCGCGCGGCAGCCGGCGAGCTGCTCGCTCTTCGTGCGTTTGTAGGCGGCGGCGAGGGTGAACTCATCGGCGATTTCCAGCGCACAAGGGAGGAAGCCGGCCTTGAAAATGGCGGAGAGCGAGCGCGCCGCGCCGCGCGTGGTGTCGAAGCCGACGCCGAGCAACGCGCGGTAGGGCGGGAGCGGGAGGAGCTTGAGCGTGGCTTCGGTGACGACGCCGAGCAAACCCTCGGAGCCGACGAAGAGACGGTGGAGGTCGAAGCCGGTTTTGTTCTTGTGGCAACGGCTGCCAAGGCGGACAAGGCGGCCGTCGGCGAGGGCGACTTGGAGGCCGAGGACGTAGTCGCGGGTGACGCCGTATTTGAGGCAGCGCGGGCCACCGGCATTGGTGGCGATGTTGCCGCCGAGCGAGCAATCGGCGCGGCTGGCGGGGTCGGGCGGGTAGTAGAGGCCGCGCTTCTCGACGGCGGCTTGGAGCTTCGCGGTGATGACGCCGGGCTGGACGACGGCGACGAAGTCACGCGGGTTGATTTCCTGGATGCGGTTCATCCGCGCGACCGAGAGCGCGATGCCGCCCTGCACCGGCACGCAGCCGCCGACGTAGCCATAACCCGCACCGCGCGGGGTGACGGGGACGCGGTGCTCGTGGGCGATGCGCAACACGGCGGCGACGGCTTCGGGGGTCTTCGGCAAGGCGACGATGTCGGGCAGGTGCGAGGCAAACCACTTGTCACTGGCATGGGCTTGGCGCGTGGCGTCGTCCACGCGGAGTTCGTCGGCGGCGAGAACGCGGCGGAGAGCGGGGAAGACGGGGCGAAGTTTCACGGAATGAGCAGGATTAGGATCAAGATCAGGGGCAGGAGAGGAGCGGCGATATGGCAGGGGGGTTCCTACTCTTCGGCTTCATTCTCCACTCCCATCATCCCGCACCAGCTCCAGCGCCGCCGCCGCGTCCACCTCCGGCACTTGCACGCGGATGCCGCCGACGGCGAGGGCGTAGCCGTCAACGCTGAGGGCGGCGAGTTCGCCGGCGACGAAGACGTGCAGGCCAGCCGCTTCGAGGCGGGAGCGGACGAGCTGGGCTTCAGCGGGGTTGAAGGCGGTGAAGACGGTGACGAGCTCCATAAGTCAGGCGGCGGGTGCGGGCGGCGGGTTCTTCGGGTCAGCGAAGGCCATCGTGCCGGTGGCGCTCTGGAGCAGGCTGATGATCTGCACCTCGATTTGCTGACCGATGAAGCGTTGCGCGTTGTTCACCACAATCAACGTGCCGTCGTTGAGGTAGCCGACGCCCTGCCCGCGGTCCTTGCCCTCGCGGACGATTTTCAGCGTGAAGACTTCGCCGGGGAGGATGACTGGCTTCAGTGCGGCGGCGAGTTCGTTGAGGTTGACGTATTTGACGGACTGCAGCTCGGCGACTTTGCCGAGGTTGTGGTCGTTGGTGTAGAGGCAGGCGCGGAGGGACTTGGCGAGGCGGATGAGCTTGGCATCAGTTTCCGCTTCCTCGGGCACCTCCGCCTCGTGGATTTTCACCTCGTTGGCTCTGTTGCGCTGAAGGCGGGCGAGCATGTCCAGCCCGCGCCGGCCGCGGGCGCGTCGGACGGAGTCGGCGGAGTCGGCGATGAGTTGCAGCTCCCTGAGGATGAAACTCGGCACGACGACGACGCCTTCCAGGAAGCGCGCGTCAATCAAGTCAGCGATGCGGCCATCAATGATGACGCTGGTGTCGAGCAGCAGGAGGTTATCGGGCTTGTTCTCGCGGGTGAAGCGGATGTAGGGGATGAGCAGGGCGAAATCCTCCTTGTTGCTGCGCATCGCCATGATCATGCCGATGTAGCCGAAGCCGATGAACAGCGCCATCCGCAGCAGGCTGCGCGTGACCTCGTCGTCCTTGTCCACCCACAGGAAGATGCCGGAGTTGTCGAACATCCACGCCACCACCGCGCCGAGCAGCATCCCGAACGTGGCCGCCGAGAAGGCGCGGAGGGAGAAGCCTTCGAGCATCTCATCAATGGCGATGAGGATGCCGCCGAAACCGAAGCCGATAAACACCCAGAAACGCCCCGCCTCCAACCACTCGGGCCGCACTTGGCTCACCGCGAAGCCGCCGAGGGTGCAAAGGATCAGGAAGACGATGCGGACGACCCAGAGTGACATCTTAGCGTGAGTTTTGGGTTCTGCGTTTGGGGTTCTGAGCTGGCGGCGTCACTTCGCTCAATTCAGGTTGGCCTTCTGGCGCGGCGAGAGCAGCGGGCCGGTGGGGGAGCTGTTCGTCGGCTTGGGAGGCTTGGGTTTGTAGAAGAGGCCGTGGGCGTTGAGGTTGCTCAAGAGCAGCGTGCCGTTGCCCGCCAGCAGCCGTCCGTCGCTGACGAAGAGGCGACCGTCGCCGATGAAGCTGTTCAGATTCGTCATCACGCCGTGGGCGTCCACGGTGAGGGAGTTAAGGTTGGAGACGGCGCCGTTGATCTGGCCGCTGATGGCGGGGAGGTCGGCGGAGAGCTGCTTAAAGTTGCGGGCTAGGGCCTCGTCCTTGAAGAGCACTCCGGCCAGCCCGCGGCCAGCCTGCACTTCGCCGAGGAGATTCGTCACCTGCGCGGAGGCGGTCTCAAGGTTGCGCACGGCGGCCTGAATGGATGGGCGGTTGCTTCCCACGGTGTCTTGAAGGTCTGCGCCGACCCTATTGAGCTGCTCGGAGAACCTCAAGACATTGCTCACCGCCGCCTGAATCGGCGCGGTGTTCGTGGCGAACAGCACGTCCAGCCGGTCGAGCGTGCTGATCGCCTTCTGCTCCAGCGCGACCGCTTGGTCCGTCACCGCGATCGCCCGCTCCGTCACAGCGCGGGACTGTTCGGACGCGACGCGGAAGTTCACCATGATCGCGGCGAAGTTGGTCAGGGCCTGTTCTGACAACACCGTCTTGTTTACTCGCTCGACGGCGACATCAATCTTCTGCGCGGCCAAGTCCAAGCGCTGGATCAACCCCAGTGCGTCGCGGGCGGCGTCCTGGATGTTGAAGGGCGCGCGGCACTCGCGCTCCGCAGAACCGTCCTTGGGCAACGGCGGCAGGGCGTTCTGCGTCGGCGCGATGGAGACGAACTGGTCGCCGAGAAAACCCTGCGCCTCGATGTTGAAGAGCGCGTCGCCGGGGATGTCGTGCTTCGCGTAAATGTGGAGGTAGATGACGACGGATTTGCTGTCCGGCGCGAGCACGACGTGGCTGACGTTACCGACCGTGACGCCGGCGAGCAGCACGGCGGCCTTGTCCTTGATGCCGCCGACGTTGGTGGTCTTGAGGCGCACAACGTAGCTGGGCTTGAGGAGCGAGAGGCCCTTCGAGAAGTTCAGGACGAGCACCGCCAATAGCACGAGGCCGAGAGCGACAAACCCGCCGACTTTCCATTCTTTGTGTGACTGGCTCATGGGGAAGTTGGTTTTGAGTTCTGAGTTTTTGGATAAACGTCGCGCGCGTCAGGACACGCGAGCGGAGCACGGAACACGGCTGGCACTGGAGGGGTTGAAAACAGGTTGTTCATCTCGGCTCGCATTTCAAAACGTGTGCTCCTTTTCATCCGAAATTCCGCGCACGAATCGGCTCACCACCGGGTCCGTCGCGGCCATCAATTCCACCGGCGTGCCGGTGGTGTAAACGCGGCCGTGGTGCAACATCGCCACGCGGCGGCCCACCGCCTGCATGCTCCGCATATCGTGCGTGATGACGACGGTCGTGACCTTCAGGCGCTCGCAGACGCGGATGATGAGTTTATCAATGCTGTCGGAGACCACCGGGTCCAGGCCGGTCGTCGGCTCGTCGTAGAAGACAACTTCAGGCCGGTAGATGATGGCGCGGGCGAGGCCGACACGCTTGCGCATGCCGCCGGACAGCTCGGCGGGTTTCTTCTTCTGGACGCCGGGCATCTCGACCATTTCCAGCGCCTCCGCCACGCGCCGAGCAATCTCCTCCGGCGTGTGGTTGCGCTCGCGGGCGAGGACGAAGGCGATGTTCTCCTCGACCGTCAGCGAGTCGAACAGCGCCGCACTCTGGAAGAGCATCCCGAACTTGCGCCGCACGGCGAGCAGCTCGCGCTCGTTCAGGTGCGCAATGTCCTGCCCGTTCACGAGCACCTGCCCCGAGTCCGGCTGCGTGAGGCCGACAATGTGTTTCAACAGCACGCTCTTGCCCCCGCCGCTGCGCCCGATGATGACGAGCGACTCGCCTTGCTCAATGGTAAGGTCCACGCCATCCAGCACCTGCTGGTCGCGGAAGCGTTTACGAAGCTGGCGAACCTCGATCATAGCAGCGCCAGCAGCCGTGTGAGCAGCAGCGTGAGGAAGAAATTCGACATCAGAATCGCGATGGACGCATAGACCACCGCCTCCGTCGTCGCGTGGCCGACGCCTTCCGCGCCTTGGCCGCAATGCATGCCCTTGTAGCAGCCCGTGGTCGCGATGATGCCGCCGAAGATGAAGGACTTGACGAAGCCCATGAGCACGTCGCGATGGTCGGTGAAGCGCTGCATGTTCACGATGGAATAGCCGGGGTCAATTTGCAGCAAGTGAACGCCCACGAGATACGCGGCGAGGATGCCCACCGTGACGCTCTCCGCCGTCAACAACGGCACCGCAATCATCGTCGCCACCACGCGCGGCACGACGAGGTAGTCAATCGGATGCGTCGCCAGCGTGCGCAACGCATCAATCTGCTCCGTCACCTTCATCGTCCCGAGCTGTGCCGCCATCGAAGCCCCCACGCGGCCCGCGACCATTAGCGCCGTCAGAACCGGGCCCAGCTCGCCGCACATGGAGACGCTCACGACGGCGAGCGTGGCGGTGTCCATTTTCACCTTGTGGAACTGGAAGTAAGTTTGTGCGCACAAGACCATCCCCGTGAACGCGCCGGTCACGAGCACCACCGTCTGCGACTTCACGCCGATGAAGTAGAGCTGGTCCAACAAATCGCGCCCCGACAACCGTTGGGTTGTGAGGGAGCGCACCACCTCCGCGACCAGCAGGCTGAAGCGCCCGAGGCCGGCCAGCAGCCGTTGAAGCGTTGTCGCCAGAAGGTCAGTCATGCTACGCGGAGTGGGTAACAGACGCGGCTGGCACTGGCGAGACTTCACTGCGTCCGGCCCGCCAAACGGCTTGCTGATAGCCCAGAGCCCAGCGGTGCCGAGCGGCTGCGCGGCCTCGGCTTAACAGGCAAGCGGAGGCCGACCAGCCGGTCGGCCCTACCAGATTCATGGCGTGACATACTCGGGCTCAGCTCGGTGCCTTACAGTCTCGCTGGTCCTCCGGTAGCCACGGGAGCCGTTCTGCATTTGCGTTGATTCGCGTGATTCGCGGGCAACTCTGGCTTCCCGTTGGCTGGGGCTGGGGCAGCCGTGCGCCGAAACACGAACGCCATCCGGTGGCCGGATGGCGTTTGTGGTTGAAGGTTGCGTAGTCCGTCTCAGCTCGCCGCAATCGCGCCCGCGGAGGAGGCGGCGGCATTCTGCGAGAAAGTGAGCTTGCCGTCACCGACGGAGACCTGCACCAACTCGCCGGGGTTCAGGTTGCCGCGCAGGAGCTCCTCGGCGAGCGGGTCTTCGAGGTGCTTCTCCACGCTGCGGCGCATGGGTCGGGCACCGTATTGCGGGTCGAAGCCTTTCTCCACGAGGAAGTCCTTCGCCTTCTCGTCGAGTGCGAGGAGGATGTTCTTGTGCTTGAGGCGCTCCATGACCTTGGTGACTTCGAGGTCAAGGATGGTGATAAGGTCGGGCTTGGTGAGTTGACGGAAGACGATGACGTCGTCGAGGCGGTTGAGGAACTCAGGACGGAAGGCCTTCTTCGCCTCGTCGAGGGTCTTCTCGCGCATCTTCTCGTAGCTGAACTCGTCCTTGGACGCGCCGAAGCCAATGACACTGTTCTTCTTCAAGGTCTCGGAGCCGACGTTCGAGGTGAGCAGGATGATGGTGTTGCGGAAGTCCACCACGCGGCCCGTGTTGTCGGTGAGTTTACCCTCTTCCAAAATCTGGAGAAGCATGTTCATCACGTCGGGGTGCGCCTTCTCAATCTCGTCGAAGAGCACGACGCAATACGGCTTGCGGCGCACCTGCTCGGTGAGCTGGCCACCCTCCTCGTAGCCGACGTAACCCGGCGGCGAACCCACTAGGCGCGACACGGTGAACTTCTCCATGTATTCGCTCATGTCGAGCTGCACGAGATTCTTGGCGTCGCCGAACATCTGCTCGGCCAGCGTCTTGGCGAGAAGCGTCTTGCCCACACCGGTCGGCCCAAGGAGAGCGAAGGTGCCGATGGGGCGCTTCGGGTCTTTCAGGTCCGCACGGGAGCGGCGAAGCGCCTTGGCCATCGCGAGGACGGCGTCGGTCTGGCCGATGACGACCTTGGCGAGCACCTTCTCCACTTCGAGCAGGCGCTGAGTTTCGTCCCGCTCCATGCGCTTGAGCGGGATGCCGGTCCACTTCGAGACGATGTGGAGGATTTCGTCCTCGCCCACTAGGACGCGCTTTTCTTCCTTCGTGTCGCGCCAGGCTTTGAGCGTGGCTTCGAGCTTCTCCTTCGCGTGCTTCTCCTTGTCGCGATAGGAAGCCGCGCCCTCGAAATCCTGCTCCTTGATGGCGCGCTCCTTGTGGTTCTTAAGCTCCTCAATCTCCGCCTCCTGGTCCTTCAAGTCCGGCGGACGGGTCATCGCGCCGATGCGCGCGCGGGAACCGGCCTCGTCCATCACGTCAATGGCCTTGTCGGGCAGGAAGCGCCCGGTGATGTAGCGGTCGGAGAGCTTCACGGCGGCCTCGACGGCGGCGTCGGAAATCTGAGCGCGGTGGTGTTCCTCATACTTGCCGCGCAGGCCCTTGAGGATGGCGATGGCGTCCTCGATGGACGGGGGCTCGACTTTAACGGACTGGAAGCGGCGTTCGAGCGCGCCGTCCTTCTCAATGTATTTGCGATACTCGTTGAGCGTGGTCGCGCCGATGCACTGCATCTCACCGCGCGAGAGGGCGGGCTTGATGATGTTGCTGGCGTCCATCGTGCCCTCGGCGCTGCCCGCGCCGACGATAGTATGCATCTCGTCAATAAAGAGGATGACGTTCTTGTTCTTCCGGATTTCGTCCATCACCGCCTTGATGCGCTCCTCGAACTGGCCGCGATACTTCGTGCCCGCGACCATCAACGCGAGGTCCAGCACGATGACGCGCTTGTCGCGGAGGATTTCGGGCACGTTGCCCTTCACGACTTCCTGGGCGAGGCCTTCGACAATGGCGGTCTTGCCCACGCCCGCCTCGCCGAGGAGGACGGGGTTGTTCTTCGTGCGGCGGCAAAGAATCTGGATGACGCGCTCAATCTCCGTCTGGCGCCCGATGACCGGGTCCATGTCACCCTTGCGCGCAATCTCGGTGAGGTCGCGACCGAAAGCCTTCAACGCGGGCGTCTTGTTCTCACCCTTCTTCTCGCCGCCCTCCTTCTTCTCGCCTTCGCCGCCAGCCCCCGCCGGAGTTTCCTCGCCTTGGTTTTGGAAATCAGGATTCAGCTCCTTAAGGATTTCCTGGCGCACCAACTCGATGTCGATGTCCAGACTCTTGAGCACCTTCGCCGCGACGCCGTCGCCCTCGCGCAGCAGGCCCAGCAAGATATGCTCGGTGCCGACGTAGGTGTGGTTGAGCGCCTTGGCTTCCTTCGAGGCAAGTGCGAGCACTTTCTTGACGCGCGGCGTGTAAGGGATGTTGCCGGCCTGCTTCTGGTCAGGGCCAGCGGCGGAGAGTTTTTCGACCTCCTGGCGGACGGTCTCAAGGTCGAGCCCCATCTTCTGGAGGACGTTCACGGCGACGCCCTGGCCTAACTTTATCAGGCCCAGAAGCAGATGCTCCGTGCCGACGAAATTGTGGTTGAACCGGTCGGCTTCCTTCCGCGCGAGGGCCAGCACCTGCTGGGCGCGCGGGGTAAAATTGCTCATCTCATCGCTCATGCGGCAAAATTGCAGCGGACCTACTGCTTTGTCCAGTTTTCCATCGGCAACCGGCAGGGAAAATGAACTGGAAACACGCCGGGGCGGCGCTACCGTGCGCCGCAACCGCAAGCACTGCCTGCCATGCCCCGCCCTTCCATCTCGCTTCGTGCCTGCCTGCGCGGACTCCTTGTCAGTGTCGCCTTGAGCTCCACGCTCACCCCCACCTTCGCCGCGTCCGGCGACATCAGCTTCACTCGAGACATCGCGCCCATCCTCGCCAAGAAGTGCGTCACCTGCCACGGGCCGGAGAAAGCCAAGGGCAACTACCAGCTCCACAACTTCGCGACGCTCCTCAAGCCCGGTGCCAGCAAGTCCGCCGCCGTCACGCCCGGCCAGCCGGTGAAGAGCGAACTCTTCCGCCTCCTCGTCACCACTGACGCCGATGACCGCATGCCGCAGAAGGACGACCCGCTGCCCAAGCCGCAAATCACCCTCATCGAGCGGTGGATTCAGCAGGGCGCGAAGTTCGACGGCCCCGACCCGCTGGCCCACCTCGCCGCGCTTATCCCGCGCGTGCCACATCCGAACCCACCCGCCAGCTACGCCCAGCCCGTGCCCATCGCCGCACTCGCCTTCAGCCCGGATGGCCAGCAACTCGCCGCCAGCGGCTACCACGAAATCACACTCTGGGAACCCGCCACCGGCAAACTCCTCGGCCGCGTGAAGGACCTCCCCCAACGCATCCAGGCCCTCGCCTGGCACCCGGCGGGACAATGGCTCGCCGTCGGTGGCGGCACGCCCGGCCAGTCCGGCGAAGTCGCCCTCGTGGACGTGGCGAAGCGCGAAGTCACCAAAGTCCTCGCCACCACCATCGACACCGTGATGGCCCTCGCCTTCGACAAGGACGGCACGCGCCTCGCCGCCGGCGGCGCCGACAACGCCATCCGCCTCTTCTCCGTGCCCGAGGCCAAGGAACTCCGCCTCCTCCAGCAACACGCCGACTGGGTCCTCGGCCTCGCCTTCAGTCCCGACGGCCAACACCTCGCCAGCGCCAGCCGCGACCGCACCGCGCGCGTCTTCCACCTCGACACCGGCGTCCTCGAAGCCAGCTATCTCGGCCACGAAGCCCCCGTCTCCGGCGTCGCCTTCAGCGAAGATGGCAAGACCGTCTATTCCTGCGGACGCGACAAGGACGTGCATTTCTGGCCCGCGAAAGACGCGAAGAAACCCGGCAAAATCTCCGGCGCAGAAGCCGAATTATTCCGCGTCCTCCTAGCCGGCGGCCACATCTTCAGCGGCGGTGCCGACGCCCGCGTGCGCCAGCACCAGCTCGACGACCGATCCCTCGTCCGCGCCCTCACCGGCCACGGCGACCGCATCTATGCCCTCGCCGCGCACGCCCCCGGCAAGTGGCTCGCCAGCGGCGCGCACAACGGCGAGGTGCGCATCTGGAACTGGGCGGATGGGAAACCCGTGGCCAGCTTCCTCGCCGCACCGAAGTAAGCGGGGCGGAATTCCTCCGCCAGTTCTCCTCAATGAACCGGCGGCTACAGCCATCCCCCGATGGTCGCCCCCCGATCGCGCGGTTACTTTCTGGCTGTGCAACCCCGTGTCTTCCACTAGCCTCCGGCAGTTCCTAACCGGCACGCGCCAGACATTTCATCGCTTATGAGTGGGCCCAAATGCGTCGTCGTCATGCCGCTAGCACCGGCGCTTCCGCTCGTCCCTATCCTCTTGGTCGCCGCCGCTGCCACGGTCGGCAGCATGGCCTTGGTCGGCCTCACCACCAGCTACCTCGAGCGCCGCAAGCTCGAAGCCCGCTTCCGCCGCACCAAGGACGACCTCACGACCGTCGCCACCCGCCTGCGCGCCCTCGGCGAGGACGCCGATGAACTCCAGGACAACCTCGCCGAACTCTCCCACAAAGCCGACGAGTTGATGCAGCAAGGCCAGTGCGAACAAGCCGTCGCCCTGCTCGCCTCCTCAGTGGCCGCCGTTGACCACCGCCGCCGCCTCCTCGAAGCCCGCATTGAACGCCGCGTCGGCGAACTGCAACGCCGCTTCCTCGACCTCTCCGCCCGCAGCTCCGTGCTCGCCGCAGCCCGACAACATCTCGCCCTTTCCGCGCAGACCGCCACGCCGCCCGAGTGGCCGGCGGAAGACCGCGCCCGCATCGCCGCGCTCGTCCACGCCGCACTCGATTCCATCACGGTGCCCGCCGCGCTCACTGCCGACTTGAGCGAGGAGGGCGCGCGCCATTTGGCCGAAGCGGAGGCGCAAATGACGGCCGCCGAGCACGCACTGGAAACCGCCCGCCAAACCCTCGCCGCCGAAGTCAACCACACCCAATCCCGCCTTCTCGCCGACCGCCTCGGCATCACCTCGGCGCGCACCACCACGCTTGCGGACTGGCTCGCCGCGCGGCCCACCTCCCCTGCCCCGCCCAGTGCCGCCGAGCACGGCATCCTCCAGAAACTCGACGGACTCCTCGCGCAAATCGGCGCGTTGCAAGACACCGCCGGCTGGGCGGAACTCCTGCGGCGCGCGGACGCCGTGCGCGCCGAGACGGACCCCGCCCGTCGCCGCCGCCTCTACGAGAGCCTCGTCCTCGAAAGCGGCCAGCGCCTCAAGCAACTCCGCGCCACCCAAGCCTGGCTCGCGGAAGTGGACGCGTTGGTCGAGGACGCCGAGCCTTACTCCGGCACCGCCGTGGACACGGTGGCCGCCGCCCTCCGCGACCTCCGCCGCGCCGGCCGCCCCGAAGACCTCACCCCTTGGCGCGCACGCCTCGCCGCCACCCAGCAACGCGAACTCGCCCGCCTCGAACACGAGCGCAAGCGCCACGCGATCCTCGAATCCCTCACCGAGCTGGGCTACGAAACCAGCGAAGGCATGGGCACCGCCCTCGCGCAAGCCGGCAAGCTCGTCATCCGTAAACCCGGCGACGAGGACTACGCCGTGGAAGTCGTCAGCGACGCAAACCTCTCCCTGGTGCAGACCACGATGGTCCGCTACACCGACGCCCCCGAGCTGACCGAGCAACAGCGCCAGCGCGATTGCGAGCGCGAAGAAGAGTGGTGCGCCGACCACGCCCGCCTCCGCGAGCGCCTCGCCCAGCAGGGCCTAGCCACCAGCTTCAAACTCAAGCTCCCCTCCGGCGAACACCCGGTGAAGGTCGTGCCCAAAGGCCAGCGCACCGCCACCCGCGCTCCCGCCAAGCGCTCTCAGCAACTCCCCACTTGAGCCGTCATCTACCTGTGATACCAGCAGCCAATGAGTTTCGGACGGGCGCTGCAACTGAACTGCTGGCGCTCTTTCACACCCCGCTGAACTTGGTAGGGCCGACCTGCTGGTTGGCCACCGGATACCCTTGGCACCCGCGGCCGCGCAGCAGCGCGGACCTACCGGGTCCAAGGACTGAAATTACAGCCGTGCGCAAATCGGCCCCTTCGACTCGGCGAGGCGCATGACCAGCGACCGCACCATCTTGGAGCAGCCATCGGTGCCGCCGCCCGCGTCCGGCGACGTGACCATCCTCGAAGCCCCCGCCGCGCATCCCTCGCCCACCGCGCGCGAGACGGCGCAACGCGTCGGCCTGCCCGGCCACCGCACCGCGCGCCTCAGCGGCAGCGAGCTGCGGGCGCTCGCCGCGCTGGCTCCCGGCGGGGAGTTTCGCGACTACGTGTTGCAACGCCCTATCGAGGCGGCGTCGGCGGAGGCGGACCTCTGGGTGCTCGCGCATCGCACGAGCGGCGAACCGGCGGTGCTCAAGCTCTACCGCTACGGCATCCAGCACAAGCGCGAGATACTCGAGGCCGTCAACCAACTCCACCACGCCTCCGTCGTGCGCGTCTTCGAGTCCGGCGTGACCGACGGGCGCAGTTACGAACTCCAGGAGTTCATCGAGCACGGCTCGCTGGTGAATGCCTTCGGTGACGGGCCGCTGCCGCCGGAGCAGTTACGCGCGTTGCTCCACGAACTCGCCGACGCGCTCGCCGATGTCCACGCCGCCGGCATCATCCATCGCGACCTCAAGCCCTCGAACATCCTCGTGCGCTCCCGCGAACCGCTCGACATCGTGCTCGCCGACTTCGGCATCTCCAGCCTCTCGGACCTCTCGCTCCATCTCAGCAACACCAACCGCACCGCCTCCTACGCCGCGCCGGAGGCCATGACCGGCGTCGTCACGCGCACGAGCGATTGGTGGAGCGTCGGCGTGATGCTGTTGACGTTGCTGCGCGGCGAGCATCCCTTCGCCGGCCTTGATGAGCGCGCGATTAACTTCACCCTCGTCACGCGCGGCATCGAGGTGCCCACGGACTTGCCGGAAGGTTGGAACTTGCTCCTGCGCGGGCTGCTCACGCGCGACCACCAGAAGCGTTGGGGCCTCGAACCGGTGCGCGCGTGGCTCGCCGGACAACGTGACCTGGTCGTCCACGAAGCCCTCGACGCCGAACCCGCTCCGGCGCGGACGCGGACGCCCTACAAGTTCGGCGGTGCCGAATACCGCGAACCCGCAGCGCTCGCGGGCGCGCTGGGCCAGCAGTGGAACGAAGGCGTGAAACACCTCGCGCGCGGCTACGTGCTGCGGTGGGTCGAGGAACAGGCCGGCGACGAAGAGCTGGCGAGCGTGTTGCAGGACATCGCGGACGACGACCACCTCGATGCCGACCAGCGCTTGTCCGCCTCGCTGCTCGCGCTGGACCCCGCGCTGCCGCTCATCTGGCGCGGGCAAGTGGTGGACGCGGCGTGGCTCGTGGCGCACGCCACCCTGCCCCGCCCCATCCCCGCCGCCGCGCAACCGCCGGTGAATCCCGATGACGTGCCGCTGCTCCGCCTGGCCCGGGAAAGCATTCGCGACGAAGGCCTCGCCACCACCGCCGTCATCGAGCGCCGACTCGATGTCAGCCCCGGTCGCGCGCGGCGGCTGCTGGACTCGTTGGAAGGCCGTGGGTGCCTCGGCCCGGACCGGGGCGCGCGTTCGCGGGAGATTCGCTTCGACCTCCACGGCGGCGGCGGCGACGGCGCCTCGGAGGCCGCGCAGTTGCTCCAAAGTTCCCTGCCCGCCTGGCTGCAACGCCTGCGCGGCGATGACTGGCTCGCGCAAGCCGTCACTCAGCGACGCGAGGCCTGGCGTTACTTCCGCACCCACCGGCTCCCGCTCAAGGCCGAGCTGGCCGACCAGCTTTTGCTCAGTCCGCACGCGGGCGTTGTGTGGACGTTGGTCGAGGAGCGGCGGCGGCAGTTTGCCCGCAGCACGGATGACACGCTGCACCGCCTACTCGAACAGACGGATGAACTCACCTTCGCCGAGGCCGTGGCGCTGTCCGCCGCCGAGCCGACCTACTTCATCAGCCAGGAACGCGCGCTCCTCACCGAGTGTCTGGACTGGCTCAACCGCCTGCACTTCCGCTACGACTCGGCGCTCGCGGAGCAGCTCATCCTCGCGCGCGATTGGGAGCTGGTGGGCACGCACTGGAACGCGCGGCACGCGGAGTTCGGCGGCGCGGTGCCCAGTGCGTTGCAGGCGCTCTTCGAGCTGGAGGACCCGGAGTATCTCGACGCCGTCGCGGTCGCGGTCGCGGAGCGCGGGCTGTTCATCAGTCGCGAGACGAAGGTGCGCCAGGAGACGTTCGCGGAGCTGGACCAGCACGGCTTTCTCTACGACCGCGAGCTGGCCGCGCAACTCGCGCTGGCGGACGACTGGAACGCGGTCCTGAGCCGTTGGGGCGAGCGCCGCAGTCGTTACGTGGACGCCTCACCGGCCTTCCTGCAACGCGTCTTGCGCTGCGAGCAACCGGCGTATCTCGAAGTCATCGCGCTCGTCGCGGCGGACCCTCGCCACTTCCACACCGAGGCTTACGGCGAAACCGTCGCGCGGCTGCGGGCACGGTTCGGCGGCGCGGGGCGCATCGTCGGCTGGGGCGCGACGCACGCGCACGCGCACCAGCCCAGCTTGACCGAGGTGCCGTCGCTCTGCGGACACGCGGTCGTGGCGATTGCCGCCGGGGCGTTCCACTCCTTGGCGCTGCGGGCCGATGGCGTGGTCGTGGCGTGGGGCGGGGCGGCGGGACAAGCGCGGTTGCCGGCCGACTTGGGCGAAGTCATCGCCATCGCCGCCGGGCAGGAACACAGCCTGGCCTTGCGCACGGATGGCACGGTCGCCGCGTGGGGCGCGAACGCGCACGGCCAATGCACCGTGCCCGCCAGCTTGCGCGAGGTCATCGCCATCGCCGCCGGTGGGCAGCACAGCTTGGCGCTGCGGGCAGATGGCCGCGTGGTGGCTTGGGGCGCGCACGGGTTGTTCACGCCGCCGAAGAGCTTGCCGCCCATCGCCGCGATTGCTGCGGGCGGCACCCACTCGCTGGCGCTGGCGAAGGACGGCCATGTGTTCGCCTGGGGCAGCGACGACTGCGGCCAATGCTCGGTGCCGTGGCTTTTGAGTGGCGTCGTGGCCATCGCGGCCGGCGCACAACACAGCCTCGCACTGGACGACCGGGGCCGCGTCCACGCCTGGGGCGCAGGCGCAAAGAGCGAAGGGAACGCGCCGCACTGGGGCCAGTCCGTGCTGCCGCCGGGGCTGGTGGGAGTGCGGGCGATTGCCGCCGGGGCGTTTCACAGTCTCGCGTTGGCGGGCGGCAAGCTCGTGACCTGGGGCGACCGTCGCGCCGGGCAAACCACCCCGCCCTTCCTCGCCGGCAACGTGCTGGCGGTGGCCGGCGGTGCCAGCCACAGCCTCGCATTGGTCGCGGTGCTGGATGGGCCACCGGCCACGGAGAGGGGAAACTAAGCAGTGTTCAGTGCGAGCATGAGTCACACGACAGGCTTCGGGCGAAATATGAATACTGATTACTGGTTACTGATTACTTTGCCCCCATGAACCTCGCGTTAAACAAAGTTCACTTCCCCATCACCACGCTGGGGCACGGGCGGCGCGTGGGGATTTGGACGCAGGGCTGTTCCATCCACTGCCCCGGTTGCCTCAGCCGTGATACGTGGGCCCCGGATGAGGGGCGCGCGGTGGCGGTGGGCACGTTGGTGGAGACGCTCGCGCCGTGGCTCGCACAGGCGGATGGCGTGACGATCTCGGGCGGGGAGCCGTTCGATCAAGCGGCAGCGTTGGGGGAACTGGTCGCGGCGTTAAGGCAGCACCACACGGGAGATGTGCTGGTGTTCTCCGGGTATTCGCACGAGCGGTTGTTCGCCGAGCATCGGGCGGTGGTGGAAATGCTGGATGTGCTCATCACGGAGCCGTTCGTGGCCGGGGCGGGGCAGACGTTGGCGTTGCGCGGGTCGGACAATCAACGGGTATTCCTGCTGTCGGAGCTGGCCCGCGCGCGTTACCCGGCGGACTTGGACCAGTTGCCTTGGCCCGCGAAGCGTCGGCTGGACGTGGTGGTGGAGGGCGACGCGGTCTGGATGGCGGGCATCCCCTACCCCGGCGAACTGGCGCGGCTACGGCAGGAACTGGCGCGGCGCGGCTTCACCTGCCAGACCTCGGACCAGCCGGAAGGTCTCGTCCGCGCCTGAACGGATTGTTTTAGTCACGGAGGAAACACGGATGGGCTTGCCCCCCGGCTGCACCGCCGCAACTCTGGCTTTCGGAAGCCGCACCTCATTGTGTTCGTGGCTTGTCCACTCCTCCTCCGCGTTTCGCCATGAATGCGATTGGCAGGCTGGATTTACTGCTTTCATCGCAGCTTCTTTTTGAAATCCGTTGACCCATCTTTGGCCGCTACCTAGATTCAGCGCACGTTTTTGACTTAACCCATTTTACCGACCGCGAAGCCCACATGAGCACTCCCACGGCAGCAGCAACGAGCAAAGGTTTGGAAGGCGTCGTCGCCGCGCAGACGCGCCTGAGCGATGTCAAAGGCGACATCGGCCAATTGATCTACTGCGGCTACGACATCAACGAGCTGGCCGGCAAGGTCACTTACGAAGAGGTGGTTCACCTGCTGCACCACAACCATCTGCCCAATGCTACGGAGCTCGCCGAGCTGAAGACGACGCTCGCGCAGTTCCGCGACATTCCGCAGGGCGTCATCGACATCGTGTGTAAGTTGCCCAAAGAAACGCCGCCCATGCACGCGCTGCGCACGGCGGTGTCGGCGCTGGGTTGCTTCGACACGACGAGCGAGGATGACTCGCAGCATGCGCAGCGGCGCAAGGCGCTCCGGCTTATCGCGCAGGTGCCGGTGGTCACGGCTTATTTCCATCGCAACCGCCAAGGGCTGCCGCTCGTCCCGCCCGACCCCAAGCTCGGCGAGGCCGCGAACTTCCTCTGGATGGTCAACGGCACGGTGCCGACCAAGGACATGGAAGCCACAATGGACGTGTGCTACGTGCTCCACGCCGACCACGGGATGAACGCCTCGACTTTCAGCGCCCGCGTCACCATCGCCACGCTGTCGGACATGTATTCCGCCATCACCACGGCCATCGGCACGCTAAAGGGCCCGCTGCACGGCGGTGCGAACGAAGGCGTCATCAAGATGCTGCACGAGATTGGTTCGCTGGAAGCGGTGGATGGCTGGGTGGCCGACGCGCTCGCCCAGAAGAAGAAAATCATGGGCATCGGCCACCGCGTTTACAAAGTGCTCGATCCTCGTGCGCCGCACCTCAAACGCATGGCGCAGATTCTCAGCAGCCAGCTGGGCGAGCCGAAGTGGATCCAGATGTCCGAGCGCATCGCAGAACTGATGCTTACGAAGAAGAACCTCCACGCGAACGTGGATTTCTACAGCGCCACCGTTTACTACTCGCTGGGCATCCCGACCGACCTGTTCACCCCCATTTTCGCGATCTCCCGCACCGCCGGCTGGACGGCGCATGTGCTCGAACAGCTCGCGGATAACCGCCTTATCCGACCGCAGTCGGTTTACACCGGGCCGGTAGGGCTGAAGGTCGTTCCTGTGGAACAGCGGTAAGATTTCAATCCATTGCCGACAGGGTGGGCGATGAGTCCGCCCTGTTTGCTAAAACCCCAATCCTCCTTTCCGAAATGAACATCCACGAATACCAAGGCAAACAACTCCTCAAGCAATACGGCGTCGCGGTTCCCGATGGCGAAGTCTGCAAGTCGCCCGCCGAAGCACTCGCCGCCGCTGAGAAACTCATCGCCGCCGGGCACAAGATGCTCGTCGTGAAGTCGCAAATCCACGCGGGTGGACGCGGCAAAGGCACGTTCAAGAGCGGCTTCAAGGGCGGCGTGAAACTCTGCAAGACCGCGGCCGAGGCGAAGGACCTTGCCGCCGCCATGCTCGGCAACGTGCTCGTGACGAAGCAGACCGGACCCGAAGGCCGCCTTGTCAGCACGCTGCTCGTCGCCGGAGCCCCGAACATCAAGAAGGAGCTTTACCTCGCCGTGCTGCTGGACCGCGCGACTTCGCGGCCCATCGTCATGGCCAGCACCGAGGGCGGGGTGGACATCGAGGAAGTTGCCGAGAAGACGCCCGAAAAGATCGTGAAGGAGCAGATTGACCCCGCGCTGGGTTTCCAGCCTTGGCAGGGCCGCAAGATTGCCGCCGCGCTCGGCTTGAAGGGCGACCTCGCTGGCCAGTGTGCCAAGCTCCTCGCCGGCGTTTACAAAACGTGGTGGGAAGCCGACGCCGCGATGCTGGAGATCAACCCGCTTTGCATTGTCGAAGGAGCCGATGGCAAGGACCAGCTGGTGGCCGTGGACGCCAAGGTCAGCCTGGATGACAACGCGCTCTATCGGCACAAGGACATCCAAGCCATGCGCGACCTCGCGGAGGAGTCGCCGCTGGAAATCGAGGCGAGCAAGTTCAACCTCAATTACATCAAGCTCGACGGCTCCATCGCCTGCCTCGTCAACGGCGCGGGCCTCGCGATGGCCACGATGGACATCATCCAGCACTACGGTGCCAACCCGGCGAACTTTCTCGATGTGGGTGGTGGGGCGAGCAAGGACCAAGTCACGGCGGCCTTCAAAATCATACTCAGCGACCCGTCGGTGAAGGCCATCTTCGTGAACATCTTCGGTGGCATCATGGACTGCAACGTCATCGCCACCGGCATCGTCGCGGCGGTGAAGGAAACCGGCCTGACGCTCCCGCTCGTCGTCCGCCTTGAAGGCAACAACGTCGCCGCCGGCAAAAAGACCCTCGCCGAGAGCGGCCTCACCCTCATCACCGGCGACTCGATGGCTGACGCAGCGCAGAAGGTGGTCGCGGCGGTCAAGTAGTTCGCGGCCATGCTCAAAGTCACCGACATCGCCTTCGCCTGCTACGCCGTCACGGACTTCACGCGCGCCCGGGCGTTTTACGAAGGGGTGCTGGGCCTCAAGTCCACCATGTTGACCGGCGAAACCGGCGGCCTGCAGTGGGCCGAATACGACATCGGCGCTACAACGCTGTCCATCGGCAGTTCGCCGGGAATGTTCAAACCCAGTCCCGATGGCTGCACCGTGGCGTTGGAAGTCGAGGACTTCGACGCAGCCATCGCCGACTTGAAGGCGGCGGGCGTGAAATTCCGCATGGAGCCGTTTCCCACGCCTGTCTGCCACATGGCGATGATCTTCGACCCCGACGGCAACACCCTGTGCATTCACAAGCGCAAGTGTGCCTGCTAGGTTCAAACCATGAACGCGACGCTCGAAAAAGAACTGGCTGCGCTTTCCGTCGAGGAAAAGGCGGAGGTTGTTGATTTTCTGCTGCCGGCGGTTGTGGGAGCTGACGACGAGATTCCGCCTTCCCTCCTTACGGAACTGGAACGCCGGGACGAAGCGTATGAGCGCAATCCAACGCCCGGCCTGACGTTGGAAGAGTTCGACCGGAAGTGGCTCGGCAAGCGATGAGCCGCCGCTTCCACATCACCCCGAATGCCGACCGAGACATTGATGAAGCCGCCGCTTGGTATGAAGCGCAGGAGTTTGGGCTGGGCTCCCGGTTTGTGCGCGCCCTCCGCCACCGATTCGATGAAATCCTCCGCGACCCGGAGTTCTCCCGCCCGTTTGGACGGCGTGGCATTCGCAAGGCGCGGCTGCTGCACTGGCCGCATTCGATCTACTTTCGCCTCTTGCCGGACGAGCTGCGCATCGTCTCCGTCTGGCATGGCGCGCGCGACTCGAAGGAGTTGAACTATCGCCTCCGTTGAGCGCAGCACTCTCTGAACACTGATTACTGAACACTGACAACTGATCCCCATGGCCATCCTCGTCACCCCCCAAACCAAACTCCTCGTCCAAGGCATCACCGGTGAATTCGGTGCGCGCCACGCCAAGCTCTCCCTCGACTACGGCACGCAACTCGTCGCGGGCGTCACGCCCGGCAAGGGCGGCCAGTTCTTCGAGCATGGCGGCCACAAGGTCCCCATCTTCGACACCGTGGCCGACGCCGTGAAGCAGACCGGCGCGACCGCCAGCGCTGTCTTCGTCCCGCCGCCCTTCGCCGCCGATGCGATTCTCGAAGGCGTGGACGCGGGCCTTGAACTCGTCGTCGCCATCACCGAGGGCATCCCCGTCCGCGACATGGTGCGCGCGAAGCAGGCGATGGCTGGCAGCAAGACGCGGCTCATCGGCCCGAACTGCCCTGGCATCGTCACGCCCGGCACGGGCAAAGACTCGCACGGTGGCTGCCGCATCGGCATTGCGCCCGGCTACATCCACAAGAAGGGCAACATTGGCGTCGTCTCGCGCTCCGGCACATTGACCTACGAAGCCGTGTGGCAGCTCACGAGCCGCGGCGTTGGCCAGTCCACCTGCGTTGGCATTGGTGGCGATCCCGTCAACGGCACCTCCCACCTCGATGTCATCCAGCTCTTCATGGCCGACCCGGAGACCACCGGCATCATCATGATCGGCGAGATCGGCGGCAGCGCGGAAGAAGAGGCCGCTGAGTGGATTGCTAAGCACGGCACCAAGCCCGTTGCCGGCTTCATCGCGGGCGCGACGGCTCCTCCCGGACGCCGCATGGGCCACGCGGGAGCGATTGTCAGCGGGGGCAAAGGCACGGCGGAGGCGAAGATCGCCGCGTTCAAGGCCGCCGGCATCGGCATCGCCGCCACGCCGAGCGACATGGCGGACACTCTGTTGAAGATGATGTAGGCCCGGTGTGCCGGCGACTTCCAGTCGCCGCCCAGTGCCGCCCCCTCGTTCCGGCAGTGTAACCCCCGCGCCACTCGTGTCCCGGCAACTCACAGGGGCACCCACCAGCGGTCACCGGATGAACTTCATCCGCCGGGCGGCGAACGCAGTCATACGCAGGAGGAGCAATCCGTGCTTCCACCGCTCGATGTTCGTATCGCCATAGGTGCGGGCTTGGTAGCGGATGGGGAGGTCCAAGATGCGCAGGTTCAGCTTCGCCGCGCCGAAGAGCAGGTCGAAGTCACCGAAGGGGTCAAAGTCACCGAAGTAGGTGCGGTTCGCAGCGATCAACTCGTAGTCTTTACGGAAGAGAACCTTGGTGCCGCAGAGCGTGTCCTTGATGCGCTGGCCCAGCAGCCACGAGAAGGCGAGGCTGAAGAAGTGATTGCCGATCATGTTCAGGAACCGCATGGCCTCCTGCTCCATCGGATAGACGAGACGCACGCCGTTCACGAAGTCCGCCGCGCCGCTGCGGGCGACTTCGTAGAACTTCGGCAACTCCTCCGGCGGCATGGTGAGATCGGCATCGAGGATAAAGAGGAGGTCGCCCGTAGCGGCGGCGAAAGCTTCGCGACACGCCCCGCCTTTGCCTTTGCTCTGCTGTTTGAGGAGCTTGATGTTGCGCTGTGGATACTTGGCGGCGACACGTTGGATTTCGTCCCAAGTGTTGTCCTTGGAGTGGCCCTCGATGAAGATGATTTCCGTGCCCTTGCCCAGCTCGGGCGTGCGCAGGACAGCGGCCTCGATGTTGCCCGCTTCATTGCGAGCGGGAATGACGACGGTGCAGGAGTAATGCCGGTCCGGCGGCACCTGCGGACGTGGGCGCGCGACGAGGAAGACAGCGAGGGAGAGAGGCGGAAACAACGGGCCGAGCCAGCGGTTGAAGACGCGCTCGACGAGGGGCGTGTCCAGCGGCCAAGTGATGCGGGTGTCCTGCTTCACCAGTTCCCAACCGGCGAGGTGTAGCAGGTTCCGCATGTCGCCGGAGGAAAGCCAGTTTTGCCGGAGCGTCGGGGCCTTCCAGCCGCTGGTCTCGGCCACGCTGAGGATGGGCTTCCAGAGGTTGTTGAAGAAGTTGAGGACCAGCCGGGTCTTCGGGTGCGCCATCGAGCGGACGCGTTCCAGCACGGCCTGCACGTCGGCCAGGTCGTTCACCAAGTCGGAAAGGATGATGTAGTCGAACGGCTCGGCGCTGGTGAACTCGGCGACTTCGCCCACACGGAACTCCAGGTGCGGATGCCGCTGCTTCGCCAACTCCACCATCGCCGGACTGAAGTCCACCCCCACCCCACGCACGGGCTGGACGGCAGCGAGCGTGTCGCCCAGGCCGCAGCCCAATTCGAGCACGCGCTGGCCAGGCGGGATGAGGAAGGTGAAGTGGCGGTTGAGCAGCGTGTGGTAATGGCGGCCAGCCTCGCGGGCACGCCGGGGGGCGCGTTGTTCGTAGAAGTCGCGTCGGCTGGTCATCGGCGCATTTAGCTACCGGAAGTGGCGGAAGCTGGCGAGCCGCAAATCTGTGTGGGGTGGTTCACCAACCGCGCAGCGCCGGGCTTGTCCCCACCGCCATTTCGCGCGATAACGTCGGCCAGCACAGTCCTGAACATGAAAACCTTCCTCGCGCTCGTGGGATCCCTTTGCGTGCTATGCGGCCCTCCCTCGCCGCCCCCGCGCGACCCAACCTCCTCCTCATCCTCGCCGACGACCTCGGTTACGGCGACGTGCAGTGCTACAACCCGCAGCGCGGCAAAATCCCCACGCCGCACCTCGACCGCCTCGCGACGCAAGGGATGCGCTTCACGGACGCGCACACGAGCAGCGGCGTTTGCTCGCCCACGCGCTACACGCTGCTCACGGGCCGCTACCATTGGCGCACGCGCTTGCAGTCGGGGATTGTCGGCTACTTGGAACGCCCGCTCATCGCACCCGACCGGCTCACACTGGCGGGCCTGGTGAAGCAACACGGCTATCGCACCGCCGCCATCGGCAAGTGGCATCTCGGTTGGGACTGGGCCATCCCGGCGGACCAACGCCCGCTCTTCGCCCCCGCGCGCGGCCAAGCTCCCACCGCCACGGACGCCCACCTCGCCGTCTGGAAGGAAGTCTATGCCAAGCCCATCGGCGGTGGCCCGACCACGCGCGGCTTCGACACTTACTTCGGCACCGACGTGCCGAACTGGCCGCCCTACGCGTTCATCGAGAATGACCGCACCCTCGGCATCCCCAGCCAGTTTCTGCCGACAAAGGATTTCGCCAACCACCGCGCCAGCCTCCCCGGCCCTGCGCTCGCCGGCTGGCAGCTCGAAGGCATCCTCCCCGCGCTCACCGACCGCGCGTGCGCCTTCATCGAGCGCAGCGCGAAGCAGCCCGAGCCGTTCTTCCTCTACATGCCACTCACCACGCCGCACACGCCACTGGCCGTGAACAAAGAGTGGGTCGGCAAGAGCGGACTGAACACCTACGCCGACCTCGTGATGGAAACCGACGCCGCCGTCGGACGCGTGCTGGCCGCCTTGGAAGCGAGCGGCGCGGCGGACAAGACGCTCGTCATCTTCACCAGCGACAACGGCTGCGCGCCCTACATCGGCGTGAAGGACCTCGAAGCGAAAGGTCATTTCCCCAGCGGCCCCTTGCGCGGTTACAAGGCGGACGCGTGGGAAGGCGGGCATCGCGTCCCGTTCATCGTGCGCTGGCCCGGCGTGGTGAAGCCCGGCACGCGCTGCGACCAACTCGTGATGCAGGCGGACTTCATGGCCACCTTCGCAGACCTCCTCGGCGCGAAGCTCCCGGCCAACGCCGGCGAGGATAGCTTCAGCCTCCTGCCGCTCCTGCGCGGCGAGGACAAGCCGATCCGGCAACACGCCATCAGCCACGCGTCGAGCGGCCTGCCCTCCCTGCGCCAAGGCGATTGGAAAATCCTCTTCGGCCCGGCCGGCGGCGGTTTCGCCAGCGGCGCGGCGAACGCCGAAGCCAATCCCCCGCGCCTCCAGCTCTACCACCTCGCCACCGACCTCGGCGAAACCAAGAACCTCGCCGCCGAGAAACCCGAACTCGTCGCGAGCCTCACTAGCGTAATGGAGAAGCTCGTCCGCGAAGGCCGTTCCACGCCGGGCACCGCGCAGACCAACGACGTGCCCGTGAACTGGAAGCGCTTCCTCGACCCCGACACCGCCCCGAAGAAAGCCCCGGCCAAGAAAGCCAAAGCCAAATGAAACCCGCCGCCGAACTAAAGCCACAGATGGACACAGAGGAACACAGATGGGCCGCCGGAACGCCACGCATTGCTCGCCACTCCGGCATTCGCGAAGATTCGCGTGATTCGCGGGCCAAGTCGGTTTTTCTCTCCATGAGCCTGGTAGGGCCGACCTGCTGGTCGGCCTCCGCAAACCCCAGCCGACCGAGGCCGCGCTGCAGCGCAGCCCTACCTGGTTTCGGGGCTGCAATCGCGGCAGTTGGCGGGCCGTTCGTTCTCTCCATTCTCTTCACGCTTCTCTGCTCGCCTGCTTACCCCGCCGCAGCAGCAGAAGCTCCAGCCAAAGCCGACGAAGTCCGCAGCTACAAGAAAGTCGGCGACCGCGAGTTGAAGCTGCACATCGCCAAGCCCACCGACTGGAAAGCCACGGACCAACGGCCCGCGCTCGTGTTCTTCTTCGGCGGCGGCTGGGTCGGCGGCACGCCGGAACAGTTTCGCGGGCAGAGCGAGTATCTCGCCACGCGCGGCATGGTAGGCATCCGCGTCGAGTATCGCGTCATCCCGAAAGGTGACTCCGGCCCGCCCACCGTCTGCTGCGCCGACGCGAAGTCCGCGCTGCGCTGGGTGCGCGCCCACGCCAGCGAACTGGGCGTGGACCCGCAACGTATCGGAGCCGCCGGCGGCTCGGCGGGCGGCCACCTCGCCGCGTTCACCGGCATGGTTGCCGGGCAGGACGACCCGCAGGACGATTTGAAAATCTCCGCGAAAGCCAACGCCCTCGTGCTCTTCAACCCCGTCTTCGACAACGGCCCCGTCGGCGGCTGGGGCACTGCGCGCGTCGGCGACCGCGTGAAAGACTTCTACCCCGCGCACAACATCACCGCCGCCGCCCCGCCCGCCATCGTCTTCCTCGGCCGCGAGGACAGGCTCATCCCCGTCGCCACCGTCGAGCGCTTCCAAGCGAACATGAAAGCCGCCGGCGTCCGCTGCGACGCGCACTTCTACGAGGGCCAAGGGCACAGCTTCTTCAACCAAGAGCCGTTCAAGTCCCGCACGCTCCTCGAGGCCGACAAGTTCCTTACCTCCCTCGGCTGGCTGAAAGGCCCGCCCACCTTGAAGGAACCGGACGCCGCCGCCACCCCGCAGCCCGCCGCCAAGAAGAAGAGGGCCAAGGCCAGCCAGTAACCGCACTCGCCGCGCTGCTTCCCCGCGAGCGTCCTCGCGAGCCGGGGTCCGAACTGCGGCCGGCGCATGGCTCGCGAGGACGCTCGCCCTACCGGAACGCTCAGGGAGAGAATCCACAGCCCCAAGACCCGCGATTTCAGCCCCGGAACCCGGTAGGTCCTTGCTGCGCAAGGCCTCGTCGGTCTGATTGGATAACGAGGCCGACCGCAGGTCGGCCCTACCAGGT
>JBDKJY010000020.1:0-111454 GCA_039796295.1 Verrucomicrobiota bacterium
ATCTCCGCCCTCCTGGCCGAGACCAGCGACGACTGGGAAACCGGAAAAATCTACCTCAACATGGCAAACCAAACCCCACCCTCAGTTTGATGCTCAATCAATTTACAGAAAAGAAATTGCGCGGCCTGAAACCGTTGGTGAATCGAACCCAGGTGGTTGAAAACAGGTTTGTGCTCAGCTGCACCTCGAAGTTTGCGTTGCCAGCTTCGGCGAAGAATCCGCCATCCATGTCGCAAAAGGTCAGCCGAAGCCGTCCGTCTGGTAGTCGTTGAGGCATCGCCAGACGCTGTGGAACAAGCACCCGCAAGGGAGCGGGACTGCTAGTGACACTGCCCGAAATATTGCTCACCACGACAGAATAGGAACCGCTGTGAAAGCGAATGGGATTCGAGAGGGTCAGGCTGGCATTCGTCTGTTCTGGAATCTCCACACCATCTCGTCGCCATTGGTAGCGCAGCGGCTCCGTCCCAGAGACTACAGGAGCTAATCTCACAGTGTTGGGAGCGACGACTTTGGTGCCGGCGAACTGTTGTGTAATTGTCGGCGGCACTGCGACCGTCAAGGTCGCCGAACTGCTAGTGGCACTGCCCAAGGCATCCGAGACGACTACGTGATACACTCCGGAATCGCTTGGTTGCGCGTTGGCGAATTCCAGTCGGTTTGTGCTGCTCACAACTGGTATGGTTCCGTTCTTGAACCACTGGTAGTTGAAAGGCTCCAGTGAACCGTCGGTGGGCAGGGCGAACCGAGTTGGCACAACAAAAAGGGTCACCTGACTTCCAACGCTCACATCCGCACTCCTTGGCTGATTGACGAACGTGATCGCGCTTCCACCGAATTGAGCGCTCGCAGTCGCAAGGCTCAACCAATGGCTTGCCAGTGAAACACAACAAGCCAGAAAGAAACGCCATCTTGGGAATCTGAAATTCACAGCGTAATAAGCCGACCACACTGGCCAACAATCTCAATTCACCCGCTGCGGGGCAAGGCTTGGGTAGCGCTACATGCTGCGCCAAGCGTTAAGGCACCGCATTGATGGTGTGCAGCACGTCTTGCTTGAACTCGACGCCGCCTGCCGTCTTGAGCTGGAACTTGAGAAGCTGCTGGTTCACGGGCTTCAGCGCGGTGATGGCGAGCGTCACGGTCTTGCCGTCGGCGGAGAGTTTGGCGGCGGTGATGTCGAGCTTGTCGTGGCCGCGCTGCTCCTTGCCATCATCGGTCTTGGTGAGCTTGAACTCTGGCGAGCCGTAGTCGCTCGTCCGCTTGTAATTCCACCGCTCGCCGCTGTAGTTCTGCACGTCCTCGGCGGCGGCCTTGTCGAGCGGCTGGGTGAAGGTCAGCGCGATGCCGGCCTTCGAGACATTCAGCTTGGCGATGGAGACGACGGGCTTGCCGGTGTAGCGGATGCGGTCGAAACCACCTTCCTTCGCGGCGTTGCTCTGCCAGCCGCGCAGGCCGGCGTTGTAGAGCTGGCCGTCCACGGGGTTGAAGCGCGGGCGCATCGCGGAGGAGGTGAGCTTCACGGGGATTTTCACCACGCCGCCTTGGGGCTGGTCGCCGATGAATTCCTTGAGCACGAGGTAGATGGACGACTGGCCGTAGGAGCAGTGGAGCAGCTCGCCGCTGAACGGGCCCCATTTCGTGCTCGTGACCCAGGCTTGGCCGCCGCCGGAGTTGTCCCAGCTCTTCGCGAGCCAGCAGAGCGGCTGGTTGAAGGTCTTCACGTCGCGGCCGTGCGCGAGGTCCTCGACGCCGTAGAAGCCGCCGGGCTTGACCCAGTTGATGGGGCACATGGGAACCCAGGTGCCCTCGTTGTCGCCGGTGGTGATTTCGCCGTTCGGCCCCACGCCGATGCCGGTGGGCGCGCGCAGGCCGGTGGCGACGACTTCGAGCTTGTGGCCGTATTTGTCCACCTTCATCAGGCAGCCGGCGTGTTCGGAAATCTCACCGTTGCCACCTCCGCCGCCGAAGCCACGACCGCCGCCCTTCACCGGGCCGGCCTTGGCCATGTAGAAGTTGCCTTCCTTGTCCGTGTGCAGGTCGAAGGTGAACTCGTGGAAGCCGGGCGAGCTGGTGATGTCGTCGTTGAAGGTCTCGTAAACGTCCGCAGAGCCGTCGCCATCGAGGTCGCGGTAGCGGGTGATTTGGTCGCGGCCCGAGGTGTAAATCACATCGTCCACAATCTTCAGCCCGAGCGTCTCGAAGCCGCCGCTGGCGAAGCGTTTCCACGTCAGCTTCTCCAGCTTGTCGTCAATGCCGCTGACAACCCACACGTCACCGTCCCAAGTGGAGAGCGCGGCGCGCTTCCCGTCGGCGAAGAAGTCCATGCCGCCGAAACGCACGCGGCGGTTCCACGGGTTCGGCACGGGCGGCGTAATCACGTCCTGCACGTAAGCACCGTCCGGCGTGCTGCTGGCGGCGAGGACGCCCGCCATCACGACGGGTTCGGCCCAGTGGGGTTTGCCGGCCTTCGCCACTTCGTTGAAGCGCGGCGCGCCCTGCAACAGCGCGGCTACCTTGCCGGCATTCGCTGCGTCGGTGCGCGCGATGCCGAGCTTGAACGCGCCCGCGCCCGCGCCCGCCGGGATGCGCAGCAACACGCGCGAGCCGTCCGCGAGTTCGAGCTTCGCGCCGTTCGGTGCGCCGCTGAGAACGACCGTCGTCACCTGGCCGTTCGCGGCGGTGAGCGTGGCTTGGTTGCCGGTGACTTCGGCCTTCGCGCCGTCCACTTCGCAGACGGCGGCGAGGAGTTCCTTCGGGTTCTTGCCGAGCGAGAGGTTCCGCACGAAAGCGGTGACGCCGTCCTGCTCGACGACTTCCGCGCGCTCCTTGATGGGCGTGCCGAGGACTTCGTAGCTGAGGGTCACTTCCATCCCGTGGACTTGCAGCGAGCTCACGCGACCCCAAGTGCGCGGCAGCGGGCCGTAAGGTTCCTTGCGCGGATCCTTGAACGAGCCGCTCGCGTCCGCCCAACCCGGCTGCACGCGCAGGCCAAACTGCTGGTCGCCAATCAACTCCGGGTGCCCGCCGTGCGAGCCGTCGAAGGTCACGCCCTTGGGCGAGACGAAGCCGCCCGTCCAGCCCGCGCTCCAGCGGAGCAAATCCTGGTCGAAGCACATCGCCGCGTTTGTGCCGAGGCGGATGGCGATGCCTTTGTTGGCGTCGTTCTTGCCGGGGAACTTCGCGCCGATGCAGGCCTTCAAGAAGGGAAAGTCGTCCTGGATGAGGCCGGACTTCACGGGCGCGGCGGCTTTCTTTTCGGCCTTCTTCTCCGCTTTTTTATCCGCCGTCGCATCGGCGGCGAAGAGGGCGAAGGTGACGAGGGCGAAGGTGGTTCCAAGGGCTAGGGAGCGGGTGAATTTCAACGAGTTCAGCTTCATGTTCAGTGGGTAAATAGCGCGCGCCGCCTCAGTCGGCTGACCGGGGCGGCGCGCGAGCGGGTTTTTCGACCCGGGGCTGCCGGCGTCCATTCAACGCAACTGGGGCGCGCCCGCCGGCCCCGTTGACAGTGCTGCCCGCTGGCCTCTAGCGTCGTCGTGCCCACCGGCACCGCGTCCGCGCCACGCATGAACTTCCGCCAAGTTCTCTCGCTCGCCCGCCTGAAGCTCACCTGCGGGCGGCACCTCAAACATCTCTACCCAGAAGCGGGCCGCGTGTCCGCCGACTTCAGTTACTCCAAACTGACCGACCTGCGGCCCTTGCGTGGAGTTCCCCTGCACCACCTCGGACTCTACGGCACCGGCGTCACCGACTGGCCGGAACTGGCGCGACTCGACTTCCGCACGTTGAACGTCGGCGGCACCTCCTTCTCTGACCTTACACTCCTCACCGGCAAACCGCTGACGGCGCTGGAACTCTATCAAACTCCCGTCGCCTCCTTGCAGGGCGTTGAAGCCATGCCGCTGAACTTCCTCCAAATCGGAGCGACCCGCATCCGCGACTTCTCGCCCGTGGCGCGCCTGCCCCTGAACACGCTGATGATGCTCTACTGCGAGACCGACGACCTCACCTTCCTCGCCGGCCTGGACTTGGAGCGCTTCGCCTTCACCTTTGCCCCGGACACGCGCGGGCTGGAACCGCTGCGCCGCATGGCGAAACTCCGATGGATTCACACCACCGAATACGACCACTTCAGCGCCGAGGAGTTCTGGCACCGAATGAAGCACCGTCTGCCGCTGGATGAGCAGCGGGCGAGTTACCAGACCTGACGCGTGCCAGACGTGCTGAAGCCGAGGCGCGGCAGCGCTGCCTTGCCCGGCTGATTTCACGCCGTTAACCTCCGCCGCGTGCCGCGCCGACCTCACTGGCTGACTTGGCTGACGAACCTGCTGCTGTTCGCGGCAGCGGGCGGAGCCGCCGCGCCGGTCCGCGTGCTGGACGCCGCGCGCTACCATCTCGGCACGGAGGGCTTTCCGGAGTGGCAGGAATTCGTCGGCCAGAAACCCCACGGGCGGATGCTGGAAATCCGCTTCGAGGCGCAAGCCAACCCCACCGAGCAAACGCTCCTCCTCCGCCAGCGCGACGTGAAACAGACCTGGCAGGTGCAGCTCAATGGCCGTCGTCTGGGCTCGCTGGTCGCACAGGAAACGGCGCTGGTCCACACGCTGGCTGTGCCGCCGGGCGCGTTGCGTGACGGGACGAACACGCTCGCCATCCTGCCGCCCACGGCGGTGGACGACATCGTGGTGGGCGACTTCCGGCTCGCGGCGACGGCCCTGAAGGAAACCCTTGCGCAAGCCACGCTGAACTTCCGCGTGACCGACTCAGACACGAAAGGCCCCCTGCCCTGTCGCCTCACCCTCGTGGACGCCGAGGGCGCGCTCGCGGCCTTGCTGCCCGGCACAACGAACCAGACCGAACTCGCCGCGCGGCCCGGCGTGCTCTACTCGCGCGATGGCTCTGGGAGCGTGGGCTTATTGCCCGGCAGCTACACAATCTTCGCGTCGCGCGGCTTTGAGTTCAGCGTCGCCACACAAGCGGTCACGCTGGTCACGGGCCAGACGCAATCGGTCGCACTCACCATCCGCCGTGCCGTGCCCACCCCCGGCTGGGTCGCGGCGGACACGCACATCCACACGCTCACGCGCAGCAAGCACGGCGACGCGACCGAGGACGAGCGGATGCTCACCATCGCCGGCGAAGGCATCGAGCTGGCCGTCGCCACCGACCACAACGTCCACGCGGACTACGCCGAGGCCGCGCAACGCACGCGGACGAGCGCGTTCTTCACGGCCGTCAGCGGTAACGAAGTCACGACCAAGGGCGGACACTTCAATGCGTTCCCCATCCAGCCCGGCAGCGTGGTCGCGGACTTCAGCGTGACGAACTGGTCCGCGTTGCTCCCGGCCGTCCGCGCCACCCCGGGCGTGCAGGTCGTCACGCTCAACCACCCGCGCGACCTGCACAGCGGCTTCGTCCCGCTCGGATCGGCGAACTTCAATCCCGTCTCCGGCGCGGCGTTGCGCGGGCAGGAGTTTTCTTTCGACGGGCTGGAAGTCATCACCTCTGCCGCGATGCAGTCGGACCTCATGCTGCTCTTCCACGATTGGTTCGCGCTGCTGAACCACGGGCATCGCCCCGCCGCGCTGGCCTCCAGCGACACGCATGACGTGAGCCGCTTCATCCTTGGCCAGGGCCGGACTTACGTAAAGTGTGCCGACGCAAACCCCGCCGCCATCAACGCCGCCGAGGCCTGCCGCAGCCTGCGCGAGGGTCGCGCGCTCGTGAGCTTCGGCTTGCTGGCGAACCTCGTGGTGAACGAGCGCTTCGGCGTCGGCGACTTCGCGCTGCGCGGGCAACGCGGCGTGACGGCGGTCGTGACCGTGCTCGGTCCGGCGTGGGTGCAGGCGGACAAAGTGGAGCTGTTCGTTAACGGCGTGCGCGTGGCGGAACAGAAGCTCCCGCCGGTGCGCGGCGTCACGAAGGCGCGCGTCACTTTCAAGCTGCCGCGCCTCAAGCACGACGTTCACCTCGTGGCCATCGCGAGCGGGCCGGGCGTGACCGCGCCGTTCTGGGAGACGCCGCGCCCGTATCAGCCGAGTTCCAAAACCTTCACCCCGCGCGCGCTGGGCGCGACGAATCCGGTGTGGGTGGATGGCGATGGCGATGGGAAGTTTTCCTCCGCCCGCGCTTACGCAGAGCAGCTCGTGCAGCGCCACGGGACGGACGCGGCGAAGTTGTTTCCCGCGCTCGCGGCTTACGACGAAGCGGTCACCGCCCAAGCGGCCAGCCTGTGCCACGCGGCAGGGAAGGATTTGCGCTCGCTGGAGTTCACGCGCGCGATGCGGAGCGCGGCCCGGCAGGTGCAGCACGGCTGGGTGAACTACGCAGGGACGGTGCCGTGAGAGAATGGCCACGCTCGTGAAAGCGTTGGTCTTCGGCTAGTCAGCCACGCTCTCACGAGCGTGGCCACGGGGCGGAATCACTTCGCCAGCAGCCCGCGCGCTTTCATCCACTCCTCCGCGCGCTGGGGCCAGGTGGTGACGCCGTGCGCGCTGGGGCGCAGGCCGTAGCCGTGGCCGCCGGTTGGGTAGAGATGCAGCTCGGCGGAGACTTTCGCCTGCTTGAGCGCGAGGTAGTAGTAGAGCGCACACTCCACCCGGATGCCGTCGTCCTGGGTCATCACGAGGAAGGTCTGCGGCGTGTTCGCGGTGATGGGCAGCTCGGGGGAAATCTTGTCGCCCTGCTCCTTCACGGTGAGGTAGGCCGGGTAAATCAGCAGGGCGAAGTCGGGGCGGCAACTGACCTTGTCCGCGTCGTCCACGGCTTCGTAGGTGCGCTTCTCGTAGTTGTTCGAGGCCATCGCCGCGAGATGCCCGCCCGCTGAGAAGCCCAGGATGCCGATACGTTTTGGGTCCAGGCCGAGCTCGCCCGCGCGCGACCGCACCCAGCCCACCGCGCGCTGCGCGTCCTGCAACGCTGCCGTGTGCTTCTCCAAACCGGGGCGCTTCGGCACGCGATACTTCAAGAGCACGCCGGTGACGCCGATGGAGTTGAGCCACTCGCAAACCTCGGAGCCTTCGAGGTCGTAGGCGAGGATGCTATAGCCGCCGCCGGGACAGATGACCACGGACGCGCCGGTGTCCTTGTCTTTCGCCGGGCGATAGATGGTGAGGGTCGGCTGCGAGACGTTGCCAAGGCGGATGACGGACTTGCCGGCGACCTTGCCGCTCTTCTCGTTGGAAGTGTCCTTCTCCTCGGCGAGACCGCCTTTCTCGCCGGGCACTTCCTTGGGCCAGAGCGGCAGGGGCGCAGGCGCAGCGGGCGCGGTGAACGGCGCGGCGCACAGCACGAGCGCGGCGAGGAGGGCGAGCGAGTTGGTTTGCATGGGCGGGATGAAACGCGGGGGACTGGGGGCGGAGCAAGATTAAGATTAGGAGCAAGAGGGGTCCATCAAGGTGCGCCCGAGTAAGAGGGGAAAGGCCTCCGCTCCGCTGAATTGACTTCCCCCGGCAATCCGTCTTTCTACCCGCCGTCAAACGCATGAACTCAACCCGAATTCTCTTCGCCGCCGCGCTGGCCATTGTCTCCACCCTCTCCGCCGCCGAGTGGCCGGAGTGGCGCGGCCCCGGCGGGCAAGGCCACGCGAAGGCCACCGGCCTCCCCACGTCGTGGAGCGAGACGAAGAACGTGGCTTGGAAGACCGAGCTGCCGGGCCGGGCGTGGTCTTCGCCAGTCATCGAGGGGAAGAACATCTGGCTGACCACCGCCCTCGAAACGCCCGCGAAGAAGGAGGACGCCGCCCGCCGCCTCAAAGCCAACACCGGCAACCAACCGCTCATCGTCTTGGAAAAGGTCGAGTTCCGCGCGCTCTGCGTGGACCGCGATTCTGGCAAGCTCACGCAGAACATCCCGCTCCTGACCGCGCGCGAGCCGCAGTGGGTTCACGCCCTCAACAGCTACGCGTCCGCCACCCCGATCATCGAGGACGGGAATCTGTATTGCCACTTCGGCGCGATGGGCAACGCCTGCCTCGACACCCGCACCGGCAAGGTGCTCTGGACCGACACGACCCTCGTCGTCCAGCACGAGAACGGCCCCGGCAGCACGCCGGTGCTTTGGAAGAACCTCATGCTCTTCCACCTCGACGGCAGCGACCAGCAGTTCATCGCCGCGTTGGACAAGCGCACCGGCAAGCTCGCCTGGAAGACACCGCGTTCCGGCGAGATGAACAAGGACCCGCAGCTCCGCAAATCCTACGGCACCCCGCTCGTCCTCACGCTCAACGGCAAGGAGCAGCTCGTCTCGCCTGCGTCCGACTGGCTTTACAGCTACGACGACCAAGGCAAGGAGCTGTGGCGCGTGAAGTATGGGATGCTGGGCTTCTCCCTCACGCCGCGCCCCGTGGTCGGCCACGGGATGATTTACATGAGCACGGGCTTCATGAAGGCGCAAATCCTCGCGCTGAAGTATCAAGGCTTGGAGAAACCGGAGATCGCGTGGCGCTACGACAAGGGCGCGCCCACAATGCCTTCGCCGCTGCTCATCGGCGATGAACTCTACTTCGCCAACGACGGCGGCATCTTCACCTGCCTCGACGCCAAGACCGGCGCGGAGCACTACCGCGAACGCATCGGCGGCAACTACAGCGCCTCGCCAACGTTTGCCGACGGGAAAATCTACGTCCACAACCGAGAGGGGCTGACCACGGTTATCAAGCCCGGCAAGCAGTTTGAAGTGCTGGAGAAGAACCAGCTCCCCGGCAAAATCTTCGCCTCCCTCGCCGCCGTGGACCACGCGCTCTACCTGCGCACGGACACGGCGCTGTATCGCTTGGAGGACAAGCCGGCGAAGCAGGCGGCGAAATGACAAGTTGGACAGCGCGTCCCTCCTGTATTGTTTACTCCTCCTCTGGCCCAAACGGTCCGCTTTAAATGAACGCGTTGACCTGCTTCAAACGAACGGCCAGCTCGGCTTCACCTGATGTCCTTCCCGGTTGAAAGGCCGCCAATCGTCCAATCGAAGTAGTAGGGGCTGTTGGGCGGTTGGGTCGTGTTGCAGTCGATGTGCTTTATCCACCCAGAGCTTCCCCCGACGGAGGCATAACTGGTGCCGTTGGTTCCGTGTCCAACGTTCTTTTGAAGCAGCGGCGTGACCGTGTCGGACACCGCACACTGTATGATAAACTTCTGAGTGGGGAAACCGACCTCCGCGAGGCGACGACGGGTAGGGTTGACTTGGGGGTTGCCATTGTTGTTGCTGTCCGTCATGTAAAACTGGGTGAATCCTGTGTAGCTGCTGAGATTGGGCAGCATTGTCGTGGTGATCCCGAACCCCGACCCATAATTTTGAGTCCAGTCAATGTTCCATGCGGCGTATCCCTTCCGCTTGTCACCGGGACAAACATTGAGCGGGCTATTGGTGGCCAAGTAAGGGTTGAGCAAAATCCAGTGCTCAATACGCGGGAACCTCGGCCACGCCACGTTTGGCCACATGGGAAATGCGTCGTCGAAATCGGAGGCGTAAAGGGTGGAAGCTACGGTCAATTGCCGAAGATTGGAGACGCACTTGATCATGCCGGCCTTAGTCTTCGCCTTGCTCAGAGCCGGCAGGAGCATCCCGGCCAAAATCGCAATAATGGCGATCACGACCAGCAGTTCGATGAGGGTAAAAGCTTCGGATTGCGAACGGCGGCGTGCCCCAGTTTGTTCCTTCATGTGTTTGGCCTTTCTTCAGTGTGGACGCGCATAGGGTGCCCAGCGGCGCATATCTGTCGAGGCCAAAATCGCCGCTTATCCCTGCATTAACGGCCAGCTCGGCTTCACTTCCTCATCCAGCGAGGTCGGCGCGATGCCACGCTGGAGCTTCCGCTCGGCGAGGATGCCCACCATGGCGGCGTTGTCGGTGCAGAGAGATTTGTCCGCGAGGCGGAGGGTCAGGCTGTTGCGAGCGCAGGCTTCGGCGAGCTGTTTCCGCAGGGAGCGATTGCAGGTGACGCCGCCCGACGCCGTCACGCATTGCACGCCGAGGCGCTTCGCGGCCCGCACGGTCTTGGTAACCAGCACGTCCACGATGGCGGCGCGCACGCTGGCGCAGAGGTCGCGGACACTCTCCGGGTCGTCGAGGATGAAGGGCTGGTCGCGGAGGAAGTAGCGCACCGAGGTCTTCAGCCCGCTGAAACTGAAGTCGTCGTGCAGCTCGCGAATCATCGGGCGCGGGAAGTCGAACGCGTGCGGGTCGCCCTGCTCGGCAAGCGCGTCTAGCTCCGGCCCGCCGGGATAGGGCAGGCCCATGAGCTTGGCGGACTTGTCGAAACACTCGCCCGCCGCGTCATCCACCGTGCAGCCGAGGAGATGGTGCTTCAGCTCCGCCTCGACGAAGACGAGCATGGTGTGGCCACCGCTGACGATGAGGGAGACATTCGGTTGGAAGCTGGCGAAGTCGGCGTGGAGAAGTTCTGAGTTCTGAGTTCTGGGTTCTGAGTTTCGTGCGACGGCAATCCACGGCGAGTAGAGGTGCGCCTCGTGATGGTGGATGCCGAAGAAGGGTTTGCGCAGCGCAAAGGCCAGCGCCTGCGCGGCGCGCGCGCCAATCATCAACGCCTGCGGCAGGCCGGGGCCAAGGGTCGCCGCGATGGCGTCGAGTTGCTGGGGCTGGACGTTCGCTCCCTCAAGCGCGGCAGTGGTGACCGGAATCAAGTTCCGCAGATGCTCGCGCGTCGCCAGCTCTGGAACGACGCCGCCGTATTCGGCGTGGAGCTTGATTTGCGAGGCGACGACGTTCGCCAGCACGCGCCCGTCGTGGACGACGGCGACGCTGGTTTCGTCGCAGGAGGATTCGAGGGCGAGGAGCACCGCACTCTACTTCTTGGCCGAATCGGCGGCAGCTTGGGCCGCCACCTTGCCCACGGGCTTGCCCTGCTTGTCGTAGAGCAGGATGCCCTTGAGCATGTCGGTGGCGCGGTCGAATTGCGGGTCGCGGGCCTTGGTCACTTGCTGGCGTTCCTTCTCGTCCAGCGCGTCGAGCGGTGCGCCCGAGCGCTTGATGGCGAGGAAGCGCTCCTCGTCCGCCGACATGGGCACGATCACGTCCGGCGTGATGCCCTTCTCGTGGATGACCTTGTGGCTGGGCGTGTAATACTTCGCCGTGGTGAGCCGCAGCGCGGAGCCGTCGGACAGCGGGAGGATGCTCTGCACGGAGCCTTTGCCGAAGCTCTGCTCGCCCAGCACCACGGCGCGCTTCAAGTCCTGCAAGCAGCCCGCGACAATCTCCGAGGCGCTCGCACTCCCGCCGTTCATGAGGATGACCATCGGCAACTGCGGGCGCGGATTGCGCCCGGACGCGGTGTATTTGGCGATGTCCGCGAGCTGCCGCGCCTCGGTGGAAACGACGAGTTGGCCGCGCGGAAGGAACTTCTCAGACACCTTCACCGCCTGGTCCAGCAAGCCGCCGGGGTTGTCGCGCAAATCCAAGATGAGGCCCTTCATCCCCGCCTTCTCCATCTTCACCAACGAACTTTCCAACTCATCGGCCGTCTTCTCGCCAAACTGCCGGAGCCGCACGTAGCCGATCTTGCTCTCGTCCAGCGGGTATTCACCTCGCCCATTCTGGTCGCGCACGCTGGCCACCTTGATGACGTCCCGGGTGAGCTTCAGCTCCGATTCCATCTCCGTCGCCGGGCGGAAGATGGTGACGGTCACGTCGGTGCCGGGCTTGCCGCGCAACCGACGGACGGCATCGTCTATGTTGAACTTCTCCGTGGACTGGCCGTTGATCTTGATGATGCGGTCGCCGGTGGCGATGCCGCCCCGGCTGGCAGGCGTGTCCTCCATGGTCTCGGTGACGGTGAGCGTCACGCCCTTCCCGCCGCTGTTCGTCCGCACACCGATGACGATGCCCACGCCGCCGAACACGCCCTCGGTGTCCTTCCTCATGTCGTCATACTTGCGCGCCTCCATGAACTCGCTGTGCGGGTCCAGCGAGCTGACCATGCCCCGCAGCGCGGCGTGGATGAGCTGCTGGTAGGAAATCTTCCCGCCGTCCACGTAGTTCTGCCGGATGGTTTCCAGCACGCGGGTGAACAGCTCGATGTTCTCGTAGGCGTTTTCCTTGGCGGCGGTCTCGGCATGCGAGAGGTAAAGGCGCGTGCCGACGAAGAGGTTCAGGCCGAGCACGGCCACGAGTAACCCGAGGAAGAAACGTCGTTTCATAAGTGCCATGGTGGCGACAATAGAAGCCACCCAAATGCTTGGCAAGTGAGGGCTTCACCGGAGGCCGAAGAGTGGACCCGCCACCCTTGTCAGCCGTTCATTCTTTTCAGGAGCAGCTCCAAATACGGCAAGTCCGCCGGCGAAGTCGCCTTGGGATTCGGCTCCCGGTTCTCCACCAACGCCACCGGCTGGCCGATCAACTCGCACGCCGCCGTGTCATCCGTCACCAGCAATCCGCGCTCGCGCACCGCTGCCAGCGCACGACGAATCACCGCCACGCGAAACGTCTGCGGCGTCTGCACCGCCCACAGCCGCGACCGGTCAATATGCCGAGCCACCCGTGTCCCGCCGTCGGATTCCTTGATAGTGTCGGTCACGCGCTGCGCGGCGACGGCCGCGCCGGTCTCCCACGCCGCCGCGATGGTTGCCTCGATGACGGCCAAGCTCGTGCAAGGTCGCGCGCCGTCCTGGATGGCGACGATCTCGCAGTCCGCCGACAAGGCCTGTAAGCCGTTCCAGACTGAGTCCTGCCGCTCCTTGCCGCCGACGGTCAGGCGGAAGGGCTTCTTGAACCCAGACTCCGCCGCGAGCTTCTGAAACTCCGCCTGCATCCCATCGCGCACCACCAGCACCAGCTCGTCAATGCACGCCGCCGCATCGAAGCGCGCCCACGTGTGCGCCACGATGGGCCGACCGGCGACTTCGAGGAAGAGTTTGTCCACCCCCGGCCCCATGCGCGTGCCCGAGCCAGCAGCGACGATGACGGCGGCGACGCGGGGCATGGGGCGTGGGGCAAGTTGTGAGTCCACAGGCGCGGAGGCTAGCGAGAGGGCGCGCGCCGTGCAACCCGCTGCCCCTTACCAGCGCTCGCAAAGCAAAAGCCCGCCGACCTTGCGGACGACGGGCTTGGCTGAAGTTCAGTTCGCTTACGAGCGCGCGGCGGGTTTCTTCGCCGAGGTCTCGAGGATTTGCAGCGCGACCTGCTGCGGCACCTGCGAGAAGGTATACGGCTCCATCGAGTAGCTCGCGCGGCCCTTCGAGAGGGAGCGGATGGCGGTGGCGTAGCCGAACATTTCGGCCAGCGGCACGTGCGCGTTGAGGACGGTCTGACCGGCCTTCGCGTCCACCCCGTGGATGATGCCGCGGCGGCGGTTGATGTCGCCCAGGAGATCGCCCTGATATTCGTCAGGGGTCGTGACTTCGACCTTCATGATCGGCTCTAGGATAATCGGGCCGGCCGACTTGAAGGCGTCCTTCAGAGCGAAGATGCCCGCCATCTTGAACGCGAGCTCGTTGGAGTCCACCTCGTGGAAGGAGCCGTCTACTACGGCGATCTTCACGTCAATGACTTGATAGCCGGCATACACGCCAGAGCGGCAGGCCTCTTCGATGCCGTGGATGACCGCCGGGACGTATTCCTTCGGGATGGTGCCACCGACGATCTTGTTCTCGATCTCGACGCCTTTGCCCTTTTCATTCGGCTCCAGGGTGATGCAGGCGTGGCCGTATTGACCCCGACCACCGGACTGACGGATGAATTTGCCCTCGCCCTCAGCGGCCTTGGTGATGGTCTCGCGATAGGCGATCTGCGGCGCGCCAGAGTTGGCCTCGACTTTGAATTCACGCTTGAGGCGATCGATGATGATCTCAAGGTGCAACTCGCCCATACCCGCGATGATGCGCTGGCCGGTCTCTTCATTCGTGAAGCAGTGGAACGTCGGATCCTCCTCCGCCAGACGTTGCAGCCCCTCGGACATCTTGTCGCGGTCCTGCTTGGTCTTCGGCTCGACGGCCATGCTGATCACCGGCTCGGGGAAGGTCGGCGGCTCCAACGTGATGTCGAACTCCTCGTCGCAGACCGTGTCGCCCGTGGTGATGTTGCGCAAACCGACCAGCGCGGCAATGTCGCCCGCGTAGGCCACGTCCACATCCTTGCGTTCGCTGCCTTGAATGATCATCAGGCGGCTGACGCGCTCACGGCGGCGGGTGCGCGGGTTGTAGATGTTGTCGCCCTTCTTCAGGCAGCCGGAATACACGCGGAAGAACACGAGCTTGCCGGCGTAAGGGTCGGTCCAGAGCTTGAACGCGAGCGAGCAGAACTTGTTATTGTCGTCGGTAACGACTTCCACCTTGGTGTCCGAACCGATCTCGTGGCCAATAGCAGCGGGAATGTCCAGCGGCGACGGAAGGTAATCAATCACGGTGTCCACGAGCACTTGCACCCCCTTCTTCTTGAAGGCGGAACCGCACAACACCGGCACCAGCTCGATCTTGCATGTGAGCCGGCGGATGGCGGCCTTCAGCACCGGGACCGAAATCGGCTTATCTTCTAGGACCAGATCAGCGATCGTTTCGTCCTTGTTTGAAACGGCGTCAATCAACTCGGCGAGCGCAGCCTTGGCTTTCGCCTGCAACGCCGCCGGAATCTCAGTCACTTCGTAGTTGAGGCCCTCGGAGACCACCTCGCCCGGGCCCCAGACGAACGCCTTCTGGTTCACCACGTCGATAACCCCCGCGAACTGGTCTTCCGCGCCGATGGGAAGGAAGACAGGGAAGGCATAAGCCTTGAGCTTGTTGCGCATGTCCGCCAGCGCGTTGTCAAAATTAGCACCCGTGCGGTCCATCTTGTTCACGAACGCGATGCGCGGGACCTTATACTTCGTCGCCTGCCGCCAGACCGTCTCCGATTGCGGCTGCACGCCAGCCACACCGCAGAACACGGCGACAGCACCATCCAGCACGCGCATGGAGCGCTCCACCTCGGCGGTGAAGTCCACATGGCCCGGGGTGTCGATGATGTTGATGCGGTGCGGGAGGTTGTTGAAAGCCTTGTAAATCGTGTCCTCGCCCGGCTTCGCTGTCTTCTGCGTCCAGAAGCAAGTCACTGCGGCGGAAGTGATGGTGATGCCACGCTCACGTTCCTGCTCCATCCAGTCGGTGACGGTGTTGCCGTCATCCACGTCGCCGATCTTGTGGATCAGACCGGTGTAGAAAAGAATGCGCTCAGTCGTGGTGGTCTTGCCGGCGTCAATGTGCGCGGCGATGCCGATGTTACGCGTGCGTTCCAGTGTGTATTCGCGGTGGGGCGAATTCACGGCCTTGTTTTCAACGAGAGTGCTCATGTGGGGAGGAGGTTAACGGTCTCAACAAAAAACGCCCCGGACGGTTTGCGCCGCGGGGCGTCAAGAATGGTTTTCGACTACCAGCGGAAATGGGCGAAGGCCTTGTTCGCCTGCGCCGTCTTGTGAACTTCGTCGCGCTTGCGGATGGCGTTCCCCTGCCCTTGATAGGCATCCATTATCTCGGCGGCGAGCGCCTGGCTCATGGGGATGCCCTTACGAGCATCGGCGAATTTTACGATCCAGCGCACCGCGAGGGATGCTTGGCGGTCGGAGGGAACTTCCAGCGGAATCTGGTAGGTCGCACCGCCGACGCGGCGTGGCTTGACCTCGAGACGGGGCTTGGCGTTGTCCACCGCGCGCTGGAGCACATCCACTGGGCTGGCGTCCGGGAACTTCTCGGTGAGCGAGTCGAAGGCCCCATAGACGATGCGCTGGGCGACGCTCTTCTTGCCGCCTTGCATGACGGTGTTGACGAGGCGACCGACGAGCACGCTGGTAAAGCGACCGTCGGGGATGATCTGGCGTTTGTTGGCTTGGCGGCGACGAGACATGGCAGAGCTTTCTAGTTGGGATTACGCGGCTTTCTTGGCGGCCTTCGGGCGCTTGACACCGTATTTGGAGCGGCTGACGCGGCGCTTCTCGACGCCTGCGGCGTCGAACGTGCCGCGCACGATGTGGTAGCGGACGCCGGGAAGATCCTTCACGCGGCCACCGCGCACGAGCACGATCGAGTGCTCCTGCAGGTTGTGCCCCTCGTCCGGGATGTAGGCGATGATTTCGTAGCCGTTGGTGAGGCGCACCTTCGCGACCTTGCGGAGCGCGGAGTTAGGCTTCTTCGGCGTGCGGGTCATAACCTGCAAACAGACGCCGCGGCGGAAGGACGCGCCTTCGAGTGCGGGAGACTTGGACTTGTAACGGATCTTGTTACGGCCCTTACGGACGAGCTGATTAATGGTCGGCATGCTTTTCGGCCTTCAGTTTTTGCGCCCTCTCCCGGTTCGGGGGAAAGGAGCGCGGATTGTTAGCAAACGCAGTGGTCGTGGCAAACTGTTTCTTTCACGGGCGGGACATTTCGGTCTTAGCCCAGAAGCGATGCGGCAGGCGAAGGCTCCGCTAAGGGAACTTCTTCGACTGGCAATTCCTCAACGAGCGGCTTGAGCGTCACGTTGCGATACATCGGGAAGCCGGTGCCCGCCGGGATGATGTGGCCCATGATGACGTTCTCCTTGAAGCCGCGCAGGTAGTCGCTCTTGCCCAGAGTCGCGGCCTCTGTGAGGACGCGCGTGGTGTCTTGGAAGGAGGCAGCGCTGAGGAACGATTCGGTTTCCAAGCTGGCTTTGGTAATGCCGAGCAGCACGGGCGCGCCCTCGGCGGGCTTGCCACCCATCTTGTCCACCCGCGCGTTCTCTTCGTCGAAGACGATCTTGTCGATCTGCTCGCCCCAGAGGAACACGGTGTCGCCCGGCTCAGTGATGCGGACCTTGCGGAGCATCTGCCGGATGATGATCTCGATGTGCTTGTCGTTAATCGTCACGCCTTGGACGCGATAGACTTCCTGAATCTCGTTCACCAGATGTTCCTGCAACTCCTGCGTGCCGCAGACGTCGAGCAAGTCGTGCGGGACGACCGGCCCTTCGGTGAGCTGCTGACCCTTCTTCACGAAGTCGCCCTTGAACACGATGACGTGCTTGCCCGTGGCAATGAGGTGTTCTTCCTCCAAGCCGGTCTTCGCGTCCTTGACGGAGATGCAGCGCTTGCCGCGCACGCTCGCGCCGAAGTCCACAATACCGTCGATCTTAGCGATCTCGGCGGCGTCTTTCGGCCGACGGGCTTCGAATAGTTCAGCCACACGCGGCAGACCGCCGGTGATGTCCTTCGTCTTCGAGCTCTTGCGCGGCGTCTTTGCCAGTAGCGATCCGGCAACGATATGGTCGCCTTCGTTGACGACGATGTGCGCGCCAGCAGGAATGGGATACTGCGCGAGCGGCTCTCCATTCTTATCCTCGATGATGACTTGGGGATGCAGGTCTTCCTTGTGTTCGATGATGACCATAGCCTCCTGGCCGGTGGACTCCTCGAGTTCCTGCTTCATCGTCACGCCTTCGATAATGTCGTTGAAGACGATGTTACCGGCCTTCTCGGACAGAATCGGCACGTTGTAAGGATCCCACTGCACGAACGTGTCACCCTTCTTTACCTTGCCGCCGTTGCGGACGGTGATGACGGAACCGATGACAATGTTGTGCGTCTCCAGCTCGCGACCATCGTCGGCGAGCAGTGTGAGCGAACCATTCTTGTTCAGAACGATGCAGTTACCATCCTCCAGTTCGACGATGCGCAGCTCGTTGAAGCGGACCGTGGCATCGATCTTCGTCTTGATCTGGGGCTGTTTGAACACCTGTGACGCCGTGCCACCCAAGTGGAACGTGCGCATGGTGAGCTGCGTGCCGGGTTCGCCGATGGACTGCGCGGCGATGATGCCGACGGCCTCGCCCAATTTGACGGTAAGCCCAGTGCCGAGGTGGCGACCGTAGCAGAGCATGCAGCAGCCAACCTTGGCTTCGCAGGTAAGCACAGAGCGGATCTTCACGCGCTCGACGTTCGCGCCCTCGATGGCCTTGGCCTTGATCTCATCGATCTCTTCGTTCGCCTTGACGATCTTCGTCTTCGGGCTGGTCGGGTCCACGATGTCCTCGGTGGCGTGGCGGCCCACGAGGCGCTCGCCCAGCTTCACGACGACTTCTTCGCCCTCGCGGATTTCCGAGACCCAGATGCCGTTGGTCGTGCCGCAATCCACCATGCGGATGATCACGTCCTGCGCCACGTCCACGAGCTTGCGCGTCATGTAGCCGGAGTCGGCGGTCTTGAGGGCGGTGTCGGCGAGACCCTTGCGGGCACCGTGCGTGGACATGAAGTATTCGACGACTGTGAGGCCCTCGCGGAAGTTCGAGAGAATCGGCTTCTCGATGATTTCACCGGACGGCTTGGCCATGAGGCCGCGGATACCGGCAAGCTGCCGGACCTGCGCCTTGTTACCGCGCGCGCCGGAGTCCACCATCAGATACACCGGGTTGAACTCCTTCTTGCCCTGGTTCTCCTGCAACGTCTTGAGCATGACGTTCGCGATCTGGTCGGTGCAATGCGTCCAGATGTCGATGACCTTGTTGTAGCGCTCGCCGCCGGTGATTGCGCCGGCACGGTGCTGCTTGTCCACTTGGCCAATCTGCTTCAGCGCGGTCTCAATCTCCTGCTCCTTGGCGTGCGGGATGATCATGTCATCGATGCCGATGGACACGCCGGCCTTGGTCGCCTCGCGGAAGCCGAGTTCCTTGAGTAGGTCCAGCGCTTCGATGGTCTTGTCGTGGCCAGCGGCCTTGTAACAGTTCCAGATGAAGTCGCCGATCTTGCTCTTGTTCACCACGATGTTGGCGAAGCCCATCGGCTCCGGCCAAATCTCCGAGAAGATCACGCGGCCCACGGTGGTCTCGATGATCTTCTTGTCCGCAACGCCATAGACGGTCTTCTTGCCAAAGTCCGGGTTCGCGAGCTGGATGCGGTCGTGCGTCTTCAGGTCACCTTCGCTGTAGGCGAACATGACTTCGTCCTTTGAGCCGAAGAGCATCAGCCGCTTCTTCGACTTAGGCGCCCGCGGTTCGGCGGTGATGTAGTAGCAACCGAGCGTGATGTCCTGCGTCGGCGTCATGATCGGCTTGCCGGATGACGGGCTGAACACGTTCAGCGGGGCCATCATCAACATGCGCGCCTCGATCTGCGCCTCGACGGAGAGCGGGACGTGGACGGCCATCTGGTCGCCGTCGAAGTCCGCGTTGTAGGCGGTGCAGACGAGCGGATGAATGCGGATCGCTTCGCCTTCAATGAGCGTCGGCTCGAACGCCTGGATCGAAAGACGGTGCAACGTGGGAGCGCGGTTCAGCAACACGGGATGCCCGCGTGTGACCTCTTCGAGGATGTCCCAGACTTCCGGCGACTGGCGCTCGATCATCTTCTTCGCCGAACGCACGGTGTGAACGTAACCACGCTCCTTGAGCTTGCGGATGATGAACGGCTCGAACAGCACGAGCGCCATCTTCTTCGGCAAACCGCACTGGTGGAGCTTCAATTCCGGCCCGATGACGATGACGGAACGGCCTGAGTAATCCACGCGTTTGCCGAGCAAGTTCTGACGGAAGCGGCCCGACTTGCCCTTGAGCATGTCGGAGAGCGACTTGAGCGAGCGGTTGCCAGCACCGGTGACGGCGCGACCATGACGACCGTTGTCGAAAAGCGCGTCCACGGCCTCCTGCAACATCCGCTTCTCGTTGCGGATGATGACCTCGGGGGTCTTGAGCTGCAGCAGGTTCTTCAACCGGTTGTTGCGGTTGATAACGCGGCGATAGAGGTCGTTCAAGTCCGACGTGGCGAAGCGTCCGCCTTCGAGCGGCACCAGCGGGCGGAGGTCGGGGGGAATCACCGGCAGCACCGTAAGAATCATCCACTCGGGACGACTCTTGGACTGGATGAAGCCCTGATGGAGCTTGATGCGCTTGGCAAGCTTCTTGCGAATCTGCTTCGACTTGGTCTCCGTCATCGCGACTTGCAACTGCTCGATGATCTTCGGCAAGTCCAAGCGAGCTAGGCCGTCACGGACACCCTCCGCGCCGATCTTGGCGATGAACGCGTCCGCTCCGTAGGTCTCTTTGGCTTCGCGGTATTCGTGCTCGCTCAGCAGCTGATTCTGTTTGAGCGGCGTGTTGCCAGCGTCAATGACGAGGTAGTCCTCGTAGTAGATGACCCGCTCCAAGTTGCGCGCGGTCATGTCGAGCATGAGGCCGAGGCGCGAGGGCATGCACTTGAAAAACCAGATGTGCGAGACGGGCACGGACAACTCGATGTGGCCCATGCGCTCGCGGCGCACGCGGGCGAGCGTCACCTCGACGCCGCAGCGGTCACAAACCACACCGCGGTGCTTGATGCGCTTATACTTGCCGCACGAGCACTCCCAGTCCTTCACGGGACCGAAGATGCGCTCGCAGAACAAGCCGCCTTTTTCGGGCTTGAACGTGCGGTAGTTGATGGTCTCCGGATTCTTGACTTCACCCTTGGACCAGGTGCGCATGATCTCCGGGCTGGCAACGGTGATGCTGACGTAATCAACCAGGTTGACCTTGTCCAGGCCGAGCAGTTCGCGGGCGGTTTCTTTGGCGCTAATCATAATGTTTAGTGCGTGGGTGGTTACGTTGGATCAGAGGGCGGCGAGCATGGCCTGCGGGCTGGGGGCGTTCGGCCCGGCGTCCACCGGGTTGCTGTAGCCGACCTTCACGTCGAGACCGAGGGACTGCATTTCCTTCACGAGCACGTTGAACGACTCGGGCACACCGGCCTCGAGGGCGTTGTCACCCTTGACGATGGCCTCGTAGATGCGGGTGCGGCCCTGCACGTCGTCGGACTTCACGGTCAGGAGCTCCTGCAACGTGTAGGCCGCGCCGTAGGCTTCCATCGCCCACACTTCCATTTCGCCGAAGCGCTGGCCGCCATACTGCGCCTTGCCGCCCAGCGGTTGCTGGGTGACGAGCGAGTAAGGCCCGACGGCGCGGGCGTGAATCTTGTCCGCCACCAAGTGACCCAGCTTCATCATGTAAATGAAGCCGACGACGACTTCTTGATCGAACGACTCGCCGGAGCGGCCATCATACAAGGTCGCCTTGCCATGCTCACCCACGAGCACTTGGCCGACTTCCTTTTTGTGCAAATCGCCAGCGTCCTTGAGGTAGCCACGGATTTCCTTTTCCTTGATGCCGTCAAAGACAGGCGTCGCGAACTTGAGGCCGAGGAACTTGGCCGCCCAGCCCAAGTGGGTCTCGAGGAGCTGACCGACGTTCATGCGCGACGGCACGCCCAGCGGGTTCAGCACGATGTCCACCGGTGTCCCATCCGCGAGATAGGGGAGGTCTTCCTCGGGGACGATCTTGGCGACGACGCCCTTGTTGCCGTGGCGACCGGCCATCTTGTCACCTACCGAGAGCTTGCGCTTCGAGGCGATGTAAACCTTCACCTGCTTGACGACGCCGGGGTCAACATCCTCGCCGGACTCGGCGCGGCCCGCTTCTTCGTCGTGCTGCATCTGCAACTCGTCGAACTTCTTTTTAAAGGTGCCGATGATCTCGTTGATCTTGTTGCGGATCGGCGAGGGGTCGATCTCGATCTTGTCATAGACCTGCGCGAGCTTGCGCAGCAGCGTCTTGGTGATCTTGCGGTTCGCCGGGATGATGATCTCCCCGGTTTCGGCGTTGGTCACGTCGAGCGGGATCTTTTCGCCGAGCAGGATGTTCGAGAGTGCCTCGGTGAGCTGGTCACGGAGGGTTTCAACTTTGCCCTTGTGCTCCTCGTCCACGACCTTCTGCGCACGCTTGGTGTCGTTGTTCTCGGGCTTCATCCCGGTGTTCAGGTCGTTCAGCTTCTTGGCCGAGACCTTCACGTCCATGACGATGCCGTAGGTGCCGGAGGGAACCTTGAGCGAGGTGTCCTTCACGTCGGCGGCCTTCTCGCCGAAGATGGCGCGGAGCAAGCGCTCTTCCGGCGCGAGTTCCGTCTCCGACTTCGGCGTGATCTTGCCGACGAGGATGTCGCCGGGCTTCACTTCTGCACCGATGCGGATGACGCCGTCAGGCCCGATGTTCCGCAGGGCTTCTTCGCCGAGGTTCGGGATGTCGCGGGTGATTTCTTCCGGCCCAAGCTTGGTGTCGCGGGCACCGACCTCGAACTCATCAATATGGATGGACGTGAACACGTCGTCCTTCAAGATGCGCTCGCTGATCAGGATGGCGTCCTCGAAGTTGTAGCCATTCCACGGCATGAACGCGACGAGCACGTTGCGGCCGAGAGCGAGTTCCCCGCCATCGGTGCAGGGGCCGTCAGCGATGATCTGACCTTTCTTGATCGAGTCACCCTTAGCCACGAGTGGCTGTTGGTTGACGCAGGTCGCCGCGTTGGAGCGCATGAACTTGCGCAGCCGATAAATCCAGATGCCGTCCTCGGGGGCGTGCTTGATCTTCTTCTTGGAGTCGGGAAGTTTCCCGTCCTTAGTAATGATGATCTGGTCGCCAGAAACGGAGGCAACCTTGCCCGCGTCCTCAGCGATCAGCACTGCGATGGAGTCACGCGCGACGCGCTCTTCCAGACCGGTCGCAACGAGCGGAGCCTCGGTGATCAGCAACGGCACTGCCTGGCGCTGCATGTTCGATCCCATCAACGCGCGGTTCGCGTCGTCGTGCTCGAGGAAGGGAATCAGACCAGCGGCCACGGACACGAGCTGCTTGGGCGACACGTCCATGTAATCTACTTCGCTCGGCTCCACGTCCACGAAGTCCCCCTTGCGGCGGCAAGTGACGGTGGGGTTCAGGTAATGCCCCTTGTCATCAAACGGCGCGTTGGCCTGCGCGATGGTGAAGCCTTCCTCGCGGTCACCCGTAAGGTAGTCGAGTTCGCCTGTGATGCGGCCCTTCACCACCTTGCGGTAGGGCGTCTCGATAAAGCCGAAGTCGTTCACGCGAGCAAAGGTCGCGAGCGAGGCGATGAGGCCGATGTTCGGGCCTTCAGGCGTTTCAATCGGGCAGATACGACCGTAGTGCGACGGGTGCACGTCGCGGACTTCGAAGCCGGCACGGTCGCGAGAGAGTCCCCCCGGTCCGAGCGCCGACAAGCGGCGTTTGTGGGTCAACTCCGCGAGCGGGTTGATCTGATCCATGAACTGCGAGAGCTGCGAACGGCCGAAGAAGTCACGCACGACGGCGGAGAGCGCCTTCGGGTTGATCAGCTTCGCGGGCGTCATCGTGTCCACTTCCTGATCGAAGAGCGTCATGCGCTCCTTGACGAGTCGCTCGGTGCGGGCCAAGCCCACGCGGCACTGGTTGGCGAGGAGTTCGCCCACGGTGCGGACGCGGCGGCTGCCGAGGTGGTCAATGTCGTCCACGCTTCCCTGACCCTTCTTGAGCCGGAGGAGATACTTCGTAGCGTGAACCAAGTCCGCTTTGGTAAGGATGCGAGAGGTCGCGGTTTCGCCGAAGTTGAGCTTCTGGTTGATCTTGTAACGGCCCACGCGGCCGAGGTCGTAGCGCTTCGAGTCGAAGAACAGTCGCTTGATAAGCGCGCGCGCGTTGGCGGCGGTCGGCGGATCGCCAGGGCGGAGGCGGCGGTAGATGTCCTTAAGAGCTTCCTCCTCGTTCTTGGTCGGGTCCTTCTTAAGGCACTTGATGATGATGCCGTCGTCCACCGAGGTGTCCACGACCTTAATCTTGGTCACGCCCAACTCGGCGATCTGCTTCACGACTGCCTTGGAGAGCGGCTCGAAAGCGCGGGCCACAACGATGTTCTTGTCAGCGTCAATCGCGTCTTCGACGAGCACCTTGTTGGCAATATCTTCGAGACCCTCTGCCTTTTTCACGGGCAATTCCTCGATGTCGTAGAAGAGTTTGATGATCTCCTCATCGGTGCCGCGGACGGCGTCCTTCTTGGGTTTCTCGTCACCGTCAAGGAACGCGAGCGCGCGGAAGAGCGTGGTCGTCAGGAATTTCCGGCGGCGCTTTTTGCGGTCGAGATAGACATAGAGCATGTCACTCGTGTCGAACATAGCCTCATACCACGAACCCCGGTCAGGGATGATACGGAAGCTGTGGAGCTTCTTACCGTTCGGATGCGTGGTCTCCTCGAAGGCCAAGCCGGGCGAGCGGTGAAGCTGACTGACGATGACGCGCTCGGCACCGTTGATGACGAAGGTGCCCTGCGGGGTCATGAGCGGCAGTTCGCCCATGAACACTTTTTCCTCTTTCGCGCCGCGTGCCTCGTCGCGAAGACGGAAGGTGACGTGCAGTGGGGCGCCAAAGGTCAGGCCCTCGCGAATGCTGTCGAGCCAAGAAAGTTTGGGATCGCCAATCTCGAACCCGGTGTATTCGAGGACGGTCTTGCCATCGTAGCTCTCAATGGGGAAGACCTCGTTGAAGACGGCTTGCAGCCCGAGGTTTTTGCGCTTGGATGGGGCGACCTGCGTTTGCAGGAACTCGATGTAAGAGTTGACCTGGATTTCGATCATGTTCGGCGGAACGACTGGTTCCTTGATCTTACCGAAGTTGATCCGTTCTGCGTTGCGCGTGGCCATGTGGTTCTTTCGGGCTGGTCCAGCACTGGCCGGACATTTTCATTACGGGACGAAAAGAAGCAGCCTTCCGGGTCAACCCCGGAAGTCCGCCAAAATCTTCAAAAATTACTTCTGCAAAAATCGGGCTGCTGGGACATTCAAGCCTCCCGCAGGAGGAAGAGCGGGCGGCGGCACAGGGTCCGCCGCCCGCTTGAATGACAATGCTTACTTGAGTTCAACCTTCGCGCCGGCGTCTTCGAGCTTCTTCTTAGCAGCTTCGGCTTCGGCCTTGTTGACGCCTTCGAGCACAGCCTTCGGGGCACCCTCGACGAGCGCCTTGGCCTCGGCGAGACCCAGACCGGGCTTGACCTCGCGGACAGCCTTGATCGCGCCAATCTTATTGGCACCGGCTTCCTTGAGAATCACGTCGAAGGTATCTTTCACTTCAGCCGGAGCGGCGGCAGCAGCACCCCCACCACCAGCGGCGGCAACAGCCACCGGAGCGGCAGCGGTCACGCCCCACTTGCCTTCCAACTGCTTCACGAGATCAGCGGCTTCCAGAACCGTCAGCGCGCTCAAATCTTCAACCAACTTTGCGATATCAGCCATGTTACCTTTCTTTAGTCTCGTCGCCCCCGGAGCCCCGGAGATTTGAGCCAGCAGCCGCCGGCCGACGATTCACTCTGTTTGTTTCGTTTTTTGCTTCCCCTTCCTGCAACAGGCAGGAAGGAAGTCTGTTCAATTTGGAACTGCGAATTCCGCATTCGGAATTATCCGTTCGCCATTTCAAGCGGCCTTGTCTGCCTTGGCCTTGATGACCCGCGCAAGTTGCGATCCAGGCGTGTTGATGAGTGCGGCCAGCTTCTGGGCCGGGGCCTGGAGCACACCCAGCAGCTTGCCGCGCAGGACTTCCAGCGAAGGCAGTTCGGCCAAGGCAAGAAGTTCGACGGCTTCGAGGCGCTTGTTGCCGAGGTGGCCGAACTTGAGCTTCGGCTTCTCGAATTCAGCGGCAAAGTTCTTGAGGGTCTTCGCAGCGGCGGAGACATCCTTCTGCCCGGTCACGACAGCCATCTGGCCGGTCAACGCACCCGAGAGGTCGGCCAGGCCGGCTTCCTGAGCGGCGATGCGGAAGATGCTGTTCTTCACGACGTGCGCCTCAGCCCCGCTCTTGCGGAGGCGAGTGCGCAACTCGTTGAAGTGCGGCACGGTCAGGCCCGTGTAGTCCACGACGATGAAAAACGGCGAGGCATTAAGCCGGGCGACGTATTCGCTGGTGATAAATTTCTTGGCGGCACGCATGGTAATCTAATGGGTTGAGGTTAGGCGTTGGCGATGAACTCCTTGGTGTCCACGCGGACACCCGGACTCATGGTGGCCGAGATGGTGCAGCTCTGCATAAACACGCCCTTCACACTGGCGGGACGGGCCTTGGCAATGGCCTCGATGACGGCGCGAGCATTGACTTCAATCTCCTCGGGCTTGAACGCCGTCTTGCCGACGGGCACATGGATATTGCCGGCTTTGTCCACCTTGAACTCAACGCGGCCAGCCTTGACTTCACGGACGGCCTTGGCGGTGTCGTCGGTGACGGTGCCGGTCTTCGGGTTGGGCATGAGTCCACGCGGTCCGAGCACCTTGCCGAGTTTGCGGACTTCCACCATCGCCTCGGGCGTGGCGACCGCTACATCAAAATCCACCCAGCCATCGACGCACTTCTTGATCATGTCGTCGAAGCCGACGAACTCCGCGCCGGCTTGGCGCGCAGCCTCGGCGGTCGGGCCCGGCTTGGCGAAAACGAGCACCCGAACGACCTTGCCGGAGCCGTGGGGCAACGGGACTGTGCCGCGCACCATTTGGTCGCTCTGCTTCGGGTCTACGCCGAGGCGGAAGGCGAGGTCAATGGTTTCGTTGAACTTGGCTTTTTCGAACTTGACGAGCACCTGGACGGCTTCCTTGAGGGGCAGCGCCTTCAGGCCTTCGGTCAACTTCGCATTCTTAACGTAGCGTTTACTGGGCATTTTGTTTGGTGCGGTGCAAGCGGACGCAAAGCGCCCTCCCGCGTTACTGGTTTAACCGACGACTTCAATTCCCATGCTCCGAGCAGTCCCGGAGATGAGGCGCACGGCGGCGTCCTCACTGTTCACGTTCAGGTCCTTCTGCTTCATCTTAACGATGTCAAGGATCTGCTTGCGCGTGACCTTGCCGACCTTGTCCTTGTTCGGCGTCTTGGAGCCGGACGCGACGCCTGCTGCTTTCTTGAGCAAGATGGAGGCGGGCGGCGACTTGTAAACGCAGGTGAATGACTTGTCCTGATACACCGTGATGATCACGGGAATAATCAGGCCAGCCGACTCCTTAGTGGCTGCGTTGAACTCCTTGCAAAACGCCATGATGTTTACGCCGTGCTGACCGAGCGCGGGGCCGACGGGCGGGGCGGGGTTCGCCTGACCAGCGGCGATAGCGAGCTTGATGGATCCGGTTACTTTCTTTGCCATAAGGGATGAAAATACTGTAGTGGTTGTCGTTAAGGCGGACGCGGGTTAAGCCTTTTCGGCCTGCCAGTATTCGAGTTCGACTGGCGTGTTGCGTCCGAAAATGTTGACGGTGACCTTCAGCTTGCCGCGACCAGGGTCGATCTCCTCGATCACACCACTGAAGTTCAGGAACGGCCCGTCGTTGATCTTGATGGTCTCGCCGATCTCGAAGTTGACCTTCGGCTTCTCCGTGTCCTCGGACTGGGAGATTTGCTCCTTGATGACGTCCATCTCCTCGCGGCTCACGGACACCGGACGCTCCCCGCCAACAAAACCGATAATACCCGTGGTCTCACGGACAAAATACCAAGGCTTGTCCAGCAGGCGGCGGTTCTCGTCCAGCAGCACCATGTCAATATAGACATAGCCAGGATGGAGTTTGCGGTTCGTGACGGTCTTCTTTTGGTTGCGCACCTCGACGACCTTCTCCATCGGAACGAGGACCTCCTTGATGTAGTCCTGCATCTCCTCGGTCTTGATGCGCTTCTCGATGTTGTCACGGACCTTGAGCTCCTGACCGGAGAGCGTGTGAATGGCGAACCACTGGCTTTGCATGGCGTGCGTTTCGTTAAAAGTTGTTCAGCAGGATGACCAACCTGCTGATGATGAAATCCACGCCGACCGTAAACACGGCCACCAGGGACGTGCTGACTATGACCACGACGGTTGAGCCTTTCAGCTCGTCACGCGTCGGCCACGTGCATTTGCGCAGCTCGACTTTCGTCTCGTCTACGTAGGCACCCAGCCGAAGCAGGTGGCCCTTCTGCCATGCCCAGAAGAACACAGCGACGGCCACGCCCAGCAAAACCATTTGAATCGTGCTCACGAATTAAATTTCATCTGCATCATCCGGCCTGGCGGAGGGGGAGGGATTCGAACCCCCGTTGGGCGTTAACCCAAAGCGGTTTTCAAGACCGCCGCGATAGACCACTCTGCCACCCCTCCAGCAACCGGCTGGCAGGGCGTGAGGGACTCGAACCCCCAACCAACGGTTTTGGAGACCGCTACTCTACCAATTGAGCTAACGCCCTAGTGCCATTCGGATGATTCTGTTCAAAGCGACGGAGCGGGAGCGCAGGTTTTAGCACTGCGCTCCCAGTTGTTGCAGTCTATCAGGCGGCGACCGCGACGAGCTCGCTCACGCGACCCGCGCCGATGGTGCGACCACCCTCGCGGATGGCGAAGCGTTGGCCTTTTTCCATGGCGACCCCGACGATGAGTTCGATGTCCACGGAGACGTTGTCACCGGGCATCACCATTTCCACGCCCGCGGGCAGGGTGACGTTACCCGTCACATCCGAGGTGCGGAAGTAGAACTGCGGACGATACTTGTTGAAGAACGGCGTGTGCCGGCCACCTTCGTCCTTCGTGAGGACGTAAACCTCGGCCTTGAACTTGGTCTGGGCCTTGATGCTGCCGGGCTTGGCCAACACCATGCCGCGCTCGACTTCTTCCTTCTTGGTGCCACGGAGGAGCACCCCGACGTTTTCGCCGCAACGCGCTTCGTCGAGCAGCTTACGAAACATTTCGAGGTCGGTCGCGGTCGTCTTGCGCGTCTCTTTGATGCCGACGATCTCGACTTCATCCATCTTCTTGATGATGCCGCGCTCCACACGACCCGTCACCACAGTGCCGCGACCTTCGATGTTGAACACGTCCTCGATGCACATGAGGAAGGGCTTGTCGACCTCGCGCACCGGCTCGGGAATGAACGTGTCAACTGCGTTGAGCAAGTCCTGAATTGCCTTCTCGCCTTCCGGCGTGCCAGCAAGCGCAGCGGAGGAACTGCCACGGACGATCGGGGTCGTTTCCCCGGGGAATTGATACTTCGAGAGCAAGTCGCGAATTTCCATCTCGACGAGGTCGAGTAGCTCCAGGTCGTCCACGAGGTCCACCTTGTTCAGGAAAACCACGATGGACGGAACGCCAACCTGGCGGGCGAGGAGAATGTGCTCGCGCGTCTGGGGCATCGGGCCGTCAGCGGCGGACACGACAAGAATCGCGCCGTCCATCTGGGCCGCACCGGTGATCATGTTCTTGACGTAGTCGGCGTGGCCGGGACAGTCCACATGCGCGTAGTGGCGCAGCTCGGACTCGTATTCTACGTGCGACGCCGCGATGGTCACGGTCTTGTTCTCGTCGCGCACCGTGCCGCCCTTGGTGATGTCGGCGTAGGAAATTGCGGGAGCCAAGCCCTTGCGGTGTTGCACGGCGACCAAAGCCGCCGTGAGGGTGGATTTACCGTGGTCAACGTGGCCGATAGTGCCGACGTTCAGGTGGGGTTTAGTCCGTTTAAACGCTTCTTTTGCCATTGCGATGTTCTAGTTAGTGGTTTGACTCTGCTGTGCTGTCCGACCGTTACCGACCGGCCTAAATTCTGGAGCCCATGACCGGGGTTGAACCGGTGACCTCGTCCTTACCAAGGACGTGCTCTGCCAACTGAGCTACATGGGCGAAATCAATTTCACCCGTTGATTCCTCAGCCCTGTCAGGGGAAAAAAACCCATCAGCCCGTTCGCCTCGCTGCCGAATCTCGGACTGATGCGTATTTAATCTTCTGACGGCTCTTGAGGAACCGGGCGCACAAGCTATGCCGCAGCAAGAAAGAGTCAATATTTTTTCTGGACTTTCTTGGCCTGCTTTCGCGCGTCACTTCACACCCTCCTCCGGGCAGCGAATCCAACGGCCAGCAGGATCGCTCTCCCAAGCCTTTACCCTTTCGCCACCGCTGCCTACGCTCGGGCCGCATGACGGCTCCGCAGTTTCCAGCTAGGCGGGCAACGCTGGATGACCTCCCGGCGTTGCGCCCGCTTTGGGAGGCCGAGCGGCTGGACGCAGTCGGGCTAGAAAAGCGGCTGACTGAATTTCAGGTGGTTTGCGACGTGAGTGACCAAGTGATCGGCGCGGTGGGGATGCAGCGCCACCTGCATCACGGCTTGCTGCACAGCGAAGTTTTCGCCGATTTCGCGCTCGCGGACACGCTGCGTCCGCTGCTCTGGGAACGGCTCCGAACCGTAGGTCGCAATTACGCGCTAGCGCGGATGTGGACGCGCGAATCGTCGCAATTCTGGCGGATCGCAGGGTTCGATCCACCGGATGAGGAACTGCTCGCGAAATTTCCGGCAGCCTTCGGTCCACCGGAGAACGGGTCGCTCTTCACACTGAAGCTGCGTGACGACCCGTTCGCGGAGATGACGCCGGAGCAGGAGGAGGTGCTGCTCAAACAGCACTTGCGCGCGGACACCGACAAGATGCTGCGGCAGGCGCAAACCCTGCGGCGCTGCGCCATCATCGTGGCCATCGGCTTCACCCTCGTGCTCGCGTTGTTTGGCCGCTACCTGTGGCGCTACCGAAGCCGCCAAGGCCGCTCGCCAGAGGACCGCTACGCGCCACGCAAGCGACCGTGAAGGCCCGAAGGTAAGCTGAGGGGATTGTCATAAAGAGGCTCAAGAAGACGCGGAAATGGCCCGTCAATGCGAGGCCCGCTGGTGATGAGTTCGCTCCTCCTTGAGTCTGCTTGTGCCTCTTGGTGGATCACTAGCTTCCTCGCCGCAGTTTATTTGCGGAGCAACTCCTTCGCCCGGGCGAGCGCGGTTTCCATGTCAGCGCAAACATTCTCGCGCCCCACGGCGTCGAGGAAACCGGCGTTGTCCAACGCGAAGAGCGGCTGCGTGTGGGGGCCACAGAGAATGAGGTGCTTGCCGCGCTTGCGCAGTTTCTCGTGCATGTCCTCCAGCGCGTTGATGCCGGTAGCGTCGATGGCTACGACCTCGCGCAGCCGCAGGATGAGCACTTCGGGAAGCTGGTTCGCGCCCATGAGGGCGGTCTCGAGCTTGTCCGCCGCGCCGAAGAAGAACGCGCCGAAGAGCCGGTAAATCATCACTCCCTTGGGCACTTCACGCCCGCTTTGGGATTGCGACTTTGCCTCCTCCTCGGACAGCTCAAAGGTCGCGTCCACCTTGGTCTGGTCCGCCATCCGCTTGACGAACATGAACGCGGCTAGCAGCAGGCCGCACTCCACTGCGACCGTCAGGTCAATCACCACGGTGAGCACGAACGCGGTGAGGAACACCGCCGCGTCGCTCTGCGGCCACTTGCGCAGCCGCGCGAAGTGGTGCCACTCACCCATGTTGAACGCGACGTTCACCAGCACGGCACTGAGCACGGCCAGCGGGATGTGCTTCGCCAGCGGCGCGGCGACAAGGATGATGAGCAACAACACCGCCGCGTGAATCACTCCGGCCACCGGCGTGCGTGCGCCGGTCTTGACGTTCGTCGCCGTGCGCGCGATGGCCCCCGTCGCCGCGATGCCACCGAAGCATGGGCAGACGATATTGGCGATACCCTGCGCGATGAGTTCCTGATTCGAGTCGTGCCGATCCTCGACCATGCCGTCGGCAACCACGGCACAGAGCAGCGATTCAATGGCCGCCAGCAGCGCGATGGTGAGCGCGGGGCGGAAGAGGTTTGGTAATTCGAGCCATTCCACTGTCGGCAGCGTGAGCGCCGGCAGGCCCTGCGGAATGCCGTTGAACTGCGTGCCGATGGTTGCAACACCCCACGCCGTCTCGCCCGATCCAACCATCACCAGCGCTGTGCCCGCGAACAACGCGACCACCGAGCCGGGCACCACGCGGGCCAATCGTGCGGGCCACCAGCGCACGATGACAAACGCGCCTGCTGCCAGCGCCAGCGTGGCTCCGTGCGCCGTGCCGAGGTGCTGCGCGAGGAAGACCAGTTTCTTGATGAAGTCCGCCGGCACGGTTTCATCCACCGCGAGTTGCAGGCCCAGGAAGTCCTTCACCTGCGTGCTGAAGATCACGACCGCGATGCCGCTGGTGAAGCCCATCGTCACCGGGAAGGGGATGAACTTGATCATCGTGCCGAGCTTGGCCCAGCCCAACGCGATGAGGATCACGCCCGCCATCATGGTGCAGACGGCTGCGTTGGCCGCGCCGTATTGCTGGTAGATGCCGTAGAGGATGGCGATGAACGCGCCGGTCGGCCCGCCGATGCAGACCTTCGTGCCGCCCAGCGCAGAGATGAGGAAGCCCGCGATGACCGCCGTGTAAAGGCCCGCCGCCGGAGAGACGCCCGACGCGATGCCAAAGGCCATCGCCAGCGGCAGGGCGACGATGCCCACCGTCAGGCCGGCAACTAAATCCGCGTGCAAGTCCGCGCGGGTGTAGGTCTTGAGGGAGGCAACGAGTCGCGGACGGAACGTGAATTTCAGGTTCATCCGGGGCGAATCCTGAGCCGATGCCGAGCGGACGCAAGCGGTGTTTCTGACCGCCGCGCGGGGCGTCGGCCACCACCCCGGCTCAATGCGTCAGCCTTGACGCGGAGGCGCGCGCCGGTCTTCCACCACCGGCGGCTTACGCCTTGTCACCAGCTTGCTCCTCGACTTTCGCGCGGCGGCGGTCACGCCATTCCCAGAAGCGGGCAATGAGGATGCACGCCTCGTAGAGGACGCAGAGCGGCGCGGCCATCACAAACATGGTGATGGGGTCGCCCGATGGGCTGACCACGGCACAGATGAAGAGGTTGAGCACCACGAAGTAGGGCCGGAACCAACTGAGCTTCTTCGAGTCGAGCAGGCCGACCTTCACGATCGTGAGGATGATCACAGGCATCTCGAAGCTCAGGCCCGTCGCCAGCAGGAATTTTGGCACCATGCTCAGGTATTCCTGTGCCCGCCACTGGTCCGCGTTGAAGCCGAGCCATTGTGAGAACTCGACGGTCATTCGCAGCATGAGCGGCAGGATGACGAAGTAGCAGAACGTCACACCGGACAGGAACAGCACGGTGCCCCAGAAGGCGAAGGGCTTGAGAAACTGCTTCTCCTGCACACGCAGCGCCGGGAGGATGAACTGGCCGAAGAAGTAGATGACAAACGGCGCGGCCAGCACTAGGCCGCCAAAGAACGCGAGCTGGAGCGTGATCCACACCACGTCCATCGGGCCGAGGATAATGAGGTTGACGAGCGGGTCGGTGACGGCGGGGGCGTTGGTGTTAAGGTGCAGGCCGAGGAGCTGATTGGTGCCGACCTGCACAGGGACCAACTCCACGGTGCGGACACGTCCGTCCTTGTTGGTGTGGTTGAAGGCGGGGCTGATGCCGAGGAGCGCGAGTGGGAAGGAGCCGACGGGGTTGGTGCTGCCGAACATCACCGGCACGCGCTCCACGGGCTTGTCGCCCTTGAGCGCTTCCTGCTCGGCCTGCAGGTTGGCTTTCACCAGCGGCCATTTCATCAGCTTCACCAGCGAGTCGGCGCCGACCAGGCAGACCATCACCGCCACCGCCAGGCTGACCGTGACTTTGATGAGCATCCACCGGAGGTCTTCCAAGTGGTCGAGGAAGGGTTTGACCGGACCGCCGCCTTCGGCGGTGTGATCGTCGTCTGACTTGAGAACACTGGTGACCGAACGCACGGCCTTAACGAAGCCGTGCTCCTCCTCGGGCGGGGGCGGGGTGTAGGCGGGATACTGATACTCGCCGGCGTGGTGATGGGCGGGATCGTCGTGAGGCTGCCCGCTGTGATGATCGTGGTATGGGTCGTAGGACGAATCACCGTGGTGGTGCTCGCTCCCGTAGTCGTGCTGGTGCTCCTGATGATACGGGTCGTGGTCGTGCGGCCCGGCCCCGCTGGGGTCCGAAGGGGCGGTGCCGCTGGCGTCGCTGATGGGCGGGGTGCGCTCCAGTTCCGCTGCGGGGAAACCTTCGGGATTCTGCGGCACGGGAGCCGGAGCCACGCCACCGGACTGCGGGACAGAGCCGGGTGGAGCGCTCGGAGTCTCAGCTTCAGCCGGTAGAAGGGCCACCGAGCCGCCTGAAGGCGGGAGTCCCAAGGCCGCCGCCGACGCAGACGGCAGAGAACTGCCGGGCCGCGTCGGGGAGGTGTTAGCTGGGGACAAGCTCTGGCCGTCAGATGACTTCACGCCATCGGGACGGACAGGCTGCGGGGGCACGCCCTCTGACTCACTGGCCATGGCCTAGAGACTCGCTGGAGTGGCTAGATTAGGCCTTGGGCGCAGGCGCGGGCTGAGTGGACTGGGCCACTGCGGGGGCCGGAGCCGGGGCGGCGGGCTGAGGAGCCGGAGCGGGCTTGGGGGGAGCGGCGTATTGCTCCTCGGCCACGGAGCGATGCAGTTCGTTCTGCATATCGCTGGAGGCTTTCTTGAACTCCTTGATGCCTTGGCCGAGGCCTTTGGCGAGTTCCGGCAGCTTCTTAGCGCCGAAGAGGATGAGGACGACGACGAGGATTCCGATGATTTCAGGCCAGCCTAGCATAGCAATTATGGGTGCGTTCATGGTTTCACTAACTGTTTAGGTTTGCGAAACACATCTGGCGGATGCCGGCATCAGGCGGATGTCTTTCGGTGTCTGCCGTTGCCAGCAGACGTCCGGTCATTCGACAGGAATGGCCGGAAAGGGTTCAAGCTAATTCTTGGGCTTGAGGAGGACAAGTTCACCGCGGCGGTTCTTGGCCCACGCGGCGTCGTCATGACCGAGGGCGGCGGGTTTGTCCTCGCCAAAGCTCGTCGTTGAGATGCGGGCTGGAGCGATGCCGGACTTGATGAGCTGGGCGCGAATGGCGAGGGCGCGGCGCTCGCCGAGGGCGCGGTTGTATTCCTCGGTGCCGCGTTCGTCGCAGTGGCCTTCGACTTCAAGGTTGTTCTGCGGGTTGCCTTTCAGGGCGGCGATGACGGGCTGGAGCTTGCCCAACTCGGACGCCTTCACAATGGCCTTGTCGTAGTCGAAGTGGATGGCGCTCGCGGCAAAGCTGGCGCGATCAACGATCCGGTCGCCCTTCATCTCGACGGGGGGGAGGCCGTTGTCTTTCGGATCACCTGTAACCGGCGGCGGGAACAGCGGCGGGGTAGTAATGGCTTCTGGGTTGACCCTTGTAGGAACCGTTCCGACGCCGCCCGGATTCAAACCGCCCGGGTTCAAGCCACCCGGATTTTGTCCGCCTGGGGTGGTGACTTCCGCCGCAGCTGGGGCCACTCCGGTGCGTGCGCCGGGAATCGGCGTGACGTTCTTGGGGCCCTTGGTCTTGCAACCCGTGACGGTGACGACGGCGAGCAAGGCTACGGTGGCGAGTTTGAGGAAAAGGGAGCGTTTCATAATTTGTTTGCTACTGGTGAAAATCTTCAGCGTGCCCATGTGGGCTGGGAGCAGTTTCCCAAATTCAGGGGCACATCCTTGATGCGCTTGGTGGGCACGTCAAGCAGAGACAAGGTCAGCGGGCCGCCGCGACCCCGTTTGCAGAACATCAGCGTGCGCGAATTCGGTGCCCAAGTCGCGTCCTGACCGGATGCGAGTGACTGCGCCTCGCCGCCCGCGGCGGGGACGACGCACACCTCGAAGCCGCCGCGCTGGGTGGTGAAGGCAATCCATTTCCCATCGGGCGACCAGTCCGGCTCGGTGGCGTTGAAGACGCCGGTGGTGCGGATGCGCTGCGCGGCCCCGCCGTTCGCGCCGATGCGGTAGAGCTGGGCCGGACCGTCATCGCTGGAGACGTAGCAAATGGACTGGCCGTCCGGCGACCAACAGGGCGAGGCGACGCCGCCGCCCTCGCGCGAGGTGGTGAGCTGCTGCAAGCCGCGCCCGTGGATGTCGGCGACGTAGAGGTCGGGCTTGCCGCTCTTGCTGAGGACCATTGCCACGAGGCGACCGCCAGGCGCGACCGCCGGCGAGATGTTGGACCCGCCGTAGCGCGCGACGATGTGGCGTTCGCCGGTGACGAGGTTGTGCGAGAAGATGTCCGAGTTGTTCAACTTGCGGGAGTTGTAAGCAAGCCACTGGCTGCCGGGGCCCCACGAGGGGGAGGAGATGAAAGACCCGTCGCGCGTGACGGCGGTGGCGTTGTGGCCGTCGTAGTCGGCGATGAAGACTTCGCCGGTGTTGTCGGCGGCTCTGGACTTATAGGCGACGCGGGTTTGCGCGATGCCGCGCGTCCGCGTCAGCGCGAAGATGACATCGTCGGCGAAAGCGTGGGCGAGTTGGCGTTGGTTCGCGCCGGCGTAGGCTTTGGACAAGAGGAAATTCTTCGCGCGGTCGGAGACGAAGCCTTCGAGGCGCGCGCCGTTGGTGCCGTGGATGAGCACTTGCGCCTGCTCCGGGCTGACAATGGCGCACCCGGCGACTTCGAGGTCGAAGCGCAGCGTGGTGGCCACTTCGCCAGTGAAACCGCTAAGGCTGACAGGGATGGCCTTGGAGGTGTCGCGATAGACATTGACGTCAAATTTCGGCTCCTGAGCGGGGGCCGCCAGCGAGGTGGCAGCCGTGGCGAGGAGGGCGGTGGCGAACTGGCGGCGGTTCAAATTCATCCGGTGGTGCGTTTGGCTTTGAGGTTGAAATCGATGTTAAAAGTCCGCTGGGCTTCACGGAAGCTCGCGGGGAAGGGCTCGAACTGAATGACCTTTTGCAGCGTCTCGCGCACGGACTTGTCAATCGCGCTGTTGCCGCTGGGCTTGGGCAAATGCCACTCCAGCACGCGCCCGTTGCGGGCGACGGTGACGGTGACGCCCACGATGGCGAGCGAGTCGCTGAGGTTCGGCGGCACGAGCCACATCTGCTCGTAGATGCGGACCATCATCTGGCCGTAGTCGAGGAAGGCGGCGGCGTTCGGCCCGCCGCCAGCGTCGATGTTGATGTCCACCGGGGAGGACAGCCCGCCTTGCACGCCACCGAGGATGGCCTTCATCTTCTCGACGTGTTGGAGGTGCGCTTGCTGGGCGGCACGGGCGGCGGCGACGGACTGGTCGCGCTCCTCGGCGTCGGCCCGCTGTTTGGCCTTGGTGTCTGCCTCGGCGTGGCGCGAGGTGAGGTGCGAGGTGTCGGCCAGCTTGATGGCGGGTTTGGTGGAGGTGGACTTGGCGGAAGTGGTCTTCGTGGGCGGCGGCTCCGGCTCCTTGGACTTCTTGGTATCCTTCTTGGCGGGGGCTTCCTTGCCTTTCGCTGTGACGGGCAACGGGCGCGGCTCAACCTTGGCAGTCTTGGTCGCAGGCTCCTTCACGGTCTCCCGCTTCGGCAATTCCTTCGGCGCTTTCGGAGTCGGCGGAGGGGTAGCTTTCACAACGACCTTCGGCGGCTCAACCAGCTTGGGTGTCGGCGCGGGCGGGCGGGGTGGCTCGACGACCTTCGGCGCGGGGGCCGGCTCGACGACGGCGGGCGCAGCGGGCGCAGCGGGCACTGGGGCAGGTGCAGTCGGGGCCGGCGTTGGGGCCGGCGAAGGAATGGGCGCGGGAGCCGGCGGGGCTTCGGAGGCGCGAAGAATGATGTCCAGCTCGCGGGCGCTGACGAGGTTGAGGACGGGGGTGTGCGGGCGCGGCTTCTCGGGGAGGAAGGCGGGCGCGACGAGGATAATCACGAACAGCAGCGCGTGCATCGCCGCGGAGGCGAAGAGGCATTTGGTTTGCAGCCGCTGGTTCACTGGCTCAATGGAGTTGGATTCGCCGACGCTAATTCACGCACGAACGAGAGTTTGGACGGGAAGCAATGCGCCGCACTCCCGGCTTTTTCTCCGGCTGACCGCTGATAGCTGACTGCTTCATTGCCTCAACTCCGTGCTGAAGCTCACCTGCGTCAGGCCGCGCCGGGTGCAGCGGTCGAGGAGTTGCATCGCATGGTCGAGCTTGCCGTCCTTGTCGCCGCGCACGCGAATGATGAGGTTCGGGTTGGCGCGGAAGTCAGCGACGAGCTGGGCCTCGATTTGGTCGAGCGAGAGCGGGCGTTTTTGGAGGCGAAAGTTGCCCGCGCGATCAATCTCCACGGTGCGGATGTCCTCGACTTTGGGCGGACGGGCCTGGTCAGGACGCGCGCTTTGGCCGGGCAGGTTCATGTCCATCGAGCCTTCGAGCAGCGGCGTAGTGATGATGAAGATGACGAGCAGCACGAACGCGAGATCGAGCAGCGGCGTGATGTTGATCTCGCTCAAGGTCACCAGGGAGTTGCGTTGGGAGAAGCGGCGCATCGGCTAGCGGAATGGGGTGGGGATTTCTTGCACGGGCACACTCGCCTTGGGCAGGTAGTCGTAAAGCAGCCGTGTGCCGAGACCGAAGAGCACCAGCAGCAGGAGCGCGCGCACCAGCCGCCGACGGCGTTTATTGCGGAGCTTCAAGTCGAACCCCAGGCGCGGCAGCGTGATCGTGCGCGAGTGTAACCGGTGGCGGCACTTGGCGCATCGCCCGGCCGTGCGGACATTCTTGGCGCGGCACTGGTTGCACTTGATCCAGAGGTGCGTTCCGCACGCCGCACACGTGACGGCGTCACGCTCACTATACTTCCCACATTCCGCGCAGTGGACCGGGGCATCGGCCTGGGCCTGCGGAGGGGGCGGATTGGAGGCAGCTTCACTCACATCAATTGCGAGCATGCAGATTAGGCGACGGGGAAATCGTCACCCCAAAATCGGGTTGGAAGCAACTACTCATGGGCGCGGACCGGAAGGTGAAAGCGCCGTGGTCAGCAGCCAGGCGACGATTCCGACGGTCAACAGGAAGATTGCCAGCGAAACCCAGCTTGCCCGCCGCCGCTTGAACCACTCGCGGTGCCAGCGCCAGCTCCGGAATTTGAGCCGCAACCGACGGAAATCAAAATCGACGAGGCGGAGGAGCTTCTGACACTTGGTGCAGCGGCTCGTGGTGCGCAGGTTCAACGCTTGGCAGTGCCGGCATTTGAACCGCAACTGGTCTCCGCAAGCCGAGCAGACCGGGTCGTTTCGTTCGTTGAACGCCCCGCACTTTAGGCAGTGAACGGGCGCGTCCCGCTGTGCGCGTGGTGGCAGTATGCTGGATAGTTCTTCACTCATCAGTCATCAACTTAGGCTCCCGTTTCGGCTGTTTGGCACCAAAAGCCGGTGGCTGCCCCAGGTCACAGAAACCGCGCGTGTTGCTTCGGAGTAAACTGCTCATCGCGTCGCCTTTCGGACGAGTTTCCTGACCGCGCGCTTGACGGCGTGGAGCACCCCGGCGTTCAAGAGGTCCATGCAGCGGGCACACCGTGAATAGGTGCGGGGGCACCGCTTGCCGCAGCGCTTGCAGATCACCCAGAGCGGAGCGTGACACCGCTTACATTGCTCGGCCGTAAGCTCGTTGTGCTGGCGGCAGTGCGCGCAGTGAAGCGGGAAAGCCACCGCGGCAACCGCCGCAGCCCGGGGTGGGACTTCGTCACTCATCCTTCAAAAACTCCGTCTCCAGCTTCGACGCCAGCTCCTGAGCGAAGTTGTCCAGCTCGACCGTCTGGACCCGGAGATGATGCACCAGCCAGTTGTAGCCAAACATCGAGGGGATCGCCACCAGCAGGCCGGCGACGGTGGTGACGAGCGCGGCGGCCACGCCAGGGGCCATCGCCGCGAGGTCCGCGCGGCCCGCCTGTGCCACGCCGGCAAAGGTGTCCATCACGCCCCACACCGTGCCCAGCAGCCCGAGGAACGGCGCGCCGCTCACCGCCAACGCCAGCAGGATAATGCCGGACTCCAGCGCGAGCGCCTCGCGCGCGACCGTGCTCTCCAGCGTGCGCTTGATGTGCTCCATGGACTTGAGGGAGATGTGCTTCTTCCTTGAACCATCGGGCTGTTTGAGGCGCGCCTCAGTCTCCACGCCGCCCTCCTGATACACGGTGAAGAGCGGGCAGCCTTCGACCTGCACGCGGCGGTCGTGGATATCGAGCACGGTCTTCTGCGCGCGGAACTCCGCCATGAAGAGGTCATTGAGCCGGCGCGCGCGGCGCATCTGCAAGCTCTTGGAGACCATCACCGACCAGGCGAACATCGAGAAGACCGCCAGGCAGGCGATGATGACCTTCGCCTCAATGGTGGCCTTCTCCCAGATGTAGGTGAGCTGGGAATTCGTCCCCGCAGCGAGGAGGAAAAGTGGCGTGTTCATGGAGTAAAGCCAACCGGAAATCAAAGTGCGTGACTGGTGTAACGCCCGGCGGAAGCGCGGTCAAAACAAACGTGTCGCACGCGGGCAATCAGACGTGGAAACGAAGCGCGTGCTCCCACTGACCTTGGCAAAGGCCCCGATTTTTTTAGCCACGGATGAAACACGGATTAAACACCGATTCCGCGAGCGGCGAGCGGGTGTCCTTATCCGTGTTTGGTCCGTGTTCAATCCGTGGCTCAAATCCAGCCGCCGCCTTAAACCTTCGGCTCCCAGCCGGGGCGATACTCGCGCTTCCAGAGCTTCTGCGCCTCGGGGTTGCCGACGATGCGCCCGGTCTTCGGGTCAATGTTCAGCACCGAGCTGGTGCGGAAGGCGATGTTGGCGAGATGGCACATGAGCGCGCCCTTCTGGCCCTCGCTGATGGGCGAGTTCAACGGCTTGTTCTCGCGGATGGCGTCGGAGAAGTTCGTGAAGTGCGGGATGTCGCCGCCGCCGGGGCCGCCGGTCTTCTTGTCCACCTCCACGCCCTTGGGGTCGAACACGGTGTAGTCGTTGCCGCCGCTCATCGTCATCGAGCCTTTCTCGCCGTAGAACGCGACGAACGGCAGCTTCTCGCCGCCGCGCGGGTTGCACGAGCTGTCGTCCCAGGACGCGCCGCAGTGGCCGAAGTCATAGACCGCCGAACCGGTGTCGGGCGTCTCCTGGTCGTCGTCCCAGTGGTAACGCCCGCCGAGGAACGTGACCTTTGTCGGATAATCCACGCCGAGGCCCCAGCGGGAAACATCCAGCGCGTGGATGCCGTTGTTCGCCATCTCGCCGCCGCCGTAGTGCCAGTGCCAGTGCCAGTTGTAGGGATGGAGGTTGTCCTTGTAAGGCCGCTCCGGCGTGGGGCCTTGCCAGAGCGTCCAGTTCAGCGTCGCGGGCGGGTCCGTGAGCTTGCCCTTCTTGATGCTGGGCCGCCCGCCGTTGTAGTAGCAGCGGGAGAACAGCACTTTGCCGATGACGCCCTCGCGCAGCTTCTGAATGCCCTCCATGACGTTCGCGTAGCTCCGGCGCTGGTTGCCCATCTGGCACTTGCGTTTGTATTTCGCCGCCGCCGCGACGATGGCCTCGGCCTCCCACGGATTGTGGCTGCCGGGCTTCTCGACATACACATGCTTGCCCGCTTGCATCGCCATGATAGCCGCTGGCGTGTGCCAGAAGTTCGGCGTGGCGATGGAGACGGCATCCACGTTCTTGTCGTCGAGGATGCGGCGGAAATCGCCGACGCCCTGCGGCTTGCGAACGGCGTTGGGCTGTTTGGTCTCGGCGGTCTTCAAGCCGCTGGCCAGCCGCGCGGAGTCCACGTCGCACACGTAGGCAACCTCGACGTTGTTGACGCCCAAGTGCCCGGCCACGTGCGCCATGCCGCGCGAAAGGCCCACGACGCCAACCACGACGCGGTTGCCGGGGCTTTCAGCGGGCAGAACGGCGGGCGGTTTGCTCAAGGCGAGCACCGCGCCGAGCGCACCGGTGGACTGAACGAAACGACGACGGGAAACAGGCGAGGAGTTCATGCGTGGGGTTTTCGATGCGCGCACGCGCGGCTGAATTCAGAGCAACAAAAAGCGGCAGCGCTCAGGCACTGCCGCGATTCGTTCACGGAGAAAAACTAGTTACTGCTTGGGGTTCGCCACGCCAATCGCGCCGAAGCCGATGCGCGGGCCAGCGTTGCCGACCGGCTGAGCGCCGTCGTCCGGCTTGGCGTGGATGATGACACCGCGGCCGATGATGGGACTCTTCACGCCGATCATGGAGATGTTCTTGAACTCGGCGCGATAGACCGCCTTGCCCTCGGCGTCGGCCTGGAGGTTGCCGAGGTCGCCCGCGTGCCGCTCGTCCGTGCCGGGCAGGCCGTGGGGCTTCTCGCCGGGATTGTAGTGCCCACCCGCCTTCGTGCCATCGGCCGAGGTCCCGTCGCCGAACTCGTGGACGTGCATCGCGTGCTTCTGGTTGGCCGTCAGGCCGGAAATCTCCGCATAGACATACACGACGCCGTCCACCTCGGTGAAGCGCACGACGCCCGCGCACTTGTTCGTTCCGGTGGGCTGCACAACGGCCACAAGCTGCTTGATGCCGTCATAACCGTGGTTGTGGTTATGCTTCGAGTGGTCATCGTGCCCCGTGGAGGCGCAACCGGAGGTGAAAACAGCGCAAGCAGCGGCGAGCACGCCTGTGGCGAGGGAGAGCGGTTTTTTCATGAAGAAGACGAGTTAAGTATGGGTGAATCTGTTAGCGCGCGGAAACTAACGTCCACTCCGCCACCAAACAAGCGGGGAATCCACCTCCCGCTTCCGTAGCCGGACACAACTTGACACCCACACCTCCGAACGAGACAGCCTGCTCCCGTTCCTCCACAGGATGGTGCGGGTGCCAAGTCGCGCCGCGTTTCGCCAAGGTGGCCCCGAATTCCAACTGAGAACAACCCGGCCCTGCTTATGGAAACAGCCCCCGCAGTTTCTTCGCCTCATGCACGCGGGCGATGCCCAGCGAGAGGGCGGCGGTGCGCATCGAGATTTTCCGCTTCCGGCTCAAAGCCAGCGTCTGGGTGAAGGCGTTTTCCAGCAGCCGGAAGAGCTTGTCGGTGATTTCCGACTCGCTCCAGAAGAAGCTCTGCAAGTCCTGCACCCACTCGAAGTAGCTCACCACCACGCCGCCCGCGTTGCAGAGGATGTCCGGGATGACGAAAATCTCCGGCCGCTGGTCCAGCACGCAGTCGGCGTCCGGCGTGGTCGGGCCGTTCGCGCCCTCGGCGATGATGCGGCAACGAATCTGGTTCACGTTGGCGGCGGTGATCTGCCGCTCCATCGCGGCGGGCACGAGGATGTCGCAGGGCGTGATGAGCAACTGCGCGTTCGTCAGGTTCTCGCCGCCAGGGAAGTGGGTGACGGACTTCGTGCGGGCGACGTGCTCCTGCAACTTGTCCAAGTCCAGCCCGCGCGCGTTGAACGTGCCGCCGAACGCGTCACTCACCGCGATGATTTTCACCCCGTAGCGGGCGAGTGAAAAGGCGGCGACGGAGCCGACGTTGCCGAAGCCTTGGACCACGGCGGTGGCTTGGCTCGCGTTGAGGCCGATGGTGTCCATCGCGCGGTTGGCGAGGTAGCTGACGCCGCGTCCGGTGGCCTCGCGGCGGCCCAACGAGCCGCCGATGGCCACGGGCTTGCCGGTGACGACGGCGGGCGTGGCGTGGCCGGCGTGGACGGAATAGGTGTCCATCATCCACGCCATGACTTGCTCGTTGGTGCCGAGGTCGGGCGCGGGTATGTCCACTTGCGGACCGATGAAGGGGATGAGTTCCTGCGTGTAGCGGCGCGTGAGCCGCTCCAGTTCGCCGTGGGACATCTGCCCGGGGTCGCAGGCCACGCCGCCTTTCGCGCCGCCGTAGGGCAGGTTCATGAGCGCGCATTTCCAGCTCATCCACATCGCGAGCGCGGCGACTTCGCCGACGGTCACGCCCGGGTGGTAGCGGATGCCGCCCTTGGTCGGGCCAAGCGCGAGGTGGTGTTGCACGCGGTAGCCGGCGAAGACCTCGACCTTGCCGTCATCGCGCCGCACGGGCACGGCGACGGTGAGGGCGCGTTTGGGATACTTCAGCCGGTCACGGTCGTTGGTCGGGATATCGAGATGGTCGGCCACCAAGTCGAACTGGCGGCAGGCCATGTGAAACGTGGGGTGGTCGTAAACGTGCATGGAGGAAGGTGGAGGCGGCGGGGGCGGGGGCGCAAGGGCGGGAATCAGGGGGGAGTGATTAGTAATTAGTGATGAGTAATCAGTAGCCCGGCGGCTCGCACTCGCCACTAATTACTAATCACTAATTACGTCCCCCCACCGCCCCTCACTTCGGCGCTGGGGCCGTGAGGACAAACTCCAGCAAGTCCGCCAGCGCTTGCGCCGTCAGGCCGGCGGTGAGGTTCTCGGGCATGAGCGACTGGCCGGAGCTTTTCATGCCTTTGACCTGCGTGCGGGGGAGCGTGAGTTCTTGGCCGCTGGCCATGCGGAGCGTCACGTTGGCAGGCGTCTCGTTGCCGAGGAGCGCGGTGTAGCTCTCGCCATCCTTGGTGTCCACCTGGAAGGCGATGAACTGCGGCGCTATCTCCGCGTTCGGGTCCACGAGGCTGGCGAGCAACTTCTCCTTCCCGGCGGTCTTCACGGTCACGAAGTCCGGGCCGAGCGCGAAGCCATCGGTGCCCGCGCGGTGGCAGGCGGCGCAGCGTTCGAGGAACAAGCCCTTGCCACGCGCCGCGTCGCCACGCAGGTCCAGCGCGGGCTGGAAGCTCTTCAGCAAATCGGCGGGTTTGGGCGCGGGCGGGAACAGCTTCGCGGCGAGCGCGGCAACAGCTTTGTCCTTGCTGGCTTGGAGCAGCTTCACGGTCGCGGCTGGGAGGTCGGTGGGTTTGATGGAGCCGCCTTCCACCGCTTGGAGCAAGGCGAGTGAGCGCTCGGGCCGCGTGGAGAGCGCCGCCAACGCGTCGGTGCGGGCGCGGGGCGGGAAGGTGCTCCAGCGCTGCACGAGGGCCGGGCCAACCTCTGGCGCGGGGAAGCGCGCGAGCGCCCCGATGGCCGCCAGCCGCAACGGTTCCGCCGGTGCGTCCAGCAACGGCACGAGCTGCGCGCCGGACTCGGCGTAACTGGTGAGCGCGAGGAGTTGCGCGGCTTGCACGCGGGCCAGCTCGGGAGCCTGGGCGTTTCCGACGGTCTGCGCGGCGCGGGCGAAGACGCCCTTGAGATGACTCAACTTGTCGAGCGCGGCAAGCGTCGTGCCGGCGCGGGCGGCACCGTCACCCAGCGCGCGGACGAGGGTGGCGACGGGAGCTTGCGAGTCGGGCTTGGCGAGGAAATCCAGGACTGCGCGGGTCTCGGCGACGTTGTTCCGCGCGCCGATGAGTTCCACCAGCTTGCGGAGAAACTCCTCGTGGCCGGGCGCAGAGCGGAAGCGCACATCACTGACCAGCGCGGTGAAGACGGCCCCCGCGCCGTCGGTGAGCGAACTCAGCACGGCGGCCTGCATCCACGAGCTGTCCACGTCGCGGCGGATGAGGTCGGCAAGCGCCTTCGGACGCGCGGGGCTGCGCACATCGCCGAGCGTGAGGGCGAGTTGGAAGCGCACGCGGGGCGCGAGGTCGCCGGTCATCGTGAGCAGTTTCTCAGCGACCGGACCGGTGCCGGCCGTGCTCACGAGCGTCCCTTCGCTCAACTTGACCGCGTGCTCGCGCACCCGCTCATCGCGGTCGGCGAGGCCGGCGAGCAAGTGCCTCGGTTGCAGCGCCGGCATGGCGTTCAGGGCGTAGAGCGCGTGCATCCGACCGAGCGCGGTGCGGGCTTTGCCGAGGAACGTCTCCAGCTCGGCAGCGGCCCGGAGGTCCTGCCGTTCGTGGAGCAGGCGCGCAGCGGTGTCGCGCGTCCAGCCGTTCGCGCTGTCGAGGTGGGCGACGAGTTGTGCGGTCGTGGCGGCGGCGAGTTTGAGCGGCTTGGGCTGTTGGAAATTCTCCGGCACGACGCGCCAGATGCGGCCCCGGTTGTTGCCACTGTTCAGGTCAATGTGCTGCTTGATGGCCTCGGGGATGGACCACGGGTGCTCGATGACCTCGCGATACATGTCGGCGATGTAGAGGCAGCCGTCGGGCGCGTTTTGGAAATGCACCGGACGGAACCAGGTGTCGCGCGAGGCGAGGAACTCGATGCCTTGCTCGTCCGCCGGGCGCTTCGCGGTGAGCGCGACGCCATTGGGCGAAAGGACTTTTCGGTGGACCAGGTTGCCGCCTGCGTCGCCAATGAACGCGTTGTCCACGAACTCCGGCCCGTAGGCGTCGCCCCGGTAAATCGTCGCGCCCGTCGCGCCGGTGAAGTAGCCGGAGACGCGCCCGCCGCCCTCGACCATGCCGGGCACCACGCCGCTGATGCGCCAGCGGGTGCGGACGATGCGCCACGGCTCGTCGGGGCTGAGGCGGAAGACCTCCGCCGCCGGACCATCCGCCGCGATGCTGAGGCGCGGGCTGGGCAGGGGGAACGCCGGGTTCCGCGTGGCGTAGCGCAGGTCGAAGAGCACTTGCTGCAAGTGGTCGCTGTTGCTGCACACGAACTTGCGGCCCTGGCTGTCGAAGGAGAGGCCGTATTGCCCGCCGCCGGACTCGGGCTGCAACTTCAGGTTGCGCGGGTCGAAGTTGAAGTCGCGCCCGCGCAAGTCGAGCGCCGGGCCGCCGTTGGTGGCGGTGGACTTCACGGCGTTGCCGCCGATGGGACCGGTCGCGCCGTGAATGCGGTTGTCGAGACCCCAGTTGAAGGAGTTAATCAGCGCCTGCACGTTGAGCCGCGCCGCGCCGCTGCCGAAGCCGGTGAAGACCACCTTGCGCTCGTCGGCCTTACCGTCGCCGTTGGTGTCCTTGAGCCAAATGATGTCGGGCGTCGCGCCGATGAAGATGCCGCCGCCGTAGCAGATGACCGCCGTGGGCCACGGGAGGTTATCGGCAAAGACGGTGGACTTGTCGAACTTGCCATCGCCGTCCGTGTCCTCCAGCAGGCGGATGCGCCCGGCGTGCGGCGACTCATCGCGCCGCTCGGAGTAGTCAATCATCTCGACGACGTAGAGCCGCCCGTGCTCGTCGAAGGCCATCGTGACCGGGCTGTTGACGAGCGGTTCAGCGGCGACGAGTTCGAGGCGGAAGCCCTTCTTTACTTGGAAGGTCGCCGCAGCGTTGGTCGGCTCGACGGCGGGGAAGCGCGGCATCTCCTGCGCGGTCACGGCCGGAGGCGCGCCGGTCTTGCCGTAGGCCTCGGAGTAAGTGACACGGGTCTTCGGCGCGGGCTGGGCGGACGAGGCGACTTCGAGAGCGAGGGTCAGGGCGACCAACAGGCAAAGCGTAAGAGACGGGCGCATGGGAGAAAAGATGGGGAGTTCCAGGACCGCTGGAAAGCCGGAATCCTTCAGCCGGCCTGGCGCGTTGCGTGCGGCCGCTTGCCCTGCCTCAGTTCCGCACCGAGCGGACGAAGGTGTCCAAGTCATCGCTCTGCTTCGGACGCAGCTTGGCCTTGCCGCGCATACTGCCGACAATGCGGTCCCACTCCGCGCCGCCGTAGGTGGCGGGATCGAACTGGCGATGACAGTCCGTGCAAGCCCCGCCGATGATCTCACGCCCACTCTTGATTTGCGCCGCAGTCAGGCCGTTCTGGAACTTGCCGATCTCGGGAACCACGGCCTTGGGCGGATCGAGTTCCACCTTGGCCAGCGCGTTCCCGGGAGTGGCGGGCGCGCTCGCTTTGCCCGGAACCGAGGCGGCGGGCGCATCCTTGCCCGCGCCTTTCTTTTTCACCCAGATGCCCGCCGCCACGAGTGCTCCGATGGCCACCACGCACGCGACGACCGTTCCGATGACCAGCTTGGCCTTTCCCCCGCCGACCGCCACCACGTCCGCGCCGTCGCCGCCGTCCAGCTTCAGCGGCGTCTCCTGCTGACAGTGCGGGCAGGGCACGTTTGCGCCGACGGCCTCGGCGGGATACTCAATGCGTCCACCGCAGTGTTCACAGGTGCATTTAAGGAAGCCGGGCATTTTGCTGGGCGGATTAGGATTAAGATTCGGATTAAGCGCAAGCGGGGAAAAGCGGCGGCGTGCCACTTGTGACGACGCCCGCGACTTGCTACCACTCCGCCCATATGAAACCGCACTCACTCCTCCCCACTGCCTTTGCCCTTATCTGGCTGGCGCTTCCCGTCGTTGGTTCCGCGCAGGACACCAAGCCGAAGTCCGACGCGAAGAAAGCCAAGCCCGCGCTCAACCCCGTCACCGCGCCCCTCACGGACGAGCCGGGCCTGCCGCGTGTGCTGCTCATCGGCGATTCGATCTCTATGGGTTACACGCTGCCCGTGCGCGAGCTGCTCAAAGGCAAGGCCAACGTCCATCGCATCCCGGCCAACGGCGGGCCGACCACCAACGGTCTACGCAGCCTCAAAGCCTGGCTCGGCACGAACAAGTGGGACGTCATCCACTTCAACTTCGGCATCCACGACGCGAAGTTCATGAAGCCGGGCGAGCAGCAGGTCCCGCCCGCCGACTACGAGCGAAACCTCCGCGAGATCGTGAAGCAGCTCCAAGCCACCGGCGCGAAGCTCCTCTGGGCCACCACCACGCCCATCCCTGATGGCGAGCTGACCCCGGCCCGCACGTTCGACAAGGTGCCGACCTACAACGCCATCGCGCAAAAGGTCATGACCGAGACCGGCGTCGTCATCAACGACCTGAACGCCGCCATCACGCCGCACCTCGCGAAGCTCCAGAATCCTCGCGACGTGCATTTCAACAAGGAGGGATCCGAGTTCCTGGCCAAGCAAGTCGCCGCGAAGATCGAAGCTCAGTTGCCGAAGCGGTGAGTCCGGCCGCGCTCGCGTGTCAGTGTTGATGTCTGGGGGGGCAAGTTGGTCGTTCCACCCGAAACCGTTCCGGCATCGCCCTGAAAACAAAAAGGGCGGCCTCAGATTGAGGCCGCCCGGTGAAAGGACACTACGAGCTTCAGGCTTTGGGCGCGTGCCCCTCGCCGCTGGTGCCTTCGAGATGCACCGCCTTGTAGCCCCCGATGGATTTGAAGTAGAGGAAGATGCCCAGGTAAATCAGGGCCATCAGCGCGGGGATGGCGGAATCTGCCACGAGCGTCCGGCGGTCACCCGCGATGCTCGCCTCCGCAGCGGCCTTCTGTTCGGGCGTGCGCTTGGCGGCTTCGACCTTCTGAGCGTCACCGAGCTTGGTGCCGTCCAGACCCGTAGCTTCACCGAAGAAGAGGAAGCTGCTGGGCTTCTCGGCCTTGAACTGGGCGTAGGCGGTGGGGCTGGCCTTCTGGAGTTCCTCGCCCGCGAAACGGTCCTTCGCGTAACCGAGGCCGGGGGAGCCAATCATACCGGCCGACATCATGCCGATGCCGCCCATGATGGAGATGGCGATGGCACCCGTGCGCGGGAAGCGGTCGGAAGCGACGGCCAGCATCGTCGGCCAGAAGAAGGTCTTGCCAATGCCGTAAACAGTCAGCGCGAGGAGCGCGCCGCCGAAGGCCGTGATGCCACTGGTGAGGTTCAAGCCGATGCAGGCCAGCACGGCGCTGGTGAGCAGGATGGCGATGGGGGAGAAGCCGAGTTTCTTCTCGATGAAGTCCGCGCAGAAGCGAAGCGCGAACATGGTCGCGGAAGTGAAGACGAAGAGGATCTTGCCCTGCTCGGAGGAGAGGATGTTGCCGGTGATGTTCTGAATCCAGCCGTCGGTGCCGAGCTCAACCGCGCCGACCAAGGCGTGCGCCAGGAAGAGCACGAAGAGGAGCACCGAGCCCATCGAGAAGCTCGTCATCACCGCGATCACCACGAGCAGCGCACCACCGATGCCGTAGGCGATGGGGGCGGACAAGCCGAGCGTGTCCTTGCAGAACAACGCGAGCAGACCGCAGACCACGAGGCCGCCCAGGATGCCGACATCCTTGAGCATCTCGCCGAGGCTTAAGCCCTTCTCCGAGGCCTCCGACTTGGGGAAGCTCTGGCCGAAGAACATGATGCCGTAAGCGATGGTCGGAATGAGGTAGAGCGAGAGCTGAATCTTCCAATTGACCTTCATCTGATCGTCCAGCACCCAGCCCAGGATGCCCCCGATGATGAGGCCGGCGGGCCAGCTCGCGTGGAGGATGTTCAGGTAGTGCGTGCGGTTGTGCGGGAAGAGCGTGGCGACCAGCGGGTTCGCGACGGCTTCCAGCGTGCCGTTGGCGAAGGCGAAGATGAACATGCCCCACTTGAGCATGTCGAAGGCGTTCTCCTTGCTCGTGGCCCCGAAGGTCACGAACGCGGACAGCATGTGCAGCGCAAAGGCGACGATGATCAGTTTGCCGTAGCCGATCTTGTCGCACACGACGCCACCGATGATGATACCGAAGCAAAATCCGGTGAACCCCGCGCCGCCAATCGCGCCCAACTGCGCGCCGGTGAAGCCGAACTCCGAGCCCCAGTTGTCAAAGATGCCGCCGCGGATGGCAAAACCGACGCCCGCCGCAAGGATCGCCATGAAGCCGGCAAAGAGCAGGCGTTTGGCATTGGGAGCGATCGGCTCGTTCGAGATCGTTTGGTCTTCGGTCATAGTTTTTCTGGCTGTTAGTTACATTACGGACAACTGACTACAGGGTGAACGCCGGGAGTTTCACAATCGCGCCACCCTTCAAGGCGGACTCGTGGGCGCAGAGGCCCACGCAGGTCCAGTTGGCGGACTGCTTGGCATTCGGGAAGGGGTCGCGGTTCTCGACGAGGGCCATCGCGAACTCGTGCGCAAGGTGCGGGTGACTGCCGCCGTGGCCGCTGCCCTGCGTAAAACTCAGGTGCGTCTTCTTGCTGGAATCGTAAACGCCTTGGGTCGTGTATTTGGCGATGCTCTTGGGCAGGCGCTTGGCGAAGTCCGGGCACTTCACCGGCTTGGGAATCTTCGGCTCGGGTTTCTTGGCCGTGTGCAGCACCAGCGGCTCGTGCTCGACCAGCGGCCACTCCACCGAGGCCTTGTCGCCATAGACATCAATGCTCTCGCGATACTGACGGGCCGTGTCGAAGAGCGAGCGGATGATGCGGGCGCTGACGTCGCTGCCCGCAAACTTGACGTGGGCGGTCTCGACGGCGAAGGGGGAGCCGTATTTCTCGACCAACTCCTTGCGAATCGTGCCGGAGCCGAAGCAGCTCACGTATTCGGCGGGCTGGCCGATGAGTCCGGCGACGGGGCCGACGCAGTGCGTGGCATACCACATGGGTGGGAGGCCTGGCCAGTAGTTGGGCCAGCCGTCCATGTCCTGCTGGTGCGAGGCTTGGACGAACTGGAGCTTGCCGAGCTTCCCGTCGTCCAGCAGCTCCTTCATGAAGAGATACTCGCGGGCATACACGACGGTCTCCATCATCATGTATTTGAGGCCGGTCTTCTTGACCAGCTCCACGATCTTCTTGCAGTCGGCGATGTTCGTGGCCATCGGCACGGTGCAGGCGACATGCTTGCCGGCCTTGAGGGCGGCGATGGACATCCACGCGTGGTCGGGGATGGGGGAATTGATGTGCACCACGTCCACGGCGGGGTCCTTGAGCAGCGCGGCGAAGTCTTGGTAGCGCTGCTCGACGCCGAAGTAGTCACCAATGGCGTTGAGCTTCTTCTCGTCGCGCTGGCAGATGGCGTAGCAGGTGGTGTGGGGATGCTTCTGCCAAAGCGGGATGAATTCCGCTCCGAAACCGAGTCCGACGATGGCGACGTTGATCTTTTTGCTCATGGTGAATGGCTGGTTGTTAAACAATTGCGGCGCAGACCTTGTCCGCTTCACCCGCGTCCAGCCATGAGTTCCTGCGCATTCGATTTGAACATTTTCCCGCCGGGTGCGGGCGCAAAAACCCGTCCACACACGATTTTTACCGGCGGCGACGCGGCGAATCAAACCGGCCCGCACTGCATGCGTCAACGGAAATTTCCCGCCGGGGGTCTGTTGTCGTTCTCCCTCACCCCCTACTCTCTCTCGCTGGGAAAAACTCCGACCGCTGCGGGCGCTACGCGACGCGCACCGGGACACGACGCGGCCACGCCAGCTCCCCTCTCCATGAACCTGGTAGGGCCGACCTGTGGTCGGCCTCGTTCAGCTAGATGGAGTAACAAGGCCGCGCGCCGCGCGGCCCCCTACCGGGTTCCGGGGCTGAAATCGGGAGCCGCAGCGGCTCGTGGGTCCTCTCCCTTTGCGCCCTTCACGACCTTTGCGTGAGGTCCAACTGCCGAATCTAGGTTGAAGCGGACGCTTTCCGGGCGTGCGAAACCGGTGTCGCGCACGTCATGGCGTGCGCCAGCCTTCTGGTGCCTTCCGTCCAGCCATTGCCCAGGCGACTCAACCGGTTGGGTCACCACCTCCTTTCACTCGGCAGGCATTTTGGGCTTATGGCCAGCCAAACCTTGTCTGTGCCTCACCGCGTCGGCTTCAAGTGCCATGGTTCCCGATGACAGCAGACCCCCTCCCGGTCCATGAGTTCATGCTTCCAGCCCATGAACCCCCTCATCCTGTGCCATTTTGGCCCTACCAATTTTAGGATGTGTGCCACCATAGGTCAGAAGTGTGCCACCATGAACTGGAAATGCCTCCTCATGGTCGGGAAATGCCTCCCCATACGTCGAAAATGCCTCCTCATAGGTCGGAAGTGGGTCCCCATAGGTCGGAAACGCCTCTCCATACGTCGGAAGTGGGTCCCCATACGTCGGGAATGCCTCCTCATACGTCGGAAACGCCTATCCATGCATTGGAAACGCCTCTCCATGCGTCGGAAGTGGCTCTGCATGGGCAAGAAATGCCTACCCATGGACCTCGTAGCGCAGCCGTCCCGCCGCACGCACGACCTCCACGGGGCGGGACGCCCCGGGAACCCGCAGGCGGGGACGCCTGCGCCACAACTGCGGTTCAAGGGCTAAAATCGCGGATCTTGGCGGGCTGTGGGTTCTCTCCCAGCGGGAGAGGGACAGGGTGAGGGAGAAAGGCGACGAAGTGCGGAGTCTTGCCGGACACACTAAGCGGCCTTTTCGATCTTCAGGCGGTAGTCACAAGGGTCTTCGCGTGCTTGCAATAGAGCAGCTCTCGGAAATGTAGCCGCCAGCGACCTTATCTTTGTTTTCACTGCGGCGGGCGACCTCATCCCGATGATTATCTTGACGACGGCCTCAGCAGGAAACTGAAACAAGCACACGGGAAAGGGTATGCGCTCAATTCGTTGTTCCGCTTCGGCAAGCACTCGCACAATCCGCCACTCCTTTTCATAAGCCCATTGTTTAGGCTTACTCTGAAACCACACGGGCGAGGACGTATCGGAAAGAACCACACGGGGACGGCGAACCACATAGTTCACCCGGCGCAAAAAACCGAACTCATCTTGCTCCGTCCGGCGTTGGTTGAAGAAAGAGTGGTCTGAATCGAATCCGACGACGAATCCTTGATGATTGTCTGCGTAATGCCCCCACATCAAAAGCGAGTCCATAACCTTACTCAGGCAGAGCACTCCCAGCATCGTATTGAGGAGAGAGTCAATCGCCGGGGAAACCTTTTGAAGGGCTTCCGACTCTAGGAGGCGGAACAGCTCTGGCAGTCTGGCCTTTTGCGATTGCAGCAGCGCCTTCAGCGGTGCCTGCGGCACAAATGAAACAAGAGCGCCATACTTGGCTAACTCTTCATCCACGAGCCGCTCGAAGTTGTCGCCAACGTATTTCCGCAGTCCTTCATCAGTCGCTACCCTCTCGATAAAGGGACGGAACTCGAACGGGTCATTGAAGTCGCCGGGCTGCGTGAACCGAATCCTTCTGCGCTCCAGAACATCCAGTCGGTCCTGCTGCAAGCATTTGTAGAGGACCATGGGCCGAGGTCACTTCCCCGTCTCATTCCACAGCACGCGCAGGTTCTTCGTCGCGCGGCCGGCGAGGATGAGGTCGGGCTTGCCGTCGCCGTTGAGGTCGGCGGACTTCATGTCTTCGATGGCCACTTCCGCGCCGGAGAGATCGGTCTTGCGCCAGGTCTTGCCGTCCTTGTCCAAGGGGGTGAGCAGGCGCACGCCGGGGACGGCCTTCGGGGTCATGCCGCGCCAGCCCACGGCAATCTGGTCGCTGCCCACGCCGAGGAAGTCGTTCACCGCGACGGCGTGGCCGTCTTTGAGCGTGTCGTCGAGGACGAGGCGGGGCCAGAGGCCTTTGTCGGCGGGCTGGGTGTAGAGGGCGCTGGTGGTGCCGTGCATCGGCTCGATGGTGGCGAGGAAGCGCGTGCCGCTGGGGAGCTTGCCGTCGCGGACTTCGCCGGTCCATTGGTCGGAGATTTGCCGCTTCTTCCACTCGCCGGTGCTGCGGCCAAACCAGAAGACGCCTTCCTTCGCGCCGGTCACCAGCTCGTGCTCGGGGTCGGCGTCCCAGTTGATGGGATGGAAGTTGTGGCTGGCGTGGGTGAAGTCGCTGACGAGGGTGAGCTTCCACGGGGTCTTCGGGTCGGCGGGCTTGGTGTAGGCGAAGACTTTGCTGCCGTCGCCGGCGTTGGCTTTGTTGCCGCGTCCGTGGAGGGGTTTGACGATGAGGTCCCAGTGGCCGGCGGGGGCTTTGACCCAGTGCATGCGGTGGACGGTCGGCTCGTGATGGAGGGGGATGGCGGTCCACTTCTGCGTGCGGTCCGCCGGTGCGACGAGGTAGAAGACGGCACCGCTTTTGTTCGTGTCGCTGGTCTCGCCGGGGTTCCAGCCCGCACCGATGGCGACCTCGCACTTGCCGTCGCCATCAATGTCCTGCGCGGCGATGCAGACGTTGTCCGCCACGGTGAGGTTCTCGGCGATGATGTGCTTTTTCCATGTGGGGTTTTGATACCACTGGATGGTGTTCTTGTCGGCGAGGAGGATGTCGGGTTTGCCATCGCCATCCACGTCGGCGATGGCGATGCCGTAGCCGATGTTGACGGCGGTATCAATGTCCTGCGCGCGGAACTTAGGCTGGGGCGGCTCGGCGGCGAAGGCGGTGGCGGTGAGGGAAAGACAGGCGAGGAAGGAAGTTTTCATAGCGAGTGGAAGGGAGCGTATGGACATGGGAAAGGGCGGTCAATCACTGGACTCGGCAGCCCAAGTGAAATCGCTGTTCACATAGGCCCCACAACCAGGGCAATAGCGGATGGGGAGCTGATTTCCGGCACTTCCAGACAAGCCAAGAATCCTGCCGCTCAATGAAAAGTCCACCTCGCAGGATCCACACCGCTCATTGCTCAGAGGCAGCCGGCAGCGGTGGCAATGACTCGGTGGGCAATTCTGGACGTTCCTCCCGCATCGCGGACACGTTGCCGACTCCCCAAACCGAACCACTCCGTAAAGCAAATGCCCGAGCGCGACGTAGCCAAGAAGGGACCGCGCCTCCGTCCAAAGACCACCTTGCAAAGAGGCGAAGACGGCCGTGACCAGCAAGCCGAGCACACTGACAACCGCAGTTCTCTTGAACCATCGAGGGAGTGCGACCTGTCTGGCAAATTTTTCCGCACACGCCATGTCATCCAGCGCATCGGCGGCAGTTTGCTTCGGAACGGTTGGTTTGCGGCTGAACATCAGTCAGCACGGGTATGCCCGTGCGAAGAGCAAAGTTTTCATAGCGAGTGGAGGGAAGCGTAGTCGCCGGCGAGGAAGCTCCAAGGAGAATTTTTGCCCGCAGATGAAGCGGATGAAGCGGATCCAGGAGCGCGTTGCTGACGGATAGTTTTCCATCCGCGTCATCCGCGTGATCTGCGGTCGAGTCCGCCTCCTGACCTCGGCGGCTACGCGGTCAGTGCTTCGCTTCTGCCGGCGGCTCGGGCAGCAGGTAGCTCAGGCCCAGGCCGATGGCGTAAACGCCCGTGCCGGTGATGGCGGCGGCGAGGGCGACCTGCTCGAAGGTGTTTCCGGGGAGCTGCGGCGCGATGATGTTCGCGGTGAGGAACGCCGCCGAGGTGCCGATCATGCGCCCGCCCACGTTGGTCGCGAAGCTGCCGCCGGTGCCGCGCAGGTGCAGCGGGAAAATCTTCGGCAGGTATTCGCCGAAGTAGCTGAACTGCGCCACGGTGAGGAAACCCGCCGCCGCCATACCGAACTGGAACAGCCCCGGTTGGTCGCGGAAGAGCCAGATGTAAGTCACCGGGATGACGAGCAAGCCGGGGATTTGGAACAGCCGCAGCAACGTCCCGCGACTGATGGCCACCACGAGCAGCGCGGCCAGCGCAATGCGCCCGCCGAGGCCGCCGAGTTCTTGCCAGAGCTGCACGGTGTTGCCGCGCGCCTTGATCGCGAGGTCGAACGGCTCCTGCTTGGCGCGGTTGTCGCCGATGAGCTTGAGCATCTTCTCGCGTTCGATGACGGCCTTCTTCGCATCGGGCTTGCCCTCGGTGAGCTTGGTCAATGCGGCGTCCAGCTCGGCGAACTTGTTGGTGGAGGCGGCGAACTGGGCCTTCAGCTCGGTCTTCTTCTCCTCCGAGTTGGCGGGGTTCTCCATGCCGTTGCGCAGCCCGCGCTGGGCGATGCGAAGCTTCGCGCGGTTCGCGGCGACTTCGAGGAGGCCGGGCACCTCGGCAGTCGCGGCGCGGAACGGGACCATCACGACATCGAGCTGCTTGTTGAGTTCCTTCGCCTCATCTTGCAGCGGCTTGAGGGCGGTGCGGTGTTCGGCCATGTCGGCCAGACCGGGCGCGACGCGCAGCGGGGTCATCTGCAACGCGCCGAAGGCCGCGCCGTAAGCGCAGGCCGACAAACCGGCGGTGACGAGCGTCACGCGGCGCAGCTCAGGGGAGAAAAGTTCGGTGAAGCTCGGGCGCTTGAGCGAGCCGGACGCGCGGCCCGCCAGCCACACCTTGGACTCCGGCACGAACGGCAGCAGCAGCGCGATGGGAATGGCGGGGAGGAATCCGGTGAGCAGCGTGTAGCGCCAGGTGGCGTGGGTGTTGAAAATTTCCGGCACCGGCAGCGCGGGCAGCTCGTTCGCGTGGCCGATAATCCAGACGTTGACGCCCGTCACGAGCAGTCCGCCGACGGATGCGAAGGCCTGCGTGTAGCCGAGCGCAATTTCCTTCATGCGCTTGTCCGGGAAGAGTTCCGCCAGCCAGGTGATGGCCGCGATGAACTCGACGCACACGCCAATGAACGTGGTGCAACGGAAGAAGATGAAGACCGGCAGGGTCGTCGCGAAGGCCGCGCAGCACGGCGAAAAGGCGTAAAGGAAGATGCTGCCGGCCATGACCGTCTTGCGCCCGAAGCGGTCAATGAGCCAGCCGCCCAGCAGACCGAACGTGCCGCCACACAGCGCGGTGAGCCAGAGCAGGTTGCCGGTCCATTGCGTGACGATGGGGTTGTTCGGCGGCACTTGCAGCAGCTCGGCGATAGCCGGCACCGCAACGAGCGGCGTCATCAGCAGCTCATAGGTGTCGAAGAGGAAACCGATGCTGGCGACGGTGAGGATCAGCCACTGGGTCAGGTCCAGCTTAGGCGTGGGCGTCTGCGGAGAACTCATGGCGCGGGATTGGACACGAGGGGTGGAGGGCGGACAAGGGTTTTGTTACGCACCCGTATTATCCGGAGGACGGAGGGGGAAGTGTTCAGTAATCAGTGTTCAGTGTTCAGTCGGGCACGGCGTCTCTCGGCGTGCGTAACTGCCGACTGAACACCGAACACTGATTACTTCTCCCCGCCTTTACTTCCCCATCCCCGGCAACCCGCCCATCCGGCCCATCATCTTCGAGAACTTCGACATCTTCTTCATCATCTGCTGCATCTGGGCGAACTGCTGAAGGAGCGTGTTGACCTCCGTGACGGTCACGCCACTGCCCTTGGCGATACGCACGCGGCGCTTGGCGTTGAGGAGGTTCACGTTGCGGCGCTCCTGCGGGGTCATTGCGCAGATGATGCCTTCCTTGCGGCGGAAGTCCTTCTCGGCCTTGCCGAAGTCGGTGCCCTTCGACATCTCCGCGCCGCCGGGCAGCATGCCCATGATGTTCTCCAGCGGGCCCATCTTCTTCATCTCGCGGAGCTGCATGAGGAAGTCCTCCAAGGTGAATTGGCCCTTGCGCATCTTCTCCTCCAGCGCCATCGCGGAGTCTTGGTCAATCCGCTCGGCAGCCTTCTCGACGAGCGACACCACGTCGCCCATGCCGAGGATGCGCTGCGCCATGCGCTCGGGGTGGAACGGCTCGAAGTCGTCGAGCTTCTCGCCGACGCCCATGAACTTGATGGGCTTGCCGGTGACTTCGCGCAGGCTCAGGGCCGCGCCGCCGCGCGCATCACCGTCGAGCTTCGTGAGGATGGAGCCGGTGAGTTTGAGGGCCGTGTCGAAGTGCGTGGCGACGTTGACGGCTTCCTGGCCGGTGGCGGCGTCGAGCACGAGGAGAATTTCCTGCGGCTGAATGAGGTCGCGCAGACGGACGAGCTCCTGCACGAGCACCTCGTCAATTTGTAGGCGGCCCGCGGTGTCGAAGATGATGACGTTGCGGCTGGTGAGCTTGGCGAGCTGCTGGGCGTCGCGGGCGATCTTGAGCACGTCCGTCTCGCCGCGCTTGAGGAAGACGGGGACATCGAGCTGCTTGCCGAGCGTTTCGAGCTGGTCCATCGCGGCGGGGCGATAGACGTCGCAGCCGACGAGGAGGGGCTGGCGACCTTGCTTCTTGAGCCAGTTGGCGAGCTTGCCGGAGCTGGTGGTCTTGCCGGAGCCGTGGAGGCCGACCATGAGGATGCAGGTGGGGCTGGCGGAGAGATTGAGCGCGGCGTTCGACGAGCCGAGTAAGGCGACCAACTCATCGCTGATGAGCTTAATGATCTGTTGGCCAGGGTGGATGCTCTGGATGACCTGCTGGCCGAGGGCCTTCTCCTTCACGCGCTCGATGAAGTCGCGCGCGACCTTGAAGTTCACGTCGGCATCAAGCAGCGCCACGCGCACGTCGCGGAGGGAATCGCTGACATTGGAGTCGGAGATTTTGCCGAGGCCGCGGAGGTTGCGGAAGACGTTCTGGAGCTTGCCGGACAGCGATTCAAACATGGGGCGGATTCTGGGAAGGGGCGGGAAAACTGCCAGTCCTTTCGCAGGCGCAGGGGCGGTCCCAGCCGCAGCACGGTCCGTTCGTCTCCCGCCAACGGAGAACCTGCTTTTCTCGGCGCCGCGCCGGCGACAGACTCCCAACGTCGGTCCGCACCACCATGCCATCTGCCCTGTTACGTAGTTTTTTGAACCACGCCGGTCGGCGGGCGGCGCTGTCAGTGGGGTTGCTCCTGGCGGTGACACTGCTGGAAGCCGCCGGCTTGTTAACCCTCGTGCCGTTGATCGAACAACTCGGCCTCGGCCAGGTGCAAATGCCCGGGAAGCTCGGCGCGGTCTGGCAGCACCTGTTTCAACTGCTGGGCCTGGTGCCGAGCTTCGAGCTGGTCCTCCTCGCGTTCGTAGCGCTGCTGATCGGGCAGGCGGCGTTGAAACGGAAGGCCGACCAGCTCAACGCGCGGATTGAGACCAGTTACGTCGCCCAACTGCGCGAAGGCCTCTACGCCGCGATGGTTCAGGCGCGCTGGCTGACCTTCACCAAGCTCCGCGCGGCAGACCTCACGCGCACGCTCACCACGGAAGTGGATCAGGCGGGCCACGCGGCCCAGCAGGGGCTGGCGCTCGTCGGGCTGGCCACGTTGGCGGCCGTCCATCTCACAATGGCCGTGCTGCTCTCCCCGCCGCTCACCGCGCTGGCGCTGACCAGCGGCATCGGCCTAGCGCTGGCGCTGCGACCGCTCAACCGCCGCGCGCACTCGGCCGGCCAGACCAGTCAAAAATTGCGGGGCGAACTCAACGCCGCCATCACCGAGCATCTCGCCGGCTTCAAGATCGCCAAGAGCCACGGGCGCGGCGGCCACCACCTCGCGCTCTTCAGCCGCACCACGCACGCGCTGGCAGCCCACGCCGTCGAAGCCCGCCAGATTTTCTCGGCGTCCCGCGCGTTCTTCGAGGTCGCTGGCTGGCTGGCGCTCCTGCTCTTCCTCTACGTGGCCGTGCGCTGGGCCAGACTGGACACCGCGCAACTGGTCTTGATGGTGTTCGTCTTCACCCGCCTGCTGCCGCGCATCGGCGCGATCCAAACGACGTGGCAGACCATTCTCAATCACCTGCCCGCCTTCACCGCCGTGGAGGCGCTCCGCAAGCAGCTCGTCGCGGCACGCGAAGAGCTACCGGACGACGCAAGCCGACTGGAGCTGAAGACTGCGGTGGCCGTGGCCGGCGTGTCCTTCAGCTACGGCGCGGCCCCGGCGCACCCGGCGGTGCGCAACGTGAGTTTCACCGTGCCCGCCCGGCAGATGACCGCGCTCGTCGGGCCTTCCGGCGCGGGCAAGAGCACGCTTGCCGACCTGCTGCTGGGCCTGCTCACGCCGACGGAGGGCCGGGTGCTGGTGGACGGCGAGCCGTTGGCCGGCGCGCGCCTGGCGGCGTGGCGGCAGTCGATTGGCTACGTGCCGCAGGAGCCGTTTCTCTTCCACGACACCATCCGGGCGAACCTGCTGTGGGCCAAGCCCGACGCGACCGAGGCGGACTTGCGCGCCGCGCTGCGCACCGCCGCAGCGGAAGCGTTTGTGACGCGGCTGCCGCAGGGCTTAGACACCATCGTGGGCGACCGCGGGGTGCGGCTCTCCGGGGGCGAACGCCAGCGGCTCACGCTCGCGCGCGCCCTGCTGCGCCGGCCCACGCTGTTGCTGCTCGACGAGGCGACCAGTTCGCTCGACAGCGAAAACGAACGCTTCGTGCAGCAAGCCATCGAGCAACTCCACGGGGAACTCACACTCGTCGTGATCGCCCACCGGCTCTCGACCGTGCAACAAGCCGATCAAGTCATCGTGTTGGAGCAGGGCTGCGTGGTGGAAAGCGGGGCACCGGAAGAATTGGCGCGGCGGGAAGGCGGCACGTTCCGCCGGCTCATGACGGCGGGGCAGCAAACGGGAGCGCAGGCTTAGAATGCTCGGCTGTAGCTTCAAGCATTCAAGACGACCTGCAACCGCCCGAGGAACTCCAGCTCCGCCTGCTTGCCGGAAATCACCGTGTTGTCCTGATGCCGCTGGTCGCGACCACCGCCGTGCAGCTCTTGCACGCGCGCGGCGAAGAAGGGCTTGGGGCTGGCGGCGGAAAGCATTTCGGTCTTCAGCACCTCCTGCCAATGCGGGATGCGCGCGAGCAAGTCAGCGGCGTCCTTGGGCTGGTAGTTTTCCATCAACCGCAGCAACAGGAGCGCATCGGCTCGCGAGTAGAAGTTCTCGCTCGTCGCGGCGAGCAAATAGCGGAAGAGCACAGCGCGCCGCGGCTCCTTGTTCCACACGATGCGGCGGGCGAGGGCCTTGAGCAGCGCGCGGTCTTCGGCGGGCGGCAGCGAATGGAGCAGCTTGCCCAGCGGGTCGGGGATGACGACATCGAGGTTCAGCCGCGTGACGAAGCGTTCGAGGCTCACCTCACGCAGCTGGATGGCGTGCGTGACGCCGTCCTCGGTCGTGAGGCGGGCGACGGTGGGCCGCTCGACCAGTCGGCGCAGAAGCGCGGGCTGCTCACTCACGGGTAACGTCTGGCGGTCGAGCAGTTCGGAGAAAGCCGCCTGCTCCGCGAGCGAAGGCGTGAAGAGCGGCGAGAAGAGCAGGTCCACCTCGTAATCCTCCAGCACGTCGAGCTGGCTGTCGAAGAACGCGCCCAACTCGTCGCGGCTCACCGAGTAGTGCGACGCGAGGTGGTCGCCGACTTGTTGGAGCAGGGCGCGAGGCCGCTCCAGCTCCGCCGCCACGGCGTCCACGAAAGGTTGCATGCGGCGGAGTATGGGAAGGGAGGAGGCGTTTGCAACCGCGCAGCCGAGAGGCGAAGTAATTAGTGAAAAGTAATTAGTTTCTCAGCTCCGGGCTGCTGCGCCGACTCAGCACTAATGATTAATCACTTTCTCCCAGCCGCCTACTTCTTCGGCTCTTCCTTCTTCACCGGCGGCTTGGCTCCGCCCTTGGGATCGAGGTTCGCCATGAGGTCCTCCTGCGTGACGGTGGACTCGACGCCGTTGGCCGGCACTTCGGACTTGGCGATCCAGAGAATCGCGTTGAGCACGACCTTGCGCTGATCAGCGTTGCCCCAGTTGAGGTGATTGTGCCCGCCGGTGAAACCGAAGCCGCGTCCGCCGCCGACGCGCGTAGCTGTCCACATGACGTGCTGCGGCTCACCGTTCTTGACGGCCTCTCGCACCGCCGGGTTGCCGCTGTGCGTGCCATCGCCACGGCCCATCGTGCTCGCGGGCGGGACGGCGCTGAGGATGGGCTGCACGTCCTTCATGCCGTCGCGGAAGCGCATGTGGAAATACCATTCATCGTTCGTCTTGAAGGGCTTCACGCCGCTGGTGACGGGGTGCTTGGGCAGCGCCTTGAAGTCGCCATCCCAGTGCGGGTTCACGGACCAGTGCGTCTCGAAACAGCCGCCAATCCAGTCACGGAACTCGGCGTTGCCCTTCGCCGTGGTCGGCTCGACGGCGTAGTGAATCGCGCCGAGACCGACGCCCTTCTGCATGAGCGCGCCGATCTTCTGGAGCTTGTCGCCGTTGAGGAAGGGATGGCCGCCGCCGCCGTCGCTGTAAACCACGATGGCCGCCGCGCCCTCGAAGGCCTTCTCGTCGCTGACCCAGCCATTGGTGTGGACCTCGGTGACGACGCCCTTCACGCCAGCGAGGGACTTGGCGAGGAGCAGGCAGCCCGCGCGGTGCTCGTGCGAGAGCGGCCCGTGGCTGGGCCGGCCCGCGATGAAGATGATCTTGGTGTCGGCGGCTTGAACCGCGCACGCAGCGAGGAGGGACAGCGAGAGGAGTAGTTTTTTCATTTCGGTTGCGGCTTCAGACTGAACGGGTGGGATGGGGCTTCAAGGCGAAATCGTCCGCCAAGGTGAGACTGCGGGCTTGCCTCCCGGCGCGCTTCGCGTAAAGCCGCTGCGATGCACGACGGCAACATGCGGTCTTCTCCGGCTCCGGTCTTCCTCGCCGGCGCCACCGCCGTCGGGAAGAGCGCCGTCGCGCTGGCGCTGGCGGAGCTGCTCGGCGGGGAAATCATCTCCGTGGATTCGATGCAGGTGTATCGCGGCCTGGACCTCGGCACCGCGAAACCCTCCGCCGCTGAACGCGCCCGTGTGCCGCACCACTTGCTGGACGTGGTGGAACTGACGGAGGCGTTCGACGCCGCGCAGTTCGTGCGGCGGGCTGAAACGGCGGTGCAGGACATCCACGGCCGGGGGCGCGTGCCCATCTTCTGCGGCGGGACCGGGCTGTATTTCAAGGCGTGGCTCGAAGGCTTGGGTGCCGCGCCGCCCTCCGATGTGCGCGTGCGCGCGGAGGTGGAGGCGACGCCGTTGGCCGACTTGCTCCGGGAGTTAGAAACGCGCGACCCGGTGACTTACGCACGGATCGACCGCCAAAACCCCCGCCGGGTCATCCGCGCCATGGAAGTCATCCGGCTGACCGGCCAACCCTTCTCCGCCCAGCGCGCGAACTGGAACTCAGAACCCAGAACCCAGAACCCAGAACCCGTCTTCTGCCTCACTCGCGAACCCGCCGACCTCCGCGCCCGCATCGAGGCGCGCGTGGACGCCATGTTCGCCGCCGGCTTGGTGGCGGAGACGCGCGGACTGCTCACGCGCGGGCTGGCGGAACACCGGCACGCCATGCAAGCGCTCGGCTACCGGCAAGTGGTGGAGCACCTGCGCGGCGAGCGCGGCCTGACGGAAACCGTGGCGCTGGTGAAGACGAAGACATGGCAATTCGCGCGCCGACAAGGGACTTGGTTTCGGGGCCAGCTCCCGGTCGAGTGGGTGCCCTTGGCGGCAGACGCCGACGCGACGTTAGTAGCGCGTGACCTTCTGGCCCGCTTGCCTTTGGGAAGTCGCCCGGCATACTCGCGCCCACTTTTTTCATGAGCACACTCAACTTCGCCATCATCGGCACCGGCGGCATCACCCTGCAAAACCACCTCCCCGGCCTCGCGCTGTGCCCGGACGTGAAGGTCCACGCGCTGTGCGACGCCAACCCCGCCACGCTCGAAGCCGCCCGCCAGCAGACCGGCGCGCCCGTTGTCTCGACGAACTGGGAAGACATCGTGAGCCGCGACGACATCCACGCGCTCATCATCGCCACGCCGAACGCCTTCCACCCGCCCGTCGCCATCGCCGCTGCGCGCACGGGCAAGCACGTCCTCAGCGAAAAGCCGCTCGCGCTCAACGCCGCCGATGCACACCAAATGGCCACCGAAGCAGACAAGGCCGGCGTGCGCCACATGACCGCGTTCACCTACCGCTTCGTGCCGGCGATGCGTTACCTGAAACACCTCGTGGATCAGGGAGAACTCGGCACGCCGTATCACTACCGCTCCTGCCGCTTGCAGGACTGGGGCACGCGCAACGTCGGCTGGCGGCAGCAGAAGCGGCTCGCGGGCACCGGCGAGATTGGCGACATGCTCTCGCACCGCATTGACTTCGCGCATCACCTCGTCGGCCCGATGGCGCGGCTGGTGGCGAACCTCAAGACCCTTACCCCGATCCGCGGCGGCGCGCCGAACGACACGGATGACTGGGTGGCAATTCTCGCCGAGTTCCAGTGCGGCGCGAGCGGCCTGCTCGAAAGCTCCAAACTCGCAAGCGGCATGAATGAAGGCTGGCGCAGCCCGGACCGCGTGGAACTCAACGGCAGCGAAGGCAGCTTCAGCTTCACGACGGGTTGCTGGAACGAGCTTCAGTTCGGCAAGGTCGGCGGTCCCGGCCTCAAGGCGTTGCCTATCCCGCGCGAGTTTTACACTTGGCCCGGCTCACCGCGCGACCCGGGCGTGGGCGATCCGCTGGTGAGTTTCCGTTACGACCAAGCGGTGGAGTTCGTGAACGCAATCCGCGAGCAGCGCCCGTGCAGCGTGAGCTTCCACGACGGCGCGCGGATGCAAGACGTGACCGACGCGGCGCTGAAGTCCACCGAGACGAAGCAGTGGGTGGATTTGGCCCCGTGAGGGCTGAAGCGGAGTTCAGCCCCAGAATCCGGTAGAGCCGCGCAGCTGCGCGGCCTCGGCTGACGGAGGCGTGCGGTGGCCGACCAGCAGGTCGGCCCTACTAGGTTCAGGGGCAGGGCGGGTGCCGTCCCAGCTTGGATTTCACCCGTTGCCTCCGCGGTTCAAAATCTGACTCCAGACTGAACGTCGGTGCGGAAACCAACGTGCCGCTTACGGTGCACCGGGCTTGGGGACTTCGAAGAGATCGTTCACTTCCGGCTTTTGCGTAGACGGCGCGGCGGACGGAACCAAGCTCTTCGGCTGGGAGCGCAAGCCTTTGGACTCTTCCCACATCTTATGGCGGTGCGCTTCGATCTCGTCCGCCTCGATCTTTTTGAGCCGCTTGAGCTCCTCCGCTTCGAGGGACTTCGTCAGCTTGTTCTCCTCCGTCAGCACCGTGCGCTCGACGCTGCGGATGGTGGCGGAGCGCTGCCGCTCGGCCTGCGCGGCGAGGGAGGCGAGTTCGGGTGTCTTCAAGACCGTGGGCCGGATCAACACCATGAGTTCCTTCCGCGTCGGGCTTTCGCTCGTGGAGCGGAACAACGCGCCGAGGCCGGGAATATCCTTCAGCACCGGCACGCCAGACACGCTCTTCGTCAAGGCGGTGCGGATGAGGCCGCCGAGAATGATCGTCTCCCCGTCCTTCACGGCGACCTTGGCCTGCGCGGTGTGGCGCACGGTCTTGGGCACCTTCAGGTTCGCGTCGATGGCCACGGTCCCGTTCTCGCCTTCAATGGTCTGGTTGATGTCCAGCACCACGAGGCCATCCGAGGTAATGAGCGGCAGGACGGACATGTTGATACCGATCTGGAGCTGCTGAATCTGCTGCTGCGTGCCGAAGCCCGCGCCGGAGATGCTGCCGGTGACGTAGGGCGTGGTGCCGCCGGAGAAGATGGTCGCGGCCTCGGCGTGCGAGGTCTGGATGCGTGGGCGGGAGAGCACCTCGGTCTTGGAATCACTCTCCAGCAGTTGGATCGCCGCCGCCCAGTTGGCCCCGATCTGCGCGAGGTAACCGAAGCCGCCGGTGGCCGCGCCGACGCCCAGCACGGTGGTGTTGGTGGAGAAGTTGATGATCGAGTTGATGCCGCCCTTGCCCGCGAAGGTGGCTCCGGCGGCAGCGGTCTTCTGGCCTACGCCGAAGTTAATGTCCCGCGTGTGCGTGAGGTCGGTCTCGAAGATGAGGGCCTCGATGAGCACCTGCTGCTGGGGCACATCAATCTCCTTGAGCAGCCTGGTGAGCATGAGCAGTTCGGCCTTGTTCGCCAGCACGAGCAGCGAATTGCTGCGGTCATAAGGAATGATCTTGGCCTCACCCAGCAGCGGGGCACCGCCGCCGCGGCCGCCGGTGATGTTGCTGACGATCTGGTTCAGCCGGCTCTGGAAGGCGGAGTTCGCCGTGCCCGGCGTGGCCGCGCCCGGCACACCGGGATTTGTGCCGCCCGGCTGCGTCCCAAAGGGCGAGGTCGCACCGCCCACGCCGGGGATGCCAGTGTTGCCGCCGAACGGTGAGGTAGTGCCGGTGCGGCGCGTCGTGGAGGAACCCGTCCCGCCGGTGCGACTCCCGGCGGTGCCGCCCGCTGACGGTCCCGCCGTGGTGAAGCTGCCCAGCACCTGCGCCACGTCGGCGGCGAGCGCGTAGTTGACCGGGATGACCTTGAACTCCTCGTCCGAGGGCACGACCACGTCGATCTTCTCCAGAATCTCCAGCATGCGTTTGATGTTGATCGCGTTGTCGCGGAGCACGATCACCCCGGTCGCGTCGATCGGCAGGAGGCCGCCGGGGAGCTTCGCGAAGGGCTGGATGGCGGCGATGATCTCGCTGGGCTTGGCGTTTTTAACCTGCACGATCCGGGTGATGTATTGGCTGGCCTCGGGCAGCTCGTCCACGCTGTTCGTGTTGAACCGCGCGCCTTCCTGGAGCGCAGCGGCCATCGGCACCACCGTGAGGAACTTCTCGCCGGTGGGGATGACGGCGATCTGGTTCAGCGCCAGCAGGCTGTCAATCGCTTGCAGCCACTCCTTCTCGGTCAACGGCGTCTTGGTGTTCAGCGTGAGCTTGATCTGGTCAAAGTTAACGGCGGGAGAACGCAGCACCGTGCGTCCGGCCACTTCGGCGTAAAGCTCCATCACCTGTTCGAGCGGCATGGCTTGGAGCCGGGTGAGTGACGGATCGAGCGTGCGTTCACCAGCGGCGTTGAGCACCACATTGGTCGCCGCCCGGGCGATCAACGCACCGATCCCATTCGTCCCAGTCGGCCCCGAGCCCCCCGGCAGGGCGAGGACATTGGCGGACGGCAACGGCGGGTTCGTAGGTGCGGTGGTCGTGGCGGTGGCTGGAATTCTTACCGCCGTCGGGAGCGGGGCGTTCGTCGCCGGGGCGGTGCCCACCGGCAAGGGCAGCGCCGGCAAGCGATCAGGAGCCGTCGTGCCGGAGACGTTCTGAACGCGGTTGGCGTTGGTGCCGATCGTGCTCACGCTCGAGGGCGCCGTGGGGTTGAGGAACTTGGGTTCCACCCTGATCGGCGGCGATTTACCCGGGGCGGAAGCAGGCGGCGGGGGCACGCCCTGCGCGAGCAGCGTGGTGGCCAGGCCGAGGAGGAGAAGGCTCGCCAGTAGGGTTTTCATGGGCGTTTGGGAGTTGCGGGGGACGGTTGTTTGCCGGCGGGCGCGGCCTTCTGGTAGCTCGCCACCATGGTCAGCTCGCCGGTCAGTTTCATCTGTGTCGGATCGGGGCGGAGCGTCAGGTCGCGAATGCGGATGGTGGAGTTGTTCTCGCCGAGGGAGACCATGAACTTGAGCAGCTCGGCGTCGCCGGTGTTCTGGAAGCTGATGCGCAGCGATTGCTCCTCGAAGTAGCTGTTCGGGTTCGCGCCGTAGCTGCCGGAGCCGGGGTTATAGGACATGACGTTCACGCCAGCGGCCCGGACCTTGGGCTCCACCACGCGGATCAAGGCCAGCGCCATCTCCGCCGAGGCGAGCTGCGCGCCGCCGGTGCCTTTGAGCGCCTCCTCCTTCTGCTGGAGCTTGGGGAGCTGGTCCACTTCCTTCTGATAATCATCAAGCGTCGCCTGGGCCTTGCGGATGGCCAGCTGCACCTTGCTCCAGTCCTTGAACTGCGGCCAGACGAACATCGCGTTGACCACGACGAAGAGCACCAGCATCGCGCCCACGACGATGCGCCGCTCGAGTGCGCCTAAGTTCAGCTTGTCGAAAATGCTCTTCATCAGAGTTCCGGGCCGCGCAGCTCGCCGCTGAGGGTCCAGTTGAACTGGTTCGCCGCCGCGCCGCTGCCCTGCGACGTGGGCGCGCTGACGGTCTTGAAGAGCGGGACGCCGTTGAGCGTGACGGCCTGCAACGCCGCGCTGTAGTCCGTGAGCTTGCTGATCTGGTCCGCCGGCACCACGCCGCGCAGGGAAACTTTCTGCCCGCGCTGGAAGGCGAAGTCGGTGAGCACCATGCCCTCGGGCAGTTGCGCGGAAACGGCCTTGAGGCTCTCGATGGCGGCGTATTTCAACGCGACCTGCTCCTGCAAGACTTGGATGCGCGCCCGGGTGACGAGCGCGTTCGTGTAGGAGGCGGAGAGGCCAGCCACGCGTTGCTCCACATCCTGCTTCTGCGTCTCCGCCTGCCAGAGCAGCGCGAAGAACCCCGCCACGCCGAGGAGATACAGCGCCACCAGTGCGCCCAGCCCACGCATCCACACGCTGTCCACGAACTGCTGCCGGTAGCGCGTGGTGAACTCCGCCGGGAGCAAGTTCGCCAGGCTCTCGCCGCGCGCAGCCCGTTGCGCGGACAAGTGGGCGAGCGCGGCGGGTTCGCACGGCTTGGTCACGTCCACGGCGCTCTCGGACAAGTCGCGCAAGACGCGCAGCCAAATTTCTTGATCCTCCGGCGCGGACACGAGCCGGAAGCGCGGCGCGCTCGTGAGCCAGCCTTCGAGCTCGCCAGCCCACGCGGACTTCGTCAGCACTTCGCCAAGTTCGCGCTGCCAGTGTTCCGGCGCGGTGAGCTTCACCAACGTGAGACTGCGCAACTCGCCGCCATACCACCATGCGACGAGGCAGGAGTGGGCGTCCGCGCCGCTACCGGGGTAAACCCACGCGCCGTCGCCCTCAACCTTGGTCGCAAGGACTTGATGCAACAGCGGCACTTCCAAGCGGTCCGCGAGGAACCCACGCCCTTCGAGCGTGCCGAGGAATTTCTCCACCTCGTGCCGCGGCGCGATGAGCACGATGACGGTCTGCATCTCGCTGGGCACCGTGGTGCGCGTGGGCACCGGCTCGACGGTCCAGACGATTTGCTGCACGGGCAGCGGAGAAATCTTCTCCAACGCCAGCTCCACCATCGCGAGCAGCTCGGTGCGGTCGCACTTGGGAAACTGGGCAACGCGCAGAAACACGCTGCCCGCCGGAAGCCACGCGAGGTTCAGCCGGCTGCTGAAGAGCGCGCGCCAATCCTTCGCGACCTGCTTCTCCGGCAGTGCATCGCCAGGCAGGCCGGCGAACTCCTCGTCCAGCTCGGCCTTGCCATCGCCCGCGATGTCAAAGCACCAAAGCCGCCGCCGGTCAGCGGCGAGGTCCAGGACGTTGCAGGCGTTGGGAGGCGAGGGCTTCACGTCTTCGTCAAAAACATCGTGCCCGAGTCTTCCATCAGCGACTTCAGGTGCTCCTCGGTTTGGGTCACACGCAGGACTTCCTCGATGGTCGTGATGCCGGCCTTAACCTTCTTCCAGCCGTCCGTCCGCAGCGTCCGCATTCCGTCGGCTTGCGCGCGCTGGGCGATGGTGGAAGCGGGCGCGCGGTTCATGATGAGCGGCCGCAACGCCTCGGTGACCAGGAGCAGTTCGTGGATGCCTTGCCGGCCTTGGTAGCCGAGCAGGCGGCACTCCTCGCAGCCGGTGCCACGCATGAACTTCGTCGTCGCCACTTCATCCGCCGGGAAACCAATGCGCGTGAGGTAGTCGCGTTCGACGACTTGCTCGACTTTGCACGCCGGGCAGATGGTGCGGACGAGACGTTGCGCCATGATGGCCTCCACGGACGACGCCACGAGAAACGGCTCAATGCCCATGTCAATCAAGCGCGTGAAAGCACTGGGCGCGTCGTTCGTGTGCAGCGTGCTGAAGACCAAGTGACCGGTCAGCGCGGCGCGGATGGCAATCTCCGCCGTCTCCTGGTCGCGGATTTCGCCGACCATCACGACGTTCGGGTCTTGGCGCAGGATGTGGCGCAAGCCCATCGCGAACGTCAGCCCGATGTCCGAGCGCACGGCAATTTGGTTGATGCCCTTGAGCTCGTATTCCACCGGTTCCTCGATCGTTATGATGCGCTTGTGGACGGAGTTGATGGAGCTAAGGAAGGCGTAGAGCGTTGTGGACTTGCCCGAGCCGGTTGGCCCGGTGACGAGCATGATGCCGTGCGGCTTGTAGATGATGTCGCGGATGGCCGTCTCCTCGGTCGGGGTGAACCCGAGCTTGTCCAAGCTCAGGAAAATCTTCCCGCGGAGCAGGAGGCGGAGCGAGACGCTTTCGCCATAGACGGTCGGGACGGTGGAGACACGGATGTCGATTTCCTCGCCCTTGATGCGGACGTTGATGCGGCCGTCCTGCGGCAGGCGCTTCTCGGAGATGTTCATCCCCGACATGACCTTGATGCGCGAGATGATGGCGGCCTGGAAGCGCTTGAGCTGCGGCGGCAGCGGAATCTGGTGCAGGATGCCGTCGATGCGGTTGCGGATGCGCAGCTCGTCCTCCGCCGGCTCGAAGTGAATGTCCGTGGCGCGCGCCTTGAAGGCTTCCCAGACGATTTGGTTGACGAACTTGATGACGCTCGCCTCCTGGTCGCCCTCGGTGATTTCTTTGTCGTTCGCCAGCTCCAGCTCCATCGGCTCGTTCTCGGACATTTCGTCGAGCGTCTCGGCCCCGACGCCGTAGTATTTCTTGAGCGTCTTCTCGACCTCCGCGCGCGGCGCGAGCGCGAACCGCACAGGGCAGTGGGCGTCGAACTGCACCGCGTTGAGCAGCGCGGTGTCGAAGGGGTTGCTCACCACGACGGTCAGGACGCCGTCGGCGAAGCTTGTCGGCATGACGCCGTGCTGGAAGGCGACCTTGGTGGAGATGCGCGCGCGGGCTTCGACGGGGATGTCGAGGAGCTTGAGGTTGAGGAACGGCCACTCGAGCGCCGCCGCGAGCTTCTCCAGAAAGACTTCCTCGCTCAGGCCCGACTCGCGCGCCATGAAGGCGAGGAGCGGCTCCTGCGAACCGCCGTCCACCGCCACGCGCCAGAGCTTGGACCACTCATCAAACTGCGCGGGCGTCGCCAGCGCGGCGCGGGCAAAGACGTTCTTGATGGAGATAAAGGCCATTCAGCAACACGGACTTGAACGGCGAGCCTAGGGAAAAGTTGCGGAGGCAGCAAAGGATTTGGCTTCAGGGAAAGCCTCTACGCTGGAGTCAGAAAAATGGGGCAGAAAGATTTGATTTTTCCGCCCCAGATTTTACTGACCAAAACCGAGACTCCTCGGCGCTGTTCAGCGCGGGACGACGACGACTTCGCCGCGCCCGGCTTTCGCCTGCTGCTTGGCGTAGTCGGAGAGGATGTGGAGCGCCTCGCGGAGATAGGCATCAATGATGGCCTTGCCCGCGTCGGTGGTGTCTTCCGGCTCGTCACCGTCTTCCGGCGCTTTGATTTCCTTCTTGGCCGGCGGTGTGGTCTTGGACTTGGCGTCCTTACTTGCCGCCGGGACGGGCTTGGGCGGCTGGATCGGGATGATGGGCAGGTTCTTGTCCACCGTTTCGGTCTTCACGAGGAAGACCTTGTCGGCTGTGGGCGGGCGGGCGTCGCGCTCCTTCTTCCGCGTCTCGGCCCGGGCCTCGGCGTCCTTCTTTTCCTTCAGGCGCTGCGGCTCGTTGAGGGAAATGGTCTTGTCCGCGCGCTGCTTCTTCACCAGCTCAATGTCCTCGCGGACGTAGGCGAAGTCCTGGTCCTTCGTGATGCGCGCCGTGGAGTTCTTGCGCAACTCGTCGAGGCCGCCGTTGACGCGGTCAGCGCGCTGGTATTTGGCGGCCGGGATGTTGTCGGCCTCTAGCACGTTGGGCAGGTAGGCCTCGCCGGTTTCGAGGTAGTCGAGGACGTTGGGCAGGATGACATCGGGCGTGACACCCAGCTTCTGCGTGGTGCCGCCGGCGATACGGTAGAACTTCGAGATGGTGAACTTCAGCTCGCCGGGGTCCGCCACCTGCCGGGTGCCCATGAAATTCCCCAGCGGGTAAAGGGTTTGCACCGTGCCTTTGCCGTGCGTGGCGAGGTCGCCGACGATCAGCGCACGCCCGTAGTCCTGCAACGCCGCCGCCACGATCTCCGACGCCGACGCGCTGTGGTGGCCGACGAGCACCATCAGCGGGCCGTCGTAAGTCACGCGCCCGTCCTCGTCCTCCAGCACTTCGATTTGCTTGGGTTGCCGCACTTGCACGACCGGGCCTTTCTTGATGAACAAACCGGTCAGCTCGACTGCCTCATTGAGCAAGCCGCCACCGTTGCGCCGCAGATCGAGAATCACGCCGCTAACCTTCTCCTTCTGGAGCCGGACAAGGAGCTTCTCCACATCGGCGGCGCACTTCTTGTAGAACTGCGGCAACTCAATCACGCCGAGCCGCTGTGACTTCCCGTCGGCGGTGACATGGTCAATGACGCGACCGTAGGCGTATTGCTCCGTGAGCTTGATCTCGGCGCGGACGATGCGGATGACCTTCCGATCGGCCTCGCTGACGGCGTCCGCCGGGATAATGGTGAGACGGACTTCGCTGCCCCGCTTACCGCGGATCATGTCCACCACTTCGCCCAGCTTCATGCCCACGCAGTCCACCGGTTCCGCCTCGCCCTGCGCCACGGCCACGATCTTGTCACCGGGCTTGAGTTGCTTGCCGAGTTCCGCCGGGCCGCCGGGCGTGAGGCCACGGATGCGGGTGAAATCGTCGTCCGGGTCTTGCCCCAGCAGTGCCCCGATACCGTTGAGCTTCAGGTCCACGTTGTGGATGGCGAAGTTCTTCGCGTCCGCCGGGGCCATGTAAGCGGAGTGCGGGTCGAAGGCCTGCCCCAGCGCGGAGAGGTAGGTCTGCAAGGTGTCGCTGGCATCGAACTGCTTCATGTTCTTCTGCATGCGGGCGTAGCGCTTGGTGATCTTCTCGGCCGTCTTGGCTGGCGTCTCCTCGATAAGTCTGCCGTTGAGTAGCTCGAACTTGATGCGCTGCCGCCAGAGCTCGGCAGACTCCGGCTCGGTCTTCGGCCAAGGCAACTTGTTGCGCTGCGCTGTGAACTTCTCTTCGCGCGTGAAGTCGTGCTGCGCCTTGAGCAGTCCCGGCAGCCGCGTGACACAGACATCCAGCCGCTGCAGGTAGCGGGCGAAGATTTCGTAAGCCGGCTCGGCGTCTCCGGCGTTGGTCAGGTTGTCGAGCTTCTTGCCATACTTGGCGGTGAATTCATCCACGTCGGTCTGGAGGAAAATCATGTGGTTGAAGTCCAACGCGTCGAGGTAGTTCTTCAAGTGCATCTCCGCGATGGTGTCGTCCAGCCGCGTGCCCTTGTAATGCGCGCGGTCGAGCAGCGTGCCGACGGCCTTGGCGATGCGTCCCGACTGCTCGCGGGTGAACTCGACCGCCCACACGTTGCCGCTGAGGAAGGCCACCGCCAGCGTGACTGAAAGGATTCGTTTCATAGGTGTTGGTGCCAGAGTGCGTCCGGCGGCAAAGCGAAATCAACCGGGAAGTCCGGCAAACCCCGCGAGCTGGCGGCCACGGAGATGGACTGGCGGGTCGGGGGATTGTTCAAAGCCCGGTCAAGCCGGCCAGCCGGCCACCTCTCGATAGATGCGGGCGTAGTTGCGGACCATTGCCGCCATCGAGAAGTCTCGGTCCACCCGCGCCCGCGCCCGCTGGCCGACGGCGGCGAGTTCAACGGGCATCGCGAGCACGCGGTGCAGCTCCGCCGCCAGCAGCTCCGGCGTGTCCAGCGCGGCCAGGAAACCATCCGCGCCGCTGGTGATGACCTCGGCGTTTCCACAGGCGTTGTGCGCCAGACAGGGCACGCCGCAGGCCATCGCCTCGAGCACGGCATTCGAAAGCCCCTCGAAGATGGACGGCGCGGCGAGGAGATCGAGGGCTTGATACCACGGCGTCGGATTCGCTTGGAAGCCAGCGAGGTGGATGCGGTCGCGCACGGGGCTCGCAGCTGCAGCGGCGTGGATCTTGTCCTTCTCCGCCCCCTTGTCACCGACGATGACCAGCCGCGCGCCGGGCAACTGCGCAGCGATCCGGTTGAACGCCTCGATGAGCAGTAGGTGTTTCTTGTTCGGGTCGAAGCGCCCGACGATGCCGATGAACTGGCCGTGGGGCGGCAAGCCCAGTTGCGTGCGGACGGCGGCCTTGTCCACGGGCTGAAAGCGCTCCGTGTCCACGCCGTTGATGATGGCGGTGATCTTCTCCGCCGGGAAACCGTGCTCGATGAGGTAGCGCCACAGCGACTCGGAGACGGTGTGGACTTTCCGGCAAGCCCGGTAGAGCCGCTGGCGTTGGCGCAGGCGCGCAGGGCTGCCTTGGTCGCCTTGGAAGACGCCGTGCTCGCCCTGCAACACCGGCTTCCACAGCCCAAAGCCGGAGCCGAGCGCGGCGTAAGTGAGCGGACCGAGGTTGTGCGGGTGGAGCAGGTCCGCCCCGATGCGCGCAGCATGGCGCGCGACGCCGAGCGCGGCGCGGGCGGAGAAGCCGGGCGGCTTGCCCAGCACGACGACGTTCTCGGGATGTGGCAGGCGCTCGACGAACGCGCCGCCGCGTTCGAGGCAGCAGACGTGGACTTCAAACTCCTCCGCCGGCAACCCGCGCGCGACGTTCACGATGCCGTTCTCCATCCCACCCGGTTCGAGCGAGAAGACGACGTGGAGGATGCGGAGCCGACGCGACGTCACTGCTTCACCTCGCCACGCAGGGCGTTGAGGGTGAAGCGGACGAAGGCGCGGGCGCGGAAGAGTAGCGGGTTGCCGTGTGCCGCCGGGTCCAGGAAGAACGGCCAGAGCAGCACGGAGATGAAGAGGTCGCGGTAGGCGCGGGCTGGCTGCTTAATGCCGTTGTAGATTAGGGAAGTCTGAAAGCGCCAGTAGCTGAGAACTTGCAGCCAGAACCAGAAGTGCGAACGCGGCACGACGCCAGCGGCGTAGGATTTCTTGAGCACGGCCGCCATGTTGTTCTTCATGCGGTCAGCGTTGTTGCTCATGTTGCTGCCGTGCTTGCGAATCTCGATGAGCACCTTCCCGACGTGCCAGACACGCCGTTTGGCAGCGATACGGATCCACATGTCGCGGTCCTCGGTGCTGCGGAGCGTAGTGTCAAAGCCGCCAACCTCGGTGAAGACCTCCTTCTTCGCCACCGCGCCGGTGGGCGAGAAGCGGGTGCGCATGAGGATGTCCTTCAAGTGGACTTCCCCGGGAATCACGGGCGTGTGGACGGTGTGGGCGAGCGGTTTGCCATCCACGTCAATCGGCGCGTAGTCGCAGCCGATGAGCGCGTATTCCGGTGGCAGCTTCGCCAGGGCGGCCATGCTGTCGCTCAGGTGCGTGGGAAGCAGCAAATCGTCGGCGTCGAGAAAGGCGACGGTGTCAAAGCGCGCCTCGCGGATGCCGGAGTTGCGAGCGGCCGAGAGGCCGGCGTTGGCCTGATACACGTAGCGCACGGGCGGCCCATACTTGGCCATGACCTCGCGGGTGTTGTCCTTGGAGCCGTCGTCAATGACCACCACCTCGAAGTTCTGATAGTCCTGCTTCAGACAGGACTCGACGGCCACCGGCAGGAACCGTGCGTAGTTGTAGGCGGGGATGATGACCGAGACGCCGGGCGGCGGGGCGGAGGAACTCGGGTGCGGGGTCTCGCTCATGCCGGACGGACTTCAGGTGTTCGGCTGGCGGGTGAGGCTTTGATACCGGTTGTAGTAGTGGTTCGTGTAGTAGTAGTAGTGGAACCGGTTCATCGTCGCCATCATGTCGAGGCGGTTGAGCACAAACCCGTAGAAGTTGGCGTGGTTAGCCTCGAGGATTTCCATCGCGGTGCGGACAGCGCGGGTCGGTGTCTGGCCACTCCAGATAACGAGGATGACACCATCCACGGCGGGCTGCATCACGCTGGTCTCTGCCAAACCCAGAACAGGCGGACTGTCCACGATGATGCGCTGGTAGCGCTTGCGGAGCTGGTCAATCATCTGCACGAACTGGGGCGAGCCGAGCCGCTCGATGTCCCCTTCCAACTGGTCGCCGCTGGGCAGGATGTGGAGGTTCTCCATCGAGGTCGGACGGCAGGCATCGACCACGTCGTATTTCTCGACGAGAACGTTGCTCAAGCCCGGCGAGGAGCGGCTGCCAAAGAGGTGGTGCTGGATACCGCGGCGGAGGTTCGCATCAAGGATGAGCGTCTTCTCGCCCATGTGGGCGAAGGACATGGCGAGATTCGAGGCCACGACGGTCTTGCCCTCTTTGGGTGAGGTGCTGGTGACCATGATGACCTGCGGGAACTTGGAGTTGGCGGCGCTGGACAGCAGGTTCGTGCGGACCACGCGGAAGTTCTCGATGAAGTCAGGGTTCGCCACCCCATCGCTGAAGATGAGCGGGTAGGCCTCTGCCGTGGTGTCCTCGAAATCCGGGATGAGGCCGAGACCGCGGATGTTGGTGGCCTCCTCCATCTTCTCCACGTTGGTCACGGTCTGGTCCATGAACTCCAGGAAGAACGGCAGGCCGATCCCCAAGGCTAGCCCAAAGGCGAGGGAGAAGAGGACGACCTTAAAGCGGTTGGGCGAGATGGGAATCTCGTCCCGCACCGTGTCAAAGCGCAGCCACTTGAGTTGGACGCGTTGGTTCGTAAGCGCCATCTCGCGCTCGGCGATGCGCTGGTTGGCGGCGGCGATGAGTCTGGCGTAGTCGAAGTCCCCCTTGTCCAGCCGGCTCTTCTCCACCAAATATTTTTGGTAATCTACCTGACTCACGCGGTATTGCGGGTAAAGCCCGTCGAGATACCGGTAGCGCTTGTGCAAGTTCAACCCGATGATTTCGAAGCGCGACTGCGCCCGCCCCAGCTCCTCCTTGAGCGCTTTTTCCAACGCCTCGTATTGCTTAATCAACTGCTGCATCTTGGGGTGACCTGGGCGGTAGATGAGCGACTGCTCCTTGAGGGTGCGCTCCATCGAAAGCTTCTGCCGCTCCAGCTCCTCCCACGCCCCCATGCTGGCGACCTGGAAACTGCGCGGGACGATGACGGTGCCATTGTTGGGCCGCGCCCCGGGCGACAGCGCATCCTTGGTCTTCTCATCAATCTCGACGAAGGAGCCCGGCTCCAACACCTCGTTGCTGAAGGCGCTGAGTAGCGAGAGCCGCTCGCTGTCGCTCAATTTAGGGTTTTGCAGTTTGAGCCGAATCTCCTCGTAGCGCACCAGCTTGAGTCGCAGTGATTCAAGCTCATGCGGAACCGTCCTCAGCTCGGTTAAGCGCATGGCCAGACTCTCCGCGTTGAACGGGTTCAGCACGGTGGCTCGGTTTGACTCCTGCACCGCAAGCAACCCTAACAACTTCTCTATCTGGATCTTCAGCTTGGCAATTTCCGCCTTGTGTTCGCGTTGCAAGGTTTCCTGCTCATACTCCTCGTATTGCCGCAACATTTCCGGAGGAAAACGCCGCGCCCAGTCGGGATTGTAGGAGAAGACATTCAACTCGATGTTCTTGTCCGTGGTCCAAGTGGCCCGGACCTGCTTGATGGCGTTCGAAGGCGGCCCGTTGGAGCCGTCCAGTTTCAGCGCCGTCCGCGTCACAATGTGCTCGTCGTAGAATTCCCGGAGCCACAAGTCCTTGTTGAACCGATCCCCCTCGATGGTCTTGTCGTCAGGGCCGGGGGTCTTGACGGAGGTGAACTGGATGATGCTCTTGGAGGAGTAAACCGGGCGGCTAAAGATGTAGAAGATCAAGCCCGCCGTCAGCGATAGCGTGACGAGCAGGATGATCGTGCGCAGATACTTCGAGGCGATGGCGACATACATCACCACGTCCGTAAAATCTGCTTTGCGTTTTTTAGAGCCTGGTAACATGGCGGCTAGTGCGTCGTTGGCCGGTGGCGGTCGGTTGGTTCATCGCGTGCTCAACCCCGCTCAGAAGCTGAAGAAGCTTTCCGGAATCACGACGATGTCCCGGCCCTGAAGGACGATGTCCGGGGCCATGCCTTTTTGGATTTCCTTCACGTTGAGCGGCATCTGCATCTTCTCGCCGTTGCCGAGGTCGCGGACGACGGTGCATTTCTTCAGGTTGGCGAAGCGGGAGAAGCCGCCGGCCCGCAGGATCGCGGAGTAGGCGGTGAGGGTCTCGTCCTGGAAGAGGCGCAAGGTGCCGGGCTTGTTCACGTTGCCGGTGACATAGACCACGGGGGCGAAGGCCGGGATCATGATGATGTCGCCGGAGTTGAGCGCGATGTCCGTGGGCGGGATGTTCCCGGAGAGGATGGCGGCGACGTTGACTTCCTCGACCGCGCCCTGGCCGTTCTCGATGCGCAGGAGCTTGGTGCGGGTGAGGTCGCCGGATGGGGTGATGCCGCCGGAGCGAATGATCGTGGTGATGAGGGTGGGGGCGACGCCCTCGGGGATCTTCAGCGGGCCAGGAGTGATGAACTCGCCGGCGATGTAGATAATGATGGGCGCGTCGGTGGTGGAAGGGCCGCCGGGGCCGGGGCCTTCTTTGACGATCTTGCCCTCGAATTCCAACGTGACCGTGGCTTTGGTCAACTGGGTTTCCTCCAGCGCCGCCTTGATCATGGCTTCAACTTCGCCGATCGGTTTGCCGCCGGCCGCCACCTTGCCGACGTTCTTGACGGCGATGCTGCCGTCCCGTTTGACCTGGTAAACGGCGTTGTAGGAATCGTCTTCCGCGACGATTAGGCGCACTTTGTCGCCGGGATTCACCATCTCGGGGTCATCGCTGGTGACCGCACCCTTCACGGCGGCAAGCTTGCTCTGGAATTCCGCCTCCACTCTCGATAGTTCAGCGTTTGCGGCTTTGAAGCGCGCGTCCAGGGTGGCGCGTTCCTTGGTCCAGCGGTCCATGTCCGCCGTCTGGCCGGTGCGTTGGGCCATGGCGAGCTCGCGCTCCGCGAATTGGGACTTTTGCTGCACCTCGTCCAGCTCGCGGAGGATGAATTCCTTCTTCTCGCCCAATCGATCTAGGTCGCGGGTGAGCGCGACGGTGTCTGCGCCGGAACGTCCGGTGCGGACGATGTTGCCGTCGCCGGACGTGATGGTCGTGGGCCGGGAGGTGCCGACGGGGAGGAACTGCGGGCCTTTGCGCTCCGTCGGAGCACCCGCTGCGGGGACCGTCGGACGGTCGCGTCCCAGAATGGAGGCCAAACTGGCGGACGTGGCTGGACGCCCGATCAACTCGCGGGCGCGACGGTCCTGCTCGACGCGGCTGGCTTCAATCTCCTGCATGAGCCGGGTGGCATCGGTGTCGAGCCGCGCAATCTCGTCACGGATGGTCTGGAGGCGATCACGACCCTTGTTCTCCGTCTCGATACGGGCGAGTTCGGCCTTGGCGGCATTGTAGCGCGCCTCCCAATCCACGTTGTCCTTCGCGAGGCGCTCCGCTTCGGCTTGCAGCTCGGCGCGTCGGCGGGTGAGGTCTTCCAAACGGCGGCCCGGGTCGCTGTCGGGGCCCGTGAGGTTGACCGAAGGAGTGGGGGTGAAGGTGAGCGGAGCGACGGGCGTGGCTGGCGTGAAGAGCGCCGAGGGCGGCGGCACGAGGCTGGGGCGGGCCGGCTCCACAGGCGATGGGGTGCCGCGGCGGGCCGTCTGGCTCTCGGCCATGCGGAACTCCTCGAGCTTGGACAACGCGGCTTCGGCGGTGCGGATTTCCACGACGGCCGGCGGCAGTTCCGCCGGGCGCGGCTCCTCAGTCGCCACGGGCGCGGCGGCGAGTGGGCTGAAGGGGGCCGGCGTGGGCGCCGCGAAGGCGGGCGTCACCACCGGGGTCACAGGCGCGGGCGTCGGAACCGGGGTGGCTACGGCAGGCGCGGGGGGGGCGGTGAACGCTCGGGAGGGCGGCGGCGGGGTGAAGGAAGAAGCGCCTGGCGCGGGCGTAAGAGTCGGGAGGGTGAACGCAGACGAACTACCTGCCGGAGCCGACGCCGGCGCGTTGGCGGGGGCGGAGAAGAACGAGGAGGATGCTGGGGCCGACGGAGCCGCGACGACCGCAGCCGCCGGGGTGAGGCTCGTTTCGAGCGCGTTGAGTTCCTGACCGAAGCGGGCGGCGGCCACGAAGTCGCCCTTGTCCATCGCCTGATCCCGCTGCCGTCGCAGTGCTTCGATCTGTTGCGGGGTGGCCCGGGCGTCCGCCGCCGAAAGCTGCACGCCGGCCGCGAGGAGAAGCGTCGAGACTAGGGCCGTGCGCAGGAGTTGATTGCTCATGTTCAGAACTTTGAACGGTGCGGTCGGGCTTTTTTTCTGTGGGACTAAGCTAAATTCGGGCCGCTTCATGCCACAGATTAGGGCCGGTTGGCAAAAGCTATTTTGCATCAACAGAGGGTTTCGCACCTAGAATTTCCGCGTGAGGGTGAGCGTGGCGACGTTTTCCACGTAGCTGTCCAGCGCGCGGTTCGAGTCGCGGAACTCGTGCTGGTAGAGGAAGGAGGACTCGAAGGTGGGCGTGTGCAGGATGAACCATTCGAAGCGGATGGTGTGCTGGTCCACGCGCAGGGGGCCCACGCCGCGGCCCACGCTGTGTTTCCAAGCGTAGCCCAAGTTCGCGGTGATGCGGTCGAGGATGCGGTAGTTGATCCGGCCCTCGGCGATGAATTGCTTGCCGCCGAAGGAGTTGTTCGGGTTGTCCAGCGGCTCGATATTCTGCTCCTGCGTCACCGCCTCCAGCAAGATGTCCGGGCTGGCCCGCAGGCGGGCGTCGTAGCCCACCGTGGTCACGAGCGCCCGGTCGGGGTAAGTGACACTGCGCTGGTATTTGAGCTGGTGCTGGAAACGCTCGCGGGGCTTGTGAATCAGCGCTAACTGCCAGGTGTAGCCCTCGCCGGACTCGTCGCCCGCGAGGAAATAACCGGTGTCAGCCTGAAGGTCTAGGTAGGGCGTGATTGGTCCCTCGAAGCCGCCGCGAATCCCGGAGTCGTAGCCGAAGCGGTCGTTGCCGTGGCGCGCGCTGTAGTTGACGAAGGGCTTGAAGCGGATGTTTTCGCGCTCGGAGCGCAGTTCCGCGACGAACGTATCGGAGCTGCTCTGCCGGCCCAGGCTGTCGCGCTGCTGCCAGACGTTCTCGTGCGCATAGCCCACCGTCGCACGCGTGACCGTGGGCAGCAGCGAGGTGACATTCACGCCGAGGACGTTGTGGTAGGACGGGGTGGACCGGGAGCGGCGGTCGGTCGGTCCCTGCGACTGCGTGTCACGGAAGGCGTAGCGGCCCGCGCTGTCCTGCACGGCCTCGGCCTCCCGGCCCAGCAGGTCGAAGGCTCGGCCCGTGCCGAACCCGCCGCTCTGCACGCTGAAGTTCTCGAGGAGATTCACATCCACCTTGTTGAACGGAATCTCGTAGAGGAACTGCGTCTGAAACACGGGCGCGATACTCGCCTGGTAGTCCGCAATCGGGTCCGTGAAGCCCACCTCCGACTTGAACGGCAGCCACACCGCCGTGCCCGCAGCCGAGAGCCGCATCGCCTCGTTGATCTGGTAAACCAGCGCCGCCCGCAGCCGGACCACGGCGATCTCCTCCGACTCCTTGCCGACCTCGACGAGGTTGATGTTGTCGCTCCACAGCACCGACCCGCCGAGGGAGAAGATGTCGAGGTAGAGGTTGCCCAGCTTGAATTCCGCGTCCTCTGGCTTGCCCGCGAAGGTGAAGAACGACAGCCCGGTCGTCTCCCCCAAGGGTGCGGACACCGTCAACTGCCCCTGGCCGTAGCCTAGCTTAGGGGCACGGATGAAGCCGCTTTGGAACGTGCGGAAAAAGGACTCCTGCGCGACCTGCGTGTCCCGCACCAAGCTGGACTCCACCGTGCCGGCCCCGCCCACCTCCGCGTCGCCCCGCTCATTCAGGGTCGTGGTGGTCAACCCTTCGCGCCCGCCCGCCGGGCGGATCGTCACACCGCCACCGCCGATGCTCTGGCTGGTGAACTGCCCGCGCGCCGTGCCCGCGCTCACGAGCGCGAGCGCCCCGCCCAGCAGGGCTTTCCAGCAGCGCGTGACAGGACGCATGGCAAGGGAGAGGGGCAGCGCTGGCCTAGCGCTGGCCGCGCTTGGGCTTGCGCCAGAAAGAGAGCGACCCGGTGGCGGCATTGCGCCAGGCGACAGGAAGATAGCAGAGCAAGCCGGCCAGCGGGAAGACCACCACAATCGTGGTCCAGAACGTCCGCTCCTTCTTGTTGAACGGCTGCGTGTTGATGCTCCAGATGGCGCAACCGACCGTGATGCACCACAGCAGGATCGCAATGCTGATCGACTGACTGTTGATCTTCATGCTGTCCAAGCTGAAGCGGCTGAGGAGTTCTTTCATGGTTGGATGCGGCGTTTCAGTTGCGCCCGGTCACGGCACGGGCGGCGCGGATTGATATCGGGTCCACGCCGCCGGCTCAATCAAAAAACCCGGCCCGCAGGGCGCCGGAGCGCGGGTGTGTGACCCGCAGCACGCGCCGACCGGAGGAGATGTCGTTTGGTTCGCGCTGGGTTGGCTCGCGCGAGCCGCTGCGGGCGCAGACCCGCGCTCCGGCGGCGGACTACTTCGGGTTGCCCGGCGCGGGCGCGGGGGCCGCCGGCGTCAGCGCCCCCGCCGGAGCGGTGGCGTTGATCTGGGTGAGAATCTCGTCGGTGAGGTCGGGCAGACTGGCGTTGAAGAGGACGATGGGCGTGCCCACGGCGCTCTCGGCGGCACTGTCCAGCACGGCGGCATAGCCGGACGCCCGGGCCTTCTTGTTCACCACTTCGCGGATCTCGGCGACGATCTTGTCCCGCATGTTGCGCTGCGCTTCGCCCAACTGGGTGCGGGCGCTGCGATCGAAACCGGTGATGCTCTGCTCGATCTCCTGCAACTCACGCAGCTTGCCCTCCGCCGACTTCTTCCGCTTGTCGCGCTCCTCGAGGGACACGGCGGAATCGCTCGCGCTCTCGACCAGCTTCTTGTAGTCCGCGCTGGCCTTCTCGTGATCGGCGAGCATGTCCTTGCGGCGCTTGTCCAGCTCCCCGGCCTTTTCCTTGAGGCCGAGATCGGCTTGCTTGGTCTTCCAGTAGCCGTCAAAGACCTTCTTGAGGTCCACGACCGCGATGGCCCCGGCGGCGGGGGCAGCGGCTTGAGTAGCGGGAGCGAGGGCGAGAAGGCCGGCGAGGAGCAGTAGGGCGGGGAGGTTTTTCATGGGGAGGGGCGGATTAAAATTACGAGTAAGATTGAGATTAAGAACGGGAGCGGGCGACGGGGCGATGGAGCAAGGCGATTCTCTTAATCGTAATCCTACTCTTAAGTCCCAGCTCCCCCAGCCGCTCAGAAGTCACGCGTGAAGCCCACGTCGAAGTTGAACCGGCCGCTGCTGTTCTGGTTGCGGTCGGCCGTGAGCGGGATGCCGTAGTCGAGCCGCAGCGGCCCGAGGTTCGGGATGTTGATGCGGAAGCCGAAGCCGACGTTGTCCTGATACAGTCGCTCGCCGCGGGATGCGTTGGGGTTGAAGCTGAACGAGCTACTGTAAACATTGCCGATGTCGTAGAACACGGCGAAGCGCAGGCGTTCAATGAGCGGGATGTTGTATTCCACCGAGCCGAGCCAGTAGGTGTTGCCGCCGAACGGCTCGTTGAGCGAGTCGCGCGGGGAGACATGCGCGAAGCGGTAGCCGCGCAGCGAGCGCGGGCCGCCGAGGAAATAGCGGTTGAAGAGGGTGACCTTGTCGCCGCTGTAGCCCTGCACGGAGCCGACGCGCCCGAGGAATTCCCACGTCTGCCCTTCCCAGAAGCCGGGTAAGTATTGGGATCCGCGTAGTTCGAGCTTGTAGAAGTCCGCCTCGCCACCGAGTGGTCCGCCGGCCAGTTCCGTGATCAGCTCCACCCGGTGACCGCCGGTGGGCACCATCCCGCCCCGGCGCGTGTCGTAGGTGATGCCCGCCCCGATCTTGGAGACGAATTGCGTGCCCTCCTCCGCCTTCAACTCCGGTGACGCGGCGGCGTCCACGTTCTTGATGCCCACGTTCTCGATCGTGTAGCTCGTGTTCCCCCGGACGAAGTCCGACCACAGCGCGCGCTCCAGATTGAGGCGCATGCCGCTCTGCACCTCGTCGTAGAGCGAGCTTTGGAAGCTGGTGTTCCGGTGGTAGAGGTCCACGCCGAAGGACAGCTTGCGGTCGAGGAACCACGGCTCGGTGAAGCTCAACAGATAGTCCTGCCGGCGGGAGCCGTAGCTAGCCTTCAAGCGCATCTTCTGGCCGCCGCCGGTGAACCACGGCGGGTTAAATAAATCAAAGTTGCCCTGGCTCACCTCGACGAAGCCCACGACGCTTTCCACCGAGCTGAAACCCGCGCCCACGGACATGTTGCCGGTGTTTTTCTCCTCGACGTTCACGACGAGGTTTTTGCGGTTGGGCACATCCGTCGGCTCCGGCTGCGCGTCCACCTTCTCGAAGTAATTCAGGTTCTCGAGACGGGCCTTGGAGAGCTTCACACGCACCATGTCGAAGGTCTCGCCAGGCGAGATGGCCAACTCGCGCCGGAGCACCTTATCCTTGGTCTTCACGTTGCCCTTGATCTCGATCTTCTCGACGAAGGACTTGTCCTTCTCATCCACCTGATAGGTCACGTCCATGTTGCCCGACTCGGTGTTGGGCGTGCGCACGGCGTTGATGCGGGCGTCGATGTAGCCCTTGGTCCCGTAGAAATCGCGCAGAGCCTCGACATCCTTGCGCTGGCCCTCCGGCGTGAAGGTCTGCCCGGCGACCATCTTGATGTCCTTCTGCAGCTCCGCGCTGGGGAAGAGGTTGTTCCCCTTCACCGCCACGGCCCCGACCTTGTAGGGCTTGCCCTCGAAGAGTTGGAACTTGATCACCAACCGGTCGGGCCGGGGATACTCGAAGGTCACGTCCTTGATCTCGAAGTCCAAGTAGCCCTTGTTCCGGTAGAACTCGGCGAGCTTCTCCTTGTCATCGTCGAACTGGTCGTCCTTGAACTTGTCCGAGCCGGTCAGCCACGAGAACATCCACTTCTCTTTCGTCTTGAGCTGCTTCGCCAGCTCCTTCTCCGGGAAGGCCGTCGCGCCGACGAACTGGATGTCCGCGATCTTGACCTTCGGGGCTTCGACGACCTCGAAGGTGACGGTGCCACGCCCGGCGTTCTCGTTGATGCTGGGCGGCAGGTATTTGACCGTGCTCTTCTGGTAGCCGGCCTTCTGATACGTCTTCTGCATCTCCTGCGCGTCGGTGAAGAGCTTCCGCTCGTCGAGCGGCTGGCCGACCTTCGAGGTGAGCTTCTTGGAGAGCTTGGTGGTGCTGAACTTGGTGTTCCCGGTGAACTTGATGTCCGTGAGCAGCGGCTTGCCCTGCACCACGTAAATGAGTTTCACCCCGCCGTCGGCCTTCTCTTCGGCCACGCGGATGTTGTAGAAATACCCCGTATTGTAGAGGTTCCGCACATCGTCATCCACGCTGGTCTTCACCAGCGGATCGCCGACCTTGACGCGGATGTTGGCGCGGATCAGCTCGTCGCTGGCGGCGGCGGGGCCGACATGGCGGACTTCGATCTGCTGCACCCGCTGCGGGGCAACTTGGGCTTGCGTGGCCGGCACCCAGTGGATCAGCAACGCAAGCAGGACACAGTAACGGCGGAGCAGAGGTTTCATGTTTTGGTCAGCTCAGGAGCGGCAGTTAAACCATAGCCCGCCGCAGATGAACACTGTTTTTTCCAAGCCGCATAGCTTCAACGATGATCGGCGAACCTCCGCCCTACCGCTCGGCGAAGGCGCGGGCGCGGGGGAGGATGGAAACGCGTGCGGCCGGGCGGCCACGAACTCACCCTCCCTTTCGCCAGCCCAAAACTGAGCTAGCCCACCTCCACAACTCATTGAAAGTTGGCTCGTTGCCACCTTTCACTGCCCGCCAGAAGGGGGGTTTTCACCTGAAAATCACCCGTCCGTGGCGGTTTTCAGTGTCCGGCGGGTCCAATTCAGAGGCTGGCATGCCAGCCACAACGAAATCGGCTGAAAATCAGTGGAAATCGGCTGATTTTCAGGGAATGACGGCTGATTTCTGAGCGGCGGCGGCCGAAAATCAGAGCTGGTCGCCCTCACGGCTCCGGTCACGACTGAATTTTAGGCACTGGCGGGCATTTTTCAGACACCGGCGGGCGATCCGCGCGGACGAGCGAACCAGCGGCATCCACCCATCGCTAAATTTCAAAGCCGCGCCGCGCCCCCTTGCGGGCCGACCACCTCACGCTGCCCGCGCCATCCGCCGCCGCGTCCACCAGCCGTTGAACTGGTCCAACACCACCGCGAGGATCACCGCCGCGCCGATGATGATGCGGCTGTAGTTCTGGTCGATGCCCAGAATGACGATGCCATTGTCGATCATCTTGATGATGAGCGCCCCGAGCAACGCGCCCAGCGCCGAGCCCTTGCCGCCGGAGAGGCTCGCACCGCCCACGACCGCCGCCGCGATGACGTCGAGTTCGTAGCCTTGGCCATCGCCGCTGGTCGCGCTGCCGTAGTAGCCGATGGCCAGCAACGCGGCCACGCCCGCTGTCAACCCGGAGTAGATGAAGACTTTCAACTTCACCAACTTCACGCGGATGCCGCTGAACTGGGCCGCCAGCTCGTTCCCACCCACCGCATAGACGTGGCGACCCGACGCCAAGCAGGTGAGGTAAAACGTCCCCCCGACCGTCACAGCCAGCAGAACGCCGAGCGGCACCAGACTCAGCCCATCCCCGGTCTCCCACCGGATCATGTAGCGGAACGCCTCCGGAAAATCGCCGACGGACTGCCCGCCGGTCATGACAAACGCCTCGCCCCGGAAAATCGCCATCGTCCCCAGAGTGATGATGAAGGGATGCACCTTGAGCGCGGTGACCATCGCGCCATTGAGCACACCGCAAAGCGTTCCGATGGCCAGACAGGCGGTGATGCCCAACAACAGCGCCTCGTGCGGCGGGGCATTCGCCAGCGACCCGCCCGGCCCGAACGAGCGGAACACCATCGCGCCCACCACCGACGCCAACGCGTAGATCGCCCCCACGCTCAAATCAATTTGCCCCGCGACGATGACCAGCGTCGCTCCCACCGCCATGATGCCGATGAAGCTCGTGTCCTTCGCGAGCTGCGTGAGGTTGGCGGCGTTGAGGAACTTGTTCTTCTCTTCGAGCACCGGCACGCGCTCGCCCTTGACCTCCGTAAAGACCCGTTCGCGTTCGCCCGCCGCGTTCACCTGGAGCTTGGGCACCTTCACCGTGCCACCGAACAAGGTCAAAATCGCGCCCAGCAAGAGGATGACGAGCAGCAACCCGCCCTCTTGCATGCCGAAAAGCGCCGAGCGCGCGCGGACAGTAATGCGTTTGGCGTCCATGATGTTGGGGGCGGACAGTAGCAAACGGCGCGCGGGCCGCAACCCTTGAACTGTAGGAGACGACGTGAGGAGTCTCTAACCTTCCCCGGGGGCGCAGCTCGGTTTCTTACCGACCAAGGGGTCAGTGCATCGGCACCTCCCGCTCGTAATCCTAAGCTTACTCCACTGGGCGGAGCGGGAAGCGGAGCAAGATTAGGCTCAAGATTACCAGCCCGAGCGCAAGGCCGCTCGACGACGTCAGGCACCTCCGGATTCCCCCCGGAAACAAGTGAGACTCCTCATCTCGTCTCCTCCGAGGTTGTAGCGCCCCGCACGACCCGCTAGCGTCCGCGCTCTATTGAAATGAAGAAGCCCTCGCTGCTGGTGATTTTTTTGACCGTATTCCTCGACCTCGTCGGGTTCGGCATCGTGCTGCCGCTGCTGCCCGTCTATAGCGAGAACTTCGGCGCGAGCGGCCTGCTCGTCGGCGTCATCATGGCGTCCTTCTCGGCCATGCAGTTCCTCTTCGCGCCGCTGTGGGGCCGGTGGTCGGACAAGGTCGGCCGCCGCCCCGTGCTGCTCATCAGCAACTTCGGCTCGGCCGTCTCCTACGCGCTCTTCGCCGTCGCCTCCGGCCTGACGGGCGACACCGCGCTCTGGATGCTCCTGGCCTCCCGCGTCTTCGCCGGCATCTGCGGCGCAAACATCTCCGTGGCCCAAGCCTACATCGCCGACATCACGCCGCCGGAGGACCGCTCCAAACGCATGGGCCTCATCGGCATGGCGTTCGGCCTGGGCTTCATCTTGGGACCAGCGTTGAGCGGACTGAGCCTCGCAGGGTTTAATGTGTTCGGCCTGAAGTTCAACGGCTTCGGCATCACCGGTCCGGGCTGGGTCGCGGCGGCCATGTGCTTCGCCAACTTCCTGCTCACGCTCGCCATTCTACCCGAGAGCCGCCAGCCGAGTTCGGACCCGGCCCCAAGCGACTGGTCGCGCTTCGGCCAATGGTCCCGCACGCTCGCGCGCCCGCAGGTGGGCCTGCTCGTATGGCTCTTCTTCCTCGCCACCTTCGCCTTCTCCTGCTTCGAGACCACGCTCGGCCTGCTGGTGATTGACACCTTCAAGCTCGACCTCCACAAGCCCGACGACGCAAAAATCATCGGCTACCTCTTTGCCTACTGCGGCTTCGTCGGCGCGTGTGTGCAGGGCGGCGGCATCGGGCGCGCGGTGAAGAAGCTCGGTGAGCCGAAGCTCATCGCAGCGAGCCTGCTCTTCACGGCGGCGAGCCTGGCAGCGCTGCCGTTCGCGCGGACCTGGGGCGTGCTACTCGGCGTGCTGGCGCTGCTGGCCATCGGCTCCAGCCTCGCGCGCGCGCCCATCTTCGGCCTCATCTCCATCCTCACCCCGGCGAACGAGCAGGGTGCAACCCTCGGCGTGGCGCAAAGTTTCGGCAGCCTCGCGCGCATCGCCGGCCCCATCTTCGCCGGCTCACTCTTCCACCTGCATCCATCGTGGCCGTATCTGGCCTGCGCCGGCGTGTCGCTGGCGGCGGGGCTGCTGGCGTGGGGGAAGCTGCATCACGCAGCTCCCCCACCGCAGTAGGAGGGCAGCGTGCGCTGCCCCTCGCAGGGCTAGAGCATCCGCAACTTGTGGGTGAAGAGCGGACTACACTCCAGGCTCTGCGCAACCACCGGATACACTTCGGCTCGAAACATCGCCAACCGGACCGGACGACTGATTTTCCACCGAGTCGGAGCTGTCGAAAACCCAGATGTGCGTTGCGCAAGGCAAACCAAGGCAACAGCGCTGCTCCGGCCTGGATCAACGTGGTTTTCCTAGCGCCATTTGGCCCGGCAATGAGCCGTATTCCGCCGCAAGCATCGCCTCAAAGCAGACCAGCCTTCCGAGCCTGGGCTATCGCCTTTTTCGTTCCTCGGTGGAACTTGCGGGTGAGTTCCTTCGTGAATTCCCACGAACCGTTGTCAGGTTGACGGCAGAGTCCCTTTCGCTGGCGGAGTGGCTGGCAGGAGGGAGAAGGCGGGCTTGCTTGAGGCTGCGGATGGCCGGCTCCTTCGGATGTGCGGTTGCGCGCTCATAGCCGAGGGTCGGCTGACGACGGTCTGGCTGTCAAATACCGCGCCCATGTCAGGCAGCCGATACCAATCCGCGCGCAACAGCGCGACGCGGCCGCCTTCGCGGCCGCCTCCTACGCCAGCGTCTTGAGGTGCCGGATGCGAAAACGCGCGCCGCGCGGCTCGTTGGGCAGGCACTCGATTTCCCAACCGTGTGCCAGGACGATCTGCTGGACGATGGCCAGCCCCAGACCCGTGCCTTTCTGGTGCGTGGTGAAGTAGGGCTTGAAGATTTCCAGCCGGTGCTCAGGCGCGACGCCGGGGCCGTCGTCGGCGATGTCGAGCGTGAGGGTCTCCTCGCCGGCGCGGGTAGCGTTGACGTGGATGGTGCCGCCGCGCGGGAGCGCCTGGGTGGCGTTGAGGAGCAGGTTGAAGAGCGCCTGGCGCAAGAGCTGTTCGTCCGCCTCGATGCGCGGGAGGTCGGGCTGGACGGTGAGCTGAATCGCCTTCTCCTCCAAATCGTAGCCGAGCGCGCGGACGACCTCGCCGACGGCGGTGCTCAAGGCCACCGGCGTGCGGCGCACTTCGCGGGGGCGTGAGTAGTTGATGAACTCGTTCAACTGCGCGGTCACGCGGTCCGCCTCGTCCACAATGCCGCGCGACTTCTCCCGAATCTCGGCGGGGGCTTCGGGCTGTTTGGAAATCATCTGCGCGAGGCCGCGGATGATGTTGAGCGGGTTCTTCGTCTCGTGCGCCAGGCCGGCGGCGGCGAGGTTCAGCGCACGCAGGTGCGTGTTCAACTCACTGGCGCGAAGCAGCCGGAGCTGGAGGTCGGCGGCGCGGTTCAGATTGCGCAGCGCCAGCCCCGCGCCAGCCGCCGCCACGCCGGCAAAGCTCACGATCATCAGCCGCGTCCAGCCATCCGCCTCAGTGGTGCGGAGCAACGGCGCGGTGGCGAGCGTGATGACAAAGCCGTGCAAACCGCGCTTCTCCGTCATGGCCTTGAACTCCGCCTCACTCATCCACGGCGGACGGCCAAACCAGCCGCCGGCCGGGCGACGCGGCGGTTCCCGACGCTCGGCGCGGTTGGTGGACACCAGATTGGTCAGGGCGGGATTGGGGGTGGTCAGCACGGGCGGCGGTGCGTTGGTGTCGCCGGACCGGACTTCACGCGACTCACCTGGTGGGCGCGGCGGGAAGCGGAACTCCTCGCGTGGCGGCGCGTTGGTGTCGCGGCGCGGCAGCACGATGGTCGGGGCGCGGTTCGTCTCGCCCAGCTCGGAGACCAGATTGGTGCCCAGGTCCACGGAGTTGATCACGGTCAGCGTCCGCGCGCCCCAGCGCACGCTGCTGTGGATCAAACCCTTCGCGTCGAGGTCCACGGGCGCGCCGGCGGAGGCGACGACTTCGCCGAGGCGGTTCAACAGCGCCAGCGATTGCAACTCGCCGGAGGTCACGAGCGCTTCGAGGGCGACCTCCATCCGCTCCTGCGAGACCACGCCAAAGCGGCGCTGGGACTCAATGAACTTGGCGAGCGTCCCGGTGATGTCGCGCGAACGGCGGATGAGCGCGTCGCGCGCGTCGGCCTCCACGCGGCCGTGTTCCATGGCCTGCCAAGCGGCGACGAGCGCCCAGACGGCGACGAGCAGGCCAATGACGAGTCGGGTGTGGCGGATCATGCGGAGCGCGGCAACTGGCTACTTCGGCGCGGGGACCGGAGCCGGCGCGGTGGGCGTCGGTGGCTTCGTCGGCTGACCGTCGAGGAAACGGTCGAGGTCTGACTGCGGGAAGGCGTTCGTTGAGATCTGCTGTTTCTGCCTCTCTGCCTGGGTCATGCCGGCGAGCTGGGACGGGGCCTTCACGATCGTCGGCGTGAGGAAGATCATCAGCTCGCGCTTCACGTTTTCCTTCACCTTGCGTTTGAAGAGATTGCCCAGCAGGGGAATGTCGCCGAGGCCGGGCACCTTGGTCTCCGAGTCATTCTGCGTGTTCTCCATCAAGCCGCCGATGACAACCGTCTGGCCGTCAGGGACGACGACGGTGGTGGTGGCGACGCGCGAGTTAATGACTGGGACGAGGACCGCGCCGTTGGTGCCGCCGCTGGAGATGTTGACCCACTGCGAACGGTCGGTGAGCGAGGAGATTTCCGGCGTTACGACCATCTCGACATTCCCGTCCGAGGAGATGAACGGCGTGACGCTCAGGTTCACGCCGACGCTCTGGTAGGTGACGGTGTTGATCTGGTTGCCGAAAGTGTCGAAGCGCGTGCCGCTGATGAGCGGAACTTGCTGGCCGAGGCTGATGGTTGCGGCCTGGTTATTACGCGCGAGGATGGACGGACGGGAGAGAATCTCCGTCTTCCCGGCCTTCGCGATGGCCGTGAGCGTCGCTTGAAAATCGTTGCCCAGAATCGAGTAAACCCCGCCGCCCGAAGCCACGGCTCCAGCGAGCGTGGTCACACCGGGCAGGCCGAAGCCTTGGCCGATAACGCCGCTTTTGCCGCCCGGGTTGGCGTCGAAGCCACCCGAAATGCCGATGTCGGAGTTCTTATTATAAGTGGCCTCGAGGAAGATGACCTTGATGAGCACCTGCGGCGATGGACGGTCGAGGCCGGTGATGACCTTCTTCATTTCCAAGATGGTCTTGTCATCGGTCACGACGATGAGGTTGCGCGTCTCGGGGTCGAAGGAAATATCCGCACCGCCAAGGGGCTGGCCGGTGCCTGCGGTTGTGGAACGCGTGCCGCCGCTGCCGCCGCCGAAACCACCACCGCCGCCACCGAATGAGTTAAACTGCGCGTGTGCCGTCGTCGCCGCGAGTGTGGTCAAGAGGCTGAGGCCGAGGCGTTGCCAAAAGTAAGATTTCATCAGGAGGTCAGTTCGAGGATGGAGAGCTGTGGTTGAAACGAGGTTTAGTTGCCGATGCCTTGGTTGCGCCGATTGCTCGTGCCAGAGCCCGTGCCGAAACCAGTGCTGCTGTTGTTTCGATTACCCGTGGAGCTTTGCCCGCCGTTGTTCCGGGTAGTGGTGCCGGTGCCGAAGCCACTGCGCCCGTTTTGGCTGCTGGTGGCGCTGCGACCGTTCTGCGTCGGGAAGAGCGTTTGCAGGATTTGCTGCATCTGCGCCGGGTCGGCGTTCTCGACCGGGATGACGAAGACCTTCTGTTGCTTCGAGGGGTCGCCGTCGAGCTGCGTGATCATCCCAGTGATCTGCTCCATGAGCGCGGGCGACGCGGTGACGATCACCGACATCGTGCGGGCATCGGCCACGGCCACGACGCGGTTTTGTTTCAACATGCGTTCGCTGGAACCGCTCGCGCCGCCGGTGCTGCCGCCGGTGCTGCCGGGCGGGCGGAAGCCGAAGAAGCTGCTGCCGCCGGTGCGCCCGCTGCGATTACCGCTGCCCTGCGTGCTGGTGTCGGGGAAGAGGTTCTTGATGAGTGTGGCCGTCTCCTCGGCGCTGGCGTGTTTGAGGCGGAAGACCTTCACCTCGGTCACGTCTTCGACCGGCACGTCCACCTGCTTCACCAAGTCCTCGATGATGGGCATCTGCGATTCGGGCGCGCTGACAATGAGCGAGTTGCTCAACTCATCGGCGCTGGCGACGACCTTGGGCGTGTTCACCCGCCCGCCGGCCTGGCCGCTGCTGGCACCTGTCGCGCCACCGCCACCGCCACCAAACCGGCTTTGAAACATTTGCTGCATGGGGTTGACGCCACCCTGCGCCCCGCGTCCGCCGGTGCTCGAAGTGTCCGGGGCAAAGAGGTCTTTCAACACGGTCGTCAGCGCCTTCGCATCGGCATACTTCAGAGGGAACACCTTGATGGCGGAGACGCTGGCCACGGGGTTGTCCAGCGCCTTGATGATTTCGGCGACGCGCCGGATGTTCACCTGCGTGTCCGTGATGATGAGCGCGTTCGCGCCGGCGTTGGCGGACATCGTGGAGGAGGTCGGGAGCAGCATCTCCAGGTTCTTAATCAACTGCTCGGCGGAGATGAACTTAATCGGGAGGATTTGCGTGACCATGTTTTCGGTCGCCGGGATTTTCTCCGGGTCGCTGCCGGAGTTGGTCGGCAGCGCCTTCTGCTTCATCTCGTCCTTGTTGACGATGTTGAGCGTGCGCCCGCTGCGGAAGGCGGCGTAGCCATTGCGCCCGAGCACGTTGTTGAGCACGTCCACGGCTTCGTCCTTGGTCAACGGGTCTTCGCTCCACACGTCCACACGCCCACGGATGTCGGTCTTGGGCACGATGATGAAGCCGGCGGCCTCGCTGAAATAGTTCAGCACCATTTCCAACGGCACGCCACGGAAGTTCAGGCGCATCCCCTTCTCGGTGTCGCTGGTCACGCGCTTCACCGGCTCCTTCGGCGCGGGCGGGCGGGCGGCTTCAGCGGCCTTCGCGGCCGCTTCGGCGGCGAGCGCAGCGGCGAGGCCAGCCGGGCGCGGCTCCGCAGGTGGAGCGGCCGGGGCAGCGACGGCTGGCGCGGCGGGGACAGGTGCCGGTGCGGGTGCGGGGGTCGGTTGGACTTGAGCCAACACGGAGCCGGCGAGGCTGGCGGTGAGGATGAGGGCGAGGTTGCTTTTCATATTATCGGTTCTCCCGGGCACGTTGTTCCATAAGTCGTTTCAAAAGGTCGCTTTCCCCGCTGCCACCCGAGCTGGGGGCACTGGGCACACTGGTCGGCGGAGGGTTTGCGCTGCCTGAGCTGGGGCTGCCGCCGAAGTTGCTCGGACTGGCCGAGCTGCCGGGGCTGTTGAAACTGCTCGTGGGCGGGACGGTGCTGGCCGAGTTGCCACTCATCCGTGAGGCGTAATACGCGGTGTATTCCTCGGAGTCCACGATGCCGTCGCGGTTCCGGTCCATCAGGTCGAAGTTCGGGCGCAGCCGGCTGTCTGCCTCGTCCCGCGAAATCTTGCCGTCGCCATTGCGGTCCTGGTCGCGGATGCGGCGCTGCGCGGCGTCGGCGGGGGTTTCGTTGCTGTTGAACGACGAACTGGAACGCGAGTCGCGGCTGGAGCGGGAATCCCGGCTCGACCCGCTGGAGCTGCTGTAGCGCGGGTCGCGGGTCGAACTAGAGCTGTTCAAGCTAAACGGCGAACTGGAGCTGGAGCCAAAGGGCGAACTGAAACCCGAAGTAGAACTGCTCCCGTAATCCGACGGACGCTCCGCTTCGCGCATCTGCCACTCGCCCTGGTCCTCGCGACGGAGCATGTAGCCGACCTTGAGTTCGAGCGGTTTATCCGCCGCCGTGAGCCGCACGAGGTTCGGCTCGACGCTGGTGACTTTGCAGTCGCTGATGGTTTCACCCACCGCCACGGCCTTGCGGTGGCTGGCGCTGCTGCCCTCGAAGAACGCCACGGAGCCTTTCGGGTAATTCAGCGTGCCCAGCAGCGAGAACGTCTCGATGACCGGGTCGCGGCGCGTCGTGGGCGGAGGCGCCGCAGTTTCCGTGGTGCGACCGGCGAAGCGGCGGGAGTTGAAGATGTTGCGGTCGGGGACGTTCTTGAACGCCTCGAAGCTCGCAGCGGGGGACGGAGCGAGCGCTGCCGCCGGCACGGATTTTGTGACGGGCTTCGCGGTGGCCGGCGGGGCCGGTGCGTTCGTGCGCGTTTGCGCAGCGGCAACCAGCGGGGTGAGCAGGAGCAAGCCAGCGGCGAGGAGTTGCGGAGCGTTCATGGGAATCAAGTTTTCGGGACCATGCCACAGAACGAGGCGCGCGACGAGGGCGCGCAGCCAGTGCGGTGATTCGTTGCCTTCACGTTCCTATTTTGCCGTCGCCTCATTTTTCTTCGGCGTGAGCACCAAGCCACTGAGTTGCAAGGCCAGCGTCAGGCTTCGGCCCTCAGGGTCCCGCGTGGTGAGGTCCACCACATCCACCTTCATCGCCATCGGGTCTTTCTCCACTTGGTAGAGGAAGCGCGCGAGGCTCGCGAGGCTGCCCGTCGCGTCCGCGCGACACTCCAGCGTTTGGTATTCGTCGGCGGAGTTCGACCGCTTCCACTGCGGCTTCAGCCCGCTGATGGTCACATTCGCGTCGCGCGACCAACGCTCGAAAGCCCGCAGCGCCTGACTCTCAGCGGCGGAGGTGTCGTTCGTCAGCGCGTTCGCCCGCATGGAATTCCACTTGTCCCGCACGGCGCGGTCGCGCTCCAGCTTCTTGGTGCCGTCGGCCACCTTCTTCTCGAGATCGGCGATGCGGGCGGTGCGCACCTTCCAGCTCGCGGTGAGCGGCTTGAGCACGAAGCTGTCGCCCACGAGCAGCACGACGGCAGTGATGGCCACAATGAGCAGGAGTTGTTCGCGGTTTTGTTTCATCGGCTGGCTTGGGTCTCGCCCCAGTGGAAATTGAAGGTGAACTCAAGCGGTTGGTTGTTCTGCCCGCCCTTGATGTGCTCGACCTTGAGGTCAGCGACTTGTTTCGAGGCGTTGAGCTTGTCGCGCATCTTGAGCCACGCGGCGTTGTTGCGCGCCGTGCCGCTGCACGTCACGCCCGAGCGGTCGCGAATCTCGATGGACTTCGCGGAGACCGAGCCGTCCTCCGGGAACGCCTCGGTAAGCGTCTTCAAAATGGTCATCGCCCGGAACGACTCGTCATACCACGGGCGGAACTTCCGAATCTTCCCGTTGAGCTGGTCCACCTGCGTGACGCGCGTCGCCATCGCATCCCACTGCGTTTCCAGCCGCGAGAGCTGCCACTGCTGCCAGCCGAAGAGCGCTGCCACCATGAGCGCCACGCTGCTCACCAGCGCCGTGACGTAAACCAACTTCTTCGACGAATACTGCTCGGTGAACTGCTGCCACTGGCTCACGTGCGGTGGCAGGAACTCGAAGCCCGACGCCTTGCCGGTCAAGTGCCGCACCACCAACGCCAGCGCCGCGCTCGCGACCGTTCCGCTCGGCAACGTCACGCCGAACTCCAGCGGTGCGAACTCCTTCACGAGCTGCGCGCGTAAACCCAGCGCCTCCGCCCGCGCGCGGAGTTGCTCCTGCACTTCCTCCGCGAGGTCGTCGGCGCCGAACACCTTCAAGTTCCGCACCGTGGCCCGCGCGTCGTCCGGCAACTGGCCCAGCGTGATGCGCAATTCGCGCGCGAGGTAATCCTTCTGCACACGCCGCTCGGAGCCGTCTTGCTCAAACGCGCCTTCCAGCACGCGCAGCGCACAGACGCCGCCCTGCGCCGTGACTTGCAGCGCCACGCCCTTCTCACCGGGCACGAGCGCCACGACGCCGCCCGCCGTGGCGGACTCGCCCACCGGTTGCAGCGCCGCGATGCCGAGGGTGAAGCTGACCGGGCGCAACCCGATGGATTCCAGCGCGTCCTGCAAGCGCTTGATGTGGTCGCGCGGGATAGCGACGACCGTGGCGGTGCGCTCGCCGTCCGCCGCTCCGACGAGCGATTGCGCGAGCATCAAGGTCTCCGGCGCGTAGGGGAAACCGCGCTCGGCCTCCATCGCCAGCAGCGCCTGAACGTCTTCGGGCGACAGGCCAGCGGGAACTTTCACCGCGAGCGTGAGCGCCCAGTTCAACGGCACACCGACGACGCACCGGCGGTCGCGCAGCCCGGCGGCTTCGAGATGCTTGCGCAGCTCCGCGCCGACGAGTTCGGGGTCGTTCGTGAGCGGGTCGAGCGCGAGCGTGACGCTGCCCGCCTTGCGGATTTCGACCGACCCGTTCGTGCGCTTGGCCGCGACGAAGTCGAGTCGGCTGCCATCGAGCACAAGGCCGAGCATGGAGTTGGATTTGTTCGAGCCAGTCATGGACAGGGAGTTGAGGGACAAGAAAGTGAAGCGCCGAACATTCTGGAGCGCGGACGCCCACGTCCGCAGCCGCTCGCGCAACAAGACGGGAAGTGCCCGCGAATCACGCGCATAGCCGCGAATGAAGACAAGGCAGCGACTTCCTCATTCGCGGTGATGCGCGTGATTCGCGGGCCAACATTCTGGTCGGCGCTGCTGCGGACGTGGGCGTCCGCGCTCCAATTTAAGCGGGGCTGGCTCATGGCAGGTTCTGCGCCTCCGTGAGTTGGCGTCGGACTTCCTGCCCGAGCGCCCAGCCGAGGTGCGTGAGGTCCTGGCGTTGCCGAATCTTCGCACCGCCTTCGGTCGTGTCGAAGACGAACTTCACGCGCGAGTAGCCGCGTCCGTGGTGGCCGAGCGCCGCGATGTCCGCCGTGTAAACGTAGCTGCGACCGGTGATGTGCGGCCCGAGTTGCTCGACGGCCTGCGGCTCCAGCGCATCCTTCAGCCACGCGATGGAATGCTGCGTGTCCGTGCTGGTGCGCGTGGCGATGAGCGCGTCGGCCTTCTCGGCGTCGAGGCCGGGGAGGCAGGCGAGCACGGTGGCAGTGGCGGTGTTCACGTTCACCAAGCCCTCGAGCACGGCGTTGGTGGAAGTGGTCAGGTCGTTCTCAATGAGGTGGAACTCCTCGGCGGTCAGGCCGCTGCGGACGTAGAACTGAAGCACGCTGCCGTTCGTGTTGTTGCCGGAAGGCGGCGGTTGGTTCGTCCCGCCGGGTGGCGCGTTGGTGGCGAAGCGCAGGATGACCTGTGGCACGCGCTCGGCGCTGATGCCGGCTTCCGTCATCAACCGCGCCAGTGCCGGCGCGTCCACCGTGGCGATGTTGATTTTCGCGTCGCCGTTGGTGCGCGTGTTCGGCTGTTTGCTGTGGACGGTGACGTAGGCCAGCACGCCGCGATTGAGCACGCCGTCGTGGTTGTCATTCGGCGAAGTGGCGTCCTCGTCGTCCTCGTTGCGGTCGAGCACGGCGTTCATATTCGCGTCCTCGTCGTAGAGGATGTCTTGGTTGAAACCATAGACCAGCCGCAGCTCCTCGATGCTCTCGAAGGGCGCGTTCTTGGAGCGGTAAGGCGGGTTGAGCCGCGCGTAAATCTCGTCCTCCGCGCCGTTCTCGGAGGGGTTGCTGTCGGTGTCGCGCCAGTCCACGGCGGCGGCGGCCAGCTCGACGGACATGCGCGGCAACTTTTCGAGCATTGCGGCAGTGGCAGTGTTGAGGTTGAGCTTCGCGCCCTCGTCCACTAGGCCGAAGGTAACTTCGAGGTCGTCCTCTTCATCGAGCGGCTGACCGATGAGCCAGAAGCGCGCGGTGCCGATTTGGACGGCCTCGACTTTGAGCGTGGCGGAGTCGGGCGGGACGCCGGGTTCTGTGACGTTCGCCAGCGCGTTGCTGATGTAACGCGCCGCGCCCGCGATGGCTTGCTCGGCTTCAAGCGTGGCGACGCGATTGTCGGCGGCGCGGAGTTCGAGGGAAGAGGAGTTGGCGAAGTAAATGGCGAGGCTGACAAGGCCGAAGGCAACCCAGAGGACGATGATGAGGACGGAGCCGCGCTCGCCTGCGGTGGTAGGGACGCGCTGCCGCGCGTCCGCGACCAGCCGTGTCGAGCCAACCGGGGCGGACGCGCAGCAGCGCGTCCCTACCATGTTGGGTGGCAGTCTCATTGCGTCACTCCTGCGGTGGAGTTCGTGCTGGCTTCGGTGACGATGGGGACGATTAGCTCCAACGGAGCCTGTCGGCTGGCGCGGTCTTCCGAGGCCATTTGAAGCTGCAGCTTGATGGCGCGCGGGAGCTTCGGGTCGGCGGTGGCGGAGTCCCACGATTCCAGCCAGTCCGCGCCGTCGTGGAAGGTGAACAGCGCCTCGGCCACGTCGGTGAGGAGGAGTTGCTCGACGGGTTCTTCCTCCACGTTGCCAGCGGGGAGCAGGTTGCGCGTAACGGCGCGGATGAGGTCTTTGCCCAGTGCGTTGCGGTTCGTGGAGTCCACGAGGAGGTAGGCGACTTTCTGCACGCTGGGCCACGGGGAGGAGGTGTCGAGCAAGCCGGAGTAGGTGTAGAAGTCCGGGCCGACTTGCGAGACGAGGCCGCCCGCGCCGCCCGCCGCGCCTGCCAATGAACCGAAGCGCGGCTGGCTGGAAGCGCCGCTGCCGGTGGCGGAGGTCTGGAGTTCCTTCGCGAGCTTGCCGGGGGGCGCGAGGCTGGCGAGGTCGCGCTTGAGGATGATGAGCGCCTGCGTGAGCGGAAGGGACTTTTCGAGCGACGCAGCGGAGCGGTTCCGCAGCTTGAGCGCGCTGTAGAACACGCCGTTGATGGCCGCCAGCACGATGGCGAAGGCAACGACGGCGATGAGGAGTTCCAACAGGGTGAAGGCGGAGCGGGGGCGGGTCCAAAGTCCAAGAGTCGAAGGTTCAAAGTCAGCGGCGCGTCCGGCAGCCAAATGACTTTGGACTCGGGACTCTTGGACTTGGGACCCTGTGAATTTCACAGCGTCCCCCCCTCGGTCAGCGTGCTGACCGTCACTTCGTATTCGCGGCCTTGCACGAAATACACGACGCGCACCGTGGTCTCCTGCAACGCACTGTCCTCGAGCCACGCAGCGGACTCGAGGGTCCAACGGTATTCGTGCGGGCCTTCGAGCACGGAACCGTTGTCGCCACTCGGGAGGGAGCCGGTCACGGCGAGTTCGCTCAGGACGCGGTCGGCCACGCGCGCGGCCACGGCTTTGCGCTCACCGACTTGCCCGGCGAGGCTGGCAATGCGCAGACCTTCCAGCGCCACCGGGATGACGATGGCCATGAACATGAGCGCCGCCAGCACCTCGGCCAGCGTGAACGCGGCGCGCGGGCGCTTAACGCGGTTGCTGGACGGTGCGAATCTCATAGTTCAAGCGCGTCGCACTCTGGGCGATGGCGACGGCGTGGCCCTCGGTGAGGTCATCGGCCGCGCGCTGGCGGAGGATGACGGCGGCGGGACTTTTGTCGCCGATGAAGCCATCGGAGGTGAAGCGGAGGATTTTGACCGGGTCGCCGGGGTCGGAGGTGTCCGGGGCGTTGGCAAATTCTTCGTCGGGGTCGGTGAAGTTATTTTGGCCGGAGACCTTCTTGGCCGGGGCGGCGGTGACTTCAAAGCTGAGTTCCTCGGGCAGCTTGTATTGCACGGCCCGGCTATCGCTCTCCAGGAAACCCGCCTGCGCGCGGAGGCCGTAGAGCTTCTGCGCAGTGTCCACGTAAAGCTCCATCGGCACGCCCTCCGCCACGGCGCGGCTGGAGGCGTAGCGCGTGAGGGAGAAGAACCGGCGCGCCTCGGAGTCGAGGTCGCGACCCTTGAAGAAGCCTTTCAGCGACGGCAGGGAAACGCTCACGACGATGGTGATGAGCGCCATCACGAGGATGAGTTCGATGAGGGTGAAGGCGCGGCGGAAACTGGGAATGGGGAATGCGGAATGCGGAATGGGGCCGGGGGCCTGGAGCGCGGACGACCACGTCCGCAGCGGGAATCGCGGACGTAGGCGTCCGCGCTCCAAACGCGTGCAGGCTGTGGTTGTTGGGCCCAACTTCATCGGCGGTTCCTTACTTGGCCTTCGACCAGTTGGTGATGTCGTCCTCGGTGCCTTCGCGGCCGTCGGTGCCGAGGCTGTAGATGTCGTAGCTGCTCGGGTTGTTGCGACCGGGGCAGACATAGACGTAGGGCTTGCCCCACGGGTCGAGCGGGACCTCTTTCATGTAAGGGCCTTTCCAGCCCTGCACATCGCTCGGAGCTTGCACGAGGTCCATCAGACCTTCGCTGCCCTTCGGGTAGCTGCCGGTGTCCACTTCGTAGGCGTCCAGCGAGGTGCTGAAGCCCGCAATCTGCGTCTTCGCGGCGGCGTTGCGGGCGTCGTCGGTGCGCCCGGCGAACTTGGGCACGACAATGGCCGCGAGGATGCCGAGGATGACCAGCACGAGGAGTAGCTCGATGAGAGTGAAGCCGCGTGAACGGTTCTGGGTTTTGTGTTTTGAGTTTTGAGTTTGGTTAGTGCGGATGTTCATGTGGTTTGCAGGTTGAAAGTTACTTGATGTGTTCTTGCAGGGTGAAAATCGGGATGACCATACCGATGAAAATCGTGCCGATGAAGGCGGCGATGAAGAAGAGCATCAGCGGCTCGGCCATCGCCACCGCCGTCTTCAACTGCCGGTCGAGGTCGCCTTCGGTCACGTTGGCGATGCGGATAAGTTCGCCGTCCAGCTTGCCGCTCTCCTCGGCCACGGAAATCATTTCCAGCGTCGAGCCGCTGAAGAGCACGCGGCAGTCGCCGAGGCTCGGGCCGAGCGCCTTGCCTTCCTTCACGCGGTCAATCGAGTGCGCCACGGCGTCCACGAGAATCTGGTTGCCGATGGAGCGGCGCGCGACGTTCAAGCAGGCGATGAGCGGCACGCCCGCGCCCAGCAGTGTGCCCAGCATCCGGCAGAAGCGCGACATGGCGAACTGCGCGACGAGGCTGCCGATGGTCGGCACGCGCAGAATAAAACCTTCCCAAGCGCGGCGACCGTCCGGCGACGTGACCCAGGTGCGAGCCATGTAGCCGCCGAGGAAAATGCCCAGCGCCACCAGCACGCCGTAGCTGCGCAACACGTCGCTCGCGCCGATGATGATTTGGGTGAGCAGCGGGAGCTTCGCGCCGAAGCCCGCGAACACGAGCTGGAAGCGCGGGATGAAGAACACGAGCAGGAAGACCAGCACGCCCAGCGCGAGCACGAGCAGGATGGCCGGGTAAAGCATCGCGGTCATCACCTTGCCCTTCATCTCCTTCTCACTCGCCTGGAAGTCGGCGATTTGCGCGAGCACCACGTCGAGGAAGCCGCCGGTCTCGCCGGCCTCGACCATCGCGACATAGACGCGCGGGAAAACGTCCGGCGACTTCGCCATCGCGTCGGCGAGCGTCATGCCGTCCACGACGAGGTCGTGAATCTCCTTCCACTTCGCCTGCGCGACGGGGCTGGCAGCCTCACGCTGGAGGATGACCAGCGCGCGGCTCAAGGGCACGCCAGCGGCGAGCAGGCTGGAGAGGAGGCGGGTGAAGTTCTCCAGCATCCGCGCGGAAATTTTCGGTGCGCCAAAGCTGATGGTGGTGGGTGCAGGGACGTTGGCGGCGGCCTTTGCGTCCTTGGGAGAAGCATCTTTGGCCGGAGCTTTGGGTGCGGGCTTGGCTTCCTTCGCCGCCGGTTTGGAAGGTGCGGTAATGGTCTTGGTGCTGCCGCCAGCGCGCTCTGACAAGCTGATGGGCCGCAAACCGCGCGACTCCATCTGCTTGAAGGCTTCCTGCCGCCCGCTGGCTTCGAGGACGCCCTCGGCGACAGAGCCGTTCGCCTGCAACGCGCGATATTGGAAGGTCGTCATGGGTTAACGCGCCACGGCCAGTTCCGCCGCCGTCTCCCCACCGTCGTCTTTCTCATCCACGCTGGTGCGAGAAACTTCCTTCGCGGTCGTGACACTCAGGACTTCCTCGACGGTCGTGGCTCCTTGGCGCACGAGCCGCCAGCCGTCTTCCGCCAGCGTGCGCATCCCGTTGCGGAGGGCGGCGTCGCGGAGCTTGTCGGCGGAGGTGTTTTGCAGAATCAACTGTCGGATTTCCACGTTGGTGTCCATCCACTCGAAGATGGCGTTTCGCCCGTGGAAGCCCGTGTTGCGGCACTCGCGGCAGCCAACGGACTTGTTAATCGGGTGGTTCAGAGGAATGCCGAGCTTCGCCTTGTAAGTAGCGGCGGTGGGCGAGTCGTCCACGACCTTGCAATGCGTGCAGAGCACCCGCACGAGGCGCTGCGCGAGGACAGCTTCCAGCGAGCTGGCGACGAGATAGGGTTCAACGCCCATGTCCACGAGACGGGTAATCGCACCCGGCGCGTCGTTGGTGTGCAACGTGGAGAAAACTAAGTGGCCGGTCAGCGACGCCTGCACGGCAATCTGCGCCGTCTCGTGGTCGCGGATTTCGCCGATGAGCACCACATCGGGGTCGTGGCGGAGAATGGAGCGCAGACCGCGCGCGAAGGTGAGACCGGACTTCTCGTTGACCTGGATTTGGTTGACGCCCTTGAGCTGATACTCGACCGGGTCTTCAATCGTGATGATCTTGCGGACGTGGTCGTTGATTTCGTTCAGCGCGGTGTAAAGCGTTGAGGTCTTGCCGGAGCCGGTGGGGCCGGTGACGAGGACGATGCCGTGCGGGAGCTGCACCACGCGGCGGAAGCATTCCAGCTCGCGGTGGTTCATGCCGAGGTCGCCCATGCCGCGCAGCTTCGAGTTCTGGCGCAGCAAACGCATCACGACGGCCTCGCCGTGGAGCATCGGGATGATGGAGACGCGGATGTCCACCTCGTGCGTGTCCACGCGGATTTTAATGCGACCATCCTGCGGCACGCGCTTCTCGGCGATGTTCAGGTGCGAAAGGATTTTAACGCGCGAGACGATGGCGGGCTGAAAGCGCTTCAGCGACGGCGGCACGGGGACTTCCTGCAAGTCGCCGTCAATGCGATAGCGGATGCGGAACTCGTCCTCGAAGGGTTCGAGGTGAACGTCCGACGCGCGCAGCTCGATGGCGTCGCGCAGGACTTGGTTCACAAAGCGGATGATGCTCGCGTCCTCGGCGGCGCTGTCGAGGTCGTCGTCCGCGATGCCTTCCTGAACGACTTCGAGGCCGGCCTCTTCGTTAAGCGTGCCGATGGTGTCCGCGCCGACACCGAGATGCTTCTTCATCTCGCGCTCGATGGCTTCGCTGGGCGCGAGGACCGGCGTGAGCGAGAGGCCGGTCATGGCCTTGAGCGCGTCGAGGCCCTGCGTGGCGAAGAGTCGGCTGGTGGCGACTTCCACGACGCCGTTCGTGCGGCGGAGCGGGAGCAAATGCTCCTTGAGCAGCACGCGCGCGGGAAACAGGGAGAGCACCTGACGGTCCGGCTCGACGGCGTCGAGCGCGGTGAACGACACGTCATATTCCTTGGCCAGCCAGCGCAGGACGGCGTCCTCGGAGGCGCTGGCGGCGGCCGCACCGAGCTTGGCAAAGGCCTGTGCGTCGAGCGGCGAGAGCTGCCGGGCGGCAATCATCCGCTCCAGCAATTCGCGCGTGGCCGTATCGTTGGTGGTCAAGTGGCTCATCCCTGTTTCCCGGTGCGGGCGTGGCTTACTTGAGCAGGCCGACAGCGACAAGCGTGGCTTCCTGACGGACGGTGAGCACCTGGCGCAAGTCGTCCGCGGCCTTGTCATACTTGGCTTCGGCGGCCTTGCGGGCGTCGCGGACCTTGGCGAGGCGCTGCTTGAGTTCGTCGGTCGGAGCCTTCGTGGTGACGGCCTTGGAGAGCGCCTCAGAGTCGGGATTGGGCGTGCCGCCGAAACCGCCGGGGCCACGGGTGCGACCGCCGGTGTCGCCGCCGGGTGCGGCGGCGGGTTGGTCACCGGTGCTGCGGCTGAAGAGCAGGCGCATGTCCCCATTGAGGCCGCGCACTTCGCGCTGGGCTTCCGTGACCTTCTCGATGCGGGCGAAAATCAGCTTCCACTCGTCTTCGTTCTTCACATCGAGCAACTCGCGCGTGCGTTCGGTCATGCGGGCGCGCATCTCTTCGGGGTTGAAGCCGCCGCGCGACTTTTGCTCCTGAGCGGTGGCGGTGCTGGTGAGTCCACCGACGGCGACGAGCGCGGCGGCGAGGAGGGCTAGCTGCTTCATACGGTTTCTTGTGCTGAGTTGTTGATCTGACAGTTGTGCGCTCGCAACAGCGGGCGCGGATGGTCTCCAGTATGCAGTGCCTGTGCCAAGCGGAGTTTGGTGGATTTGGCCGGAAACCGCGTCCGGAGAAGTGATGGCTGGGCAATCGGTGCGCAAATCAGACGGAGTTGCGCAAGGTTTGCGCACAGGAAGTCGCCTCACGTAAAGGACGCGAAGGACGCAAAAGGAATGGGAGCCGAACACATCATCGCGCTCTCTTCATGTCCTCCACGCTCTTTGCGTGAGGCAAAAGTGGTTTCGCCCGGTGCGCCGGCTCGCTATTTTCCCGGCGCCAACCATGAACATCAAAGACCTCATCGCCCTCGGCGTCCCGCCCGGTGAAGCCACGCGGCGCGGCATCGAGTTCATCGCCCGCTTCGTGCTCAAGGGCGGCGACAAGACGAGGCTGCCCGCTGAAGTCGAAGCCGTCGTCCGCACGCCCGCCGACTTCACCGGCGACGGCTTGCGCGGCGAGTTCGCCCAAGCCCTACTCAAGTCCACCCGCCCCATCCAGCACGCGCCCGCCCCGTGGCAGCAGTGGGGCGAGGGCCTCGAACCCGAGGCCGTCAATCAAATGGCCCGCGCCTGCCAACTCCCCGTGTCCGTCGCCGGCGCGCTCATGCCGGATGCGCATGTCGGCTACGGCCTGCCCATCGGCGGCGTGCTCGCCACCGACAACGCCGTCATCCCCTACGCCGTCGGCGTGGACATCGCGTGCCGGATGAAGATGACCGTGCTCGACTTGCCCGTCCGCGAGCTGGACCGCCGACGCGAGCGGCTCATCAAGGCCATCGAGGACGAGACCCGCTTCGGCATCGGCGCGCACTTCGAGCAACCGCGCCAGCACGCCGTGCTCGACGCCGATTGGAACGTCAGCCCCGTCACCAAGCTGCGCAAAGGCCGCGCGTGGTCGCAGCTCGGCACCAGCGGGAGCGGCAACCACTTCGTCGAGTTCGGCATCTTCACCGCGAGCCAGACCATCAACGGCCTGCCCCCCGGCGAATACGTCGCCCTCCTCAGCCACAGTGGCAGTCGCGGCACCGGCGCGGCGGTCTGCGAGCATTACAGCAAGCTCGCGATGGACCTGCACCCGGAGTTGCCGAAGGAGCACAAGCAACTCGCCTGGCTCACGCTTGATTCAGCCGAAGGCCAGGAATACTGGGCCGCGATGGAGTTGATGGGCCAATACGCCGCCGCGAACCACGCTGTCATTCACCAGCACTTGGCCGAACACCTCCGCGTCCAAGTGCTCCTCGACGTAGAGAACCACCACAACTTCGCCTGGAAAGAGCGCCACGTCGTCGGCGGCGTCGAGCGCGAGGTCGTCGTGCATCGCAAGGGCGCGACGCCTGCCGGTGCCGGCGTGCTCGGCATCATCCCCGGCTCGATGGCCTCGCCCGGGTTCGTCGTGCGCGGCAAGGGTAGCGCAGCCTCGCTCAAGTCCGCCTCGCACGGCGCGGGCCGCGTGATGAGTCGCAAGAAGGCGGCCGCGACCTTCGAGTGGCACAAGGTCAACCGCGTGTTGAAGGAAGCCGGCGTCCACCTCATCAGCGCCGGCCTCGACGAGGTGCCGATGGTTTACAAAGACATCCACCAAGTCATGGCCGCGCAAAGCGAGCTCGTGGAAGTCCTCGGCCAGTTCGACCCCAAGCTCGTGAAGATGGCCCCGCACGGCGAGCGGGCGGAGGATTGACAAGCCCACGCCCCGCCGATTGAGTCGCCGCGTGCATCACCTGACTGCTTTCCTCACGCGACGGTTGCTGGCGCTGCTCGTCTGCATGCTCGCCGCCCACTCCGGCATCGCCGCTGACAAGCCGGAGAAGTCCAGCGCCGCGACCCACACCGTCACCGGCAAGTGGACTTACACGCTCGAAGTCTCGCTCGACACCGCGCTGGATTTCACCGCCGAGTTCAAGCAGGACGGCGAGAACGTCACCGGCTCAGTCACCGTGCAGGAGCTGAAGACCGCCATCGAAAAGGGCAAGTTCAAGGACGGCCAGCTCACCTTTGAAATCCCCCGCGAGTATGGCGGCGTGAAGTTCATGTCCCGCTACGCCGGCAAGCTCACCGGCGACACGCTCAAGGGCAAAATCGTCTCCGGCGCCGCACCGCTCGAACGCACTTACGAGTGGAGCGCTAAGCGGGAGAAAGCTTCTCCGAAGCCTTAAGTCGCCGTTGCGTCGAACACCCCACTCGCATGAGTAAAAAATCTCCCGCACCCGCCGACTTCACCGCCGTTCTTGAATCGCTTTACTCCGCCGTCCTCGCTGACGTGCTGGATTCGCTCGGCTACCGCCACCAAGCCTTGCCCGCGCACATCCGCCCGCTCACGCCGGCCAAGAAGATTTGCGGTCGCGTTTTCCCCGCGGCGGCGCGCGCGACCTACAAGATTCCCGCCAAACCCTACGAACTCGAAATCGCCGCCGTGGACGCGCTCGTGCGCGGCGATGTGCTCGTGGTGGACGCGGGCGAAGACCAGACCTGCGCCTTCTGGGGCGAGCTGCTCACCACCGCCTGCCTCGCCAAGGGCGCACGCGGCGTGGTGATGACCGCCTGCACGCGCGATATGTGGAAGATTCGCGACCTGAACTTCCCCGTCTATGGCATCGGCTGGCACCCCGGCGACAGTAAGGGCCGCCTCGATGTCATCACCGTCGGCGAACCCATCAGCATTGGCGGCGTGCGAGCGCGGCGCGGCGACTGGCTGCTCGGCGACGAAGACGGCGTGGTCATCATCCCGCAGGAAGTCGCGCCCGAAGCCATCCGCCTCGCGCAGGAAAAAGTCTCCGGCGAAAACGTCGTCCGCGAGGAGCTGGCCCGTGGGGTCCCCGTCGGCGAAGTCTTCCGCAAGTATGGAATCCTGTGAAATGTCGAAGGGCGAACTCCGAATGGCGAATGCTCGTTCGCAAACCCTTGAGCTTGGCGCGGCCTGACTGAGATTCGGCATTCGCAATTTCCCATTCGCCATTCCCATGCGTGTCCTTGTCGCCGGCCTCTTCCACGAAACCCACACCTTCCTCGACGGCACCACCGGCCTCGCGGACTTCGAGGTGCGCCTCGGCGCGGAGATGCTGGCGTGCGCTGGCGACGCCTCGCCACTCGGCGGCGTGCTGGAGGCGGCGCAAGGCTTCGGCTGGACCGTGCTGCCGACGGCCGACTTCCGCGCCTCACCCAGCGCGACGGTGACGGATGAAGTCGTGGAAGCGTTCTGGCGCGAGTTCCGCCAGCGCGCCGAGCCGGAGCTGGAGCGCGGCGTGGACGGCGTCTTCCTCGTGCTCCACGGCGCGATGGTTTCGGAGTCGCTGCCGGACGTGGAAGGCGAGTTGCTCGCCCGGCTCCGCGCGCTGCCGGGAGCCGAGCCCGTCCCCGTCTTCGGTGTCTTCGACCTGCACGCGAACTTCTCCCCGGCGATGGCGGCGCACACCAACTGCCTCGTCGCCTACCGCGAGAACCCGCACACGGACGGACGCGAATCCGCCGTGCGCGCCGCGACGCTGCTGCAACGCTGCTTCGAGACGGGCCAGGTGCCGCGCATGCTCTTCGAGCCCACGCCCATCGTCTGGCCGCCCACCGGCACCGCCACCGCGAGCGAGCCGATGCGCGGCTTGGAGGCGCTGGCCCGGAGCCTTGAGTCAGCCCACGCGGAGCTGTGGTCCACCAGCGTCGTCGCCGGCTTCTCCTTCGCCGACACGCCGGACACGGGCGTCAGCTTCATCGTCTCCACCACCGGTAACGAAGCGGAGGCCCGCGCGGCGCTTACCGAACTTTCCTCGCTCGCCCTCCGCACCAAGGAGCTTGGCAACGTCACCGAACCGCCCGTGGACGAAGTGCTCGCTAAACTTCTCCCCGCGCCGCCCGGCCTCACCGTGCTCGTCGAGCCGTCGGACAACATCGGCGGCGGCGCGCCCGGCGACGGCACCGGTCTGCTACACGCAATGCTGAAATACGGCCTGCCCAACTGCGCCATTGCCATTAACGATGCGGCAGTAGTCGCGCAACTCGCGGCGCTGCCCATTGGCGCGCGCGTCACCTTGCCCATTGGTGGCAACGGCAGCCGGCTAGACGCTGGCCCGCTGCCGCTTGAAGTCGAACTGCTCTCCCTTCGCGACGGCCACTTCAAGTTGGAGGACAAGCAAAGTCACCTTGCCTCGATGTGCGGCGACGCGTTCGACATGGGGCCATGCGCCGTCGTGCGGCACGGAGAGCTGACCATCCTGCTCACCAGCCGCAAGACGCCGCCCTTCGACCTCGGTCAATGGCGCAGCCAAGGCTTGGAGCCGAAGGACTTCTCCTTCATCGCCGTGAAAGCCGCCGTCGCCCACCGCCGCGCCTACGACGGCATCGCCGCGCGGATGCTTTGGGTGGACACCCCCGGCCCCTGCACGAGCAACGTGCGTGCGATGCCCTACCGCCGCATCCGCCGCCCGGTGTATCCGCTGGACTGAACGCTGCAAACTCTCCCCACGCGTGGGTGAAGAAGTTGCGGTTGCGCACGCTTTCGGGGAGGGACTATGCTTCCCCCATGAGCACGGTTGCCGAGCCAGTCAAAAAGTCGAAGTTCTCCAAGACCAGTTTGGAAGCGGGGGACCGACTGCTCAAAGCGGTGAAGGACAAGATGCTCAAGGAGCAAGGCCGGGTGGATGCGGACGACCTCCGCCGTCGCGGCTACAGCGAAGCAACCATCACGCGGCTCCAAACGCTCTGAGCCGGGCCGTCAACCGTTCTTCCGCAGTTCCAAAAACTCCTTTGCGGTGATGTCCAGCAGCGGCGCGTATTCGCGGGCAATCTCCTGTGCTTCCCGGTAAGGCACGCCGCGGCAAAGGTGGCGGACGATCTCCACGGTGGATAACTCAGCCTCGCGCGCCAGTCGCACGACTTCCTCCGGTTCCGCCCAACGCAACGGGTTGTCTTCGTTCATTGGCGACATTCACCGCCAAGACGAGCGAGCCGTCAAAAGGGAATTGGGAAACTCATTCAAACTCGAACTACCATTAGTTGCGGGCACGCACTGCGCAGTCCATCCCCACCTACTTCCCCGGCTTCAAGAAGTGCTCGAAGAACGCCACGAGCTGGGCGTTGGACTCGGGGTTGGGCGAGTGTTCCTTGCGGTTCGTCATCGCCACACGGTGCTTCACGCCGAGGAGGTCGTTCACGGCGATGGTGTGGTTCAGCGGGACCCACCGGCTGGGCGGGTCCTCGCTGCCGGCGCTCACGAGGAACGGGCGCGGGGCCATCAGCGCGTGGACTTCGTGCAGGTCGCGGCCGGTCTCCATCATCGTCTTGTAGGCACCGGTGCGCGGGCTGTCGGCGCGGATGAGACCGGGCTTGCGCGTGACGTGCGGGTCGCGGCCCAGATACCACGGCTCCCAGTAGTTCACGTTGCCGCGCGGCTCGTCGAAGACGATGCCGGGGTCGCTCCACGCGGCGGCGGTGAACTTGTCGTAGAAGCACGAGGCGAACATCGCCCACTTGCCGCCATAGCTGTGGCCCGCCACGCCGATGCGCTTCGCGTCCACCTGCGGGAGGTTCGCCAGCGCGTGCCAGCAGTTCGCGCCGATGTAGCCGAGGAAGGAGAGCGGTTGCCAGACCTCGCGACCCGGCTCGGGCTTGCGAGCGTCGCCGCCGGGCGAGCCGATGCTCAGGCTCACGAAGCCGCGCTTGGTGAGTTGCAGGGCGAAGTCGCGGTCCTGGCTCTTGCCCAGACCGATGCTCGTCTCCGGCTCGTAGAAGGGCACGAGCACGGCGGGGAACGGGCCTTTGCCCTCGGGGATGAGCAACCAGCCTTCGCCGAACTGGCCGGGCGCAAGTTCCACCCGGACGCGAATCTGGAGGAAGTTCTCCCGCTTGCTCTCGGCGAGGAATTCGAGCTTCGGCTTCTCCAGCACCGGCGGCCACGCGCCCATGAGGCCATGCCACTGCGTGAGAATCTCCGCGCGGCGGCGCGGCCAGTCGGCGGCGGTCTTCACGCGCGAGCCGTCGTTGAAGAGCAGGGGCGAACGGTAGTTGCCGAGCTGGCTCGCGTGTTCGGCAGGCGGGGTGAAGAAGGGGAGGATGAGTTGCGTGGCCGGGTCCGCCGCGTGCAGAGCTGCCGTGCCGAGCAGGGCGAGGAGAGTAAGTAGTAAGTAGTGATTCGTCGCGAGCGGTGTGAGCGTTGGCTTCATGGTTCACTTCAACGGTTCAGCGGTGGATTCCTTGGCGGCAGTTTCCGGCGGAGTGACGGCGGGTGGCTCGGACGGCTTCTCCTCCAGTTGCCACGAGAGCAGGAACATCAGGGCTACGCCGATGCAGATGCCGCTGTCGGCGATGTTGAAGGCCGGGAAACCCGCCTCGCTCCCGCTGCGCGTCTGGACGTGGAAGTAGATAAAGTCCACGACGTGCTTGTGGACGATGCGGTCGATGATGTTGCCCACGATGCCGCCGAACATCAGGCCGAGCGCCCATTGGCCGAGCGGTTGTTCGAGGCCGAAGTGGTGCCGCGTGAGGAAGAGCGCCAGCAACGCCATTAGCGCGATCACGGTGAGCAGCTCGTTGTTCCCGTGGAACATGCTCCACGCCGCGCCGGTGTTGCCCCAGTGGACGAACTTGAAGAAGCCCTCGACCACGACCCGCTCCTGCGCGTAGCCGAGGAAGCGCAGCACGGCGAACTTCGTGAGCTGGTCCAGCACCAGTGTCACGATGGCCACGAGCGCCAGGCGGCGGTTGGGGGTCAAGGTCATGCGCCGCGTGGTGTAGCCGGTTGAGGGCGGGAAGACAACTGCGGGCTGCCTGCTCGCCGGTGTAAACCTGCTTCTGTAATTTGTCTTTCTTCCCTCCAGCTTCACCCCTTTGGGGTGAGGCGGAGCGAAGGCGAGCGTAGCGATCCGAGCGCAGCCGAACCCCAAAGG
>JBDKJY010000021.1:0-110421 GCA_039796295.1 Verrucomicrobiota bacterium
AGGCTTGTCAGGGACGAGGGTTGCGGTTGTAGTGGCGGAGTGATGCGTGCGGGGTTGTGTTTTCATACAGGCGACGATGTGCCCCTTGGGCCCACGCCGCGCAACCCTTCATGGCATCTAACGGCTGCGCGTGTCACGGTAGCTGCTATTCTGGTTCGTGCCCGTCTCATCCGGTAGTGGCTTTGTCTTACGTCCATTGCCTCTCTCTGCGCTCCACCTTCGCAGCTACCGCGCCACACTCCGCCGTCGCTGAGCTTGGGGTCGTTAGGCCACCTTCACGCCGAAATCTGCTTCCGCCCCACGAAGTCCGCGCAGCGTTTCGAGCCGGGGAACATCTTGTGCGGGTTGCAGCGCTGCGCGGGGTCGAAGACGCGACGGAGCATCTTCATCGCCTCCAGGTCGTCCGGCGTGAACTGCCGCGCCATCATGTCCGCCTTCTCCACGCCGATGCCGTGCTCGCCCGTCACGCTGCCGCCCAGCGCCACGCACTTCTCCAATATCTCCTCGCCCGCCTGCACCGCGCGCGTCACCTGCGCCGGGTCGCGCTCATCGTAGAGGATGAGCGGGTGGATGTTGCCGTCGCCGGCGTGGAAGACGTTCGGGATGCGCAGGCCGTGCTTCTCGCTCGTCGCGCGGATGAAGCGCATGATTTCCGGGAGCTTCGAGCGCGGCACCACGCCGTCTTGCGTGAGGAAGTTCGGGCTGAGGCGGCCAATCGCACCGAACGCGCGCTTGCGGCACTTCCAAATCTCGGCGCGCTCGGCGTCGTCCTTCGCCACGCGCACTTCGCGCGACTTGTTCTTCTGGCAAAGCTCGACGACCCGCGCGGTTTGCTCTTCCAGGCCGGCAGCAAGGCCGTCCAGTTCCACAATCAGCACCGCGCCCGCGTCCGTCGGGAAGCCGAAGTGATACGCGGCCTCGACGGCTTGCGTAATCATCTGGTCCATCATCTCCAGCGCCGCCGGCACCATGCCCGCGCTGATGATGTCGCTGACGGTCTGGCTCGCGTCGTCCACGGACTCGAAGATGCCGAGCAGCGTCTTGAAGGCCTGCGGCGCGCGCACGAGCCGCACGAGCACCCGGGTCGTGATGCCGAACATCCCTTCGCTGCCGATGAACGCGCCGCGCAAGTCGTAGCCGGCCACGTCTTCGCCACCGTCCGGCGTCGTGCCGAGCCAGACGACTTCGCCGTCGGGCAAGACGACTTCGCAGCCGAGAATGTGGTTCGTGGTGACGCCGTTCTTGAGCGTGTGCGGTCCACCGGAGTTCGTGCCGACATTCCCGCCGATGGTGCAGGCGGTCTGTGACGAAGGGTCCGGCGCGTAGAAGAGGCCGTGGGGCTTCGCGGCGTTCGTGACGTGGGCGTTCACCACGCCCGCCTCGACGAGCGCGCGGCGGTTGCGGACATCGAGGTCGAGGATGCGGTTCATCCGCGTGAGCGCAATCATCACGCCGCCCGTGCTGGCGAGGACGGTGCCGCTCAAGCTCGTGCCCGCGCCGCGCGGGATGATGGGCAGCTCGTGCCGCGCGCAGAGCTTCACGACGGCGGCGACTTCCTCCGTCGTGCGCGGCAGCACCACGACGCCGGGTAGGTGCTTCTCCAGCGTGTAGGCGTCGCACTCATAGACGAGCAGCTCGTGTCCGTGGGAGAGAACGTTCTCCGCGCCGACGAGGGTGCGCAGCTCCGCGATGACGGAGATCGGAACGACGACGGCGGAAGCGGTGTGCACGGGCGGACTGTAGCGAGGCGGCGCGGCGATGCAAAGGTAGGGTGAGACTCCTGTCGAACCCCATCACGAGCGCAGCGAGGCGAGTGCAACGAGCGTCTCCGAGTCTGTCCGATATCCCTAGATGCTCGCTGCGCTCGCGCCTCCTGCGTCGGCAAATGGGGTTCGACGGAGTCTCACCCTACCAACGCGCGGACTCGCCGTCCTCGCCTCGCCCTGCTACGCATCTCTTCAGAATGGAACTGCGTGAACTTGCCGAGCGCGTGCTCTTCGCGACGACGCTGGAGGAGAAGCTCCAGTGCCCCGCAGGCGTCACGGACGAGCAGCCCGGCTCCGCGCTCGCGGCTCCTCTAGCTCCCGGTCGCCCAAGTGAACTGACCTTCAAGCCCGCCGGTTCCGCCAAGGCCGAGTTCCCCGGCCTGCACCGACTCGACGACGAACGCGAGCGCGGGCGGCTGCTGCATTTCTTCGCGAATCACGAGCTGCTTGCGACCGAGTTGATGGCGCTCGTGCTCTTGCGCTTTCCCGATGCGCCGGCTGCGTTCCGGCGCGGCGTGCTCCAGACCTTGCGCGACGAACAGGAGCACACGCGGCTCTACCTCGCGCGGATGCAGGCGTGCGGCATCGCGTTCGGCGAGCTGCCGGTGAGCGGTTACTTCTGGCGCGCGGTGTCCGGCATGAGCAGTCCGATGGATTACGTCGCGGGCCTGAGCCTGACCTTCGAGCAGGCGAACCTCGACTTCGCCCGCCACTTCGCCCGCAGCTTCGCGACCGTAGGCGACGCCGAGACTGCGAAGCTGCTGGACCAAATCTACCGCGACGAGATTGGCCATGTGGCTTACGGGTTGAAGTGGTTTCGCCGCTGGAAGCAAGCGGGGCAGAGCGACTGGGATGCGTTCTGCCAGCAACTGAAGTTTCCCCTCTCGCCGCAGCGGGCGAAGGGGTTGTCGCTGAACGTGGAAGGTCGCCGCGCCGCGGGACTCGACGCGGCGTTCATCGCGGAGCTGGACGTTTACTCGCAGTCGAAAGGGCGCACGCCGAGTGTCTTTGTCTTCAACCCGTTCGCCGAGGCCCGCATCGCGCTGGGGAAAGCTTTCACGCCCGTGAAGCATCAGGCGCAGCTCGCGCGCGACCTCGCGAACCTGCCGCAGTTCCTCTGTCGGCAAGACGACATTGTGCTCGTGGAGGAGCGACCGGCGGTGGAGTTCCTCAGCGGCATCAAGCAGGCGGGCTTCCCGCTGCCGGAGTTCGTGGAGGTAGGGCGCGGTGTCCTCACCGCGCCGCTGGAGTCAACGGGCACCCAACGGCGCGCTGAGGAGAGGCGCGCCCTACCTGCGCTCGCGCAGCGCAAGCTGGGCCGGCTGCGTCCGTGGGCGTGGGGGCCGGACAGCGTGGAGTTACTCGCGCCGTTCTTTGCCAACCTCACCGGCGAGGAACGCACGGCGGGTTCTTCCTTCAACGAACGCATCGCGCCGCTCTACTCGAAGGCGTGGAGCGCGGAGTTTTTGCGAAACTTCCTCAGTCAAGCCGGAGGGGACGACGCGCCCCTCCTTTGCTCGCTGAATGAAGTCGGCATCGCCGTGGACACGCTGGACGCCGCGCTCGCGGCCATCGTGGCGATTCGCGCGCGCGGGCATCACCGCGTCGTGGTGAAGCAAGCCTTCGGTCTCGCAGGGCACAACGCGTTGCGGTTGTGGGAGCCGGAGCTACTGGAGCCGCAACAGCGGTGGATGGAGAAGTCGTTGCTGGGCGGACGGCAACTTGTCATCGAGCCGTGGCTGGAGCGCGTGGTGGATTTCTCCGTGCAACTGGAGATAGGCGCGGACGGCCTGCAACTCGTCGGCTACACCGGCTTGCAGACGGATGCAAAGGGCCAGTTCGTCGCCAACACCGCCGCGCCGCAGCACGCGCGCTCGCTGCCGTCCGCCGTGCTCGCGTGCTTCCGCGACCGGCTTGGTGCGCCAGCGTTGCTCCACGGGCTGTTCGCCGATCTTCTCCGGCGGCTCGCTCCCGAACTCACCGCCGCTGGCTACTTCGGTCCCGTCGGGGTGGATGCCTTCGTCTATCGCGACACCGAGGGCCGCGCCCGCCTCAAGCCCGTCGTCGAAATCAACCCGCGCTACACGATGGGGCGGCTCACGCTGGAGCTGATGAAGCGCGCCGCGCCTGGGGCGCACGGGGCCTTCCGCCTCGTCAACGCGGCGGGCCTGCGCACTGCGGGCTGCGCGGATTTCCCCGCCTACGCACAGCAGCTTCGCGAACGCTTCCCGGTGCTCCTCGTAGGCAAACCTGTTTCAAAAATCCGGAGCGGCGCGCTGTGCATGAACGACCCGGCGCAAGCGCAGGCGGTGCTCGCGGTCTTCCACGTAGGAGACGACGTGAGGAGTCTCTGACTGATTCCGCCGAGCAGTGAGAGACTCCTCACGTCGTCTCCAACAAAAATCTCCACTCGGCTCTCGCCCTCGACTTTGCCACACTCCACCCATGCGCCATGCCCCGATTGACTCGAAGTTGTTTGTCCAAAACCGCGAGCGGCTGAAGAAGCTCCTACCGCCCAAGTCGCTCGCCATCGTCAACGCCAACGACGTGTTGCCCACCAACGCCGACGGCTCGCTGGTGATGCACCCTAACTCCGACCTGTTCTACCTCACCGGTATCGAGCAGGAGGAAAGCATCCTGCTCCTCGCGCCGGACGCCTTCGACCCAAAGCACCGGGAAATCCTCTTCGTCCGCGAGCCGAACGAGCACCTGAAAATCTGGGAGGGCTACAAGCACACGAAGGACGCGGCCACCAAAATCTCCGGCATCACGCAGATCAAGTGGCTCACCGAGTTCCCTGTCCTCTTCCGCCAGATCATGTGCGAGCTGGAGCACGTCTGGCTCAACTCCAACGAGCACAAGCGCGCCGTGGTGGAGGTCGAGTCGCGCGACGCCCGGTTCGCACGCGAGTGCCAGGCGAAGTTCCCGCTGCACAGTTACCACCGGCTCGCGCGGCTCATGCACCCGTTGCGCGTGGTGAAGACCGATGCGGAAATCGCGTTGCTCCAGCAGGCCGTGGACATCACGGAGAAGGGTTTTCGCCGCCTGCTCCAGTTCGTGAAGCCCGGCGTGAACGAGTGCGAAGTCGAGGCCGAGCTGGCGCATGAGTTCATCCGCAGCCGCGCGAAGTTCGCCTACAACCCCATCATCGCCAGCGGCGCGAACGCCTGCGTGCTGCACTACAACCAGAACGATCAGCCGTGCAAGAAGGGCGAGCTGCTGCTGCTGGATGTCGCGGCGAGCTACGCCAATTACAACGCCGACCTCACGCGCACCATCCCGGTCAACGGCAAGTTCACGCGGCGGCAGAAGGCGGTTTACAACGCCGTCCTCCGCGTCATGCGCGCGAGCATTCAGGGCGCGACCGTCGGCAAGCTCGCGCGCGACTGGCAGAAGGAATCGCAGTTGATGATGAACGAGGAACTACTCGCGCTGGGCCTCATTACGAAGGCCGACATCAAGAAGCAGACCGAAGACGAACTGGCCTGCCGGAAGTATTTCATGCACGGCCTCGGCCATCCGCTCGGGCTGGACGTGCATGACGTGGGCTTCACCACCGAGCCGTTCGCGCCCGGCTGGGTGCTAACGGTCGAGCCGGGCATTTACATTCCGAAGGAGAACTTCGCCGTGCGCCTAGAGAACGACATCGTCGTGACAGCGGACGGCCCGGTGGACTTGATGGCGGGCACGCCGGTGGAGGCGGAGGAGATTGAAGCGCTGATGAACCGGTGAGGCGCGGCGGCGCGGTTCAAATCCCCAGGTTCGAGAGCGTCGTGCAGATGCGGTTGACGATGTCCACCAGGCGCGGGTGGGACTTCTCGAAGCCCTCGACCGAGGCGGCGAGGCCGTCCACGGAGTGCTTCACGAGCGCGGGGTTCGGCTCGTCGCGCATCGCTTCGTGGGCGGAGACCTGAGTGAAGCCGGCGATGCTCTGGGCCTCTTCGTTGTGCGTCTTGGACAGCTCGGCGACTTCGGCCTTGAGCGTGCCGAGCAGGGTAAGCAGCTCGGCCTTAGGCTCTTCTTTCACGCCGGATTGTCCGAGGCGGGCTTCAATTTTGGAGATGGTGTCTTGAATCATGGCGGTGTTGCGCTGCGGCCAAGGTAGCGCGCGGAGAACGGAAACAAAGGATGGAATTGGAACCAGCCAAAGGTCGGGCCGCTACTGCATCGGCAGCAACAGCTCCACGCGCTTGTCGCCGCGCAGGACGGTGGCTTTGAGTTTCTCGCCGGGCTTGGTTTGCTGGAGGAGTTGGCCGATGAGTTCGCCTTCGGTGCGGCGGGTGGCCTGGCCGTTGAGTTCCACGAGCACGTCGTCTTTCTGGAAGCCGGCGTTGCGGGCGGCGGCGTGTTTGCCGTATTGGCCGAGGCCTTTCACGAACAGGCCCAGCTTGTCCTTGGCGAGGCCGCGGGCGGTCCGTTCTTCGTCGGTGAGGTCCACGAGGATCATCCCGCCGGTGGCCATGCCGCGCATGGGCCAGGTGCCGACGCGACGGGATATGTCGGACTTCGTGCGCCAGCCGACGGGGAGATTCAGCGCGAGCGTCTGTTCCTTGCCGGCGCGCGTGACTTTGGCCGGGAGCGGGCCGCTCTCGCTGGCGCGGTGCAAGGCCCACGCAAAGTCGGCGATGGAGAGGAGAAGTTGGCCGCCGAGTTGGACGAAGTTGTCGCCCGGCTGCACGCCGGCTTGCGCGGCGATGCTGCCGGGCGCGACGCTCTTCACCTTCGCAAGTTGGTCCGGCTCCAGCGTGAGGCCGATAGTCTCGGGCATGGGCATGGGGTAGATGAGGTCGGTGGGGAGCGGCTTGCCTTGGTCGCGATAGAAGGAGCGGTAGGCGTCGCCGATCTGGTGGCAGTGGACGCAACTGCCGACGACTTTGCCCTCCCAGTCGAGGTCGCGTTTGTATTTGCCAGCGAGGAGCGGAATTTCAACCGGCGTGGCGAAGGGCGTGGGCACCCCTTGCTTGCCGGCGAGTGCGGCTTTGTTCACGGGATAGGCGGTGTGGATGGCGAGCGCGGCTTCGAGGGTGCGCTGGTAGCCGGCGGTGGTTTTTTCGGTCGGGTCTTTCTGGTGCGTCCACGAGCCGTAACGACCGTAGAGCGTGCCGTCGGCGTTGAAGAAGAGCGTGGAGAAGGAGTGGTCGTAGTCGAACTGGAATTTGGCCAGTTCGATGGCGTTGGCGTTGATGAGCCGCACGCACACGAACTGGTCGAGGAGCGGCGTGAGCGCGGTGGAGGTGAGCACGCTGGCGTCGAGGCCCATGCAAGAGAGGCAGGGCACGCAGCGCAACACGATGAGGAGCGGCTTGCCGGTGCGCTTGGCCTCGGTGAAGCCCTTCTGCCAGTCGTTGTAAATCCAGCGGGTGTCACCCTGCATCTCGGCCTTGTCTTTGCGGACGGCACCCTCGCGGTCCTTGACGGCTTCGGCGAAGGCGGGGGTGAGGAGCGCGCTCGCGAGGAGCGGGAGGAGGCAGCGAAGTGATTTCATGGTCGGGGTCTGGACGCGGGAAGGGAGGGATTCCTTCGCGGCAACCCCGCCGCTTGCTTCACGCCTTCGTCCCCGGCTTCGGCTCCACCTTCAGCAGCTTGAAGTTCCCCGCTACCTCATCCAGCAGCACGGTAAGGATGCGGCGGAAGTTGCGCTGCTCCGCATGCAGCATCCAGCCGAGCCAGACGGGCACGAGCCAGATGGTGTGCAGCCAGGGGAAGTATTGGCCCACGGTGGCGGAAATCATCAGCACCAGACCGACGACGCACCAGAAGGCGATTTTGGCAAACAGGCTGCGATCGGTGGTCATGCGGCAGCAGAACATCTGTTTGCCGCCGTGGTGAAACTCGGCGGCGGTGATGAGTTGCAGGCGACACCAGCGGCTGCCGTAGATTTCCACATCGAACTCACTCCAACCGTTGTCGGACTTGTTCTGCCAACCTTGCCGGTCCAGCTCGCGGAGAATCGCGCCGAGGAAATCCATGCGGTCCACGGGCGTGTCCGCCCAATAGCGGACCGTGCCGAAGCTTTGCTTGCGGCCCTTGAGCGAGAGCGTGTCGAGCGTCTCGTGGGCGGAGAGCGGGGTCTGGCGGAGGAGCAGCCGCTCGGAATAGCGCGCCCAGCCGCGCCAGATGGGTTGCAGGAAGAAGAGCAGGGCCACGAGCGGGCGCGACCAGCGGACGCGCTTGGCCGGCGGGATGTCCGCCTGCGCACCGGCGACCACGCACAAGGTCAGCGACGCCAGCGCGCTGGCGATGCCCAACGGCAAGAGTAACGGGAACTTCACGCCCGCGAACGCCACGCCCAGTGTCATCAGCGGCAGCGTGATGAGCACGTGCCATTCGAGACTCGTCATCAGCATCAGGAACATCGAGGGCGACGGTGCGTAGATGGATTGGAAGAAGGCGCTGCCGAAGACGCCGTGGTAGATGATGGGTGCGCGGGTCACGACGCCAATTTTCGCCGCCGTGTAGATGCGCCCGCGCCAGATGCTGCTGCCGATGTCGTTGAAGTATTCCGGGTGCTTGCGCACGAGCAACGCCTCCGCCTCGCCGTAGCCGCGTTGCTGTTTCAGGTAGGCCTGCACGGTCGCGCGGCGGTAGTGCCACACGAAGCCGGACGGGCTGAACCCAATCTTGTAGCCGCGCTGTTGCAGCCGCCAGCAAACGTCCACGTCGTCGCCGGCCTTGCGGTAAATCGCGTCGAAGCCGCCGATCTCGTCGAGCGCCCACTTGTAGAACGCCATGTTGCAACCGGGGATGTGCTCGGCCAGTCGGTCGGTGAGCATCACATGCGCGGGGCCGCCGGGTGAGGCCATGACGGCGGTGGGAATCCAGCCGTCCTCGGGGGGCAGAAAGTTGTGGCCGCCAATGCCGGTGAAATCGCTCCGCAGCAAATCGCCGACGAGGTAGTGGAGCCAGTCTTCGTCCGCGCGGCAGTCGGAGTCGGTGAAGGCCACGATCTCGCCGGTCGCGGCGGCGATGCCGGTGTTGCGCGCGACGGACAGGCCGAAGTTGACCTGCCGGATGATGCGCATCGAAGCCGCTCTGGGTGCTGGGTTCTGAGTCCTGGGTTGGGCGTTCGGCGCGCTCACTCCTGGCTCTTGGCTCCTGACTCCGCCCGCCCCGGGCCGCCGGTCCTCGCACTCCATCCGATACCGCTCGGCAATCTGCGCGGTGTCATCCGTCGAGCCGTCGTCCACGAGGATGACTTCGTAGTTGGGATAGTTCAGGTGTTCGAGCGAGCTGAGGCAGGCGGGCAAGGTCTTGCCGCCGTTGTAGCTCGCCACCACCACGCTCACCTTTGGGTAACGCGGCAGCGCGAAGTGCGGCGCGGTCTTGAAGGCGCTCTGCACCACGGCGAACGACGCCTTCGGCTCGCGCTCGCGCGTCACCACGCCAAAGTGCCAGTCCAGCACCGGATGCCCGTCCTTCCACCAGTCGTCCGTGTAGCTGAACACGAATGCCCCGGCGATGCCGCCATTGAAGGCTGTCTCGATTTGCCAGCCCAGCATCGCGCACTTCGCCGGTTCGCCCTCGCGCCCGGAGTCCGCACCGAATTCGCCCAGCAACAGCGGCTTGGTATCCGCAATCATCTGGAGCCGGGCGAGGTAGTTGTCGAACGGCTTCGGGTGGTGGAGATAGACGTTGAACGTGAAGAAATCCAACGTGCGCGGCTGAAGGAACTCTGTCGGCGGGAAGTTCGCAAACGTGCAGAGACACTCGGGGTCCACCGACTTCGCCACCGCCACCAGTTCGTCAATGAAGTCCGCGACCTGCTGCGCACCGCTCCACCGCACGAGGTCCGGGGGAATCTCGTTCACCACGCTGAAGGCGAAGATGGCCGGGTGATGCGCGCACGCGGCAACGGCATCGTGGACCGCCTTCCGTGCGGCGGCGCGCGTCTCAGCGCTGTCGAGGAAGCAGCCGCACTTCCACCACGGCACGTCCACGAGCAGCTTGAGGCCGTGCGCGTGCGCGAGGTCCAGCACCCAGCGGGGTGGGATGACATAGACGCGGAGCGTGTTCGCGCCCAGTGCGCGGATTTGCCGGAAGTCGCGCTCCAACTCCGCGCGCGGGGGATAACAAGACTTGTCCTCGCCCGGGGCGAACGGGCCGTAAGTCACGCCCTTCGAGTAGAACTTCTCCGCGCCGAGGCGGAAGAACTTTCCGTCCACACGGACGCGGCCGGATTTAGGAGTGGTGGCAGACATGAAAAGATTAACGGACAGCCAACGGGCGCAACCGCCGGACACGGGCTTCGGTCGTCAGATGTAAAACATCCGTTCCTTTTCCGTGCCGTCCTCGACGAGTTGCTGGAAATTAACCGCGTCGGCCGCGCTCTCGGCGGCAGTTTTAAGTCGGGTCCACGCGCGATGCAACTCGGGAGGACACTGGCCGTTGGACAGCGCGGGAGTGTCGAACACCGAACCGTGGATGCCACGCAGCACGTCGCCGAAGGTGATTTCCGCCGGGGCCTTGGCGAGCCGGTAGCCGCCCTCTTTGCCGCGCACACTGCGCACGAGGCCGCGCGCCTTGAGCTCGAGGAGAATTTGAACGAGGTAGTTCGCCGGGATGCCGTGCCGTCCGGCGATGTCCTCGACGCGCTGCACCCCGCCCGCCGGGTGTGCCCGCGCCAAGTCCAGCACGGCGCGCATCGCATAATCACTTTTGACGGACAGTTTCACGTCCCGAGAGGGTAACAAGGCAGCGCGGCGCGGCAAGCTAAGGGGACGCGGGCACCCAGAGCCTCCCCGCTTGCTGACCGCTGACCGCTGACCGCTGACCGCTGACCGCTGACCGCTGACCGCTGACCGCTGACCGCTGACTTGCCTTCACCCGGCCGGCCGACATACTTCCGCGCATGAAGCAACCCTTGGCGCTCTTAGCCACCCTCTTCTTCGTCAGCACCGCGAACCTCCGTGCGGCTGACGACTACAAACTCGGCCCCGACTCCCTCCCTCAGCCCGGCACGCCCATCGGCACCGTGGAAAAGTTCACCTTCAAGACCAGCCAGATATTCCCCGGCACCGAGCGCGACTACTGGGTCTATGTGCCCAAGCAATACGACCCCGCCAAACCCGCCGCCCTCATGGTCTTCCAAGACGGCGGCGGCTACCAGAGCACCAACGGCTCCTTCCGCGCCCCCGCCGTGATGGACAACCTCATCCACAAAAAGGAAATGCCCGTGACCATCGGCATCTTCATCAACCCCGGCAACATCCCCGCCGCCGAGCCGGGCCAGAAAGGCCGCAGCAACCGCAGCTACGAATACGACTCGTTGGGCGACGCCTACACCCGCTTCCTGTTGGAGGAGTTCCTCCCCGTGGTGGAGAAAAAGTGGAACATCACCAAAGCCCCCGCCGGCCGCTGCACCGTCGGCATCAGCTCCGGCGGCATCGCCGCCTTTACCGTCGCCTGGGAGCGCCCGGACTCCTTCGGCAAGGTCATTAGCCACATCGGCAGCTTCACCAACATCCGGGGTGGCCACGTCTATCCCGCCCTCATCCGCAAGCTGGCCAAGGAACCCGCCCCCACCGCGCCCGAGGCCGAGCGCACCCGCTGGGCGCAGATCCAAAAACTCCGCGTCTTCCTCCAAGACGGTGCCAACGACCTCGACAACCTCCACGGCCACTGGCCGCTGGCGAACAAGGAAATGTTCGCCGCCCTCAAGTTCACCAAGATCGACTGCGACTTCGTCCTCGGCGACGGCGGCCACGGCGGCAAACACGGCGGGGCAATCCTCCCCGATACGATGCGCTGGCTCTGGCGGGACTATCAGAAGTAAGCGGCGGTCCCGCCCCTGCGGGCCCTCGGCAAGCTCCTCTCCTTTTCCCCCCGCCCTCGGCCTCTCCGCGCTTTCCACCGACGTGTCAGTGCGTTAAAACTTGCCGGCCTGCATGAACACACGTCCGCCGTGCCGCCCAGCAAACCGCCGCCGACCGTCGCTCCGGCTGTTGAACTTCATCGCCCCTCCTTCTACCAGCGCGCCATCGAGCACGCTCTCACGCGGATGTCGCAGGGCTGCCTGCACGTCACCATGCCCGACGGTTCGACCCGCCGGTTCGGGCGCGCGCCCGACATCACCGCGCACCTGCGCATCTTGCGCCCCAGCTTCTTCAAGCGCTGCGTCCTCTATGGCGACATAGGCTTCGGCGAGGCTTACGAGGACGGCGACTGGGAGACCGACAACCTGACCGACGTGATCAGTTGGTTCCTCCAAAACGTCGAGCACGCCCCCGGCCTCTCGGGTTCCAAGACCCAGGCCACCGCCCTGAACCTCTTCTCCGGCTTGAATCGCCTCCAGCACCTGCTGCGCCCCAACTCCCTCCAGCACAACCGCCAGCACGCCACCGAGATCGATGCCCTCGGGAATGACTTTTACCAGCTCTGGCTCGGCCCCTCGATGACCTACTCGTGCGGCATCTTCACCTCGCTGGAGCAGACGCTGGAGCAGGCACAGACCGCGAAATACGAAGCCCTCTGCCGCACCCTGCGCCTCAAGCCCACCGACAACGTCCTGGAAATCGGCTCCGGCTGGGGCGGCTTCGCCTGCCACGCGGTGAAGAACTACAAGTGCCAGGTCACCACCCTCACCCTTTCCAAAGCCCAATACGCCTACTGCCGCGAGCGCTTCGTCCGCGAAGGCATTGGCGACCTCGCCGAAGTCCGCCTCCAAGACCATCGCGATGTGGAAGGCCGCTTCGACAAAGTCATTTCCATCGAGATGATCGAAGCCGTCGGCGAACGCTACGTGGACGATTACTTCGCCCAGTGCCACCGCCTCCTTAAGCACCACGGCCTCCTCAGCCTCCAGTTCATCACCTGCCCGGACAGCCGCTACCACCAGTTCCGCACCGGTGTGGACTGGGTGCAGAAGCACATCTTCCCCGGCGCGCTGGTCCTCTCCGCCGGGCGCGTCACCGAGGCGCTCCTGCGCGTGAGCGACCTCCAGATGTTCGAGTTGCGCGACCTCGGCCTGCACTACGTCCGCACGCTCCGCGAGTGGCGCACCCGCTTCAACGCCCAACCCGACGAACTGCGCCGGCTCAAGCTCGACGCCCGCGCCCTCCGCAAGTGGAACTACTTCTTCAGCTACTGCGAAGCCGCCTTCGCCCAGCGCAACATCAGCGTGGTGCAAGCCGTTTACACGCGCCCGAACAACCGCGCGCTCATGTGAGCGAGCGGGCGGTGGGATCACGCTCGTTTCAGGAGCCATCACTCCAACCGGTTCCCCGCTGTTCTCGGTGGAATGGAAGCCCCCTCAGTCCTCGGCTTCATCCCGGAGGGATGCGGGAACTTAGCCGGGGGCAGAGCGTCAGCGCCGCCCCCGGTAACCGACGCCCGAGGTGGCAGCTCCTTGGAGGGGTGCGGGAAACGGTGGCCCAGGGCGAGCTTTTCGCGACCCCTTCAGGGTCGGAACGTAGGGGGCGGCACGTCCGGGGGTAGCGTCGCTGGCGTTCCTCACCCCCGGCTAAGTTCCGCCATCCCTCCGGGATGCTGCTCCACGCTCGGCTTCAGCCTCCCTCCATTCCACTACCAGTTGTGGGCCGAGCAAGGCTGGTTTGGGACTACGTCCATGCGGAAGCCACCCCTGTCCATCGCCCGGCGAGCGACCTTGATGCGCCGCCTGCGCTCCGGGGCAAGCTTCGCTGCCGGGCACGGGTGCAACTGCTGATTGCCATGAGGCTTTCAGCCACGTCCATGAGGTTGTGAGCCACATCCATGAGGCTTTTAGACACGTCCATGAGGTTGCCAGCCGCGTCCATGAGGTTGCCAGCCGCGTCCATGAGGTTTCCAGTCGCGTCCATGAGGTTTCCAGTCGCGTTGATGGCCAGTGGAGCGGCCTTGATACGCCAGCGAGGCAGATTGATGTGATGGACGCGACTTAAAGACAGATAAAGCTGACCCGAAACCAAATCAAGCAACCTCAAAACCCAATCAACACGGCAAGAAACCTAGTCAAGCCACCCGAAAACCACATCAAGGCACATTAAAACCGCATAAACCACCTTCAAAACTACATCAAGCCATCGCAAAACCGCATAAACCACACTGGAAACCCCATCAAGGCACCAGAAAACCGCATAAACCATGCGAAAACCCACTTCAAGCCACCCCAAAGCCGGTTCCAGCCTCCTCCACGAGGCAAATACCACCAGCGCGCGGACCCCTGCGTCCGCAGCTGCCCTGTAGCGGTGGTCTGCGACCGCCGAGATAGGCTTCAAACCCATCGCAAGTGGCCGCAACCCGGCGCTTACCGAGCGCCGCTACAGTTGCCACCGGTTCAGGGGCCGAAATCGCCAGGCCTGGCGATTCGTGGGTTGTCTCCCCAGCGGAGAGGGCAGGGGTGAAGGGAAGGGGGTGCGGACGACCACCGAACGCTACGTGCCGAAACTCATTGGGACTTGGTATAAGTTCCGAAATCCCTCCGGGATGAGTCGTTACGCCGCTGATGTTTGTTCCCCTTCCAGCGGCTGCGGACGTAGGCGTCCGCGCTCCCCCCGGTAGGGACGACCTGCCGGTCGTCCTCCCCGCCCCGCCTCCGAACGTGGGCGGACGCGCGGCAGCGCGTCCCTACCGGGGAGATGTAGCCAACTCGTAACCTCCCAATGACAAGAAAGGGTGAGCTTTCGCTTAACACCGCACGCGCATTTTTTGCTGCACACTGCCCGTTCATCACGCAAAATGGACCCCTATGTCCGCAGCCTCCGGTGCCGGGCGGGGGTGGGCTCGAATTGTAACAGGGAATTTTGGCAAGATGAGTTGACCGACCAGTCGCTGTTTGCGGCTAAGTAGCTGGCAGTTGCTGTATGCTCAAGCCCGCTACCTCAATGGGACTCCAAGTCTGGTGTCGTCGGAGGTGCGCTCGGCCGATCAATACGCTGGTTTTGGCCTCGGTAGGGCATATCGCAGCGGTGGCCTCTTCCTAGCTGCTCGCAGTTCCTTAAAGTTAGCTCCGTTCAGCCGTTCGCATTATGAAAACATCCGTTCGCTCTATGAAAAAACTCAGTCACCTGCTGGTTCTGTTGCTCTGCTGCTGCCCGTGGGCCGCCCACGCGGTGAACGTCGCCGAAGGGCCGGACTTCCCGAACAGCGCTTCGGGGACGGCCACGGTGCTGACGGCGGGGGACAATGTCTTTTCCGGCACGATCAAGACGCCGAATGACATCCAGGACCGGTTCAAGGTCACGGTGCCCGCCGGCATGGTGATCAACTCCATCTCGCGGACCTTCTCCGAGAGCAGTGACCCGGCCTTGTCGCGCTATCCAATGCAGGGTGCGTTCATGACCTTCAACCTGATCGAATCCATCGGCGTCGGGGCGAAGTCCATCACCGCCGGGCAGGGGCCGGGCACGTATGAGGCGCTCGTCAACGCCAACTACGCCGTGGGCAATGCCTGGAGCATGACCTTCAACCTCGGGGCGTTGCCGCCCAATATCACGAGCGTCGTGCCGCCGGCCGACGGCGCTTACAACACCGGGGAGGCGATGACGTTCACGGTCAATTTCAGCGGGGCGGTCAACGTGACCGGCACGCCCCGGCTGGCGCTGACGATTGGGACCACCACGCGTTACGTGACCTACCTTTCGGGCAACGGCACGGCGGCATTGACCTTCAAATACACGGTGGTGGCTGGGGATTTGGATTCGGACGGCCTCGTGGTGACCTCGCCGGTGGATTTGAACGGGGGGACGATCAAAGCAGTGAGCAGCGGCCCGGCGGCGACGCTGACGTTCACGGCCCCGGCCATGCCGAATGTGACGGTGAATGCGCTCAAGCCTAACAATGCGAATCTCACCGCCCTGACCACCACGGCGGGGGCGCTGACGCCGACGTTCGCGGGCGGGACGATCACTTACTCGGCGAGTGTCGCCACCACCACCACCAGCATCACGGTCACGCCGACCAAGGCGGACCCGCTGGCCACCGCGCAGGTGCGGATCAACGGCGGCGCCTTCAGCACCGTGGCCGGGGGCAGTGCCAGCGGGGCATTGGCTCTCAACGTGGGCGTGAACACGGTGGAAGTGAAAGTCACCTCCAAGGACGCCACCGTGACCAAGATTTACACGCTGACCGTCTCGCGCAGCCCGGGCGCCGGGGTCACGGTCGTGCTCGATCCCGCTGGCAAAATGCAGCTCCAGACCATCGCGGTGAACCAGACCAGATCGCCCGGCACGCGGGTGAAGGACTTCATCGAGACCGCCGGCCCGCGGATCACGGTGTTCGGGGCGGGCACCTCGAAGAACATCGCGGTCACGGCGGTGGATAACGCCAATGGCACGTGGCAATACGCGCTGAACGGGACGACTTGGACGGCCTTCGTCCCGCCGTCGGCCACGGCGGCGCGGTTGCTCAAAGCGGATGTGGACACGCGGATGCGGTTCGTCCCGAATGCCGGGTTTACTGGCACGGCCACGATCTCCTTCAAGGGTTGGGATGGCACGGGCGGGGCCGAGGGGACGGTGGTGGATACCTCGACCGCAGGCATTTACTCATCGAGCGTGGGCAGCGCGACCGTGCGGGTGGCGGCGGCTTACGATCGTGCCTTGCCGGCCAGCGCGGAAACCCGGTTCAACGAGCGAGCGGCCACGGGAACGGCCCCGACCGACACCATCGGCAATACGGCCAACAGCATTGTGTTTCAACTGGCCAATGGGAATCTCGCGGCCGTGTGGCGGTTTACTGCGGATGGGGCCAATAGCTATCGCTACACGGTCCGGGCCCCAGATTTCAGTTGATCAGCGAGACGCCGTCGGCGTCGTTGAGCATTGCCGGTTACAACCCGGCCCTGAGCGCCGTGCCGCTCATCGGGGGTGGATTTGTGGTCGTCTTTGCGGACGGCAGCAGCGGTCAACCCTCCAATCTGGATGGCCCCAGCGACATGGGGGTGCGCTTCCAGATTTACGACGATGATGGAAATCTGGTCGGGGCTCCGACGCGGGTGGTCAACACGGTAACGGCTGGTAGCCAGTTCACCAGCACCTGCGCGCCGCTGGCCAATGGCGGCTTCATCGTGAGCTGGATTGATCAAAACCCTAACCAAGTGGGCCGCGTGCGCCGCTTCAACGCCACCGGCGTCGCGCTGGACCCGGTGGAACTCTCCGTGCACCAGCAAGGCACGGATGCCCCGAGCTTCGCGAGTGGGTCGGTGCAAGTTCCCAATTGCGCCCTGCTGGCCGACGGCTCCGTCGCCATTTTCTACCGGATCAACGTGGTGAACCAAGCCTACGTGCTGCGCATGGATCCCGAGGGCAACTTTGTGGACAAGCCGGGCGGGTTGGCGGGCCAGAAACAGATTTCCGTGTCCACGGACACCTCCACTGGTGGATTTGTCCCCTTCGTCGTGCCGCTTTCCAGCGGTGGCTTCTTCACCTTTTTCCAGACGCAGAACGGGGGCACGACCAGCAGGGCGGCCTCCTATCGGCTGTTTGACAGTAATTTTAACGTCGGCCCAGTCGTGAACCTAGAGGTGGTGGGGAATAGCGCTCCCTATCCCTTTGGCACGGCGCTTCAGGGCGGAGGGTTCCTGCTCGGCCACGCCATTTTCAGCGCGCCACCCAACTACTCGTATGGGGTCTTTGACAACGCGTTCGCTGGGCCGACACCCCCGGCCGGGTTTACCACCGTGGCCGTCACTCAAACGGCATTCACCTTGACCCCGGCGCTGGCCTTCTCGTTGCAGAGCGGCGGGTTTGCTTACAAGTGGCTCGCCGGTCCCACGTCTACCATCCGCAACCTCTACGTGAAGAGTTATCCCTCCGCCTCCGCCGTCCCGGTCAGCCCGACCATCGCGTCGGTGAGCGGGCCCAGCGCGGGCATCAGCAAGGCCGGGCAGACCTTGAGCTTCACCGTCACCTTCAGCGCCGCCGTCACCGTCACGGGCACGCCGAAGCTGGCCTTGACCATCGGTGGGGTTCCCGTGCTGGCTAGCTACGCTTCCGGCAGCGGCACCACGGCGCTGGTCTTCACCTACACCGTGCAGGCGGGCGACAATGGTTTGGCGGCGATCACCGCGCCGCTTCAGTTGCCGGGGGGCGCGCTCATCCGCAACGGAGCCGGGGTGGATGCCACGCTGACTTTCACCCCGCCGACCTTGACCGGGGTGAACGTGGATACCACCGCGCCGACGGTGACCATCAGCGCTCCGTCGCCGCTCTTCACCAGCACCGGCCCGGTGACCTACACGGTGACTTACGCGGATGCCAACTTCAGCAGCGCCACGTTGAGCGCGGGGAACATCACGCTCACCGGCACCGCTACCGCTGGCAGTGTAGCGGTCACCGGCGCGGGCAGCACTCGCACAGTGACCCTCAGCAACATCTCGGGGAACGGGACGCTGGGCTTCAACCTCGCCGCCGGCACGGCGGCAGACACGGCGGGCAACCTCGCCCTAGCCGCCACCAGCCCCATCGGCTTCGTCCCGAACGCCGCGCCCGTGGTGACCTTGCTCACCAACGCCGTGGTCGCGACCGGGAGCGGGGTGCTGGTGTATGGCGACGGGGTGGCCCGGAGCGTGCCGGCCTTCGCCACGTTCTCACCCGGCCCGGCGAACGAGGTGGCGCAGACGCTGGTGGGCTACACGCTCACGGCGGACAATCCAGCGCTCTTCAGCGTCGCGCCAGCGATCAACAACGCCGGGACGCTGACCTTCACACCGGCACGGACGAACGGAGCGACGCGGGTGGTCGTGGTGGCGCAGGACAACGGCGGCACGGCCAATGGCGGCGTGGACGCGACGACGAACGTCTTTACGGTGGTGGTGCAGACCGCGCCGGGGACGGTGGACCCAACGCTCAGCACAACCGTGGACACCGCAGTGAACGCGGTGGCGGTGCAGGCGGATGGAAAGATCCTGCTGGGCGGCACCTTCACGATGGTGAACGGCACGGCACGTAATCGGGTGGCGCGCTTGCTGGCCGATGGGGCGTTGGATACCACTTTCAACCCCGGGGCCGACGGCACCGTCAACGCCATAGTCGTCGGGACGGACGGAGCTATTTACTTGGCCGGGGCTTTCACCACGGTGGCCGGCACGGGCCGCCTCGGGTTGGCGAAGTTGCTCCCGGACGGGACGCTGGACGCCACGTTTACGACGGAATCATCAACGTCCGGCGCTGCGGGGCTCGTGCTGTGCCTCGCGCTCCAGGCGGATGGCCGCTTGCTTGCTGGCGGCCAGTTCAGTAGCGGATTGACCGGCGGCAGTGCGCCCTACCTCGCGCGACTGAACCTGAATGGCACGGTGGACAGCGCGTTCAACCCGGTGGTGGACAACTCTATTTTGACCATTCAGCCGCAGCCGGACGGCAAGCTGGTGGTCAGCGGCGTTTTCACCACGGTGGGTGGCCAGCCGCGCGCGCGTCTGGCCCGGTTGAATGCGGATGGCACTTTGGATGCCAGTTTCACGGCGGACGCCGACAACAATGTGGTGGCCCTGGCGCTGGCTGCGGACGGGAAAATGTGGCTGGGGGGTGCGTTCGTCAACGTAGGCGGCCAAGCGCGGGCCCGGCTTGCCCGGCTGCTGCCGAACGGCTCGGTGGATGCGGGCTTCAACCCCGGAGCCGATGGGGTGGTGCGCACGCTGGCAGCGCAGGCGGACGGACGGGTGCTGATCGGCGGGGCTTTCACCACGGTCGGCGGGCAGTCGCGCAGCCGGCTGGCGCGCCTCATGGCGGACGGCTCGGTGGACCCCACCTTCCGCGCGGACGCGAATAACACGGTCAATGGCCTAGGGGTGTCGAGGGATGGCCGCGTGGTGGCGGTGGGCAATTTTACCTCAGTGGACGGGCAGCCCAACACGACGCGGGTGGCGCGCCTGTTGAACGAGCCGGCGACGGAGGCATTGACGGCCAGCGGGGGCACCCAGGTGACGTGGCAGCGGGCCGGAAGCGCCCCGGAGGCAGAGGCGGTGCGGTTTGAACTCTCGGTGGACGCCGGGGCGACGTGGAGTGCGCTAGGTAATGGCACGCGGGTCGCGGGTGGCTGGCAGTTGAGCGGGTTGACGTTACCGGGCAATGGCCTGCTCCGGGGTCGCGCACAAGTGCGCAGCGGCGAGCGCGGCAGCTCCGGCGGGCTGGTGGAAACGGTGGCCACGATTGTGAACACGGTGCCTTCGGCGGGCAGTGCGCTGGCGGCGGTGAACCTGAACGCGGGCACGCCGGTGGCGACGGTGGCCTTGCCACCGGCGTTCGCGGATGCCGAGCAGTCGGCGGCGACGTTGACCTACTCGGTGACGGGGAACACGAACTTCGCGGTGGTGGTGGCGGAGATCAGTGGCGGGACGAACCTGGTGCTCACGCCGGTGGCGGGTTTGCCCGGGACGAGCTTGGTTACGGTGCGCGCGACGGACGTAGGCGGGTTGTTCCTCGAACGGACGGTGCTCGTGACGGTGACGGTGAACCAAGCGCCGATGGTGAGCTTCGCGCAGGGCGTGCTGGCGGTGGCGGGGACGCTGACTGGGCCGCAGACGGTGGCAGGCTTTGCGACGTTGGCGGCGGGCGGAGCGACGGAGTCCGGCCAGGTGCTGACGCCGTCGGTGACAACGGACAACGCCGGACTCTTCAGCGCGGCTCCGACGGTGGCGGCGAACGGAACGCTGACCTACACGTTGGCGTCCGGGGCCAGCGGGAACGCGGTGGTGACAGTGGTGGTGATGGACAGCGGTGGGACGGCGCTGGGCGGGCGGGACCGGACGACGAACACATTCAGACTCAGTGTGGTGCCGGCCAGCTTGGTGGTGACCAGCACGGCGGACAGCGGACCGGGGTCGCTGCGGCAGGTGATTGCCAATGCGAATGCCATGGGCTCGCCGGTGACGATTCTCTTTGCGCCCGGGGCGGGCATTACGCCCACGACGCCGCTGCCGGCGTTCACCGGGCCGGTAACGCTGGCGGGCAGCGGGGCGTTGCCGCCGCTGTCGGTAGGGGCGGGCGGGACACTGAGCTTGGGCGGCGGGGCATTTTCCGGCACGACGATCAACGTGGGCAGCGGTGGGACAGTGATGGGCAGCGGGACGTTCGCCGGGACGCTGACGGTGTCGCCGGGCGGGACGGTGTCGCCGGGCGCCAGCCCGGGCCAACTCACGGTGGACGCGGGCGAGTGGGCGGCGGGGGCCTTTTACGAGTGGGAGATCAACGACGCGACGGGCGTGGCGGGCACCGCCTCCGACCTGCTGGCGTTTACCGGCCAACTGAGCATCACCGCGACGGCCGGTAGTCCCTTCACAGTGAAGATGAAGACGCTGACGGCGGAGAACGCGCCGGGACCGATGGCGAACTTTGACGCGATGGTCAGCCAGTCGTGGACGATCGCGCAGGCGGGGATGGTGGCCGGCTTTGACTTGGCCGCGCTACAGTTGGATACGACCGGCGTGGCCAACGCGGCGTCCGCAGGCACGTTCGGCCTGCGGTTGGTGGGCGGAGCGGTGCAGGTGACCTACACGGTGAACACGGCCCCGACGGTGGCCAACGCGCCCGCGCCGGTGAACGTGCTGGAGGAAGCGGGCAACACGGTGGTCCAACTGCGAACGTCTTCACCGACGCGCAGGAGCCGACCAGCGGGCTGACGTATGCGGTGATGGGCAACAACGCGCCGGGTTTGGTGGCACCGACGCTGGGCAGCGGGGGCGCGCTGACGCTGGCCTTCGCGCCGGATCAAAACGGCAGCGCCACGCTGACCGTGCGGGCGACGGATGCTGGCGGGCTGTTTGCGGAGACGACGCTCAATGTAACCGTGACGCCGGTGAACGACGCGCCGAGCGTTGCGCTCGGTGGAAACGTGGCGGTGCTGACCGGCAGCGGGGCCTTTGCCCGGAGCGGCTACGCCAGCCAGATTACCGCCGGCCCGGTGGACGAGACGGGGCAGATCGTGAGCTTCCAACTGTCCAGCGACAACGCGGCGCTCTTCAGCGTGGCTCCGGCGATTGACTCGGCCGGGCAACTCACCTTCACCCCGGCGGCGAGCGCGAGCGGCGCGGCCACCATCACCGTGACCGCGCAGGATTCCGGCGGCACGGCCAATGGCGGCGTGGACACCAGCGCACCCCAGTATTTCACCGTCACGCTTTCCGGCCCGCCGACCAACTCGGTGCCCGGTGCGCAGACCAACGTGTCGAACCAACCACTCTACTTCACGGCGGCCAACACGCCTGACAACTCCATCCGCGTGGCGGACCCGGAGAGCGCGTTCCTGACCGTGACCTTGTCCGTAACCAACGGCACCGTGACGGTGGCCCTGTCCACGACGGTGGACGCGACCGGCAACGGCACGACCAACCTCGTTCTTTACGGCCCGCTGGCCGACCTCAATGCGACGCTGCAAACGTTGACCTACCAGTCCTTCACCAACGCCTTCGGGGCCGACCTCCTGACGGTGGTGACGGTGGATGACACGCTCCCTGCCGGACTGACGAACATCGTGCCCACAGCGGTGCCGATCCGCGTCGAAGTGCCCAGCCTCGGCGGCCTCCCCACCGTGTCGTTGGACTCGCTCAACACGCCGACGCGCACCTTGACCAACGTGGTGGCGGTAACTACCGGCCCCAACGCGCTGGACACCCGGCTGGTGCAGGGCGTCATGTTCAACGCGGTGAGCAACGTGATCAACGTCCTGCCCGTGAGCGGTCAGAACGGCGAGACCCAGCGCACGACGATCACCGTGACCGCGCAGTTCAGCGACGGCACCACGCAGTTGATCCAGGTGCCGGTGGTGATCTACCAGCCGCTCCTTGCCCCGACCACAGACAATCCGGTTTACGACACCACCTTCGCGGTGCCGACCTTCAATTTACAGACCAGCCTCTACGAACAAAAGGTCCGGGTGCAGAACACCACGCCTTTCAACTTCACTGCGCTGCGCATCACGGCGACGAACTTGCCGGCCACCGTGACTTTGCAGAACGCCACGCTCACCAACGGGGGGCTCGCTTATATTGACTACAACCAGACCGTGCCTGCTGGTGCTAGCGTGACGCTCAAGCTGGAGTATTTCAGCGGCGGCCTGCAGCCCTTCACCCCGCTGCTCAAGCTCGAGCTGCTCAACACCACTCGCACCATCGCCGCCCCGCCCGGAGCCGTGGTCACCGCAGTCGCCGCCAAGACCGGCTACTCGGTCGACGGTTTGGTGAAGAACTACCTCTACTTCCCTAGCGCCGTGGGCCAACGCTACTATGTGCAATACTTTGACACGGTGACCGTCCCGCAAGTGTGGAAGACCTCGGGCGTCGTCATTCAGGGAACCGGCCTGGAAATCCACTGGATGGATGACGGCCCGCCGAGCACAGAAACCCCGCTGGGACCGTTGCGCTTCTACCGTGTCGTCACCGACCGCTAACCTCGGCCTCTTCCCTACCCAACTATGAAGCACCTCACCCTGTTGCTCACGGGCGCTTGCGCCCTGCCCACCCTCGCTGGCGCCCAAGGCCTTAACGAACCCGCGACGTCTCGCCATCACTTCGGCGCGGGCGTCCCGGTCTGGCTCAAGGCGCGCGGCACCATCCTCGCCACCCGCGCCACCGACGCCGGGGCGGCCCCCACTGGCCCCGTGCCCACGCTGGCCGACGGGCGGGTGAACCGCTTCTACGACGATGGGTTCAACGCCGTCAACGCGGTCGGCAATCCCGCGCTGGGTCCCGGCGGCACGCCCGTCACGTCGTTCTTTGGCTACCAGAGCAGCGCCACCCAGGTCGTGCCCGCCCCCCTCGCGGGCACGCTGTCGTTGCACAGCGTCCAGCTCAACGGCGGGGACTATGCCAAGAGTCTGGACAACCAGCCCTTCCCCGGCCTGGAGTTCTTCTACCGTTACGACTGGAAGGCGGGGCAGAAGTGGTCGCTCAGTTGGGAGCTGGCCGCCGCTTATCACTGGTTTAACTGGGAGAAGAACGGCGCACCCAACTCCACGGCCAACGTGCTCACCGATGTTTACGCGCTGAACGGCGTGGCATTGCCCGGGGCGACCTACGGGGGTGCCTTCGTCCCCACGCCCTTCACGCCGCAAAGCGGCAGCACCCCCACGCGCACCGAGGCGACCGTCGCGGCGGCCGTGACCGGCAAGCGGCAGCTCCAGATGCACGCGCTGATGCTGCGCGTGGCCCCGGCCTTGAACTGGGAACCGACGCCGGACTGGCAGATCGGCGTGCAAGCAGGCCTGGCCTTGGGCGTGGGCTACTCGCAACTGAGCTACGCCGAGCAGACCACGGTGGCGCTCGCTACCGCGCCGGTGATCAGCCAGAGCGGGCGCACCACGGATGCACACTTCTGGGCGGGCCTCTTCAGCGCGGTGCGGGTGAACCGCCGCCTGAGCGAACACTGGGACGCGCACATCGACGTGCGCCACCTGCTGACTGACCCGCTCACGCACAACGCCCCGACGCGTTCCGGCACGATCAACCTGTCCGACGGCCTGGGCATCGGCGCGGGGGTGAGCTACCGGTTTTAGACTTTTCCGCGTGTGGCGGGAAAACAGGCTCTGGCCGAGCATTCGTGTGCCGGCTGGAGCCTGTCGTCTTTCAGGGGGAGCGCGGCGGGTTGGACACTTGGCGTTCACCCCGATTAAGCTCTCGCGCATGCGCACCGTTTCTTCCGCCGCCGCCATGCAACGTCTTGCCCTCCGCTGGCGACGGGCTGGCACGCGCGTGGGATTCGTGCCGACGATGGGCTACCTCCACGACGGGCATCTCAGCCTCGTCCAGCGCGCGCGGCGGCTCGTCGGTAAGTCGGGCATCGTGGTCGCCAGCATTTACGTGAACCCCACTCAGTTTGCGCCGACGGAAGACTTGTCCGCCTACCCGCGCGACTTGGAGCGGGACAAGGTGCTTTGCCGCAAGGCGGGTGTGGACGTGCTGTTCCTCCCGTCCGACGCGGAGATGTATCCGGGCAAAGCCACGGGCGGCTACAGCACCTACGTGAGCGAGGAACGGCTCACGCAGGGCATGGAAGGCGGCGCGCGGCCGACGCACTTCCGCGGCGTCACCACCGTGGTGGCCAAGCTGTTCAACCTCGTGCTGCCGGACGTGGCCGTGTTCGGCGCGAAGGACTGGCAGCAAGCCGCCGTGCTCCGCCGCATGACGCGCGATTTGAACTTCCCGTTAAAACTGGTGGTCGCGCCGACGCTCCGCGAGCGGGACGGGTTGGCCATGAGTTCGAGGAACAAATATCTGAGTGCCGAGGAGCGCCCGCAAGCCACTATCCTGTGGCGTGCGCTGAAGCTGGCGAAGGAAGTCGTCGCCGCTTCGCGCACGCCGAACTACGCGGACGTGCTGAAGAAGGAACTCGCCGCGCTCATCGTCACGCAACCCGCCGCACGGCTGGACTATGTGGAGTTCTTCGACGGCGAGACGCTGCAACCCGCGCCCGTCGTGACGCGCGGCACGCGCCTGGCGCTGGCGGTGTTCATCGGCAAGACGCGGCTGATCGACAACGCGGAGTTGAAGTAGCCCGTGCCGGCGACTTGCAGTCGCCGTCAGTGAGGCTACAGCAGACCGAACCGGATTCGCGCCATCCACCCGCAACGCGGCGACTGCAAGTCGCCGGCACGGGTTCAGTGGTTGAAGAGGAATTCTTTGCTGCTCAGGAGGCTCCAGTAGAGGTCTTCAAGCGCGGCGCGGCGTTCGGGTTCGCCCGCGTCGGCGAGGAGCTTGAGGGAACGGGTCTTCTCCGTGGCCGTGGGGAAGCGGGAGAGCGTGCTGAGGAAGGCTTCGTCCAGAATTTCTTCGTTGGTCTTCTTTGCGGCGAGGAGCTGCGCGATGCGGTTGTCCTTCGTGGCGAGCTTGGCGTTGAGCGTGTCGCCGTTGGCGAGGTGCAGGGCTTGCGCGAGGCTCGGCTCCTCGGTGCGTTCGCACTCGCAGGTCTGGAGGCGGTCGGCGCGGCCGAAGGTTTTCAGGAAGTAGCTCGCGATGTTCGAGTCGGGGAGCTGGAAGGCGCGGAGGGAAACGGGGTAGCGGTCGCCGATGCCGCGGTTGGCGTTGCGCAGGTCGCGGCGGAACTCGGTGGGGACACCGGTGACTTGCGAGAAGCCGTCGAGCATCGCCTCGGCCATGAGGCGGCGTGTGTAATAGCGCGAGTAGTAGCGCGAGTCGGTGGCGTTGCCGGGCAACGACTCACTGCCGCGCTGGTAAGCCTCGGACTGGAGGATGGTGCGCATGAGCGCTTTCAAATCGTAGCGCTGGTCGGCGAGGAACTTGGCGAGCGCGGAGAGAAGTTTCTCGTTGCTGGCGGGGTTCGTGACGCGCAGGTCGTCAACCGCTTCCACGAGGCCGACGCCCATGAAGTTCGCCCAGACGCGGTTCGCGATGGAGCGGGTGAAGTAGGGATTCTCGCGCGCGGTGAGCCAAGTGGCGAGCGTCTCGCGGCGGTCGCCAAGGGCGTCAAGGGCGATGGCTTTGCCGTCGAGCGGGCGCGGCGGAAGGGGCTTGCCGGAGAGCAGCGCGGGCACATCACCAGCAGTCGCGGGGAAGATGATTTTGTCGCCATCGCCGCCGGGGCCGTTCTTGGTGCGGACGCGGGCGAAGAGGTTGGCGAACTCGTAATACTGGTCGTTGGTCCACTTCTCCATCGGGTGGTTGTGGCACTTGGCGCAGTTGATGGCCAAGCCCATGAACGCAACCGTCGTCGTCTCGGCCATGAGCGTCGGGTCGTCGTGCAGAACGAAGTAATTCGCCGCGCCGTTGTCGAGCGTGCTGCCCTTGGCGGTGACGAGCTGGCGCACGAACTCGTCCCACGGCGTGTTCGCCTCCACCTGGCCGCGAATCCACTGGTAGTAGCTCCACATCGCGGGCTGCGGGAGCTTCGCGCCGTTGACGAGCAGCAGGTCGCTCCACTTGTAGCTCCAGTAGTCCACGAACTCAGGCCGCGCGAGCAGGCGCTCGATGAGGTCGTCGCGCTTCTTCGGCGACGGGTTGGCAAGAAACTCGCGGACCTCCGCCGCCGTCGGCAGCGTGCCGATGGTGTCGAGATAGGCGCGGCGGATGAACTCGGAGTCACCGGCACGCGGCGAGGGCGGGACGTTGAGCGCCTTCAACTTCTCGTTCACCAGCTCATCAATGAAGTTGCGCTTCGGTGCCTTCGTGAACGTGGACGAAGCTAGCTTGTTGTCGAACGGCACGGTAACGGTGGCGAGCGCGAGGCGGCTGAGGAACCACGCGGAAATGGCCCCTTCACCCCGGCCCATGACGGTGACGAGGCCATCGTCGCTGACCACGCAGACGGCGGCGTTCGCGCTGGTGAACTTCGCGTAGCGCGTCACGTCGCGGACCTCGCCGTTCGAGAACGTCGCGCGCACGAGGAGCTGCTGCGGGACGCCGGGCTTGAGCGTCACTTGCTCGGGCAGCACCTCAATCTTCGTGATGCGTGCGTCGCCGGGCTGCGGGGCAGGGGTGCCGTTTGCAATCCACTCTGACAGGATACGGTAGTCGAGCGAGTTCGTGGTGAAGCGCTCGCCGCCCTTGTGCGGGACGGCAGTGGTGGGCTTGATGAGCAGGAGGCTGTGCGCCGGCTCCGCGACCGTGACGCGCCGGCCCAGCGCCGAGCGCGTGATGGCGCGGTGGTCGCCGTCCACGTCGTAGCCGCGCAGCGAGAGCTTGAAGCCGCCCTGGCCCGCCGCCGCGCCGTGGCACGCGCCGGAGTTGCAGCCGGTCTTGGTGAGCACCGGCTGGAGGTGATTACGGAAGCTCCACTCGAAGGGCTTCTCCATGTTGACCACGCGCACCTCGGCCTTCGAGGAGTTGCGCCCGGACTTGCCCGTGACGGTCGCCGTGCCATTGCCCACGGCGACGGCGAGGCCGTCCTCGATGCGGACGACCTTGGGATTGCTGGAGGTGAAGGTGACGTTGTTCGTGACCTGGCCGAGCAAGGTCTTCCCGTCGGCGAGTTCCAGCACAAGTCGCTGCTCGGCGGCCGGGCCGTCGAGGGTGAATTTGGTAGGCAGGAGGGTGAGCGATTCCGCCCAAGCCAAGAACGGCGAGAGCGAAAGCAAGGCCCAGAGAAGGCGTGACTTCATGACGGGACAGAGGGACTAAAACAACTCCTTCACCTCGCGCACGCCGAAGTCCACCAGTGCGAAGGGCCTGCCTTGCGGTCCCGGCAGGTGCGTGTCCAGGTCGAGGCCGAGGCTCTTGTAGACGGTGGCGACGACTTCGCCGGGGTTCACGGGGCGCTCGGCGGGATACGCACCAATGTCGTCGCTGCGGCCCACGACGCGGCCGCCCTTCACGCCGCCGCCGGCGAAATAGACCGTCCAGCAGTTCGGCCAGTGGTCGCGGCCACCGGCGGGGTTGATGCGCGGGGTGCGGCCGAACTCGGCGAGGTTGCAGACCATCGTGTTGCCCAGCAGGCCGCGCTGCGCGAGGTCTTCGATGAGCGCGCTGTAGCCTTGGTCATACATCGGCGCGACGATGTCCCGCATGCCCGCGATGCTGGTGAAGGGTTTCGAGCCGTGGATGTCCCAGGTGATTTCGCCGAAGACGGTGAGGAAGGTGTTGACGGTCACGAAGCGCACGCCGCGCTCGACGAGCCGTCGCGCCAGCAGGCAGCACTGGCCGAAACGCGTCATGCCGTAGCGCTCGCGGACTTTGAGCGGTTCCTTGCTCAGGTCGAAGGCGTCGCGCGCCTGCTCGCTGGTCATCAGGCGGTAGGCGGCGGCGAAGTTCGCGTCCATCAGCTTCGCGGCCTCGCTCGCCTCGAACTTCTTCACCGTGTCGTCCACGACCTGCCGCAGCTCACGCCTGCGCGCCAGCCGGGCCTCGCCGATTTCCTTCGGCGGCAGGAGGTCGGGCACCTTGAAGTCGGGCTTGGAAGGGTCGGCGTTGAGGACGAAGGGGTCGTAACTCTTGCCGAGGAAGCCCGCTTCTTGGCCGTGCGGCATATTGCCGCCGGTCGGGCCCATCGGCTCGGGGAGGATGACGTGCGCGGGCAAGTCGCTGCGTCGGCCTTTGAGAAACTCCAGCGCGCAACCCGCGTGCGGCGAGATGATACCGCCGGTGAAGAGCCGGCCCGTCTGCATCATCTGGTGGCCGGTGTCGTGGACCGCGGCAGCCGTGTGGTAGCAGGAGCGAACGAGGGAGAAGTGGTCGGCAACTTTCGCGTGGCCGGGGAGAATCTCGGAGAGTTGGAAATCGCCCTTGGTGGAAATGGCCTTGAACGGCCCGCGAATCTCGCTGGGCGCGTCGGGCTTCATGTCGAAGAGGTCGAGCTGGCTGGGCGCGCCGAGATTGAAGATCATGATGACCGACTTCTCGTTGCTGCCGCCCGCAACCTTGCCGGCGGCTTGCGCGGCGGAGTAGTCCGCCATCGTGAGGCCGAGCGCGCCGAGCGTGCCGACCTGGAGGAAGTCGCGGCGCGTGATGCCGTCGCAGGTGGTGATGGAACCGGGTCCGGTGACTTTCAACATAGGCTTACGGGTCGCTTTGAACTCCACCCCTGCAGCGTGCCAACTGCGGGGCATCACCGCACGGGCGGAGTTCGTTTCAAGTTCTGCGCTAACATTGACGAACCGTCGCAGCGCGTCCATTGACATTTCCGCAGCCAATGGCACGGGGCGCAGTTTAACACTGCCCCCGGAGCGCGGCCCGCCGGGCCGCGTTGCGCTTGGGAGGTAAACTGCGGTTGAGCAGCCCCGTTGCGGACGCCGTGCATGCAAAGCGGGCGGGACGCCCGCGCTCGGGACGGTGGGCGTTCGGGGGGTAGCGTCGAGATGCCCCACGGCCCGCCGTTCGCGAAATCCCCGTTGTCATCGCGAGGTGGGCCGATATGCTGCGGCCATGCGTTGCCCGACTGGTTTACTGGCTGTTCTGCTGTTTCTCAGCGCCGCTTATGCCCACGCGGGCAGCGGCAAGGTGCTCAAGGTGTTGCCCCACTTTCTCGACAGCGAGGGCCGTCATGCGCTCTCGCCCAGCCTCTACGAGCGCGACGCCTACCAGGCCCATCTGCGAAAGCACCAGGAGGAAATCACCGCGCTGCGTTTCGACGTGAACTGGTCGGCGGGCGGCAAGCCAGCGAACCTCCGCCTTCGCGTCGAAGCGCGCGGCGGCAAGGCCTCGGCGCAACCCAAGGTGGTCGAGACCACCGTGAAGCTCGGCTGGACCGGCAGTGCGTGGTCGGCGGTGGCCTTGGACAAGGAAGCCTACCAGCAGCTCGGCGGCGTGACCGCGTGGCGCGTGACGCTTTGGGACGGCGAGCAAATGCTGGCGGAGCAGAAGTCGTTTCTGTGGTAGCAGGGCAGGGGAGGTGGCCAGTTTTACACTTCAGGAGCATGAGCCAATCGCGCAATCCCATCATCGTCGCCCTCGACGTGCCGCACCTCGAATCCGCGCTGGCCCTTGTGGAGCAGCTCGCGCCGGTGGTCGGCGCGTTTAAGGTCGGCAAGGAACTCTTCGTCGCGACCGGTCCGGATATCGTGCGGCGCATCCGCGACACCGGCGCATCCGTCTTCCTCGACCTCAAGTTCCACGACATTCCCAACACGGTCGCCAAAGCCGTCGAGGCGGCGGTTCGGCTCGACGTGCAGATGCTGACCATTCACACCAGCGGCGGGTTGGCGATGATGCTGGCGGCGCAGAAGTCGGCGGAGGAAGCCTCACTGCGCACCGGCAAGACCCAGCCGCTCGTGCTCGGCGTCACCGTGCTGACGAGCCTCAACACGAACGATCTCGCCGAAGTCGGCGTGGCGCACGATGTGGGCAATCAAGTCGAGCGGCTCGCGAGCCTGGCGGCGAAGGCAGGCTTGGGCGGGCTGGTCTGCTCGCCGCTGGAGATCGCGCGTCTTCGGCAAATTCTTCCTTCGCGCGCCCAGCTCGTAACGCCCGGCATCCGCCCCGCCGACAGCAAGGCTGACGACCAGAAGCGCACGCTCACGCCGCAGGAAGCAATGGCCGCTGGCGCTAGCTGGCTGGTGATTGGCCGCCCCATTTGCGGAGCCCCGAACCCGCGTGCAGCAGCGGAGGCGATTCTGGCTTTGCTCTAGGCGCGCACCGATTCAGGCGAGAATCTCGCGAATCAAATTTCCACCCACATCCGTGAGGCGGTAGTCGCGACCGTTGTGGCGGTAAGTGAGCTTTTCGTGATCCATGCCGAGCAAGTGGAGAATCGTCGCGTGGAGGTCGTTGCCGTGGACTTTGTCCTCGACGGCCTTGTAGCCGAACTCGTCGGTCGCGCCGTAGTGGACGCCGCCTTTCACGCCGCCGCCAGCCATCCAGATGGTGAAGCCCTTCGGGTTGTGGTCGCGGCCCACGGTGCCTTGTGAATCACTCGTGCGTCCAAACTCGCCGCCCCAGACGACGATCGTGTCCTCCAGCATCCCGCGCATCTTGAGGTCTGTGAGCAACGCGGCGGCGGGCTGGTCCGTGGCCGCGCCGCAGGAACGGTGGTTGGTCTCGATGTTGTTGTGACCATCCCACGGCACGTCGTTCACGCTGCCGTCGCCGCCGGTGCCCTTGCCGGCGAAGATTTGCACGAAGCGCACACCGCGTTCGAGCAGGCGGCGGGCGATAAGACATTGCCGGCCGAAGGTTTCCGTTTCCTTCTTGTCCACGCCGTAGAGCTGGCGCGTGGCGGCGGATTCGTTCGCGATGTCCATCGCCTCGGGCGCGGCCATCTGCATCCGGTAGGCCAGCTCAAAGGAGTTGATGCGCGAGAGCAAGTCGGCCTGAGTGGGGCGTGCTTGCGCGTGGTCGCGGTTGAGCGAACCCAGCAGGTCCAAGGTCGCGCGTTGCTGCGTTTCGGACTCGTCCTTGGCGCGAGCAAGGTTGTCAATCGCCTCCTTGCGCCGGGCGTCGAGCGTGAGCGCCTGATAGGTCTTGGGCAGAAAACCTGCGCTCCAAATCTGGTCGTCGCCGCGCGGGCGCGTCTCGTGCAGCACGACGAACGCGGGGAGGTTCTGGTTGTCCGCACCGAGGCCGTAAGTCACCCAAGCGCCCGCGCTGGGCAGGCCGGGGCGGTCCACGCCGCACATGAGTTCCATCGAGGCGGGCGCGTGGTTGTTCGCGCGCAGGTGCATCGAGTGGATGAACGCTATGTCGTCCACGTGCTGCGAGAGGTGCGGGAAGATGTCGGAGACCCACGCGCCAGAGCGACCATGCTGATTCCAGCCGAACGGTGACTTGAGAATCTTGCCGCTGGTCGTGAAGAAGCCGGTCTTGGGGTCGCTGCCGGGCAGGATTTCGCCGTTGCGCTTCTGGAGCTCGGGCTTGTAATCCCAAGTGTCCACTTGCGACGGCGCGCCGGTCATGAAGAGCCACACGATGCGCTTGGCCTTGGCGGGGAACAGCGGCGGACGCGCGGCCAGCGGATTCACGGGCGCGGCTTTGGCTTCGTGCAGCAGCGTGCCGAGCGCGACGGAGCCGAGGCCGAGGCCGGCGCGCTGGAGGAAGCTGCGGCGCGAGGGGAGAACGAGTTCGTTGGGGGCGTATTGGCCAAACATAAATCAGGAAGCTATTAGCCACGGATTGAACACGGATGAAACACGGATGGGGGGACGGCGGCTGAAAGCTTTTCTCCGTGTTTCATCTGTGGCTAAAAAAGTGAGGTCAGTCCACGTAGATGAACTCGTTCATGCAGAGCAGGACGAGGCAGGTTTCGGTGAGGGCGCGGGAGGTTTGCGCGACGGTGGCTTTCGCGTCGGCGGACGGCGGGGCGAGGAGTTGGAGCTGCTGCTCGAAGAAGCTCACGAGGCGGGCTTGCTCGACGGGCGTCGGCGCGCGGCCAAGGGCGATGCGGCTGGCCTGCGCGATGGCGGCGGCTGGCTCGACGCCGGTCAGAAGCACGCGCTTCGTGAGTCGGTCAGCGATGTCGCGGACGAAGGTCGAGTTCATCATCGCGAGTGCTTGCGTGGGTAAGGTGGTCGCGCCGCGTTCGCCCACACTGGCTGCTGGCTCGGGCGCGTCGAAGAGCGTGAGGAACGGGATGAGTTCGCTGCGCTTCACTCGAAGGTAAACGCTGCGGCGCGCGGACTCGTAATTCGTCTCGCTCGGCCCGTAGAGCTTTTCATCAAGCCGCCCGCCGACGGTCAGGAGCGCGTCGCGGATGGCCTCGGCTTCGAGGCGGCGGGCGGGACGATGCCACCAGAGTTTGTTCTCGGGGTCGGCGTTGAGGTTCGCCGGCTTCAACTCGGCCCCTTGCTGATAGACCGAGGTGGCCATGATGAGCTGATGCAAGGGCTTGAGCTGCCAGCCACCGCGCACGAACTCGGCCGCGAGCCACTCGAGCAATTCGGGATGTGTCGGCGGCTTGCCCTGAACGCCGAAGTCGTTCGGCGTCGCGACGAGGCCGCGCCCGAAGTGATGCTGCCAGACGCGGTTGACCATCACGCGCGCGAGGAGGCTGCCCGCGCCGTGCTCGGTGTCCGTTAGCCAGTCGCCCAGCGCGACCCGCGGGTCAGCCTCGGGCTTCGGGAGCCAGCGCTTCGCACCGTCGGCGGCGGTGTTGAGCACTTGCAAATAGTTCGGGTCGGCTTTCGCGACCTTGGCATCCACCTCCCCGCGCCGGAGCAGGAAGACATCTTGCCCGCCGGCCTTGGTGGAGTAGATGGCGACCAAGTCAGGCTTCGGCGTCTTCGCATCGTGGTCGCGGAGGGCGGTTTGCAACCGTTCAGCGTCGGCGTCAAAGCGCGTTAACCAGCGGAACAATGCCGGGCGGTTCGTGGCGTTGAGCGAGCCACCGGTCGCGGCCAGCGTGGTGCTCAACTCGCGGAACGCCTGCTCCCCTTTCGCATCAGCCAAGGCTGGGGTCATCTCGCCGTTGCTGAACCCGAGCCGCAGTTTGCCGAGACCAAAGAAGCCCTTGAACACCAACTGAAACTCCAGTTCTGTGCCGCCCTCGAATCCGACCGGCTCGCCCTCGATTTCGAAAACGGCCGCGTGGTCCTTGCCGAACTCCGGCGCGACGGCCCAGCCCGAGCCGCGCTTGGTATCCGTGACGGCGGCAAGTGGGTAGTTCTTTTGCTCGAAGGTGGCGGCGATGCCCTTGACCTTGACGGTGACGGGCTTGGCCTTCGACTTCGGGTCGAGCGGGCGGGCCGTAACCTTGAATTCGCTGAGGACAAAGTTGCCGTTGTCCGAAAGCCCCGGGCCCTTCGCGGGCGATTCCGCATCGGCCAGCGCATCGAGCCGGAAGGCGCGCAGGCCGCGCTGATACGTCACGGCCTTCACGGTGTAGGTGTCGTCCTTGGTCTTGTTGCCCGCGTAACGCACCGCGCCATCGCGGGCGAGGACGAGCGCGGCGGAGGTGGCAGCGGCGGAGGCCACGTCGCACATCTGCCACGGCGCGGCGTTCGTGGATGAGGAGGCTTCCGTGGACAGAAACTTCGCGAAGCGTGCGGGGAACTGCTCTTCCTCGAACTGCTTCAGCGCGGCGCGCAACGGCTCGCTGGCCTGCTTGTGCGCGGCGAGCTTGCGCTGGGTCTCCTCGTGCTGGCGGTCAACTTTTCGCTCGACTTGGTCGGTCCGGGCAAGCGCGGCGGCGATGCCGTAGTAGTCGGTCTGGGGAATCGGGTCATACTTGTGGTCGTGGCAGCGCACGCAGCCGAAGGTGAGGCCGAGGAAGCCGCTGCCGATGGTCGAGACCATGTCGTCGAGCTGGTCGTAGCGGATGCGCTCAATGGTCTTGGCGGTGATCTGTCCGGGATACGGCCCGGCGACGAGAAAGCCCGTGGCGCTCGCGCCCTCGACGGTGTCGGGCTGGAGCTTGTCGCCCGCGAGCTGCCAGCGGATGAAGCGGTCGTAAGGCATCCCGTCGTTGAGCGCGCGGATGACCCAGTCGCGATAGTGAAACGCGCCGGGGCGAAAGGCATCGAACTCGTAGCCGTTGCTTTCGGCGTAACGCACCACGTCGAGCCAATGGCGGCCCCAGCGTTCGCCGTAGGCGGGGGAGGCGAGGAGCTTGTCGAATGTGGAATGCGGAATGCGGAATGCGGAATTGGCAGCGGGGGAACCGCACTCCTTCACGAACGCCGCCAGTGCCTCGACCGTCGGCGGCAGTCCGGTGAGGTCAAACGTCGCGCGTCGGAGTAACTGCTCGGGCGACGCGGGGCGGCTCGGCGTGACCTTCGCCACCTCCATCTTCGCGAGGATGAAGCGGTCAATCGGCGTCTTCGCCCAGGACGCGTCCTTCACCGAGGGCAATGTCACCGGCTTGAGCGGACGAAACGCCCAGTAGTCGCGGCCCTGCGGGATGCTGATTTCGCGGCGGGCCTTCGCCACCTCGCCGGTGCGCGGGTCCGGCGCGCCCATCGCGATCCACTTCTCGAAGTCCGCGATGACCTCGGGCGACAACTTCTTCTTCGGTGGCATGTGCAGGTCTTCGCGCGACCAGCGCATGGCTTTGATGAGCAAACTGTCGTCGGGCTTGCCGGGCACGATGGTCGCCCCTTCGTCGCCGCCGGCTAGCAGCGCGGCGCGCGTGTCGAGGAAGAGACCGCCTTTAAGCTTCCCCTTGGTTTTCGCCTCGGTCGAATGGCATTCGTAGCAAGCCGAGACCAGCACGGGCCGAATCTTCTGCTCGAAGAAGGCGACGCCTTCGGGCGAAGGAGTGGCAGTCGCGGCAGCAGCGTGGGCGATGGGGAATGCCAGCAGAAGGGCGGCGGCGAAGGTCAGTTGGGGCGTCATGCGAGTTGGAACCTGAAAATGCAACGGGCGCTTGGACGGCGAGTGCGGCGTCGGGCATGAAGGAAAGTTTGACCGCCTCCGCAGAAGCCTCCGCAGCCGGTGCTTGAACCGCTGAAACGTGCTGCAGACGTCGGCGTCCGCACGCCAAGCGTCGGACTTCCCGTCCCACTGCTGCTCCGGCAAAGATGCCCCGTGCCTGAACTGCCTGAAGTCGAAGTGCTCGTCCGCCATCTTGCGCCGGTCCTGCGGAACAAAGTCGTCCGCAGCGTGCTGGTGCGGAAGGCGAAGGTGTGTCGGCCCACGACCGAGAGCGCGCTACGGGCCGCGCTGACCGGTGCGCGGTTCGTTGGACTTGAGCGGCGGGGTAAGTATCTGGTGTTCACTTGGCGGCGGCCGGGTAGGGCAGGGGAAGTCACCGTCACCGGACACCTCGGCATGACGGGGCGGATGTATCTACTGCCGAAGCGTGCGCCGCTGCCGAAGCACGCGGTCGTCGTGCTGGGGTTGTGCCGGAACAACTTCGTCTATGAAGACCCACGGCAGTTCGGGCGGTTCACGCTGGCGGATGACGCGGTGCAAGCGCTGGGGCCGGAGCCACTGGGAGAGGGATTTTCCGTGGAGGTTTTCGCTGGGGCGCTCCGCCGTTCCGCTCAAGCCATCAAGGTAAAGCTGCTCGACCAGTCGCTCGTGGCGGGCATCGGCAACATCTACGCAAGTGAAGCGCTCTTCCGCGCAGGCGTGTCACCCCGACGCACGGCGCGGCGGGTGAAGCCAGCGGAGGTCGCGCGGTTGCACGCGGCCATCCGCGAGGTGCTGGCGGAGGCGATTGAGTCTGGCAGCACCATCCCGTTGGACTTCGTTGGCGCTGGGAAGCGCGACGGGTTGTTCTACTACGGGGCGGTGGAGGGCAACTCGGCGTTCTACCAAGAGCGGCTGCGCGTTTACGACCGCGCGGGCCAGCCGTGTGTGAACTGCGCCGCGCCCATCAGGCGACTCGTGCAAGCGGCGCGGAGCACGTTCTACTGTCCGGGGTGCCAGAAGTAGAGCAGGCGATTGCCAGTGCGTTCCCCACGAATCTCGATGGGATTGGCGGCGGCCCCGTGCCGGCGGCTTGCAGCCGCCGCCCGGAGCTTCCGTGCCAACCGACGGCGACTGCAAGTCGCCGGCACGGGCATCACGCCGCTCGCCGTTGGGCGAACACCGCGACGGCCACCCACAGCGCGAGGAAAGCAGCGATGGTCAGCGCGATGGGCTTGAGCCAGCCGCTGGCCTTTTGATTTCGGGCGGTGAACTCCACGGTCATGGGCTTGTTCACCTCGGTCTGGAGGACTTGCGTGAAGGCGTGGCGCTGGCCGCGCAACGGGAGGTTCACCCGCAGCGGCTGCACGGTGGCGACGGTCACTTCCTGCGCCTTCTGGAGCTTCTCCAACTGCTGCTCGGCGGCGTCGGTGTCGTAGCGCGACAGTTGTTGCTGCGTCACCTTTCCATCGCCAGAGGGCGAGACACTGGGACTTGTCGCATCTTCAAACGCCGCTCCAAATTTCTTCGCGTTGTCCAACGAGTAAGCCTGCTGTGCCTGCACGAGGTTGCTCGCCTGCGAGCGGCGGAGCTGCACTTCGACTTCCTTCAACTGCCGCATCTCGTCCACCTCGGCTCCCTTATTGCCGCCGCCTTGTCCGGGGTTGCGCTTGAAGTTGAACCACTCGTTGTTCGCCTCGTTTAGCTTACCGGACGAGAGCAGGCTGTTGAGTCTTCCGAGGCTCGACTTCGACTCGCTGTCGCGGTCAGCGCGCACCTTCGCCTCTTGCTTGGAATACTCCGCCGCCGAGTAGTTCACGGTCACGACCGTCGCGCCGCTCAGGTCGCGGCCCATCGTGCCGGCGAACTCCGTGTATTCGTAGTCCGGCGGCAGCAGCAGCTCCCAGCGCGCGTTCTTCAGCGGCACGTCGAACTTCGGCGAGGCGAAGGCCACGTGGCCCTTGCGCTTCGGGAACTTGTCCGCTGCGACGTAGGTGAACTCGATGGGCAACGCCGCGTCGCCGCCGGCCTGCTCCATCGGCAACAGCAGCTTGCCGCCCTGCTTGGTCGGGCGCACGGGCTGGCCGTTCACGAAGGCGCTCCAGACAATCGCCCCCGTCGGCAACTCCACTTCGAGGAACTGCCGGCCGTTGTTGCGCATGGACAACGAAACCTCCGTCATCATTTGCCCGTCGTCGGCCACGACGGTCGTGAGCCGCGCGCTGTCCACGAGCGCCTGCAAGACCGCCGCTTCGGCGAAGCGCTGCGGGGTCACCGCCAGCTTCCAGCCGGGTCGCAGGTAACGCCACGCCAGCACCACTTGCTCGCCCTTCGCGCCGGTCGCGTAGGCCGCCGCCCACTCAGGCAGCTCGCGCGCGTCGATGCGCACCAGCTCCGTGCTCGCGGACTTCTCGGACACTTGCAGCGGCGGCTTGGCGAGGATGGCCACCGACCCCGTCTCGCGCTCGACACCCACGGCCTCGACCGCCGGCACTTCCACGGGCGCGTTCGTCTTCGCGGCACGCGGTTGCTCCCACGTCACCATGAACGTGTGCTGGCCGCGCAGTTTGTGCTGCAGCTCCACGCGCCACACCTCGCCCGTCTGGTCGCGGCGGCGGATGTTCGGCCCGGTGATGTCCACGTTCGTGACGGTCAGCGGAATCTTCAGCCGGAACTCCTTCACCGGCGCATTGGCGATGTCCAGCCGCACCAGCGCGCGCCCGCTCACGAGCGTCTCGGACACGCTGATGAGGTTCACCACCTCGGCGCGCACCCACGACTCGAGCTGCTCCGTCGCCACGCCCAGCTTCCAAGCAGGCATCGGCGTCGGGTCGGGGGAAAGGAACTTGAAGGCCAGCGTCGGAATCTCGCTCGACCCTTTGTAGATGCCGACCGGCATGGACGCGGCGGGAACTTCCGTCAAGCCGTCGAAGCTCTCGGTCTTCACCGAGATGCCCGCCTCGGTGGAGACGGAGACGAAGCCATTCAGCTTGTGGACGCCCAGCGGATGCACGGCCGGGACCGCGAGGGTCTTGGGCGCTTCCTTCACCGTCCGCGCGAGCACGACCAGCAGCGAGACCTGGCCCTGCGTGCGTTCGCGCAGCGGCACTTCGAGCACGCGCACTCCGGCCTCCGTCTTCTCGGTCCAGTTGTTGATGGGCATCAACGCGCTGCCCTTGGCCCGCAACGTGGCGTCCGCGTAGGCGACGGTTTCAATCCGCCAGCCCACGGGAATCTGCGCGCGCAACTGGAAGATGCCGGCCTTCTTCACCGTGTAGCTGAACTCTGCCGCGAGCGTGAGCTGCTCCGCGCCGAGCCGCAGCCGTTGCAGCACCAGCGCCTCGACCTGCGGCTGCACGGCCTCGGCCTTCACCGTCAGTTGAAACGTGCTGCGCAGGTAGCGGAACGCGCTGACGAGGTCGGTGTAGTTGAGCTTGCTGGCGCGGTTGAACTCGGCGAGTTCCACGCGCTGGAGGTCCTCGGCGGTCTCCACCGCCAGACTCGTCTCCTCCGCGCCGCGCGCGGCGACCAGGCCCGCCTCGCGGCGCACGTCCTGCACCACGGGCACTTCCACCTTCACCGTCGCGGGCAGCGTGGGCAGCGGCTTCTCGGTCTCGATGGTCAAGCGCCAGTTCGCGGTCGCGCCCTTGAGCAGGTCCACGGAGAGAACTTCCGCGCCGCCCTCCGTCAGGAGTTCCCAGGTGCGGATGCCCTCGCCTTCGACGCGCAGCAGGCGCTGCCCGGCGGGCAGGCGGACCTTGGCCTGGCGCAGCTCGCCCTGCGCGATTTGGTAGTCCACCACCGCGCGCGAGTTCACTACGCCACCGCCGACGGTCACGAGCGTGGCGGTCTGCGCGAACACGGTGGCCTCCATCTCGGCGAGGCGTTTCATGCGCGGCGTCCAGGCGAGGTCCACGCGGTCGGTGCTGCCGATGATGGCCTCGACGCGCGTCTGCTTGCCGGCGGGCGTGCGCTTGAAGGCCACGGCGCTGGGGAACTCGACATCCGCGTCCGGCTCGTCAATGAGCGCGGTGAACTGGCTGGCCAGCGCGGGCGGCAGGCCGAAGCCGAGCCGGCGCTTGGTGACATCGCCGTCGAGGCGGACGAACAGCTTCAACTCCACCGTGACTGCGCCGCTCTTGGGCAACCACACGCGGGCGAAGCCGCCTTCGCGCACGAGCCGCGCCTCGCCGGTCTTGGCGGTGAAGCTCTGGATGGCCACGTCCTCGCCGAAGAGCGTGAAGGTCTGGTTCGTGCCGGTGGAACTGACCACCAGCGTGGCGGTGAACTCAGCGGCCTTCTCCCGGATGGTGCCGGTGTAGGTGGCTGATTGCAGGGTGACGGGTGAATTGTGAATGGTGAGGGGTGAGGAGTAAGGAGTCGGCTGGGCGAGCGCGCTGGTGGTCAGGAGCGCGAAGGCCAGCAGCGCCGCAGCCGGAGGAACTGGACCCGAGCCGCTGTCCGCAACGGACGGCTTCGATTCAGCCATCGGCACCGGCGTCACGCTGCCTTCACTCCTCACCATTTTCTCCTCACCATTCACCTTCCCACGCGGCCAAAACCTCCACGCCAGCCAGCACAGCAACGCCGCCCCAGCCAACGGCACGGCAGCGATTAGAACCCAATGCAGCGTCCTGGCCGACAGCCCCAGCCACACGACGCCCGCGAGCGCGAGCGCTAGTCCGAGCGCGATGCCGAAGGAGCTGCGGTCAGCGCGCCGCCAGTGGATGAGTGCCCACAGCAGCCCGCCGAGGAAGAGCGCGAGCTGCCCGGCGGACTGCGCCGCGCGGAACTTGCCCAGCGGCATGAGCGACATCTCGATGCCCAGCGGCTCGGACTTGAGGTTGAGCACCTTGGTGAACGTGAACGCCTGCCCGCTGCGCGGGATGTCGATGCGGATGGAGCGCATCCCCACCGCCGTCTGCGCGGCTTCGCCATCGGCCCGCGCGAAGCCGAACCCGCCACTGCCTGCGCCGCCGCCGCCCGCTACTCCGGCGGCAAGCATCCCGAGTTGGAAGGCCCCGCTCTGGTCCTTCGAGTCGCTTAGAACACTGCGACTCAAGGAATTAACCGCATCGCTGCCCGCAACGGCTGTTCCATTGGCCGACAAAAAGCCAAGGGTTACGGTGCCGGGGGAACCGCCCGCCCGCTGAACCTGAAGTGAGTTTTGAATGGCCGGAACTGAAAAATTCCTAGTCTCAATGCCATCGGCGAGCGAAAGCGCTCCGGCCGCTGTGAGTGGCTCGGGAACGGGTGATGCGACAGGCGGCGGTGTCATTGGCATTGGCCCGGAAGCGGCCTTACGCTCGGCGGCCATGCGACTTGCTACCTCAGCCGGGGTGGCGACTTTTGCCTTCTCACTCCACTTCGCCGTCACTTCTACGCCCCGTCCGGCTGCCATTGGTTCCTGGCGGGCCGCCTCGAGCCGGTCACTGAGCTTGTCCACTCGGGCCAACTGCTCGACTTCGCCAGACTCACGCCTTTTGTCCGCCATCTGTTTGGCCATCGGCTTGGCTGGCGCGTTGCCTGGGGCGTCAGCCGTTCTGTAACTAGAGTCCAAAGAGCCATCCGCGTTCAGCCGTTTGATGCGGCCCCGGGCGGCGACTCCGTTGAAGGTGCTGAAGCCCCCCCCGACCAAAGCGTTGCCGTCCGATTGCAAGGCCAGCGCCTGCACATCCTTCTTCATCCCCACGCCCTGGGCCTGGCGCACGGCGGACTGGGCTACGATTTGCGCGTCCTTCTGCTGGGCTTGCGCGAAGTCGGAACTGCTGAGTTGCCGCACGCTGCCGTCGGCGAAGACCGCGTTGCGCCCGCCGTTGTCCACGGGCGAGTAGGCGAGCAGGGCGTCGCCGTGCTCGGGCTTGCCCGCGCCGACCCAGACGTAGCGCTCGCCGCTGTCCGGGTCGGTGAGGATTTTGTCGCTGCCCAGCTCGTTCATCATCTCCTCGAAGTTGTCGGGGAAACGGTCCGCGTTGTCGTTGGCGAAGACCCGCGCTCCGAGGCCGATTTGCTTGAGGTTGCTCACCGACTTGATGCGGCTGGCCTTGGCCTTCGCCTTGGACAGTGCGGGCAACAGCATTCCCCCCATGATGGCGCAGACGAACAGCACCACGGCGGCGGTGCCGAAGCCCTTCATCCCATTCTTCTTCACCGAGCGCGCGATGAAGTAAACGACCGCGAGGAACGCCAGACCGCCGAGGAGTTGGCCCCACACGTCTTCCCACCACGAGAGGAAGCGGTCCCACGCCTCGCGCAGGCCGTAGGTGGTCCCGCGTGCAATGCTCATGGTGCCGCCGAAGCTGGAGACGCGCTTCGTGGCGGGGACGAAGAGCTGCCACTCGGCGTAGGTGTTGGGCACGTCGGTGGCCGGCGCGGTGAGGGCGACGTGCTGCGGCAGCCACTGGTCCAGCGCGGCGAGCTTCTGCGCATACACGATGTCCACGGCGAAGGCCTCGTCGCGGTTCTCGCCGCGCGGCAGCGGGATTTGCAGCCAGTCGCCGTCGCGCTCGGCCTTGCTGGGCTGGTTGTTCACGTAGCAGCCCCAGAAGTTCGCGCCCGCCGGGAGCTTGAAGCGCTGGAACTGCTTCTCGTTGTTCTTCACCATGAAGCTGGCCTGCGTGAGCATCTCGGCCGCCTCGGTCACGACGCTGGTGATTTGCGTGCGGTCGGCCACGGCGTCGAGCACGCGCTCCTCGTCGAAGCGCGCCGCGTCCGCTGTGAGCGCGTAGCCGCCGCCGGTGTAGCGATACGCCAGCAGCACGGGCCGCGTGATGAGCGCGCGGTCGGTCTCGGCCAGCTCGGTCTGGTCAATGGCCCGCAACGGCTCGGCGGCGGGCTTGGGCTGGAGTTTCAGGTTCGCGGCGGCGGTCACGGCCAGCGAACCGGTCTCGCGCTCGACGCCGTCGCAATGCGCGCCCGCGAGGTCGAGCACGGCCTTCTTCGGGTCGAACTGGTAGTCGTAGGTGACGACGAGCGTGTAGCCGCCCCAGGCTTTGTCTTGGAGGGAGATGGTCCAGATATTGGTCACAGGCGGGACGCCCGCGCTCCCCAGCTCCTTGCGCCGGATATTCGGCCCGGTGAACTCGACGTTCTTCCAATGCGCCGGGAGCGACACTTTGAACTCCTGCACGCCCTGATTCAGAATGCCAAAGCGAATCGTCGCGCTGCCGCCCACGAGGCCGTCGCCGACGGTGACGAGGTTGAACACCTCGGCGACCGCGCGCGCAGGCAGTCGCTCGGTGGCGAGGGCGAGCTTCCAGTCCGGCGCTTCGGCGGTGAAGGCGAGCGCTTCGTCGCCGGCGCGTTGATTGAGTTGCGCGATGGGAATCTCCCTTGCATTGGTCAGCTCGGCGGTCTTGAGCCGGATGCCCGCCGCCGAGGCCGCGCCGATGAAGGCGGTCTCCTTCGTCGCACCCGTGACGCGCACGGCTCCGACGTTGATTTGCGCGGGGAAGGTCTTGTGCGGCTGCTCCAGCGTGAGGTCGAGGCGATGCACACCGAGCACGCGCTGGGTGAAGTTCACCTTCAGCTTGCCGCCCGTGGCCTTCCAGTCCTCCACGTTCCCGCCGCGCACATCGGTCACGTTGAAGTTCGTCGGGTAAGTCAGCTCGACGGTGTAGATGCCGGCCTTGAGCACGCTGAGGTTCACCGCGTGGCTCACCACGAGGCGCGATTCCTCCAGCCGCGCCGTGACGCGCGCGGCCGTTTCCAGCACTGGCTCGATGCGTTTGAGCCGCGCCGCGATGCTGAACGGCCGGGCGTTGAAGCGCCACGCGAAGAGCGTGCCGGTGCTGGCGTTGACCTGCCGCACGCCGGTCGTGGACTCGACCTCGACCACGGTGTCGTCCGCCGCGAGGGTGAACGTGCCGGACTCGCGCTCGATGTCGAGGGGCTGCGGGACGAGGAGCGTGGCGAGGAGCGGCGTGGCCTCGACGGGCTGCTCGGTGGCGAGCGTGAGAGAGTAAGTTTTTTCCACTGGCTTGGCGAAGTCCACGGTGAGGACGGACCAGTCCGCCGGCACGCGGGCCGCCGCCGTGGCCTTGGCCGTGGACCAATCGCGGATGCCGTCGCCCTGCACGCGCGTGAGCGTGTGGCCCGGCGGCAGGCCGACGGTGAGGCGCGAGACACTGGCCTGGAGCAGCTCGTAGTGGAGCACCGTGGTGAACTTGATGACCGTGGGCGAGACCACCGCGCTGGCGGCGGTGTCCACCGTGATCAGGGACTTGCGCGCAATCTCCGTGGTCTTGCTCTGCCAGCGCAGCGAGACGACGCGGTCCGCGCCGACGATGCCGGCAATGGAGGAACTGGCCTTCGCCGTCGCGCCTGAGCCTTCCAGCAACGCGCCGTTGAGGAGTTCAAGTTCCACGCCGGCGTTGCCCTCCACCTTGAGGCTGGCGACGGACGCGGGCGGGCCGTTGAAGCTGATGTGGTTCCACGGCTCGGCCTTGGTGATACGCGCGATGACTTCGAGCTTGAGCGTGTGGACGCCGGACTTGGCACAGTGCAGGCGGTAGGTGCCGGAGCGCGGGCTGATCGAGACCGCCTTGCCGAGCGTTCGCTCCGCCGACTCCCGCGTGAGGCGGATGCCCGCCGGCAACTCCGGCGCGAAGACGGCCACGTCGCCTTGGAAGAGAACTGCGCTGACCTCGTTCGTCGTGAGTGACTCGACCTCGACTGTCGCCGTGAAGCGCGCCTCGGAGTCTGTGACTTTTCCTTCGTAGCGCACCTCGCGGACGATGAGGTTTGTGTAGGTCGCGGGCGGCGGCAGCGTGGCGACGCCGATGGTCTTGGGCGGGCTGGAGCCGCGGGAGATGATTTGCAGGCCGTTGAGCACCGCCACGCCGCCCGGTCCGGGCGCGACCTCGATAATGACGGGTTGTCCGGCCTCCACCGGCACGTCGCGGAACACGATGAACTGCCGGCCTTCTTGCCAGCCCAAGGAAGCCTTCCAGCCACCGGCCGAACCAACCGCCAGCGGACCGAGGGTGTTCGTGCCGCTGCGGAGGGTGAACACGGAGTTTTGCTCTGGGGTGGCATCGGGATCAGCATGACCGTAGAGGTAGCTATGATAGCGCCCCGCCTCCAGCGCGCGGACGGTCACAAGGATGTTCGAGCCGTTCGGCGCGAAGACGAACGAGTCAAACATCGGGTCACCCGAGGCGTTGCCCCAGACACCGGGGGCGTTGCTGACAGCGATGGACACGGCGGAGTCGGACTTGTCGGAGAGCTTGAGCCCGGAGGTCGTGTGGTTCGGCACCGGCGGCTGGCCAGGTGTGAAGCGCGGGTTGTAATGCGCGTGCAGGTTCCAGAAGTCATTCGTCGCGAGCCCCGTCGCGGCAAAGCCCACCTTCCCGCTCGCCGCTCCGACACCGAAGTCCACGTTGAGGAGGACTTGGGCTTGGGCCGGGGCGAGGCGGAGCAGGATTAAGCTTAGGATTACGAGCAGGAAGGGGGACGGGAAGCGGCGGGAGGCGGGCGTGGTCTTCATGGAGTGATTCCGGGTTGCGGGTGAGCGTAGGCAAGTCTTGGGCGCGAAGTCATCGGGTAAAAACCGGAGCGGCGGGCGGGTGGCGGAGCGCATCGGGCGTGGGACGGGAACGCGTGGCGCTTGCTCCCGGCCACACCGGCTGGGAGCGAGGGCATGGAAGCGGGCGGTGCGTAGCAGCGGAGCCGTTGAACGGTCACGGCAAGCCGGAAGCGGAAAGCCGTCCGTCCGTTTGGAGTCGGACCCATTCTTTAGCCACGATGGAACACGGATGGAACACGGGTGGGAGCCAGGAGTTGAACGCGCCTCCCAATCGGTGGCGACGCCGCAGCCGTGCAGCGGCAAGCCTTCGCCTGTTACGCCGTGTTTCATCCGTGACTCAATTGCATGATTCCGGCTCACCACCCAGCTTCCGCGATCATTTTGCGTCACTTTGTGTTCTTTGCGGCCAATTCAATTCCAGCCGCCCTTCTGCGCGTGGGACGCTGCGGGTTAGTCGCACTTGCCCGTTGTCACCGGCAGTGGCTCCGCTAGTCTCCCGCCCCATGAAGCCACTGAGTTTGATTCTCCTCGGCACCACGCTGGCCCTCTCGGCCCAGGCCGATTTCAAGTCCGACATCGCCGCCATCCGCCAGGTCGGCGCGGAGGGGAAGGGGAACCCGCCCGCCGCCGCCGCGTGGAAGAACCTCGCGAAGGCCGACGCCAAGTCCCTCGTCCCGCTGCTCACCGCGATGGACGACGCGAACGACCTCGCCGCGAATTACCTCCGCTCCGTCGTGGACGCCATCGCCGACCGCGAGCTGGCGGCGGGGCGCACGTTGCCGCAGGCGGACTTGGAGAAGTTCCTCGCGGAGAAGCAGCACAATCCCCGCGCGCGGCGGCTGGCTTACGAGTTGATTGCGCGCGTGTCGCCGGCCACGGGGGAGAAGCTGCTGCCCACGTTCGCCAACGACCCGAGCGTCGAGCTGCGGCGCGACGCCGTGCAGCGACTGATTGACGCGGCGGACAAGGCGCTCGCGGCGCAAGACAAGGCCGCTGCCACGAAGGAGTTTTCCAACGCGCTGACCTACGCGCGCGACGAGGCGCAAATCAAGAAAGTCGCGGGCGAACTGCGGAAGCTCGGGCAGGAGGTGGACTTGCCGAAACACTTCGGTTTCCTCACGCACTGGAAGCTCCTCGGCGCGTTCGACAACACGAAGCTCGTGGGCTTCGACACCGCGTATCCGCCGGAGAAGACGGTGGACCTCGCGGCGACTTACGACGGCAAACTCGACAAGGCGCGCTGGGTGGACGTAGCGACGGCGCACGACTACGGGATGGTGGATTTCAACAAGTCGTTCGGCGACCTCAAGGGCGTGACGGGCTACGCGTTCACGGAGTTCAACGCGGCGACGGCGGGGCTGGCGGAGCTCCGGTTGGGCTGCAAGAACGGCTGGAAGGTCTGGTTCAACGGCGCGTTGCTCTTCGGGCGCGACGAGTATCACCGTGGCTCGCGCATTGACCAATATCGGCTGCCGGTCACGCTGAAGGCGGGCAAGAACACCATTCTCGTGAAGGCCTGCCAGAACGAGGAGGTGAAGGACTGGACGAAGGAATGGGAGTTTCAGCTCCGCGTCTGCGACGCGAGCGGGACGGCGATTCTGGCGAAGGATAGGCCGGCGACGCCGAAGGCCCAGGCGGGCGCGGCGAAGGTGGATGACAAGAAAGGAACGAAGTAATGAACAACGTGAAACTGGTAACGGGCGGCGCGGAGTCGCGGCAGCGTCTTGGAGTGCGGCAGTCCGCTGCCGCTTTCGAGCGCGTCGGAAAAGCGCCAGAGGGCTGGCGCACTCCAAAACCTGGCGGAAGCCTTGCGCGCGTCGCGATGTTGAGCTGGCTGACGGTCGCCAGCTTCACCGTCACCGCCGCCGACTGGCTTCAGTTTCGTGGTCCGGGCGGCACCGGCATTGCCACCGAGGCCCAGCTCCCAACGCACCTCGATGCGAAGAGTGTCGCCTGGAAAATCGCCTTGCCCGGACGCGGCCTCTCCAGCCCGGTCATCGTCGGCGACAAGGTGTTCGTCACCGCGTCGAGCGGCACGGAGCAGGACCGGCTGCACGTCCTTTGTTTCAGCGCGAAGAGCGGCGCGAAGCTGTGGGAGCGGCAGTTCTGGGCCACGGGTCGCACGATGACGTTTCCGAAAACCTGCGTCGCCGCCAACTCGCCGTGCAGCGACGGCCAGCGGCTCTTCTGCCTCTTCTCTTCGAACGACCTACTCTGCCTCGACCTCGACGGCAACGTGCTCTGGCTGCGCGGGCTGACGCGCGATTATCCGAACGCGAGCAACAGCCTCGGCATGGCGGCGTCGCCCATCGTGGTGGGCGACACGCTCGTGGTGCCGGTGGAGAACGACAGCGAATCGTTCACGGCGGGCATCGACGTGGCGACCGGCGCGAACCGCTGGAAGAACAACCGCCCCAAGGTCGCGTGCTGGGCGACGCCCGTGGTCGTGCCTGACGCGAAGTCCGGCCAGCCGCTCGTCGTGTTGCAGTCCGGCCCCGGCCTGAGCGTGGTGGACGCGCGCACCGGAGTGGAGGCGTGGTATTTCACCGACGGCGCTTCGACGATGTCGTCGAGCGTGCTGGTGGGCGGCGTCCTGTATGTGCCCTCGAAAGGCATGACGGCGATGAAGCCCGGCGCGGCGGGCGCGCATCCGGAAGTGCTTTGGCAGAACGCGCAACTCTCTCCCTCCACCGCCAGTCCGGTGGTGCTAGGGGACAAGGTGTTCACGTTGAACGCCGCCGGCATTCTCAGCGCGGCGGGCCTTGCGGACGGCAAACGTCTCTGGCAGCTCCGCACCACGGGCCCTTACAGCGCCACGCCGGTGGGCGTCGGCAAGTTCCTCTACCTCGCGAACGAGAAGGGCCTCGTGCAAGTCGTGGACACCGCCGCTCCCGAAGGCGCGGTGGTCAGCTCGCTCGACTTGAAGGACACCTTCATTGGCACGCCCAGCATCGGCGCGGGCGCGCTCTTTATTCGCAGTGACAAGGCGCTGGTGAAGGTGGGTGGCTCGTGAGATTGGGCACATGAACCCCCTCCTTGACCACGCCGCCCACCTCACCCGCCGCCAGCTTTTCGGGCGCGGCGCGACGGGCCTCGGCGTCGCGGCTTTGGCTTCCCTGCTCAAAGAAGACTCCCGCGCCGCCGAGACCCGCACTTCGCCACTCCCCATTCGCAATTCCTCCGGCCTGCCCGGCCTCCCGCACTTTGCCGCTAAGGCCAAGCGCATCATCTACCTCTTTCAGAACGGCGCACCGACGCACGTGGACTTGTGGGACTACAAGCCCAAGCTCCAAGAACTCCACGGCCAGCCCGTCCCCGAGAGCTACGTCGCCGGCAAGCGCTTCAGCACCATGACCGGCGCGCCCAGCGGCAAGCTCATGCTCCAGCCCGTCGAGCCGTTCGCGCAGCACGGGCAGAGCGGCGCGTGGGTGAGCCGCTTCATGCCTTACACGGCGGCGATTGCGGACAAGCTCTGTTTCATCAAGTCCATGCACACCGAGGCCGTGAACCACGCGCCCGGCATCACCTTCCTCCTCACCGGTTCCGAGATGCCCGGCCGCCCCAGCCTCGGCGCGTGGATGACTTACGGCCTGGGCCTCGAGACGCAGGAGCTGCCCGGCTACGTCGTGATGACCTCCATCAGCAAGGACACGAGCTGCGGGCAAATCTTCTACGACTTCTACTGGAGCAGCGGCTTCCTCCCGACGCGCTACAGCGGCGTGAAGTTTCGCGGCAGCGGCGAACCCGTGCTTTACCTGAGCAACCCCGACGGCATGTCCGCGCAAGTCCGGCGCGGCCTCCTCGACGACCTCGCGCAGCTCAACGAGCTGAAGCTCCGCGAATTCGGCGACCCGGAAATCGCCACGCGCATTGCGCAATACGAGATGGCCTACCGGATGCAGACCAGCGTCCCGGAACTCACCGACCTCTCGAAGGAAACGGACGCCACCCTCGCCCTCTACGGTCCGAACGCGAAGCAGCAGGGCACCTTCGCCTACAACTGCCTCATGGCCCGCCGGCTCATCGAGCGCGGCGTCCGCTGCGTGCAGGTCATGCACGCCGGCTGGGATCAGCACAACTCCCTCACCACCGAGCTTTACAACCAGTGCCGCGACACCGACCAGCCCAGTGCCGGCCTTGTCCTCGACCTTGCGCAGCGCGGCCTGCTGGACGACACGCTCGTCATCTGGGGTGGCGAGTTTGGCCGAACGCCCTTCATCCAAGGCGACATCAAGGAGCGCAAGCGCTGGGGTCGCGACCACCATCCCTACGCCTTCACGATTTGGATGGCGGGCGGCGGCGTGAAGCCCGGCATCACCTACGGCGAGTCCGATGACCTCGCGATGAACGTCGCGAAAGACCCCGTCCACGTGCACGACCTGCAAGCCACTCTCCTGCACCAACTGGGAATCGACCACGAGCGCCTCACCTTCAAATTCCAAGGCCGCAACTTCCGGCTCACCGACGTGCACGGTCAGGTGGTGAAGGGCATCCTCGCCTAGCCGAGCGCCTGAGTCCGAGCGGTTACTGCCTCCGCACGATGCACTGTTCGGCGGCTACGGTTTTCCCCCGGAGAATGAGTAGCCCCAATTTCCAAAGACAATTGGTGCTTTGCCGTTCGTTGGTCCCTTCCCCCTCACCCCAACCCTCCCTCCGAGAGAGCGGCGCTTCGCCGCCGGCTCGTGAATCAACACGGTCTGATAGTTCGAGATGTGGCCTGCGTGGCTCCCTCTCTCAGCGGGAAAGGGTTGGGGTGAGGGAGAACAGCCACGCACGCTCAACCAAGTTGTAAGAAACTGCGATGCGCGCTCCGGGCAGCGGCTGGGGAAGCCTGCTGTTGTTATCCTGCCCGCGCCGCTGCTAGCTTCGGCCATCGCTATCCGCGCATGAACTTTTTCAACGCCATCGCCGTTGGGCTGAAGGAGATTTGGGCGAACAAGTTTCGCTCCCTCCTCACCATGCTGGGCATCATCCTGGGCGTCTCCAGCCTCGTGGCCATGTCCGCGCTCGTGAAGGGCATGGAGAACGGCATGAAGGAAGCGCTCATCGCCATCGGCGGACTCGAGAAGGTGCGCGTCGAGGAGCAGGACATTCCCGTCTGGCAACAGCACATGGCGGATCAGGCCGTCGGCACCACCATGGCCGATGTCCACGCGCTCCTGCACAGCGCGCCCCTCATCACGATGGTCGTGCCCGAGATGCGCACGCGGAACATCACCATGACCCGCATGGGCAAGAGCATCAGCCCGTGGAACTTCATCGGCACCTGGCCCAACGCCGTGGAGCTGAACCAGCACATCGTCGCGCACGGGCGGATGTTCAATGAGATCGACGACGAGAACGCGCGCAACGTGTGCGTCATCGGCACCGCGGTGCGCAATGCCCTCTTCGGTTCGCCGGAGCAGATTGGCCGCGAGATCATCCCCATCGGCGAGTTCATCAACATCAACAACCAGCGCTTCAAAGTCATCGGCATGTTCGAGCACTACGAGGCCGAGCAAGACCGGAAGGCGCGCGAGCTCCAGAAGGACAAGCCGGCGGAAACCAAGGGCGGGCCGGAGCGCAGCAAGGGCTACGGCAGCGGCAAGGGCAGCAGCCGCAGCGGGGGCTTCGTTTTCGACCTGAAGAACAACACCGTTTACATCCCGCTGAACACGATGTGGCTGCGGTTCCGCGCGGCCACGGGCACCTCGGGCAGCGGCTCCGGCAGCTACGGGCGGAGCAGCAGCTCCAGCGTGACTTCGGGCAGCACGGCGGAGTTCGTTCCCGATCCGCGCCTGTCCACGCTCTCCATCAAGATCGCGGACATCGACAAGATGGATGAGGCGCTCCAGCAGGCGAAGAACGTGATGTTGCACACCCACAAGGGCATCGAGGACTTCTCCTTCCGCACGCAGGAGAACTGGTCCGAAACCATCACCAGCTCCATCAGCAACGCGCGCATGAGCGGCGGCATCATCTCGGCCATCAGCCTGCTGGTCGGCGGCATCGGCATCATGAACATCATGCTGGCCAGCATCACCGAGCGGGTGCGCGAGATCGGCATCCGCAAGGCTATTGGCGCGACGTTCTTCGACGTGTTCACGCAAATCCTCGTCGAGAGCGTGGTCATCGCGATCATCGGCGGGGTGGCGGGCTTGTTCGCCTCGGACCTGCTGGTGAAGCTCCTCGTGGCGATGTCGCCCACGGAGAACACGCCGATGATCACGGCGGAGAGCATGGTGATGGCGTTCGCGTTCAGCGTGGCGGTGGGCGTCATCGCGGGGCTGTTCCCCGCGTTCAAGGCGGCGAAGCTCAACCCGATTCAGGCGCTGCGCTACGAGTAGGGCAGGACGGCACCACGGAGTTGAACCACTAACCGGCACTGACTGGCACTAATGAAGACAGCCAGGCAACGCACATCTCCCCCTTCGGATGAGTGCTGGTTAGTGGGTTAACCCGAACTCCGAAGTTTAGCCGCGAAAGGGCCCAAAGAACACAAAGAAGCCGAGGTGAAAACGACAGGGGGCGGGACTATTGCTCCCCGTGGCACTTACCAGAAGCTTGGCTTTGCGCTCTTTGCTCCCTTTCGTGGTCATCCCATTTGGGAATTCGGGTTTAATGAGCACGGTCGGCGCGCCAGCTTGTGGCTCCGGTTCACGCCGCCTTCGCCTTCGCCAGCCACTCGCCCACCCCACTCCGCAACGCCGTCCGCTCCGGCCCACTCAAGCCCAGCGGGTCAAAGCGCAGGCGGTAGTGCAGGGCGAGCAGTTGGCGCAGCGGGGTGACTGGAAGTTTCGCGAGCGGTTCGATGCGCGCCAGCCAGTCGGCCAAGGTTTCGCCCGCGCGGCGGCCCAAGCCCAATTCCTCCAGTCGCACTTCGATGCGGTAGAACTCCGAGTCCGTGCCGGGGCGATGCAGCCATTCCTCGATACCCGCCACCTCGGCCTTGCGGCGTCGCCGTTGCCGCGCCAGCACGCGCCACGCGAGCAGCGCCAGCAACAGCAGCAGCGCCCCGAGCAAGTAGCCTTGCCACGCGTCCGCCCCGCCATAGACACGCCACCGCGAGAACCCGAACCACGCGCGCGACCAGCGGTCGGTGAGCGGCTCCAAGAAGGACGCGTTTTCGTTCTCCGTCCCGACCCAGTTGCTCGGCGTGGTGTCGAGGTCCACCCAGGACTTGTTCGCCGCGTTCCAATACACGCACCACGCGTGGGCATGGCGTTCGCGGACGACGTAGGCATTCGAGTTGGTCTCCGGCTCCTGCACGCTCCAACCGTAGATGTAGCGCGCTGAGATACCGGCTTGGCGCAGTAACAGCACTGTGGCGGTAGCGTAATATTCGCAGTGCCCCACGCGGTTCTTTAGCAGGAAGAAGCTCAACGGCGTCATGCCCTGCGGCACTTGCGTGAGCGAGCTGGGCAGGAAGGAACCATACTTGAACTCCTCGGCGAAGAAGCGTTGCACCCGCCGCGCGACCTCGTGGTCCGCCTGCCCGGCCAGCGCCAGTTCGTCCGCGATGCGCTTCACGGCCGGCTGTTCACTCAAGGGCACGGCTAGGTCAGGCGCCGACTTTCCTTGTTCCGCTGGCCACGGTTCCTCGCCCAACGTCAGGCCCGGGCCGTGCAGCGCACGGACCTGAAGGAAGTCCGGCACCCCGGTCACGCGCACGACGCCGACGCGATTGGTGAAGACCTCGTTGGCGAGCAGGTTTTCCAACGTCGCGGTGCCGGGGGGAAGGGCGAGCACCGCCTGCCCGCGCGCGGCGAAGGAGGAGATGAGCACCGCGTTCGTCGCAACCTTCTTCAGCAGGGGAAAGGTCGTGCTGCCCCCGGAAATTTCCACCTTCGCCTCAGCGATGCGTGGCGGGTTGAACCAGCGCGGGCTTTCAAAGCGACTGAACGACGCATCCCGCAGCAACGGCGGCACCGGCCCGGCCTCTCGCTCGACGCGTAGCACGATTTTGCCCGAGAGCTTGAGCTGGCCGATGCGCCCGATGGCCGTGCTGGACTCGGTCCGGTCGAGCGAGCGACGCGCCCAGTTACTCATCCACGAAAGAATTTTCCCCTCCACCTGAGACTGCAATTCGCTCAGGCCCTTGTGGCCGAGATACCCGGCCTTCGTCACCCCGATGAGCACGCAGACCCAGATGACGTTCGAGAAGCGTCGCGGTCGCAGCGGCCACAGCCCCCACGCCACCGCAGCGCACACGGCGAAGTAAAACCACGGCGTGCGCTGGTTCGCCATCGCCGCCGAGAACAGCACGACCGCGAGGTAGGGATAGCCGAGGTGGAACGCGGGCGTGAGCGGCTGCGGCTGCTTCGCACGGGCGTAGCGGCGGCGTTGGAAGAACGAGAAGCACGAGAGCGGCACCTGTTCCCGCGCGCTGTAGGCCAGCGCCGCCACCGCCGGGAAGATGAGCATTGGCAGCCATTGCAGGAACACGAACGTGGTCTGCGAAACGCCCTTCATCGCCTGCTCGCGCCCGGAGAGGCTCGTGGTCTGGAAGAACTCCATCACCTGGTTCCCCGTCTCGCGGGTGAGGATGCAATAGACCATCGCCACCGCTGCCAGCACCGTGCAGAGGTCGGCGATGCGGTTGAAGTCCGGCACGTCGAACTCCAGCCGCCACTCAATCCACCGCGCCGCCTCCAGCACCACCGCCAGCAGCAGCGCGATGGGCAACAGGCTCGTCTGCCAGCCCCAGAGGAGGAGGGCGAAGGCGAGGAGGAAGGGTGGCGGTTTCATAGCCGGGGCAGGGAATGGGGAATAGGGAATAGGGGATAGGGGGACGGACCACGCTCGGCCCTATTACCTATTCCCCATTCCCTATTCCCGGTGTTCTGGTTCATAGCTTCGCCAGTCCCTCCGCCACCTTCCCGACTTCCAGCCGCCGGAAGCGCTCCGGTTCCGACGCCATCGGTCCCGGCGCGGGCGGCGGTGCGCCGGCTTCGGTGACGACGAAGACCATCAGCGGCACGCCTAGCTCGCGCAAGTGGCGGACGAACTCGCGCCGTTGCTCGTCCCATTGCACGAACACGCACAGGCAACCGCTCAACTCGCCCGCGTGCTGGAGCACGAGTTGCAGCAAGGACCGAAACTCGCGGTCACGGCAGGGCTGCACGGAGGCGAGGATTTCCAGCAGTTGCTCCAAGTGCCCGACGCCCCGGCCCATCGTGAAGCAATACGCCTGCGGCCCGACGAACATCAGGTCCAGCAGCGACTCCTGCGCCTGCACCGTGCAGGCCAGCGATGCCGCCACGCTCACCGCTTCCTCGAACACCTCGCTCGCCGCCACTGGCAGGAACGTGTCGAGGATGAGCGCGTGGCGCGTGAAGAACTCGTCCTGAAACTCCTTCACGATGGGCCGGCCGGTCTTCGCCCAGCTCGGCCAGTGAATGTGCCGGAGCGCGTCGCCGGGCCGGTAGTCGCGCAACGCGACGAACTCCTCGGACTCGCCCACGCTGGCCGCGAGCGCCACGCCGCCTTGCTGGTATTTCAACAGGCCGGGCAGCGCCAGCGGCGGGAGCGGGTAACGCTTCGGCAGGATGAGCAACGACTGCGGCAGCGGCACGCGGACGAACGTGCGGAACAACCCGAACGGGTCCGGGCACGCGACCGCCACGGCATCGAAGCGCAACACGCCGCGCCGGAGCGGAAGCAGTTCGAGCTGCACGTCAGCGGAGCCGTTGGGCGGCAGGACAGGGCAGGGGACTTCGTTGACCTTGCCCCGGACGTTCTGCCGCAAGAGCCAGCTCCAGCGGTAGAAGCCGTTATTGCGGTCATACCAGTTGCGCCGCTCCTCACCCGGTTCCGGCGTGGAGATGAATTGCGCCAGCGTCGGGCGCGGGTCGGCGAGGTCTTCGGTGACGGAGAGGCCACGCTGGGGTTTAGCCGTGAGGTTCTTCAGCGTCACGCGGTAGCTGATGGGCAGCCCGACAGAACCAAACCTCGGCAACCCGCGTTCCGCCTCCACGCGCGTCCGCGAGAACTGCGTCCCCGCCAGTGCCGCGATGAGCAGGAAGCAGAGGAAGACGAAAGCCTGGTAAGCCAGCGAGAGGTTTGTGTCCGCGCCCATCAACCCCGTGATGATGATACCGAGGAAGACGAGCCAGCCGCCCTTCGTGAAGCGCCGTCGCCACCACCAGGTGAAGGCAGCGGTGAGCCGATAGCTCGCGTAGAGGCGGCGCTGGAGCCAGGTGGGCGGAGCAGGTGAGAGAGGCTGAGGGTGTGAGGGTGTGAGCGAGGGGCCGTTTCGGTTGGGAGCTTCGGCGTTCACGTTTTCACTCTCTCACTCTCATGCCCTCGCACTCTCACACCGGGACTCTCAGCTTCTTCATCAACTCCTCCACGACCCCGCGTGCCGTCACGCCGCTGAAGCGCGCTTGAGGGTCCATCACCATGCGGTGCGCGACGACGGACATGGCCATCTGCCGGATGTGCTCCGGAGTTACAAACTCGCTGCCGTCGAAGAGCGCCGAGGCTTGCGCCACCTTCATCAGCGAGAGTGACGCGCGCGGGCTGGCTCCGAGCGAGACGCCGCTGGCCGTGCGCGTGGCGGAGACGAGGTCCACGATATAGCGCTTCAGCTCCGCGCTGATGCGCACCTCGGTCACGGCGCGCTTGAGCGCGAGCACGTCGTCCTTGGTGACGACCGCGCCGGCCTTGTCCAACGGGTGCGACCGTTCTTGCGCGGACAAGATGGCGACCTCCTCCGCCGCGCTCACGTAGCCGAGGCTGAATTGCAGCGCGAAGCGGTCCATCTGCGCCTCGGGCAACGGATACGTGCCCCGAAACTCCACTGGGTTCTGCGTCGCGATGACGAAGAAGAGGCTCTCCAAATCCCGCCGGTCGCCCTCCACGCTGACTTGGCCCTCGCCCATCGCCTCGAGCAGCGCCGACTGCGTGCGCGGCGAAGCGCGGTTGATTTCGTCAGCCAGCAGGATGTTCGTGAAGATGGGGCCGGAGCGGAACTCGAAGCTCTGGTCGCGCTGGTTGAAGATGGAGACGCCGAGGATGTCGCTGGGCAACAGGTCGGGCGTGAACTGCACGCGCTTGAAGCTGGCGCTGATGCTGCGGGCAAGCGTCTTGGCCAGCGTGGTCTTGCCGGTGCCGGGATAATCCTCGAGCAGCACATGGCCGCCGCTGGCGAAGGCCGTGAGCAGCTTGCGCACGGCTGGCCCTTGCCCGTGCATGACGGTCTCGATGTTGGCGGCGATGGTGCGGAAGGTCTTCTGCGCGGCGGCGAGTGAGTCAGTCATGCGGTTCGGGTTGCTGCCCAAGGGAAGCGGAAGCGGCGGCGGAAGCCAAGCCTGCGGTTCGCTGGAGAAGGAATGCGGGAGTTAATTCCTTCCCGCCCACCGCCCCTTCGCCTACAACCGCCGGCCATGACTTTGCGAGAACAGCTCCGCGCCTTGACCACTGCCACCACCGCCGCCCGCGCTGCCGGGAAGCTGATGCGGCAGAACCTTTCGCGTCCCAAGCGCGTCAACGAATCCTCGCAGCACGACATCAAGCTCGAGCTGGATGTGCGTTGCCAGAAGCTCATCGAACGCACGCTACGCCGCGCGTTCCCGACCATCGCGATCCTCGGCGAGGAAGGCATCCTCGGCGACCCGGCGTCTGCCGCGCGCTGGGTGGTGGACCCGATTGATGGCACGGTGAACTTCACCTACGGCATCCCGCACGCGTGCGTCTCCATCGCCCTGCAAGTGCGCGATGACCAGTCGCCGCACGCCGGCTGCCCTTTGCGCGGCTACACCACGCTCGTGGGCGTGGTGTATGACCCGTTCCTCGATGAGATGTGGACCGCCGTGCGCGGGCAGAAGGCGAAGCTCAACGGGAAGCCAATCCAAGTGAGCACCCGCAGCAAGCTCGACGAAGCCATCATCGCGATGGGCTTCGCGAAATACACCAAGACGCTGGCGCTCATGCTGCCGGTGTTCAACCGCCTCGTGCACCGCGTCCGCAAGGTCCGCCTGCTCGGAGCCGCCGCGCTCTCCATGACCTGGACGGCGAGCGGCCGGCTGGACGCCTACATCGAGAACGGCGTGCGCCTCTGGGACGTAGCGGCAGGCGGCCTCATCGTGGAGTGCGCGGGCGGCGAGTTTTGGTGGCAGCCGGTCGAGGGTGATTACGCCGTGGAAATTTGCGTGAGCAACGGGAAGCTGCGGAAGAAGCTGATGGCTCAGTAACGGCCGGGACCGTTTCACTCAGGAGCAATTTCTTGTCTTCATCTTGTGCCCTCATGTTCCTGACTCACCGGAGCGGTCAGCAACATGGGGGCAGAAAGATGAAGGTAAGCTGGGTTGCGAGCGCCGGACTTGCGCCACGGCTGCGGAACGGCTGAACTCTCGGGCACATGAAACTGCCCCGTCTCGCCTTGTCCGTCGCTGCGCTCGCTGGCGTTTGCTTCGTCACCCAGGCCGCCGACCCTGCGCCGGCGCCCACGCACGTCCCGACGAACTTGTTCAAGCTCTCCGACCCGGACTTGGAAATCACCGTCTGGGCCACCTCGCCCATGTTGAAGAATCCGACCAACATGGACACCGACCAGCACGGGCGCATCTGGGTGGCCGAGGGCGTGAACTATCGCAGCCACTCGAAGCGCCAGCCCGAGGGCGACCGCATCGTGGTGCTGGAGGACACGGACGGCGATGGGAAGGCGGACAAGTCGTGGACCTTTGTGCAAGAGCCGTTCCTGCTCGCGCCGATGGGCATCTGCGTCATTGATAACAAGGTCATCGTCTCAATGACGCCGGACCTCATTGTTTACACGGATGTGAACCGTAACGCGAAGTTCGACCCCGGCGTGGACAAACGGGAAGTCATTCTCAGTGGCTTCAACGGGCGCATCCACGACCACTCGCTGCACAGCGTCACGGTCGGGCCGGATGGGCAGTGGTATTGGAACGCGGGCAACAGCGGCGCGCAGTTCACCGACAAATCCGGCAAGACCTTCCGCATCGGCAGTGCCTACGACCCTTACTACGGGCGCACGAATCCCGGCGACCTCGGCTGGAACCCGCGCGAAATCGCCGGCTCGAAGAGCGACGACGGCTTTGTGTGGATTGGCGGCTTCGCGGCGCGCATGAACCCCGATGGCTCCGGCGTGCGCATCCTCGGCCACAACTTCCGCAACAGTTACGAGCAGACGGTGAACGCGTTCGGCGACGTGTTCCAAAACGACAACGACGACCCGCCCGCGTGCCGTGTCGCGTTCTTGCCCGAGGGCGGCAACGCGGGTTTCTGCTCCGCTGATGGCAAGCGCACTTGGCAGGCGGACCGTCGGCCCGGCCAGACGGTGCCGACGGCGCAGTGGCGGCAGGAAGACCCGGGCACGATGCCGAGCGGCGATGTGTATGGCGGCGGTTCACCCACGGGCATTGCGTTCGTGGAGGACAGCGCGTTGGGCGCGAAACACCGGGGCTTGCTGCTGAGTTGCGAGCCGGGGCGCAACACGGTTTTCGGTTACTACCCGAAGCCGGATGGCGCGGGCTTCAAGCTGGAGCGCTTTGATTTCCTCACGAGCAATGCCGAGGGCAAGTTCGCCGGCAGCGACTTCCTCGGCGGCACCGCGAGTGTCACGAGCGAGCTGCACACGCACTTCCGCCCGAGCGACGTGATGGTCGGCGCGGACGGCGCGATTTATGTGTCGGACTGGTTTGACCCGCGCGTCGGCGGGCACGCGGACATGGATGCGTCCATGAGCGGCACCATCTACCGCATCGCGCCGAAGGGCTTTAAGTCATCCGTGCCGAAGGTGGACTTGAGCACGCCGGAGGGCGCGGTGGCGGCTTTGAAAAGCCCGGCAGTGAACGTGCGCGGCGCGGCCTTTGCGGCGGTGAAGGAGTTCGGCGTCAAGGCCCAGCCGGCGCTGGAGAAGCTGTTGAAGGACGAGCAACCGCACGTTCGCGCCCGCGCCATTTGGCTGCTCAGTCACTTGCCCCGCGCGAAGGCCCGGCTCCTCCAGCTCATGGAGGACAAGGACGACAACATCCGCCTCGTGACCTTGCGCGCCATCCGTCAGCTCGAAGACCGCGCGGGCAGTGGCTTGCCGCATCCCTTCGAGGGCGACATGCGCGGTGCGGGCACGAACGACGGTCCGTGGTATGCGTGGCAGTCGGTGAAAGTTTGGACCGACCCCTCCGCCGCAGTGCGCCGCGAGGCCGCGCTGGGCTTGCGGGATGTGGTGTGGCAGACGATGGGCGCGGGGCGGAACTTCTACACGCAGGACGCGCAGCAGGCGTTCATCGCGCTGGCGCAGCGCTTCGATGGCAAGGACCGCGCTTATCTCGACGCGCTGGGCCTTTCCGTGCGCGGGCGCGAAGCAAAGGGTTACGACCTGCTCAAGCCTTCGTTGGGCAACGCCGACCCGCTGAAGTGGTCGCCGCGCTGGGCTTGGATTGCGTGGCGCTTGCACCCGCCGCAGAGCATCGCGGACTTCAAGGTGCGCGCGCTCGCGCCGAGTTTGCCGGACGCGGAACGCAAGCGGGCGTTGACCGCCATCGCCTTCAACAACACGCGCGAAGCCGCCGAGGCGATGCTCGAAATCGCCGCTGCGACGGACAAGCTCGTGAAGGTCGAAGCCATCTGGTGGCTGCTGAACCGCAAGGACAACGACTGGGCTGGCCATGGGCTGGCCAACGCGCTCAAGACGCGCGGCATCTATGACCCGGACAAGATTCAACTCACCGCCGTGGTCATCCCTGAGCCGGCGAAGGAATCCAAACTCCCACCGCTCGCGGACATCGCGAAACTCAAGGGCGACGTGAAGCGCGGCGGGCAGTTTGCCACGGCGTGTTACACCTGCCATCGCGTGGGCAAGGAAGGCGTGGAGTTCGCGCCGGACCTCACCGGCTGGGCCAGCCGCCAGCCGCTCGAAGTGGTGTTGCGCTCCATCATCGAGCCGAGCGCGGACATCGCGCACGGCTTCGGCGGCACCGAGTTGACCTTGAAGGACGGCGCCGTCATCCACGGCCTCCTGCTCGCGGACGCCGACCCGGTCATCATCATGTCCACCGGCGCGGTGACGCAGACCGTCCCGAAGAACCGCATCAAGGAGAAGAAGCCGCTGGGTCGCTCGCTGATGTTGAGCGCGGAGCAGATGGGCCTGGACGCGCAAGCCCTGGCGGACATCGCGGCGTTCCTGCGGACGAAGTAGTTGCGCAGGTCGCAGCGGCCAACTTCGCGAGCGCCAGCCTTGCCCTCCGTCCCGCCGCCCCGTAGAAAGCGCGCGTGTCAAAACCTGTTGTCCCCGCTCCTGCTGCGCTTTCCACGGGCTTGCGCCGCTTCCTTTACGGCACGGCCGCCACCACGGGCGCGGCCATCCTCGTAGTCGAGATTCTCGGCGCGAAGATGCTTTCCCCCTACGTCGGCACGTCGCACTTCGTCTGGACGGCGCAAATCACCGTCACCCTCCTCTCGCTCGCGGCGGGCTACTGGTTCGGCGGCTGGCTCGTGGACCGCTCGCCCAACCTCCGTCGGCTCTACACCTGCATCCTGCTGGCCGGCGTGTATCTCGCCTTCACCGTGCCCTTCACGGCGAAGGTCGCGTTCGCCTGCCTGAAATTCCCGCTCGCCGTCGGCTCGTTGCTCGCGGCGCTGTTTCTCTTCTTCGTGCCGCTCACGCTGCTGGCGACGGTCGGGCCGTTCGTCATCCGCGTGCTGACCTCGGTGGTCGCGGGCGTTGGCGGCACGGTGGGCCGCCTCTCCGCGATCAGCACGTTGGGTAGCGTGCTGGGCACGGTGCTCATCGGCTACGTGCTGATTCCTTTCCTGCCGAACTCGGTGACGATGTTCATCACGGCGGGCGTGCTCATGGCGTTGCCGGCGGTTTACTTCGTCGTCTGGCGCGCGGAAGGCGACTCCTTCAATGGGCCGGTCGTCGCGATTGCCCTCGGCTTGTTCGCTGGCTGGGCGGGCGTTCGTGCGGATGCCAAGTCACCGTCGGACTCGATGGAAGAAGTCGCCCGGCGCAACTCCAATTTCGGCCAGATGCAAGTCTTCGAGACCTTCGGCGGCGGGCGCCGTTACTACCTCAACGACTACCTCACGCAAAACACCTACGACCCCGAGGCCAAGCAAAGCGTGTCCCTCTTTACCTACGGCCTGCACGGACTGGCGAACGTTTACACGCCCGCCATCAAGGACGTGCTCTGCATCGGTATGGGTGTGGGCATCGTGCCCATGCAGTTCGCCCGTGAAGGCGCGACGGTGGACGTGGTGGAAATCAACGACGTCATCACGGACATGGCCAAGGCGCACTTCGACCTCGAACCGGAGAAGCTGAACATCACCATCGGCGACGGCCGCCAGTTCGTGAACGCTGCCACGAAGCAATATGACGCGGTTATTCTCGACGCGTTCCTCGGCGACTCCTCGCCCTCGCACTTGATGACCCAGGAAGCCTTCGCCGCCATGCACCGAGTGCTGCGGCCCAACGGCGTGCTGGTCATCAACAGCTTCGGCGACTTCGAGCCGGGGCAGGACTTTTTCGCCGCGTCGCTGGACAAGACTTTGAAAGCCGTCTTCGGCACCGTGCGCATCCACGCCAACGGCAACGGCAACGTCTTCTTCGTCGCCACGCCCGCGAAGGAGTTGGTGCAGCACCGCACGATGGACTTCGACAAGATGCATGCGACGGTGCGCCAGCAGGCCCGCGACGCGTTGGCGGGCATCAAGGAGGCGAACCCCAAGAGCGGCATCGTGCTGACGGATGATTTCAACCCGGTGGAGTTCCACGACGCGAAGAACCGCGAGCAGTTCCGCCGGCAGCTCGCTTTCTCGATGAAACCGAAGTGACGATTTACTTCGACTACAACGCCACCACGCCGCTGGACCCGCTGGTCCGCGCGGCGATGCTGCCGTTCCTCGACGAGGTTTGGGGTAACCCCTCGAGTGTCCACCACATCGGCCGCCGCGCGCGCGCCTTGCTGGATGACGCGCGTGACCGCACCGCAGCCGTGCTCGGTTGCAAAGGGAGCGAAGTCGTCTTCACCAGCGGCGGCACGGAGAGCAGTAACCTCGCGGTCTTCGGCACGGCGCGCTTGCTCCGCGACAAGGGCCGGCACCTCATCACCTCCAGCGTCGAGCACCACGCCGTGTTGCACTGCTTCGATTACTTGGAGCGCAAGGAAGGCTTCACTGTCACGCGCTTGTCCGTGGACGCCACGGGTCGCGTGAGCGTGGACGATCTCCGCCGCGCGCTCCGCCCCGACACCACGCTCGTCAGCGTCATGGCCGCGAACAACGAGACCGGCACGCTGCAACCCGTCGCGGCACTCGGCGCGCTTTGCCGCGAGCGGGGCGTGCTCTTCCACACCGACGCCGTGCAGTGGTTCGGCAAGGAGACGTTCGCGAACATCCAGCAGTTCAATGCTGACCTGGTCTCCATCTGCGCACACAAGTTCCACGGGCCGAAGGGCGCAGGCGCGCTCTTCATCCGCTCGGCGTTGCTGCCGGACCCGGTGCAGTTCGGCGGTGCGCATGAGAACGAGCGCCGCGCTGGCACGGAGAACCTGCCCGCCATCATTGGCTTCACGGACGCGCTGGAACGCTTCGTGCGTGTGCCGGTGTTCGACCGGAACCATCTTGCTCCGCTCACCGCGCAGCTGCTGGCGGCGGTGGAGGGCATCGAAGGCGCACACTTCCGTGGTTCGCGGGAGCATCGGCTGGCGAACACGGTGTCCTTCACCGTGGCGGGCACGGACAGCATCGCACTGATGGCGGTGCTGGACCTGGAAGGCGTGTGCGCGTCGAGCGGTTCGGCGTGCTCGGCGGGGTCGCTGGAGCCGTCGCACGTCATGCTGGCGATGGGCGCGCCCGCCGCCGAGGCCAACGCCCTCGTGCGCCTCTCGCTGGGGCGAGGCACCACCGCCGAGGAAGTGGAAATCGTTTGCGCCCTGTTGCCGCGCGTGCTCCGGCAGGTTCGGCGCGCGTAGCGAGCTTCTTGGCTGGGCGTGGTTCAGTCCGAGATGCTCGCTCTGCTCGAGATGGGGCTCGACGGAGTCTCGCCCTACCGGGCGTGGGTGGCGGCGCGGCGGCGCAGCCACGATTTCCCGCTCGCACTCTTGATCCTCGTCCTGCTCCTCCGTGGGGGAAGCGAACCTCCGGCCCGCCAACAGCCGCGATTCCAGCGCCTGAACTTGGTAGGCCTGTGCTGCTGCGCGGCCTCGGCTATCGGAGGCACGCGGTGGCCGACCAGCAGGTCGGCCCTACCAAGTTCATGGGGGGGGCAGGATTAGGATCAGGATTACGAGCCGGCTGCGGACGCGCGCGGTTCAGCGCACGGCGCGGACTTGGCGGACGGAGAGGGTCTGGAGCATGTAGCCCGCGTCGGGATACTCCCGGAAGTCGGAGGGCAACGCGAAGAGGTTCGCCATCCGCACGGCGGTTTCCTGAGCGTCCAGATTCGCGAGACTTTGCAACGAACGCAGCCGCACCGTGACCAGGCTGTCGCCGACATCGAACTGAATCTGGATCGGCTTCGCCCCGGTGGCTGGCGCGGACCGCCACACGCGGGCGTCCCGCTTCTCGCCATTGGGATAGGTGAGCGTGGCGAGAAACCGCTCGCAGGCGAAACCGTGCAACGTGTCCGGTCCCAACAGCCGGTTTTCGAGCCGGACGAGGGACGGCAGCTCCTGTGCCGACAGCGGCTGGGTCAGGTAGGATTTCACCTCGGGGAACAACTGGTAGCTAAGGCGCACGGTCGAGTTGAACACGGTGAGGTTGACGAGGCGTGAGATCCCCACCTGCCGGAAGGGCGTGAAGGGGCCGCTCAAGTTGGCCCGCAGCGGCACGGAGCGGATGTCCAGCTCGGTGCGCACGCGGCCTTCCATGATGTGCAAGACCAGCGGCAGGGTGGTCACCTCGACCTTGCCGGAGTTGGTCATGCTCAACTCAAACTCGCCTTGCGCCGTGACCGTCTTGAAATCGGCCAAGAGCCGGGCCAGCGCGGTATCGAGATTGAAGGGCCGCGGCTCGTCCCGGCCAGACGAGGCCGACAGTGGTGCTGGGGCGACCGGCTGATTCTGGGGCGCGAGGAAGGGTGCGTTCGGCACCGTGGGAGCATTGCGCGGCACCGGCGTGCGGGCCGGCGTCTCGATGCGCCGGGTCCCGGCCTGCGCCCAGCCGTTGCCAGCGGCGAATTCGAGCCCGCCGACCACGATGAGTAGGATGGATAAAAACGACTTCATCAAACTGGGTTGGTTCACACTACCGGCAGCCTAGCGAACAGAAACCCGACGGCCAGAGGGAATTTCTGTTCACCCGGACGGGTGGGCGGGGAAAGTGTTCAGTATCCAGTGTTCAGTGAGGTGTCGCCCTCGCCAGACTGCTTACTGAATACTGAACACGGCCTACTCCCCTCACAGTCGCACCACGGCGCACTGCCGTTGCGTGAAGCGGCACCAGTGCGTGTAACCGACGGAGGTCGCGAGCTGGAGCGCCTGATTCCAGTCCGCACCCACATCGCCGGGCGCATGGGCGTCGGAGCCGAAGGTGATCGGGACCCCGGCGCGGTAGGCGAGCTGGAGGAAATAGCGGCTGGGGTAAATCTCTTGGCAGTCCTTGCGCAAGCCAGCGGTGTTCAGCTCGATGGCCGTGCCGCTGGCCTTCGCCGCGCGGAGAAACGGGTCGAACAGCCGCGTGCAATCGCGGTCGGGGTAATACTTGAACTTCTTCGGCAGGTCCGCGTGGCCGATAATTTCAAACAGCCCGCTCGCCGCCGCCATTGTCAACCGCTCGAAATAGACCGACCACACCTCGAAGGCATCGCGCGACTTCCACTGCGAGAGCTTCTCGGGGTTGTCCACATCCCACGCGTCGGAGACGTAGTGGACGGAGCCGATGAAGTAATCCCACGGGTGCCGCGCCGCCAACTCGCGAATCCACTCCTCGTGCCCCGGCAGGTAATCCACTTCGAGCGCGAGCTTGATGGTGAGCTGAGGGAACTCGCGTTGGGCGCGGCGGACCTTCTCCACGTATTCGTCGAGCTGGCTGGCGAGCATGCGCCAGTTGTCGAAGTCATCGCGGCGCATCGGCGAGTGGTCACTGAAGCCGATTTCCGTCAGTCCGGCAGCGACCGCCCGGGCGGCGTATTCCACCGGCTCGCCCGCCGCGTGGCGGCAGAGCGGCGTGTGCATATGGTAGTCAGCGGGGAGCGACATGGCGGCAAGGTAAGGCGGCGGCGGCGGCGGTTTACAGGAGATTTACAACGTGGAGGTTGACCGCTCCCGGCGACCGGCTACCTTACGCCCAGCCCTAACCAACCGATGCCATGAAGTCATCTCCGTCCCGAACTCAATCACTCCGCGCCTTCACCCTCATCGAGCTGCTCGTTGTCATCGCCATCATCGCGATTTTGGCCGGGATGCTCTTGCCCGCGCTGTCCAAGGCGAAGGAAAAGGCCAAGTCGGTGTCCTGCCTGAGCAATCAGCGGCAGCTTGGGATCGCCTTCCGGCTTTATGCAGACGACCAGGATGGGCGTTTGGTCCAGCTCGCGCGCGTGGGTGCGCCGCCCGCCACGGCGATGGTCCCAGACCCCGCCAACGGAGCGACCAGTTGGCCGGACATCCTGGCCGCCTACGCTCCTGGCCAGAAGAGCTACAACTGCGCCTCCCAACGCGTGCCTACCATCAACGGCAACACGAACACCTTCGGCATCGGCATCAACTATCCCGACATTGGCGTCTATCTCGGCCAGCCCATCGTCCGCGAGCAGATGGTGGCCAAGCCCTCGGCCACAGTCGCTTTTGCCGACACTTCCTGGATTGGCAACCCCGCCGTGACCAACCCCGACCTGTGGACCGCCACCGCCCAGACCAGCGTCAACCCCTGGGATGCCCTCTGCTTCCGCACCCAGAACAATGCGTTCTATGCCACGCTCCCGTCGCGGACCATCAGCCGCCACAACGGACGCTGCAACACCACCCACGTGGACGGCCACGCCGAGAGCATGAAAAACAGCGACATCGGTCTCGACAAACTGAACGGTGATCCGTTGGCGCAGTGGGACCGCGAGTGATTCCCCCCAAGCCGCAGCGAGGTTGGGGGCGCGCGCTTGGGCGGCGGTGCGTGATTGCGCCTGCCGATTGGCCGACTAGATTCAGCGCTGAAATATGTGCGCACCCAATCTATGAAGCCTTCCCCTAGAGGCTCCCGCTTTCGCTGCTTCACGGTCCTCGCCACGGTGCCCCTTGTGCTGGGCGCAGCGTTGAACTCGCCCGCCGCGCCGACGTTGGACAACCACGCCGGTGCGTTCCTCAAGGAGCATTGCCTCCGCTGCCACGGGCCGGAGAAGGCGAAGGGCGACTTGCGGCTCGACCAGTTGGACACGGATTTTTCCAAACCCAGCACCTTCGAGCGCTGGCGCGAGGTCGTGACGCGTGTGCAGTCTGGCGAGATGCCGCCGAAGAAGGAGCCACGTCCGCCGGCGGCACAGGTGCAGACGTTTGTGCGGCAGTTGAACGCGCAGCTCGAAGCGGCCTCCGCCAAGCAGCGGGCAGAGGGGCGCGTGGTTCTGCGCCGGCTCAATCGCGTGGAATACGAGAACACGGTGCGCGACCTCTTCGCCGTGGACGCTCGCGTGAAGGAGATCTTGCCGGAGGACGCCATCGCGCAGGGCTTCGACAACGTCGGCGCGGCGCTGAACATCTCGCCGGTGCTCATGGAGCGCTATCTCGAAGCGGCGGACGCGGTCATCACGGCGGCGCTGTTGCCGGTGCACAAGCTGGAGAGCAAACAGGAGCGGTTTGATTTCTACGAGTCGCTGCCCAAGTGGTTCGCCAACGGCGTTTACAAGCAGGCCGACGGCGTGGTGCTTTTTCGCGGCGGGGCGACGGATGTGCGGCAGTTCAAGGCACCGGCGCCGGGCCGCTACAAATTCCGCATCGCGGTGTCCGCGCACAACTCGCTGACGCCGCTGCCGCTGGGCTTGCTGGTGGGCAACTTCGTCGTGAGCGGCAATTACGCGCGGCACCTGGGCTACTTCGACGCGCCACCCGGCCCGCAGCCGACGGTCATCGAGTTCGAGGAGCGGCTCGGCGCGAAGAACGACACCGTGAAGCTCATGCCGATGGCGCTGCCGTTCGTGTATCTCAAGCAGGAGACGATGGCGGAGTATCCGGGGCCGGGGCTGAAAGTGCATTGGGTGGAGACGGAAGGGCCGTTCCCCGAGGCGTGGCCGACGGAGAGTTATCGCCGCGTGTTCGGCGAGGCGGACCCGAAGCAGGGCACGCTGGCGGACGCGGAGAAGTTGCTGCGGGTGCTGCTGCCACGGGCGTTCCGTCGTCCGGTGGCGGAGGATGAAGTGAAGCCGTTCGTCGCGCTCGTGGCGAAGTCGCTGGAGATGGGGCAACCGTTCGAGGCGGCCTTGCGGGCGGGCTACAAGGCGGTGCTGGCGTCGCCAAAATTCCTCTTCCTCCGCGAGCCGACCGGACCGCTCGACGACCACGCGCTGGCGGCGCGGCTCTCGTATTTCCTCTGGAGCACGATGCCGGATGAGACGCTGGCGGCGCTGGCGGCGAAGGGTGAGTTGCGCAAGCCCGACGTGCTCCGCGCACAGGTCGAGCGCATGCTGAAGCACCCGAAGGCGCGGGCATTCACGGAGAACTTCACCGGTCAGTGGCTCAGTCTGCGCTACATCGAAGCCACCACGCCGGACAAGGCGTTGTATCCCGAGTGGGAGGAGTTGTTGCAATGGTCGGCGGTGCGGGAGACGCAGTTGTTCTTCGAGGAGTTGCTCAAGCAAAACCTGAGCGTGAAGAACTTCGTGGACTCGGACTTCGCCCTGCTGAACGGACGGCTCGCGCAGCACTACGGCATCCCGGACGTGCACGGCGTGGCCTTCCGCAAAGTGGCGTTGAAGCCCGAGTGGCATCGTGGCGGCGTGCTGACCCACTCGAGCGTGCTCAAGGTCACGGCCAACGGCACGACGACCTCGCCGGTCTTGCGCGGCGTGTGGGTGTTGGACCGAATCCTGGGCCGGCCCGCGCCGCCGCCGCCGCCCAACGTCCCCGCCGTCGAGCCGGACATCCGCGGCGCGACGACCATCCGCGACCAGCTCGCGAAGCATCGCGCGACGGAGAATTGCGCCGGCTGCCACGCGCGAATCGACCCACCTGGCTTCGCGTTGGAGAACTACGATGTGATCGGCGGCTGGCGCGAGCGCTACCGCATCGTTACCGAGCAGAAGAACCGGGTGAACAACCGCGTCGGCCCGCTGGCGAAGTATCTCGCCGCCCATCAATACGGCCTCGGCCTGCCCGTGGACGCGGGGGATGCACTTCTGGACGGGCGGAAGTTCGCGGACCTGGCGGAGTTCAAGCAACTGCTGCTCACTGACCCCGAGCAAATCGCTCGCTGCCTGACTGAGAAGCTCGTGACCTACGCGACCGGGCAGCCGGTGGGCTTCGGCGACCACGCGGCGGTGGGCCGCATCCTCGCCGAGGCGAAGGGGGCGGACTACGGCCTGCGCTCGCTGGTCCATGCGGTCGTGGCGAGCGAATTGTTTCGGAGCAAGTGAGGGGTCGCGGCGGCGGGTCACGAAGAAGGCGCGTTCCCATCCGCAGCAAAAGCATTGACACGCAATGCGGCCTTCGACAGCTTGCGCGCGAATTAACCGCCAGATTCCCGTCGGCCCAAAAGTGTCGCGCGGGTTAATCCTCAGCAGAAATTCCCCGGTCGTAGTTATCGCGTTTGATTGAACGCGCTGCTACGGCAGCTAGTCGAAACACAGCTCACCGGCAGGCTTAGTTGGTCTGCCTACAACACAACTTAGTTCCCGTTCCCCGTATGGCACGTATTGCAAAACCGAAGGTCGCGAAGGCCAAGCCCCTCGTCGTCACCCCCGTCGATGAAGCCCCCGCTGCGAAGCCCGCCCCCACCGCCCCGGAAGTCGCCCCCGCCCCTGCGGAGTCCATGTTCCCCACCGAGGCTGAAGCGCCCGCCGTCGCGCCCGCCGTGTCGGCGGAAGAGTTTTCGCCCGGTTCCGGCAAGGCCAGTGCGGCCCCGGCCCCGGCGCAGCCCACGCCCGCTCCGACCGCTCCAAAGGGACTGGCCTCCCCCAAACAACAGCCGAAGCAGAAGGGGCCGAAACCCCCGCCCCCGCCCGCTCCGGATCGCACCGCGCCGGAGTTGAAGGGCCCACCCATCGCTATTTCCACGCTGCAAGCCCTCTCCATCGTTGACCTCAACAAGATGGCCAAGGAGATGGGCGTCGAGAACTACGGCACCTTGCGCAAGCAGGAAGTCATTTTCGCCATCCTTAAGAAGAACGCCGAGGGCGCGGGCGGCCTCTTCGCCGAGGGCGTGCTCGAAGTCCTCAGCGAGGGCTTCGGTTTCCTCCGCTCCCAGGCCTTCAACTACCTCCCCTGCCCGGAAGACGTTTACGTCTCGCCCTCGCAGATCCGCCGCTTCGACCTCCAGACCGGCGACCTCGTGGCCGGCCAGATTCGTCCGCCGAAGGAGAAGGAGAAGTTCTTCGCTCTGCTCAAGGTCGAGTCCGTCAACCACATGGAGCCCGACAAGGCCAAGGAGAAGACGCACTTCGACAACCTCACGCCGCTCTTCCCCAACAAGCGCTTCATCCTCGAGACCGACCCCACCGAGCTCTCCACCCGCGTGCTGGACCTCGTCTGCCCCATCGGCAAAGGCACGCGCGGCGTCATCGTCGCGCCGCCGCGCACGGGCAAAACCGTGCTGCTCCAAAAGCTCGCCAACGCGCTCATCAAGAACAACCCCGAGGCCTACCTCATCATCCTGCTGATTGATGAACGCCCCGAGGAAGTCACCGACATGGAGCGCTCGTGCAAACCCGCCGAGGTCATCGCCTCCACCTTCGACGAGCCGCCTGAGCGTCACGTCCAGGTCGCCGAGATGGTCATCGAGAAGGCCCGCCGCATGGTCGAACACAAGAAGGATGTCATCATCCTGCTCGACTCCATCACGCGTCTGGCCCGCGCCTACAACACCGTCCAACCGCACTCCGGCAAGATTCTCTCCGGCGGCGTGGACGCCAATGCGCTGCACAAGCCCAAGCGCTTCTTCGGCGCGGCCCGTAACATTGAGGAAGGCGGCTCGCTCACCATCATGGCCACCGCCCTCGTGGACACCGGCAGCCGCATGGATGAAGTCATCTTCGAAGAGTTCAAGGGCACCGGCAACATGGAGGTCCATCTCGACCGTGGCCTCGTGGACCGCCGCATCTTCCCCTCCATCAACGTCGAGCGCTCCGGCACGCGCAAGGAAGAGCTGCTCTACCACCCGGACGAATACAACAAGGTCGTCCTGCTCCGCCGCGCGCTCACCGGCGTGCCACCCGTGGAGGCGATGGAACTGTTGCTCAACAAGCTCAAGAAGACCCCGAGCAACATCATGTTCCTGCTCGGCATGAACCCCGGCTGAAGTCCGCCACATCCACTCCCAGAACGCAAAGGCGCGAGCGATTCGCCCTTTGCGTTTTGCTTTGGCCGGCCGGGTTTCCAAGTCTTGAACCTGGCAAGGCACGCTGCTGCGCGGCCTTGGTTGGCTGGGAATACAGCAGGATCGGCCCTACCAAGCTGGAGTTTACTGACCGACCCAAGGTGTGCCCGCGCATCACCGCAGACCGCAAAGCCAGTTGCCAAGTCTGCGCGGTTTCGCCCACACTCCCGCCCTTGATTGGCTGCCCACGCACGGCATGACGCCCGCAGACGCAGCTTTCCCATCCAACACGAACATGAGCACTGGTTTGAACATTAAGAAAGACGGCGCCCTCGACTTCCTCTCCCTCGGCGCCCTGGTCCACCGCCTTGACCCCGGCATCATCCCGTTCCGCAAGGCCTCGCACTGCGACATCCACGTCAGCGGCGGCGAGTTCAACGTCTCGGCCAACCTCTCCGACTGCTTCCGCCTCAACACCGGCGTGGCCAGCGCCATGGTGGACTACCCCATCGGCGACCTCATCGCCGAGCGCGTCCGCGCCATGGGCGTGAAACCCTTCTACAAGCAGTTCAAGCACGACGGCGTGCGCGGCCCGAACATGGCCACCGTCTTCAGCGACCGCGGCCAAGGCGTCCGCGCCCCCGTCGTCTTCTACAACCGCAGCAACGAAGCCGCCGGCCAGCTCAAGGCGGGTGACTTCAATTGGAATGAAATTTTCGGTAACGGCGTGCGCTGGTTCCACAGCGGTGGCATCTTCGCCGCGCTCTCCGAGACCACTGGCGAACTCATCATCGAAGCGATGAAGACCGCCAAGGCCCACGGCGCGATCACCTCCTTCGACCTCAACTACCGCCAGAAGCTCTGGGACATCTGGGGCGGCCAGTCCAAGGCCGTCGGCGTGCTGGAACGCATCGTCGAGCACGTGGACGTCCTCGTGGGCAACGAGGAAGACCTTCAGAAGGGCCTCGGCGTCGAAGGCCAGGACGTGGAAAGCAAAGGCAAGCTCGACCCCTCGGCGTTCTACGCCGTCATCGAGAAGGCCACGAAGAAATTCCCGAACGTCAAAGCCGTCGCCACCACGCTCCGGGAAGTCCACTCCACCAACCGCCACACCTGGGGCGCGGTCGCGTGGGTCAACGGCAAGACCTACCAATCTCCGATGTGCGAACTCGACGTCGTGGACCGCGTGGGCGGCGGCGATGGCTACGCGGCGGGTTTCTTCTACGGCCTGCTCTCCGGCGCGTCCGAGCAAGTGTCCGTGAACCTCGGCTGGTCGCACGGCGCGCTGCTCACCACCTTCCCCGGTGACACCACGATGGCGACCGTCGAGCAGGTGAAGGCGTTTGCGAAGGGCGGCTCCGCCCGCATCCAGCGCTGAACTCAGCGCCAACCAATTGCGAAGGCCCGGCAGTGATGTCGGGCCTTTTGCTTTGGTGATTACCGAGTTACAGCGCGCCGAGGGCGAGGGCGGCGAGGGTGTCGTCCTTCTCCTTGCACTTGGGGATGAAGTCCAGCGCGCGGAGGAAACGGGCTTTGTCCGGGGCCGGGGTCTTCGCGTCGAGGATGAGCTTGGCCAGCAGCGGGGCGGCGGCGGGGGTGCGGCTGCGCCAGATGATGTCGCGACCGGCGGGGGTGTTCCAGTTGGCCCCGGCGGCAGTCTGCCAAGCGGCGAAGGTCGCGGCTTCGTTGCGGTCGGCGGGTTCTCGCGCGGAGCCATTGACTGCAACTACCTCGGCCTCCACGACGACGAGACGGCGAAGTTGTGGTGCGGCTTCCTCGCCTACAGCCACTACGACGGCGTCCGCGCGTGGCCCTATCCCGGTTCGGATCGCGCATCGGCGCTCACACGGTTGTAACGGCTCGGCAGCCGCCCGCAGTTCACCTGCGGCGAGGGCGGGAACGCGGTTGAGACGGAGAAGTATCTGAAGCCGCTGCTGCCCGACGCGCAGCTCAACTTCCTCAGCACCGGCTTCCTCAATCACAACGACGCGTGGACGCTGCTCCCCAGTCCGGCCCGCGACGCGGCCCGCGCGTGGCTGGCGCGCGTCACGGCGGCGCAGTGAAGCCCGGCCCCGCCGCCGCCCCGCCTCGAGCGCGGACGCAAGCCTACTGAGACCAACCGCAGGTCGGCCCTATCAGGTTCATGGAGAGGGAGCCAACCGGTCTCGCACGCCATCGGGCGCTCAAAAATTCAGCGTCGTCTGGAGGTAGAACCAGTTCGCGTCCGTCGCGCCCTGGTTGGCCGCGGTCCTGAACGTGGATTGCAGGTAGCCGCCGGTGAAGAAGTGGCCGAAACCGGCTTCGAGGGAGGCGAACTTCGTCAACGAATAGCCGGCGATGAGGTCAATCTCGCCGCCGACAAACTTGCTGTAGCCGGAGTTCAGGCCATAGCCCGTGCCCGCCGTGCTGGTAAGCCCACCGCGCGGCGTGCCGTTGACGGCGTAGAGGCTGTCGCGGTCGTCGGCGAGCCAGAAGAGGTGGCCTTCGAGCGCGAGGCTGAGGCGCGGCGTGGGCTTGGCGGTGATCATCATGCGCACGTCGTGGAGGTTCTGGAGCGAGAAGAAATCCATGTAGCCGTAGAACTTGTGGTTCGTGGGGAACAGGTTTTCAAAGGTCTCGTGCTTGCCATCGGTCGGGTCGCTGTCGCCGCTGGCGTAGCTGTATTCGAGGCCGAGGCGCGGGGTCCACGGCGCGTCGGCGAAGGTGTAGCCGCCGTTCAGCACGAGGGCGTAAGCCTCCTGCTCTTGGCTGCGGAAGGTCGCGCCCAAGCGCTCGTTGAAGTGGCCGAACTGGAACATCGCTTCGTAGGTGTAATCCCAGCCGCCGTAAGCGCCGGGGTCGGACTTGCCGCGCGTGCCGAGGGTGTAGATGTCGCGGGCGGATGGGCCTTGCAGGGCGGCGGCGAGGCCGACGCCGAGTGCGTTGGGCGAACCGGCGGAGGCGTTGCGCGCCAGGAAATAGAAGTCCGAGGTCTGCTTCGGGACGGCCTTGGTCGTGACGTAGAGGCCACTGAAGAGGTCGTAGTCGTTGCTGACGTTCGCGTTGTTGTCGTCCGGGATGACGACGCGGCTGGTGAAGGCCTCGGCGGTGAAGTGCTCGTGCTGCCAGCGGACTTTCGCGGCGTCGAAGACGCGCCCAATGTTGTTCCACGCAAATGCGCCGACGAGGCGCTCGTCACCGTAGCTGAGTTCCTGACGACCGACCTTCAGCGACACGGGGAACTCCTTGTGGTTGCCCACGGTCACGAAGGCTTGGTGCAAGTCCAGCGGGCCGTCGGACTCGGCGTTGGGGTTGCGGTCATCACCGGTCGTGGTGCTGCTGCGGCCTTGCAGGAAGGCGCTCCACCACTTGTCCGTGTAGCCGGTGCGCAGCAGCAGCTTGGACATGAAATACGAGTTGTTGTTGTCCACGCCGGCCTTGCGGAAGTCGCCGCCGAAGCCGGCGGCAGTGAAACCGGCGTTGTCCTTGCTCTCGAAGCGGAGGCGAAGCAGGCCGCCGAAATCCCAGTTGGCCCAATACGGGTCGGCGGCGCGCAGTTCCTGATTCAGGAAGCCAGGGAACGGCTGCGTGGGCGGCGGCGCCGCGTATTGCGCGGTGGCGGTGGTGGTGGCCAGCGCAAGCGCGCCGGTCGTGAGCAGGGGCAGGGTTTGTTTCATGGGTTCAGTTTCAGGAGACAGGAACAGGTTCAGTGGTGGGGACAGGGTTCAAAGCGGGTTGCGGCGTGAGGTCCGTGGGTGCGGGCCCCGGAGTCTTGCGTTTGTGCGCGTGGATTTCGAGGAACTCGATGAGCCGCTCGCGCAGCGGGTAATAGTCCGGGTGGTCCATGACCACCTGGCGTTCGCGCGGGCGGGGGAAGTTCACCGGGATGATGTCGCCGACCTCGGCCGCCGGGCCGTCGGTCATGCAAATGACGCGGTCGCTGAGGTAGAGCGCTTCGTCCACATCGTGCGTGACCATTAGCGTGGTGATGCGGTTCTCGCGCCAGAGCTTGAGCAGCACGGCTTGCAGCTCGTAGCGCGTGAGCGAGTCGAGCATGCCGAACGGCTCGTCGAGCAACAGCATCTTGGGCTTGAGGGCGAAGGCGCGGGCGATGCCGACGCGCTGTCGCATGCCTTGGGAAAGTTCCGCCGGACGTTTATGCATCGCGTCGCCCAGCCCGACGACGGTGAGGTAATACTCCACAATCTCCCGGCGCTCCTCGGCTCTGGCGGTGAAGAAAACCTGCTCCACGCCGAGCATGACATTCTCAAACGCGGTGAACCACGGTAGCAGCGAGGGCGATTGGAAAACGACGCCCCGGTCCGGCCCCGCACCGACGAGTTCCTTGCCACCCAGGACGATGACGCCGTCGGTGATGTCGTTCAGCCCGGCGAGCATGGAGAGCACGGTGGATTTGCCGCAGCCGGAGTGGCCGATGAGGGTGACGAACTCGCCCTTCGCAATGCGGAGGTTGAAGTCCTTCACAATGACGTTCGGCCCCTTGGGCGTGAAATAGACTTTGGAGAGGTCGGATAGTTCGACGTGGTGGCTCATGTCAGGAAGGAATTTCGACAACGGCTTCTTTGCGCTCACTGGAACGCAACGGGCGGCTGCGCCCGAGCATCGAGAGCGGGATGTTCAAGTCCTCCGGCTCGATGTCCGGCAAAGTGAGTTTGCGCAGGACGGTTTGGTGCCGCTCGCGGCGGGAGTTCAAGAGATACTCGGAGATGTCCCGGCGCAACTGGCGGAAACGCGGGTTTTGATTGAGCGCCTTGCGGTCGCGCGGATGCGGGAGGTCCACGATGAACGACTCGCCCAGCGTGGCGTTCGGTCCGGCGGTGAGCGGGACGACGCGGTCGGCGAGCAGGATGGCTTCGTCGGGGTCGTTGGTGATGAGGACGACGGTCTGCTTGTGGAGCGTGCGGATGCGGGTGATTTCGTCTTGGAGGTTTGCGCGAGTGAGCGCGTCGAGCGCGCTCAACGGCTCGTCGAGTAAAAGAACCTTGGGGTTCGTCGCGAGCGTGCGGGCGACGCTGACGCGCTGCCTCATGCCGCCGGACAGCTCGTGCGGCCGCTTGTCGCGGGCTGGAGCGAGGTTCACCAGCTCGATGAACTCCAGCGTGTGCGCGACGCGTTCGGCCTCGGACTTCTCGGGGAAGACCTGGTCCACGGCGAGCCGGACGTTCTCGAACACGGTGAGCCACGGGAGCAGTGAGTAGTTCTGGAACACCAGGCCGCGGTCGGGGCCGGGGCCGCTCATCTCGCGGCCTTCGAGCGTGACGCTGCCGGTGTCGGGGCGAATCAGCCCGGCGAGAATGGACATGAGCGTGGTCTTGCCTGCGCCGGAGTAGCCGACAATGGCGACGAACTCGCCTTGCTCGATGGCGAGGTTGACGTTCTCTAGAACCTCGTTGCGCGAGCCGTTCACGCCGTAGGCTTTGGAGACGGATTTTAGTTCAAGGTAGGGCATGGAAAGAAAAGGGCATCACGCAAAGGCCTCGGGGTGCGCAGTGATGTGGAAGCGGACGGTGGGGTGGGGTGTCCGACATGAGGGAAGGAATCCCATTCCTCCTTAGCGCACTCTGTGCCTTTGCGTGAAGCGTTGCTGATTTCATGTTGCGATTCACTTCACCGACAAAACGGAGTTCCAGCCGCCGAATGGGTTCGGCGCGGCCTCGTGGGCGGCGGGGTCGGGCAGCCAGGTGCCGTCCACGACGAAGAGGTATTCGTAGCGGCCGGGGGAGAGCTTCAACTCACCTTGCCACTCGCCGCCTTTGGCAGGGTGCAGCGGCGTCGCGCCGACCTGCCAGCCGTTGAACGAGCCGGCGACGCAGACTGCCTTGGCCGCCGGCGCGCGCAGCTTGAGCGCGACGGGCGCGGGCGTGGCAGTGGCGGTTTGCATCGCAGCCGTGGGGTTTTTCAACAGCCGCACGACCTGACCGAGCGCGGTGGCGGATTGCTTCGCGGGTGAGCGCGTGGCCTTCGGCGAACTGGTGGCGGCTTTTGGTGGTTTCATAGCTTCGGGCGGCTTTGAAACGGCTGCCTTGGCCGCAGGCGCGCGCGGCTTGGGCGCGACTGGCGCGGGCGCGGGCGCGGCGGTTTGCATCGCAGCCGTGGGGCTCTTCACCCCCCGCACCACCTGACCGAGCGCGGTGGCGGCCGACTTCGCGGGAGCCTGCGTGGCCTTCGGTGAGCTGGAGGAGGCTTTGGGAGTTTTCATAGGTTCAGGCGGTCTTGAAGCGTGACTCCACGAGGCTCATCAGGCGGTCGAGGATGAAGCCCACGACGCCAATCGTGATGATGCACAGGATGATGTGCTCGTAGATGAGCGCGTTGTATTCCTGCCAGAGGAAGCCGCCCACGCCGGGCCGACCCGTAAGCATCTCGGCGGCGACGATGACGAGCCACGCGATACCCAAGCTGAGGCGGAAGCCGGTGAACATGTAGGGCAGCGTCGCGGGGATGAGCACCTTGGTGAGCGTCTTCCAGCGCGAGAGTTTCAGGACTTTCGCCACGTTCAGGTAGTCCTGCGGCACGGCGCGGACGCCTACTGCCGTGTTCAGCACCGTGGGCCACATCGCGCAGATGGCGATGGTGAAGAGTGCGCCCAGCTCGCTCGCTTGCTTGCCCGCGCCAAGAAACAACACTAACCCGAGCGGCAGCCACGCAAGCGGCGAGACTGGACGTAAAACTTGGATGATGGGGTCGAAGGTCTTGGTGAACGCCTTCGACAACCCGAGGAAGAAACCAATCGGCGTGCCCACGATGAGCGCGAGTGCGTAGCCCTTTGCGACCAGCACGAGCGAATACCAGGTGAAGCGCAGGATGCCCTGGTCCATCTCGCCGCGCTTCTCGAACGGCTTCAGCACGTAGTCCTTGCTGGCGTCCCAAGTCTTGCTGGGCGAGGGCAGCTCCTTCGCCCATGTCTTGCTGGAGATTTGCCACGCGAGGAGGACCACGGCGATGCCGAGGAGGGGGAGGATGAGCCAGTCGAATTTGAATGCTTTCATGGTGGGGATTGAGGAATGGGAGCGGGGTCAAGATTGAAGCTGTTCTTCGGTGCGTTGCACCCAGGTCTCGGCGGCGGACACCAGCACGAGCGCGAAGCCAATCAGCGGAGAGACAATGCTCTTGAGGAGAACCGTCCCGTCCACCGAGCCGCTCATCCAGTGGTCGCCCTGGTTGACGACTGCCTGAAGGAAACCGACGGACAGGCCCAGCCGGAGCGCGCGCAGCCAAACGGAGCGCTGGCGGAAGGCCTGCGCCCAAAGCGCGCGGGGACTGGTGTTGGGGTTCATGGCTTCGAGGTTTCTGATTCTGCGGGCGACCGTCGCTGCTGTTCCACCCACACACCGGCGGCGGAGATGAGCGCCACGGAGAAGGTTACCAGCGGCGAGACGAGCATTTTGACCACCGTGCCGGCCGTCTGCTCGTGGCGCTGCCACACGTCGCCCTGATTGATGACGGCCTGCAATAAACCGATCGGAAGTCCGACCATCGCTGCGCGACGCCAGACGGAAGCCTGCCGAAATGCTTGCATCCAGAGGGATTGGCGCATGGCGAAGAATCATTTAGAGGTCAGGCACCGCGGGTTGCGCGGGTCACGCGCAACCCGCGGCATGGTTTGGTCAGCCTTTCAAACCGCTCACGGGGAAGCCCTTGGCGTAAGCTTCGAGGTCCCCCTTCGGGTCGAACTTGAAGCCGTCGAACATCTCCCAGCCGGAGTCATCCTGCGTGCGGTCAGTCACGCCGATTTCCTTCATGGCCTCGGTGTAGATGTCGCCGCGCATGACCTGCTTGGCGACGCCGTCATAGTCGGGCTTGCCCGTGACCATGCCCCACCGGCGGAACTGCGTGAGCCACCACTTGGCGAACTTAGGCTGCGGGAAGTTGCAGTTGCGCTTGCTGAAGTGCATGTAGAACTCGTCTTGCGCGGTGCGTCCGTCGCCGTAGTCGAGCTTGCCGAGAAGGCGACCGAGGATGATGTCCTTGTCGCAGTTGATGTAGTTGGGCTTGCTGACGATGTCGCACTGCTCGGGGCGGTTCTTCAGGTCGTCGAGCCACACGCTGGCCTCGTGCAGGCCCTTGAGCACGGCCTTGACGGTCTTCGGATTTTTCTCCGCGAACTCAGCGGTGAACGCGCAGACCTTCTCCGGGTGGTCCTTCCACATATCCTGCGTGGTGACGCTGGTGAACCCAATCTTGTCCGCGATGGCACGGGCGTTCCACGGCTCGCCGACGCAGTAGCCGTCCATCTTGCCGATCTTCATGTTTGCCACCATCTGCGGCGGCGGGACGGTGATGAGGGACACGTCCTTGTCCGGGTTGATGCCGCCGGCGGCGAGGTAGTAGCGCATCCACATCGCGTGCGTGCCGGGCGGGAACGTCATCGCGAAGGTGAGTGGTTCGCCGAGCTTCTTGGCCTTCTCGACGAAGGGTTTTAACGCCTTCGGGTCCGCGCCGACTTTGCCTTTCAACTCGGCCTTGAGCGTGATGGCCTGACCGTTGCGGTTGACGAGCCAAGGAATGATCATCGGCTTCTTCGGCGAACCGAGGAGACCCATCGTGCTGGCAATGGGCATCCCGACGAGCATGTGCGTGAACTGGTTGTCGCCCGAGGAGAGCGAGTCGCGGATGGCCGCCCAGTTCGCGCCCTTGGCCACGGTCACGTCCAGACCGTATTTCTTGAAGAAGCCCTTCTCCGCGCCGATGACGAACGGCGAGCAGTCCGTCAGCGCAATCATGCCGCAGCGGAGCTTGGCGGTTTCCGGCGCGTCGCTGGCATACACACTACCGACCCAACCGCGCGGCAGGCCGCCGAGCAGGGCGCCCGCACCGAGGGTTTGGCCGACACGCGCGAGGAAGCGGCGGCGGGAGGAAGTGAGGGTGAGGCTGCTATGGGTAGGCTTGTTCATGTTCAGCTAGGTTTTCAACGAGTGTGGTTCACTCGGGGCAGGCTTTAGCGAGCGCGATGCCAATCGTGCCACCCACTGGCCCGCTGGCTGCTGAAAGAGATTCCAGTTTCGGATGAACCAAATTCTTAGCATGAGTGAACCACTTGATAGCCGACAGCTCCGCGCCTTCGTCACCCTAGCAAACACAGGCAGTTTCACGCGCACTGGGAAGGATTTATTCCTCACCCAGTCCGCCATCAGCCACGCCATCAAGGCGCTGGAGGAGGATGTGGGCTGTCGTCTTTTTGACAGGGTGGGCAAGTCCGTGGCCCTCACGCCAGCGGGTGAGCAGCTCCTGCATCACGCCAAAGGAATTCTCGACGAAATGACGCGCGCGCGGGAAGCGCTGGAGCACCTAGGCAAGTGGGGCCGCACGCACCTGCGGCTGGCCACGAGCGAGGCCGCGTGCGAGGCGTTACTGCCGAACGTCCTCGTGGCGCAGAAGGACAAGTATCCGCAATGCCAAGTCACCGTAGCCTCGGCGGACATGAGCGAGGCGATTGAACTCCTCCACAACGGCCACGCGGACTTGGTGCTGAGTTTGGAACCGGGACCGGAGGCGGGCGTGGAGTTCATCCCGCTGTTCAGCGATGAGTTGCAGTTCCTCGTGAGTGCCCAGCATCCGTGGGCGGTCGCGGGGCGTGTGGTGCGCGAGGAAATTCCCACGCAGCCTTACATCCTCTACAGCCGGTCGAGCTACACCTCGCGGCTCGTGGAAGGCTACTTCCGCCACGAGGACATGACGCTGCTCAAGATGATGGAGGTCGGCAGCATGAACGCCATTCGTGAAATGGTCGGGCGCGGTCTGGGCGTGAGCATCCTCGCGCCGTGGGTGGCACGGGACGACATCGCCAGCGGCAAGCTCGTGGCGCTGCCGCTCGGTCGCCGCAAGCTCACACGCAACTGGGGCGTGCTCCATCGGCGCGGTCGGCGGCTGAGTTTGTCCGAGGAGGAGTTCGTCACGCTGTGCCGCCGGGAGGGGGCGCAGTTGTTTGGTGGGAGCGTCGGCAAGGCAGTGTAGCAGGGGCCTTGCGCAGCGGTCGTATCTCGCGAGCGAGAAACTGGATTTCAGTTCCGCCCCTACTCGTGCCGCAGTGCCTCGATGGGGTCCAGCGCCGCCGCCCGCGACGCCGGGTAGATGCCGAACACGATCCCCACCGCGCCGGAGATGCCGAAGGAGATCAGCACCGACATCGGCGTCACGATGGTCTTCATGTCCGTGAGCTGCGAGACCAGCAGCGGCGTCAACACGCCCACGACGACCCCAATCAACCCGCCACCCACCGAGAGCACCACCGTCTCGACCAAGAACTGCGTGATGATGTCCTGCTTCTTCGCGCCCAGCGCGCGGCGGATGCCGATCTCGCGCGTCCGCTCGGTGACGGTGGCGAGCATGATGTTCATGATGCCAATGCCGCCGACGACCAGCGAGATGGCCGCGATGGAACCGAGCACGATGTTGAAGATGCGCTTAGTCGCCTCGGCCTGCCGCAGCAGCTCCAGCGGCACGATGACCTCGTAGTCGGTCTTGGGGTGGAAGCGCTTGAAGAGCGTGCGAATCATCGGCACCGCCACCTCGACATCCTCGACGGTGTTGAACTGCACCGTGACTTGGTGGAGCTGCACCTTCTCGGCCTCGTAGGAGCCAGCGCTACGCTTGAAGATGGTTTCGCCGAAGCGGCTCTTGGTCGTGGACAGCGGCACGTAGAGGTTGCTGTCGAGCGGCTGGCCTTCCGACTGGCCGGCTTGCGGGCGTTTGTCCGCCGTGCTGCGCTCGCGCACGAGACCGACGACGGTGAGGTAGTCGGAGCCAATCTTCACCTCCTGTTCGAGCGGGTCCTGATAGGGAAACAAGCTCTCGGCGAGGGTCACCGTGAGCACGCAGACGTTGTTGTGATGAATCTCATCCGTCTCCGTAAGGAAGCGCCCGCGCAGAATGTCCACGCCGTTCAGCTCGGCGTAAATCGGGTGCGTGCCGATGATTTGCGCCTGCTGGACCAGGGTGTTGAACCGCACCTCATCGCGGATGATGCGCATGGGCAGGACGCGCTTGATGCCGGGAATGGTGCTTTCCAGCCGGGTCACGTCGCCGTAGGTGATGCCGTATTCGTTGACGTAACTGCGCCCGGCGTTGGCCTTCGAGTCCTGCGGCGGCTTGATGCTGCGGAGGATAATGTTGCTCGAGCCGAGCTTTTTGATCGCCTCCTGCGCCTCGTAGCTCGCGCCCTCGCCGATGGCGAGCATGGCGATGACCGAGCACACGCCGAAGATGATGCCCAGCATGGTCAGCCCCGAACGCATCTTATGGAGCAAGAGGCTCTTGATGCCGAGCTGGACGATGCGGATGAGTGAACGGGCGCGCATGGTTGCGGGGCGGAGCGTAACGGATCGGCGCGAGGCACGGCGAGAGAAAGGTGCGGGTGGAGCAGGTGTGAGGGTGTGAGAGTGAGGGGGAGGAACTTGCTCTCTCCCACACCCTCACACGCTCACACCTCCTGCCCGCCCACTTTCCCACTTTCCCACCCTCCCACTTTCCCCCTACCTTCGCCGCCTCATGTTCGACCTAGTGAAAGTCCAGTTAGTCGCCACCGCCGAGAAGCTCGCGCAGTTACGGAGGTTTCTTTGACTTGCCCGGCACGCAGAAACGCCTAGCCGAGCTGGACTCCGTGATGGCACAGGAGTCGTTCTGGAATAATCGCGAGCAGGCGCAGAAGTCCATTGATGAGGCGAACGGCCTCCGCAAGAAGCTCGACCCGCTCCTGGCCGCCGAGAAGCAACTCGACGACCTCCGCATGATGGTCGAACTGGGTGAGGCCGAGCCGGTCGAAGCCCAGCCCACCGTCCTCCGCGACCTCACGCGCGACCTCGACAAGTTCGTCAAGGACCTCGACGCGCTGGAACTCAGCTTCTTGCTCAAAGGCCCGCACGACAAGAACGGCTGCATCCTCAGCATCAACGCCGGCGCGGGTGGCACCGAGGCGCAGGATTGGGCGAACATGCTCTTGCGCATGTATCAGCGCTGGGCCGAACTGCGCGGCTGGAAGGCGGAGGTCACTGACATTCTCCAGGGCGAAGTCGCCGGCGTGAAGAGCGCGACCATGACCATCGAGGGTGAGAACGCTTACGGCTTCGTCAAGGCCGAGCGCGGCGTCCACCGGCTCGTCCGCATCTCGCCGTTCGACTCGAACGGCCGCCGCCACACGAGCTTCGCCAGCGTGGATGTCATCGCGGAGATTGAGGAAGCGGGCGACATCGTCATCAACCCGATTGACCTGAAGACCGACACCTTCCGCTCCGGCGGCAAGGGCGGGCAGAACGTGAACAAGGTCGAGACCGCCGTCCGCATCACGCATGTGCCCACCGGCATTATCGTCGCTTCGCAAGGCCAGCGCTCGCAGCACCAGAACCGCGCGACGTGCATGAAGATGCTGCTGGCGAAGCTCTACGCGTTGCGCGAGGACCAGCAGAAGTCCGAGATGGAACGCTTCTACGGCGAGAAAGGCGCGATTGGTTTCGGCCAGCAGATTCGCAGCTACGTTTTCCAGCCTTACCGCATGGTGAAGGATCTCCGCACCGGCGTGCAGACCAGCAACGTCCAAGGCGTGATGGACGGCGCGCTGGATGACTACGTGAACGGTTGGCTCCGCGCGGGCTGTCCGGCGAAGCGGATGCAGGGGGTGCCGGATGAAGCCGAGGAGTAAGCAGTGTTCAGTGTTCAGTCGCGAACGCGGCTCGACGACCGACCGAACTCTGGCTACTGAATACTGAACGCTGGTTACTGAATACTTCTCTTGGCCACCATCCTCGACACCATCTTCGCTCAGAAGCGGCTCGAAATCGCCAAGCTCCCGAACGAGCCCGTGACGGCTGCCGGATTGCGTGCGGCACTGAAGCAGCGCGGCCTGCGCGACTTCTTCGGTGCCCTCCGCCAGCCCCGGCGCGGCGATGTGGCACTCATCGCCGAGGTGAAGAAAGCCTCGCCGTCCAAGGGCGTTATTCGCGCGGACTTCGACCCGGTGAAGATTGCCTTGGAGTATCAAGCCGCTGGCGCGAGCTGCCTCTCCGTGCTGACCGACGAAAAGTTCTTCCAAGGCTCGCTCGACTACCTCGCCGCCATCCGCGCCGCCGTGGGCCTGCCGCTGCTGCGCAAGGACTTCATCATTGATGCTCGGCAAATTCGCGAGGCCGTCCAGTGGGGTGCGGATGCCGTTTTGCTCATCGTGGCGATTCTCGATGACCGCCAGCTCTACGAATTCCACCAGCTCGCCACCGAGGCCGGTCTGGCTGCACTGGTGGAGGTGCATGACGAGCGCGAACTGGAGCGGGCTCTCGCCGTCGGCGCGCAGCTCATCGGCGTGAACAACCGCAACTTGAAAACCTTCACCGTGGACATGGCCACCACCGAGCGCATCGCTACGCGGCTCTTCTCCGGTCCTGGCACGCGACACGGAGCATTGCTCGTAGCCGAGAGCGGCATTCACACGCGGGCCGACGTGCTCCGGCTCAAGCGCGGCGGCGCGCGCGCCATCCTCGTCGGCGAGTCGCTCATGCGCGAAGCGGACCTAGGGGCTAAAGCCCGGGAGTTGTTAGGCACCTGAGTTTTGCTTAAGCTGCCGCCATGAAAACACCCTTGCGCGTCCTCGTGGTCGAAGACTCCGAGTTCGACGCCAAGATGCTCATCCGCCTGCTGGACCGCGGCGGCTACGCCACGACCTATGAGCGCGTCCAGACGGCCGAAGACATGGCGGCCGCGCTCGCGAACAAGCTCTGGGACCTAGTCCTCTCCGATTACAATCTCCCTGGGTTCAACGCCACGCTCGCGCTCCAGCTTCTCCTCGCCACGAAGCTCGACCTGCCCTTCATCATTGTCTCCGGCGGCATCGGTGAAGACATCGCCGTGGCGGCGATGAAGTCCGGCGCGAGCGATTACCTGATGAAGGGCAACCTCGCGCGCCTCGTGCCCGCCGTGGAGCGCGAGTTGCGCGACGCCGCCGGACGCGCGGCCCGCCGGCGTGCCGAGAGCGAGCTGCGAGAGAGCGAGCAGCGCTACCGCCTCCTCTGGGAGACCGCCCCCGACGCCATTCTGCTGCTGGACGCAAAGAGCGACATCCTCTTCGCCAACCCGGCGGTGCAAAACGTTTTCGGCTACACATCAGCGGAACTGGTTGGCAAGAACCTGACACTACTCCTGCCGGAGAAGCTCGGCGCGACCTCGGACACCGCGCTGCACCGGAAGGTCGGACATATCGTGACGGCTGCCCAGCGCCACTCGATCGAAACCGCCGGCGTGAAGCGCGACGGCTCCGAAGTCCTGCTGGAGCTCGCCTTCAACGACATGGAGCTCGGTGGCCAGCGGCTCTTCGTCGCCTTCATCCGTGACATCACCGAGCGCGAGCGCAACCGCCGCGAGTTGCTGGAGCACGCCGAACAGTTCCGCGTCGCGCGCGAGATTCAGCAGCACTTGTTTCCCAAATCGGCGCCGCACTTGCCCGGCTTCGACATCGCGGGCGCGGCCTTCCCGGCGGCGGCGGCGGGCGGGGACTACTTCGACTTCATGCCGATGGCTGACAATGGCCTCGGCCTCGTGGTCGGCGACGTGACCGGCCACGGCATCGGCCCCGCGCTCCTCATGGCCGAGACGCGCGCCTACGTGCGCATCGCCGCGCTGAACCGCGCCGACCCCGGCGAAGTCCTCACACGCACCAACATCGCGCTGGCGGAGGACATCGGGAACGAGCGCTTCGTGACCCTGTTTCTGGGCCGGTTGGATGCTGCGCACCGTCGCCTCACCTACGTCAGCGCCGGCCATCCGCCCGGTTACCTGCTCGCCCCCGACGGCAGCGTGCGGATGGAACTGCGCCGCACTGGCGTCCCGCTCGGGATGCGCCCGAACACGGAGTATCGCAACGCGCCCATCATCACGTTGGAACCGGGCGAAGTGGCGCTACTGCTCACCGATGGCATCGAGGAGGCGATGGGACCGGGCGACGAAATGTTTGGCACCGACCGGATGCTGGGCGTCCTGCGGGCCAATCGTGACCAGCCCGCTACGCGCATCGTGGACGCGCTCTACTTGGCCGTGCGCGAGTTCTGCAAAGGCACCGAGCAGCAGGACGACGTGACGTGCATCGTAATGAAGGTGCTGTGAGCGGCGCGATATGGAGTGCGGCGGCAGAGCGCAGCGGCGACGCCGTTTTCGGCCTGAAGGTGGAGTTTTGGCCACAGATGAACACAGATGAAACACAGATGGTTCCAAGTGCGGGGCGCTTTGTGCCCCAGTTACGCCTGCCTTCTACCGCCACCTATCTGTGTTTCATCTGTGCTCATCTGTGGCTAAAATATCGGGTCTGGCTGCCAAACGCGTCGTGAACCGCTTCCCCCAAGCCCTCGCCGCGCGCGGCCTCACCCTCCGGCGCGCCCCGCTGCACACGCTCCAAATCAACGTCGGGCGTAAGTGCAACCAAGCCTGCCGCCACTGTCATGTGGACGCCGCGCCGTGGCGCACCGAGATGATGGACGCGCCCACCGCCCAGCGCGTCGCTGAGTGGATTCGTGCGCATCGGCCCGCCGTCGTGGACCTCACGGGCGGCGCGCCGGAATTGAGCGAGCACTTCCGCTTCCTCGTCGAAACCGCGCGCGCGTGCGGCTGCCATGTCATTGACCGCAACAACCTCACCATCATCGAGACCGAGGCGTTCGGCTGGCTGCCGGAGTTTCTCGCGGCGAACCAAGTGGAAGTCATCGCCTCGTTGCCCTGCTACTTGGAGGAGAACGTGAACGCCCAACGCGGCGACGGCGTCTTCGCCAAGAGCCTTCGCGCGCTGCGGAAGCTCAACGCCCTCGGCTACGGCTCGCGCCTGCCGCTGAACTTGGTTTACAACCCGCTCGGCCCGACGCTCCCGCCGCCGCAAGCCGAGCTGGAGGCCGACTACAAAACCGAGTTGCGCGCCCGCTTCGGCATCGAGTTCACCGGCCTTTTCACGATTACGAACCAACCCATCGCGCGCTTCGCCGAAGACCTGCGCGCGCTCGGCGAGTGGGACGCTTACCTAGAGTTGCTCGCCAACGCCTTCAACCCCGCGACCGTCCCCGGCCTCATGTGCCGCAGCACGTTGAGCGTCGGCTGGCGTGGTGAACTCTACGACTGTGACTTCAATCAGATGCTGGGGATGGCGATGAGTGCGGAATGCGGAATGCGGAATGCGGAGTCCCCCGGTCAGCCGCTTCATCTCTGGGAGGTCACGCCAGCAGAACTGACTGACCGTGCCATCCTGACCGGAGAACACTGTCTCGCCTGCACGGCGGGCGCGGGGAGCAGTTGTGGTGGGGCCGTGGTGGTCAACCCAGCTTGAGCAGGGCCGGTTCCGTCGCCGTCTGTAAGCGCACATGAATTCAAGCACCTGGCCCACGCTCGCGCTGTCGCTGCTCTTCGCGCTGCTGGTGAACCTTCCCTTGCACGCCGCCACGCTCGTAAAGAACGGCCAGCCCACGGCGGTGCTCGCGCTGCCGGCGGACCCGGACGCGTCGGAGAAACTTGCCGCGAAGGAACTCACCGAGCACTTGGAGAAAATCTCCGGCGCGAAGTTGGAGAAGGTCACGGTCAGCGCCGCGGAGGTCGGCGACTTCATCAAGCAGAGCAAGGCGGCGGGTCGCGTCCCCATCTTCCTCGGGCGCAATGTCCGCGAGCGCGTGGGCCTGGCCGCGACCGCCGTGCGCGGCGCGTTTGCCCTGCACGTCACGGCGGACGCGGTGATGATTGCGGGCGTCGAGGAAGGCACGCACTTCGGCGCGATGGAGCTGCTCGAACAGCTCGGCTGCCGGTGGTTCATGCCCGGCCCGCTCGGCACCGTCATTCCCAAGCTCGCCACCGTGGATGCGCGTGTGCAGCAGACCGCGCAGTCGCCGTCGTTTCCTTCGCGCTGGTTTCAGATGCCGGACCGCGATTGGCAGGTGCGCGTGCGCTGCGGCGGCACGGTGTTCCTCGGCGGTCACGGCCTCCCGGCTCCCAAGGTCACGTTGAACAAGGCCACCAAGGCAATCGAGGACAAGGATGCGGCTGAGATGTTCGCGCTGGTTAAAGGCCAGCGCACGACGCGACAGCACTGCTTGTCGAACCCCAAGCTCCTCGAGTTTGCCATCAACCATGTGAAGCAGGCGCGCAAGGCCGGACGCGGGCCGGTCATCGGCATGGGGCCGAACGACGGCGGCGGCTTCTGCGAGTGCGAGCGTTGCCACGCGCTGGACGGCGGCGACTTCGATCCGTTCTCGAACGAGCTGTCCGTCACCGACCGCTACATCTGGTTCTTCAATCAGGTGCTCAAGGGCGTCGAGGGCGAGTTCCCGGACACGAAGCTCGCGTTCTACATCTACCACTCCTACATGCGGCCGCCGAAGCGCTGGAAGCCCGACGTGCGCATCATGGGCGCGCTCGCACCCATCGCGCTCGACCGCGTGCATGGCTTCTCGAATCCCATCGCGCCGGAGAAGAGTTACGTGCGTTCGCTCTACGAAGATTGGGGCAAGCTGCTGCCGGAACTCTACGACCGCGGCTACTGGAGCAACCTCGCCGACCCCGGCTTCCCGTTCATCATCGTCCACCGGCTGCGCGATGAAATCCCCGCGTGCCACGCGCTCGGCGTGAAGGGCTGGCGCGTCGAGACCTTCCCCAACTACGCGGCGCAGTTCCCCTCCATGTATATCGCCGCGAAGCTCATGTGGAATCATCAGGCGGACGTGGATGCGTTGCTGAAGGATTGCCACACCCAGTTCTTCGGCCCCGCCGCCGGGCCGATGGGCGAGTATCTCACGCTCATGGACGCGGCGTTGCGCGACGGCGACTTCTCCACTGGCTGCGCGTGGGATATGCCGCACTTCTACCCGCCGGCCTTGCGTGCGAAAGCCCGGGCGCTCCTCACGCAGGCAACCCAGCTCGCGCCCGCCGGCAGCGACTACGCCGCGCGCGTAAAACTCCTCGGCCAAACCCTGGACATGCTCGATGCGTTTAACACGATGATGGACGCCCGCGTGCGCGTGGACTTCGTCACGGCGAAAGCCGAGCTGACCAAGCTCGACGCCGTGGCTGAGGAACTCATGGGCTTGAAGCCGGTGGCGATGGTTTCCGCCGGGCGCTTCAGCACCTACGTGAATTACATGAAGCGCTTCTACCGCCCTTGCACCGAGCAGGGTTTCAAGCGCGTCACCGACGGAAACCAGCTCATCGCCGCCGCGCCGGACGAGTGGCAGTTCCAGATTGACCCGGCAAAAATCGGCGAGGACATCGGTCTGTGGCGGGCGGAAACCACCGGCGGCAACTGGCAGCGGCTCAAGACCTCCAGTTCCTCGTGGAGCAACCAGGGCCTTCGCTACTACAAGGGCCTCGCGTGGTATCGCACGACGGTGGACGTGCCCGCGAAGTTCGCCGGGCAACGGGTCTTCCTCTGGTGCGGCGGTGTGGACGAGGCGGCGAAGGTCTGGGTGAACGGCCAGCATCTCGGCAACAGCCCCGGCGCGGCCTTCTACCCGTTCGAGATGGACGCCACGGAAGCGGTGAAGCCGGGGAAGAACACCCTCGTGGTCTGCATCTCGAACCAAGTCGTGAACGAACTCGGCACCGGCGGCATTGTCGCGCCGGTCATCCTCTACGCGCCGGCGCTCGGCAAGGAGGCGAAGCTGGAGAACATCCGCGACCTGAAGCCGACGTTTCCGTGAGTTTGTTTGGAGCCCGGACGCCTACGTCCGGGTGGCCAAAGTGCTACGGCAGCGGCTGCGGACGTGGGCGTCCGCGCTCCAAATCGGGCCACTTCCCGTTTGACGCGCCTTTGTGTTCTGTAAAAGTCGCCGCCATGAAATCACTGTTCCGCACTGCCCCAGCCCTTGCCTTCGCCACGTTGCTCGCCGCCCCGCTCGCCCACGCCGAGGTGAACGTCGTCGAGAAGGTTGCCACCGACGTTTACTTCCACGAGGGCGACATCGGTCGCCACGGGCATTGCAACAACGGCTGGATCGTCTTCAGCGACTACGTGCTCGTCATTGACGCGAACTTCCCCTCGGGCGCGCAGGTCGTGCTCCCGAAAATCAAGGCGCTCACCGACAAACCCATCAAGTTCGCCTTCGACACCCATCACCACGGCGACCACGCCTACGGCAACCAAGTCATGCACGAAGCCGGCGCGACCATCGTCGGGCACGCGGGCGTGCTGGCGGAGATGAAGAAATACGAGACGAACTTCTTTACTGGCAAAGGCCCGGGCCGTTGGGAAGACGCCGCGAAGGGCCGCAAGGATGTCGCCGCCAGCAAGCTCCGCCCGCCCAGCCTGCTGTTCGAGGAGAAGATGGCCTTCGACGACGGCACGCACCGCGTGGAACTGCTGCACCTCGGCGTCGCGCACACGCACGGCGACGGCTGGGCTTGGCTGCCGAAGGAGCGCATCGTCTTCACCGGCGACGCTTGCGTGAACGGCCCCTACAACTACATCGGCGACGGCAACATCCACGAGTGGATTAAGACCCTCGACAAGGTCATCGCGCTCAAGCCGCTGAAGGTTTGCCCCGCGCATGGCCCGAGCGGCGGCCCCGAGGTGCTGGCGAACCAACAGCACTATTTCAAATCTCTCCTCGCCGAGGTGAAGAAGCTCAAGGACGCCGGCAAGACCGCCGCCGAAGTGCAGGCCGCTTCCAACACGATCAAGGAAACCCTCCGCAAGGACGAGCGCATCGCCCACTACATCGGCCAGTTCATCGACGCGCAGGTGCAGAAGGCGTGGACCGAGATGGGCGGCGCGGCCTTCCCGGCGAAGAAGCAGGCGCAGGCGGAGCCGGTGAAGCTGAAGGCCCGGGAACTTCTCGCGGTCGCGCGGGAGTGACCGCCAGCGGGGGAAAAGCAGGTGACAGGCTGTTTCAGGCAGGTTCCTGAGCCGTCCGGGAGGTTGCCCGCGTGACTCAGGCAGCTGTCCGAACAGAAAAGGCAGCCGCCCAAACGGACAAGACAACTGCCCCAACTGAAAAGACAGTTGCCCGAGCATAAAAGGCACCTGCCCGAATGAAAAAGGCAGCCTCCCGATCTAAAAAGGCAGTCGACCGAACCTCCCCGGCAGCTCCCGGGACCGCTCAGTCACTCGCCTGAGCCACAGCCAGTTGCCGCAACGACGCCGGCGAGGTGGATTCGATTCCTCGCGCCAGTGTCTTGGAGTGCGGCGGCCCTCCGCCGCTTTTTCGGGGGGCGCACGAACCTCCGCACATTCCCTTCCCGCACGCCACGGGAAGAGCGCCCGAGAACTGGCGCACTCCAAGACGCGTCGCGAGTCAGTGGGCCACCGCCGTTTGCCTCGTCCGGCAAGCCGCCCGAATTCCCTTCCCACCCATCGCGTCCATCCCGCCGCTTATCGCCATGCTCGACATCCGCCTGAATCCAAACCCGCACCGCTTCTGCAACGGCTGGGCCCGCCGCGACTTCCTCCGGGTCGGCGCGCTCGCCCCACTCGGCCTCGCGCTGCCGTCGCTGCTCGCGGCGGAGAAGGCCGCTGGCAACGACAAGAAAGCCCGCGCCAAGTCCGTCGTGCTCGTCTATCTCGGCGGCGGCCTCTCGCACCACGACAGCTTTGATCTGAAGCCCGACGCGTCCTCCGAGATTCGCGGCAAATACACCGAGATTCCCACCAACGTCCCCGGCCTGCACATCGGCGAGTTGCTGCCCAAGATGGCCAAGACGATGGACAAGCTCACGCTCGTCCGCTCCGGCGCGCACAACAACGACCATCACGAGACCGCCACGAACTGGGTGCTCTCCGGCCGCTTCGGCTCCGCGTTCGGCGATTACCCGGCGATGGGCGCGGTGGTCGCGGAGCGCACCGGTTTCCGGGGCGTGATGCCGCCTTACGTGGCCGTGCCGCGCAACCCGTCCTTCACCTGGGAGCTGGGGAAAAGCGCCTTCCTCGGCGGCCGCTGCGAATCCTTCAAAGCCGGCGATCCGAACGCGGAGAACTTCAAAGTCCGCGACCTCTCGCTGCCCGCCGACGTGAAGCGCGAGAACGCCGAGCGCCGCAAGTCCTTGCTCGGCGCGGTGGACAATCTCGCGAAGCGCATCGAGGGCAACGATCAGCTCGCGACCTATGGTGAGTTCCAGCAACGCGCCGCCGAGATGGTCCTCTCGCGTGAGGCGCAGAACGCCTTCGCCCTCGAACAGGAGACGGAGAAGCTGCGCGATGACTACGGGCGGAACACCTTTGGCCAAAGCGTTCTGCTCGCGCGTCGCCTCGTGCAGCACGGCGTGCGCTTCGTGACGGTGAACTACGGCGGCTGGGACCATCACGCGAAGATTTTCCCCGGCCTGGAGAAGAAGCTCCCCGAGTTTGATCAAGGTTTCTCGACCTTCCTCCACGACATGGACGCGCACGGTTTGCTGAAGGACACGCTGGTCCTGTGCATGGGCGAGTTCGGCCGCTCGCCGAAAATCAACAAGGACATCGGGCGCGACCACTGGGGCCAGGCGGCGAGCCTGCTCTTCGCCGGTGCTGGCGTGGCGCGCGGCAAGGTCGTGGGCGCGACCGACCGCACCGGCGCCTTCGTGACTGACACGCCGGTAAAACCCGCCGATGTGGCGTGGACCATCTACGACAGCCTCGGCCTCGACCCGCGCGGCGAAATCCACACGCCGGATGGGCGGCCCGTGGGCATCCTCGATGAGGGGCGGCTGGTGACGGAGCTGTTCGGCTGAGTCGTAGCCGCCGAGGTAAGGAGGCGGATTCTCAAATGCGCTTAACCCGATCGGTCCGCCTCCTCACGTCGGTGGCTATATTTGTTCTGGCCGCCGTCTCCTTCGTCTGCGCTCAAGACAAGAAGGCCGAAGACAAGTCCCCCAAGGCCATCCTCGCTGTCCCGCTCGGCATCCTCGCTGGCAAGACCAACACGGTGGAAATCCGCGGCTTGAACCTCGACACCGCCAAGGCGTTGCACTTCACCAACCCCGCCGTGAGCTCCCGCATCGCCTCGAAGGGCAAGGCCGACGTGCCGCAGAACCAGAAGAAAGAGCGGCTTGGTGACACGCAGGTGAAGGCTGCGGTCTTCGTCCCCGCTGACTTCAAGGGCGACGAAGCCGTCTTCACCGTCGAGACGACGGACGGCCAGTCCGCGCCCGCGAAGCTCGCCGTGCTGCGCGCCGGCGCGTTCACCGAGGAAGTGGAGGACAACGGCTCTTTCGCCAAGCCGCAGGTTGTCGCGCTCCCCATCACCGTGCGCGGTGGCATCAAGGCCGCACAGGACGTGGACGTGTTCGCCTTCGAGGGCAAGGCGGGCCAGCGCGTGACCGCCGAAATCCTCGCTGCGCGCCTCGGCTCGCCCCTTGACGCCACGCTCACGCTCTGGAACGCCACCAACACCCTGCTCGCCTCCGCCGATGATTCGCCCGGCGACCGCGACCCGCGCCTCGCCTTCACGCTGCCCGCCGCTGGCCGCTACTTTCTCGTCGTGCAAGACGCGCACGATGCCGGCAGCGCTTTGCACGGTTACCTGCTCAAGGTCGAGGCGAAGTAAGGCCGTTGCGCACCTGCTGCGCGAGGTTTGCACTTCGCGGCCTTGCGCGACTGCGCTAGGGTCTCCGGCATGCGAATTTTGACGGGCATCCAACCTTCCGGGGCGTTGCACCTCGGCAACTACTTCGGCGCCATGCGCCCCGCTATTGAGCTGCAAACCCAAGGCGAGGCCTTCTACTTCATCGCGAACTACCACTCGATGACCTCGCTCACCGACGCGAAGCTCCGCCGCCAATACACGCTCGACGTGGCGCTGGACTTCCTCGCCTGCGGCCTCGATCCCGCGCGCTGCGTCTTCTGGGTGCAGTCCGAAGTGCCGGAAGTTGCCGAACTCGCGTGGCTTCTCTCGACGGTCACACCTATGGGCCTGCTCGAACGTTGCCACAGCTTCAAGGACAAGGTCGCCAAGCTCGGCGATGGCGAGATCGGCTCGGTGAACCACGGCCTGTTCGCCTATCCCGTGCTCATGGCGGCGGACATTCTCCTCTTCGACTCGAACGTCGTCCCCGTCGGCAAGGACCAGAAGCAGCACCTTGAAGTCACGCGCGACATCGCCGGCAAGTTCAACCAGCTCTACGGCCAAACCTTCGTCATCCCCGAGCCGCGCATCCGCGAAGAAGGTGCCGCCGTGCCGGGCCTCGACGGCCAGAAGATGAGCAAGAGCTACGGCAACACCATCGAGCTTTTCGGCGAGGAAAAGGCCACGCGGAAGAAGATCATGGGCATCGTCATGGACTCGCGCACCCCCGCCGAGCCCAAGCCCGACGCGGACAAGAACCTCGCCGTCCAGCTCCTCAAGCTCGTCGCCCCTGCCGACGTGGCCACCGACACCGAAAACCGCCTCCGCGCCGGCGGCCTTGGCTACGGCGACTTGAAGAAAGCCCTCTTTGAGCACTACTGGCAGCACTTCGCCGCCGCCCGCACCAAGCGGGCCGAACTCGCCGCCAACCAAGACTACGTCCGCCAGATTCTCCGCGACGGAGCCGAAAAGGCCCGCGCCGTGGCCACGCAGGTCTTGCAGCGCGCGAAGACGGCGAGCGGGTTGTAGTCCCCGCTCGTAATCTTAATCCTGCTCTCTCCCGAAGCGTGGGAGGGGCAGGATTAAGTTCAGGATTACGATTACGAACCGGAGGAGGCAGCCCTCACCATCCGAACATCACCAGCGCGATCAGGGCGAAGAGCGGCACCAGGATCGGCAGCGCGTAGTGGAGGAAGTATGCGCCGAAGGACGGCGTCTTGACCTTCGCGGCGTCGGCGATGGACTTGACCATGAAGTTTGGTCCGTTGCCGATGTAGGTCATCGCCCCGAAGAACACCGCGCCGAGCGAGATGGCGAGCAGTTCAGCGCCATGCTGCGTGCTGAAGGCCAGCACGTCCGTCGGCTGGCTCAAGCTCACGCCCTGCCGGCCCATCGCAGCGGCGAGGAAGGTCAGGTAGGTCGGCGCGTTGTCCAGCACGCCGGAGAGCGCGCCGGTGCACCAGTAGAACTTCAGCGCGCTGTTCAGGCCGAGCTGGGCGGCGTGGGTTTCGAGGTAGTCCAGCGCGGGCACCATCGTCGCGAAGATGCCCAGAAAGAGCCACGCAACTTCCTTCACCGGGGCGAAGGTGAAGTCATTCGCCTCATGCACCGGCTTGGGCGTGGTGAAGTAGGAGCCGACGGCGGCGGCAACCATGAGCGCCTCGCTCAGGCCGGGCGGGTTGCGCAGGAAGACGGCGGCGAGGATGAGGCCGAGGAAGGCGAGATTGTGCAGGCCGTCCACTTGCCACTTCTCCTGCGCGGTTTCCTTGTCGCGGACGGGTTTGGGCGCGCGGAGGAAGTTGCGGTGGTCGAGCACGTAGAAGACGCCGAGGAGGCCGAAGACGGCGATGCCCCAGGCCGGCCAGCAGTGCGTCAGCGTCCACCCGAACGGCACGCCGCGCAGGTAGCCGAGGAAGAGCGGCGGGTCGCCGATGGGCGTGAGGCAGCCGCCGACGTTGCTGACGATGAAGATGAAGAAGACGATGTGAAACGCGGTGATGCGATACTTGTTCATCCGAATCCACGGGCGGATGAGCAGCATGGACGCGCCGGTGGTGCCGACGAAGTTCGCCAACACCGCGCCGATGAGGAGAAAGACGCAGTTCACACCCGGCGTGGCCTCGCCCTTCACTCGGATGTGGATGCCCCCGCTCACGACGAAGAGCGAGCCGATGAGCGCGATGAAGCTGACGTATTCGTGCGCGACGTGGAGCATCCGCACTGGCGCACCCAAACCGAGCACGTAGTAAAGCGTCGTGATGGTCCCCAGCCCGAGCGCGACATGATGGTAGTGATGCTCCCACCAGTGTTTGTTGAGGAAGGGACCGAGCGCGATGGCTGCCAGCAGCAGCGCGAACGGAAGTATCATGCCCGGATGCGGTTCAGACCCCGCGCCAGCAGCGGCGAGCAATGGTGAAATGGCGGTGAACATCGCGGCGGATGGTTCAGGAAGTCCGGGCGCGGGAGCAAGCGGCAATGCCAGCCGACTTCCTACCCCTGAACCGGCATCGAGTCCCGGCTTTAGCCGGAGGGACACCCGGCCAGCTAAAGCCGGGACTCCATGCCCAAGCCACCGCCGGTTCAAGGGCCGAAATCGCGGCAGTTGGCGGGCCGTTGGTTCTCTCCCCGCTCCGGCGTAGTGGGGAGAGTGGGTTCACCGGCCGTGGTGCGGGTGCCAAGTTGCGCTCTTTCGGACCGCAGACTGGAATTGCCAATTGACTTTTGGGCACCGGAAAATTGCAATCCGCGCCACTTTAATGAGCCCACTACCCGCTCGCGACTTCACCAATCCCCGCGCCAAGCACGGCTTCCAAGGGCGCACCTGCTCTGTGACCGGCGTGGGGGCCTACGTGCCGGCACGCCGGGTGACCAACGCGGACATGGAGAAGCTCGTCGATACGACCGACGAATGGATCACCAGCCGCACCGGCATCAAGGCCCGGCATTTCGCGGCTGACGACGAGTTCTGCTCCGACCTCGCCGCCAAGGCCGCTGAACGCGCCATGGCCCAAGCCGGCGTCACCGCCGACCAGATTGACCTCATCATCGTCGCCACCATCACGCCGGACATGGCGTTCCCCTCCACCGCGTGCTTGGTGCAGCACAAGATCGGGGCGAAGCGCGCGGCGGCCTTCGACCTGGAGGCGGCGTGCTCCGGCTTCATCTACGCGTTGGAAGTCGGCCAGCAGTTCATCATGTCACGCACCAGCGAGTGCGTGCTGGTCATCGGCGCGGAGAAACTGTCCTCGATCATGGACTGGAAGGACCGCACTACTTGCGTGCTCTTCGGCGACGGCGCGGGCGCGGCGGTGCTCCAGCATCGGCCCGACTCGCACGGCTTGCTCACCGCCTGCATGGGCGCGGATGGCGGGAAGGCCGGGCTGCTCTCCCAACCCGGCGGCGGCTGCCGCTTTCCCGCCACGCACGAAAGCGTGGACCAGCGGCTGCACTACCTGAAAATGGACGGCAAAGAAGTCTTCAAGAACGCCGTCAACGCCATGTGCACCGCCGCGCGCGAGGCCTTGGCGCGCTGCGAACTCACCGTCAGCCAGCTTAAGTGCATCATCCCGCACCAGGCCAACCAGCGCATCATCGACGCCGTGGTGGACCGGCTCGAAGCCAAGCCGGAGCAGATGTTCGTGAACCTCGACAAGTATGGGAACACCTCTGCCGCCAGCGTGGCCATCGCGTTGGACGAGGCGGTGAGCACCGGGAAGATCCAGCGCGGCGACCTCGTGCTGCTCGTCGTCTTCGGCGCGGGCCTGACGTGGGGCGCGGCGGTGATCGAGTGGTAGGCGAGCGGCGCGTAGCTACCAACCCGCGCCCCGTTCGGAGTCCCGCCTTCAGGCGGCACCGTGTTCGAGCGCCCAAGACCGCTCCGCGCGACAGCGCCTATTGCTCCATGCGCCCTACCGGCTGAAGCCGGGACTCTATACCGGCAGTCTCATCAAGCAGCCCGGCTCGAGCTTCAAGGGTTCGGCGTGGGCGTAGGCGTGGGCGTAGGCTCCGGGGTTGCGGCGTGCCCACCGCCGGTGTCCACGATGATCCGCGCCCGCTTCCACGCTTCGATGAAGCGCCGGCCCAGCTCCGACCCATCGAACTGCAACACCAAGTCATCCAAGTCCCGCACCTGCTCCACCACGCTCGCCACATCCGTCTCCACCTCCTTGAGCAACGTGCTGCGGTTCACGATCTGCCCGCGCGGCGCGCTCATCAGCCCGCTGAAACTCGTGATCGCCCCCGTCAACACCGCCGTGCGCGCCGCCGTCACCCCACGCCCTGCCGCCCCCGGCTCCGCCTGCGCCGCCAACGCCAGATCCCGAATCTCCGTCGTCTTGGCGATCAAATCCTGATTCCGCAGCTCCACAATCTCCGTCTTCGTCACATCCACCTTCGCGCGATTCGTGAGATTGCCGGACTTCTTGAAATGATTCGCCAGCGCGCGGGCCAGGACATGGGCCGCATTCTCCAACGCCTCCTCCGCCACCGCCTTGGCATCCGCCGCCCCGCCGCCTGAGGCCTCCGCTTGGGCGGACTTGCTGATCACCGCCCCGTAATCTGCCCCGAGCTGCGCGATGTCTGCCTCGAAATCCGCCGGTTCCTTCCCGAGCCAGACCGGTTTGTAATCCGCACTGTTGGCGACCGTGAGGCAAGCCCCGGCCATGGTGAGTTGATTCGCGAGACGTAGGTTCATAGAGCTGAGTGTTTTCGCTGACGGGTTAAGTTCTCGGTGACGGCAATAGTGAAGTGAATCTCAATCCGGCTGACAAGTAGGTTTTGGCCCCTGCACGGAATCCCCGCACGGAGTCCCGCCTTCAGGCGGCGGGGCGTCCGAACTCCACCAACGCCGCCTACATAAACATCCCTGACTCCCTCCCTCCCACCGGCTGAAGCCGGGACTCCGTGCCGCTCACCTCCCGTGCGTCTCGATCTCCCACTCGCGGTGGGCGAGGTAGCCCAGCCTGAGGAGAACCCCAAGCGCCACGAAGTTGAACGCCCACCCCGCCCCGCCGCTCCCCGCCGCGAAGGCCTTCCCATTGGCCGCGAGCTAACCACTCGCCACCACACTCAACAGCCGGAAGAACTGCCGCTTGGGATTCAACACCAGCATCCCGACAAACACCGCCACCGCCACCCCACCCACACCCAAGCCACGAGGCTGTTCAGCGTCAACAGCAGCCACGTGCCCGCCCCCGCCGCCACGCCCCCGCCCACCGACGCCACCACCCAGCTCTTCCACCACGGCGGCTTCGCAACCGGCGGCGAAATGGCGGGTTCAGCCGCCGGAGGGGATACGTTCGTGATCGTTGGCTGCGTCAACGTCTGCCCGACCTGACTGCCAGTGACATTGCCGACCACTCGAATGCTCCGGTCATCGCCCATAAATTTTGGCTCGCTGCCGGGTGGATAGTTGTGGATGTGCGTCACCCCTCGGTCGCGCCGTTCCGCATCCCGGAAGTCCCGCTCTGTCGCTCCGTTCAACGCATCAGCCACACTCACCGGCACAAGCTTTCCTTTTACCTTCACCTCATGCACAGCCGTCCCTTTGCCATCGAGCAACAGGAGCGTCTCGTAGTCGAGAAACTCTCCGAGGTATCCCGGCACCGGCACCAGCTCCTCCACAGCGAGGTTGCCGCTGAAGGACCGGTGGATATCCGCCAGCGTCCCGCGAAAGAGCGCGAGGAACTCCCGCCGCTCCCGCCCGGTGCCGCCCCGGATCAGGATGTCCAGCCGCGCGTCTTCCGGCTCGCTGCGCACGAGCGCTTCACAGGCCCCCTGCTTGAACTTCGCCCCCGTCCGCCACAGGCAATGCCTCGCGATGAGCCCGTGCAGCCGCACCATCAGGCGGCCGATCACACTGCCGGGGAGCACCCCGTATTGGTAACGGAAGCCCAGCGCTTCCTGCCAGTCCCCCGTGTCCACCTCATCCTTGTGCAGCAGGTCGGGCAGGAACCACCGGTCCGGCTCCCCGTCAAAGGCGAAGCAAATCTCGAAGCGCCGCATCATCGCGAGGATGAAGTCCTCTTTGTCCTGCGGATAGCGCTCCCGTCCTCCCGGCAGTTCCGCCAGCGAACGCCGCATATCGCCGCGCGTCAGCATTCCGCCCGCCCGGATCAGGGCCGCGTCGTTCAGCAGCTTGTAGATAGCCCCCGTCACCCAGCCGGGATCGAGCACGTTCAGCTCCTCCACCTGCGCGGGCGCGGCGTTGTTTTTCCGATCCTGGGCAAAGATGGCGTGCTCGCTGAAGTGCAGCACGCTCCCCAGCCGGTGCATCAGCGTCAGCAGGATCTCGCGGTCCTGTTTGCCCACGAGGCCCCGTCGCTCGGCCAGCGTGTGATACTCCGGCAGCGTCAGGTAGGGCTGGCCTTTCTCCCCGGCCTGCTCCAGTTCATCCTTCAGATTCAGCCACGACTCGAGAATCTCCCGGTCCACCTCCGCCACGTCTTGCTCCACGGCCCGGGCGATGAGCGCCTTGAGTTCCGCCAGACCTTTGCGCCGGTCCACGCCGCCATGGTGGTAGCAGCACACCTCCCGGGCGAAGGCCTTGATCTGCGGGTATTCCCGCTGGAGGCCCGTCCAGTTCAGTTGCATCACCTGTTGGTCCGCCTTGTTGCACACCACGATCACCGGCGAGTCCCCGCCGTAGGAGGCGATGAGCCGCAGCCAGTAATCGATCCGGCTCTGACGCTCATTCTGCCGACTGTCCAGCACCAGCAGATAAACGCTCCGGTGCGTGAGGAAGAACTGGTGCGTCGCGTGCATGATGTCCTGCCCGCCGAAGTCCCAGAGGTTTAGCCGCACCTCGCCCAGCTTTCCGCACGGCATCGGCAGCCGGTGCCGCTCGATCCCGTGCGTTTTGTCCTCCTTCGGGTTGTGGTTCTCTCCCCGCAGTTGCCGGATGAGCGAAGTCTTCCCCACCTCACTCTCGCCCACCACCAGCACCTTCACTTCATTCAGCGGGCGACGCTTCCCGCCGCGCTGGGCAAAGTAGTAATGGAGAATTTTCTGGGGCTCCGCCGGAGGATTCTTCTTGCCCGATTTACCCCACGGTGGTCCCAGCACCTCAGCCGGCAGCCCCAGGGCGTCGTTCTGGTGGAGCCACAATCCCCCCAGGCGCGACAATCCCCTCAGGCTCTCCGGCAGTTCCACGAGGGCGTTCCGCTCCAAGGTGAGCAGTTCCAACTGCTTTAACTGGCCCAGCGCCGGCGGCAGCGTGGTGAGCTGGTTGTCGGAGAGGTTAAGGTGCGTCAGGGCGGTGAGCTGGCCCAGCTCCGGCGGCAGGCGCGTTAGACCGAGGTCGGACAGGTCGAGGTCGGTTGACTGCTCGCGGTGGCAGGCGGCGATGCGCTTCCGTGCCTCGTCATAGGCTGCTTGCTCCTTTGGGGTCATCTCACGCTCGGGCATGGGCGGAAGTATGACGCTGGCCTCCGGGGGCTTGGCAAGCCTCCGCATCCCCGCACGGAGTCCCCGTTCGGAGTCCCGCCTTCAGGCGGCGGGTCGTCCGAACTCCAGCAGCCCAGCCTACTACCCAAGCGTCTCTGACTCCCACCATCCCACCGGCTAAAGCCGGGACTCCATGCCCGCTCGGAGTCCCGCCTTCAGGCGGCTTCGCGTCCGTAGTCCAGAGCCGTTGCGCACGCCCGTGTCTCTGACTCCCAGCACCCTACCGGCTAAAGCCGGGACTCCGTGCCCGCTCGGAGTCCCGCCCGCATGGAGTCCCGCCTTCAGGCGGCTTCGCGTCCGTAGTCCAGAGCCGCTGCGCACGCCCGCGTCTCTGACTCCCAGCACCCTACCGGCTGAAGCCGGGACTCCGTGCCCGTTCGGAGTCCCGCCCGCATGGAGTCCCGCCTTCAGGCGGCGGGTCGTCCGAACTCCAGCAGCCCAGCCTACTACCCAAGCGTCTCTGACTCCCCCATCCCACCGGCTAAAGCCGGGACTCCGAGCGGGGACTCCGAGCCGCGCTCCGCCCTCGCCTTTTCCTGAGCTTTTCGCCAAACTCCCCCCATGTCCCAGCCAGCTTACCAATGGCGACAGTTGACCCCGGAACAGCGCGACAGCGTGCTGACGTGGCGCAAGGAGAACGAACGCCCGTGGCACGCCCCGCCCCATCGCCCCAACTTCCATCACACGCACTTTCACATCTCGGCCGCCTGCTACGAACACGCGCATCACATCGGCCTCAGCCCGGAGCGGATGGCGGCCTTCGCGGCCGGGCTGTTGGAAGTCTTCGCCGCTCACGGGACCCGCACGGTCGCTTGGTGCGTGTTGCCCAACCATTATCACGCGCTGGTGGAGACGCCCAATGTGCTGCGTTTGCTATACGAACTCGGCCGGTTTCACGGCCGCACCTCGCACGCATGGAACGGTGAGGAGGGCCGGCGCGGGCGGCAGGTGTTCCATCGGTCCACGGAGCGGGCCATGCGGTCAAAGCGCCACTTCTGGGCGACGGTGAACTATGTGCATCACAACCCGGTGCATCATGGCTATGTCCGGCTCTGGACGGACTGGCCCTGGAGCAGTGCGCGGGACTATCTCCGCGCGACGGGTCGGGACGAGGTAGGCCGGGTCTGGCAGGAGTATCCGGTGAAAGACTATGGGAAGGGGTGAGATGCGGCGGAGTTGTGAGGCGGGTGGGAGTCCCGCCCCGCATGGAGTCCCGCCTTCAGGCGGCAGGGCGTCCAGATTAACCAAAGCCGCTCCGCGCGTAAGCGCCCGTGACCTCGCCCACCCCACCGGCTGAAGCCGGGACTCCGTGAGGGGTCGTTCGTTGGCTGCGGATGGCTGTTTTTGACCAGTAGACCTCGGTTCGGCGGCTGCGGATGGTGATTTGCCGGTTGTTTGCTCCAATTCGTCGCTGGTAGATGCCAATTCGTCGGTTGCGGGACGCAATCCGTCGGCTGCGTGACCTGATTCGTCAACAGTCGATGGCGATAAGTCGGAGGTAAATGGTCGTTCGTCGGGTGTAAATGACGGTTAGTTGAACGTAGATGGCGGTTCGGCGAGGTGTCGGCTCAGGTAATCGCCCCGCGTTGGCGGAGCATGGCTTCCATGGCTTTGTCCATCAGCACGTCGGCGAGGGGCTGGGTGGCGGCGTCAAGGTTCGCGTGGGCGGTCTTGAGGCGGGGGAGGTCGCCGGTTTGGGTGGCGGGTTGCTCGGTGGCGAGGGCGGCGGTGAGTTCGGTAATCGCGGCTTCGACTTGGGCGCGGTAGCTGGGTTCGAGTTCGGCGGCGCACTCGGCGAGGCCGGTTTGGGCGGCGGTGAGGACTTCCTGGGCTTTCAACTTAGCTTCAATCCAGCGGCGGGCGGCGAGGTCCTCGAAGGCGTGTTCGACGGACTCTTCGACCATGCGTTGGACTTCGGTGTCGGCCACGTCCACGGCGGATTTCATGGCCACGATTTGTTGCGCGCCGGTCTTCAGGTCGCGGGCGAGGACGTGGAGGATGCCGTTCGCATCAATCTCGAACTGCACGCCGACGCGGGGCACGCCACGGGGGGCGCGCTCGAAGGTGACGGGGAATTTCCCGAGGCTCCAGTTGTCGGCGGCGCGTTCGCGTTCGCCTTGGAGGACGTGGATGAGCATCTCGCGCTGGTGGTCCACGGCGGTGGTGAAGACTTCGCCGGCCTTGATGGGGATGGTGCTGTTGCGCGGGATGATGGCGTTCATCAAGCCGCCGAAGGTTTCGATGCCGAGGGAGAGCGGGGTGACGTCGAGGAGCAGCAGGTTCTTGAAACCGCCGCTGAGAATCTCGGCTTGGATGGCGGCGCCGAGGGCGACGGCTTCGTCGGGGTTCTGCGAGGTGTTGAGCATCGGGCCGGTGCGCTCGTGGAAGGTGTCGCCGAGGCGGAGGCTGCCGCGCTCTTCCTCGAACTCGGAGCAAGCGAACCATTCGCTGACGAGCCGGCGCACGAGGGGCATGCGCGTCTGGCCGCCGACGAGGATGACTTGGTCGAGCTGCTTGGCTTCGAGCTTGGCGTCGGCGAGGGAGCGGAGGCAGTGGGGGCGGGTGCGCTCGATGAGTTCGCGGGTGAGGCGCTCGAGTTCGTCGCGGGTGAGGCGGTAGCTAAAGCTGAAGTCGGGCGTGAGGAAGGGGAGGGCGATTTCGACTTCGGTCTCGGTGGAGAGGCGGATTTTCGCGGCCTCGGCGGCTTCGCGGAGGAGGGGGAGAAGTTGAGAGTTGAGAGTTGAGAGTTGAGAGGCGGAGAGGTCGGGGCCGCCGGTGGCTTTGATGCGCTCGATGAGGAAGTCCACGAGGCGTTTGTCGAGGTCGTCGCCGCCGAGGCGGGTGTTGCCGTTCGTGGCGAGGACTTGGAAGACGCCGGCGTTGAGTTCGAGAATCGAGAGGTCGAAGGTGCCGCCGCCGAGGTCGTAAACGGCGATTTTGGAATGCTCCTTGAGGCGGTCGAGGCCGTAGGCGAGGGCGGCGGCGGTGGGTTCGTTGACAATGCGCTCGACGGTGAAGCCGGCCAGCTCGCCGGCGCGCTTGGTGGCGTTGCGCTGGGCGTCGTTGAAGTAGGCGGGGACGGTGATGACGGCGCGGGTGACGGGTTCGCCGAGGTCGGCTTCGGCGGTGAGTTTTAGTTTCTTGAGGACTTCGGCGGAGACTTCCTCGGGGGTGTAGTCGCGGCCGTGGATGGGAATCGTGACGGGACCCGCGCCTTCGCCGCGCACGGGATAGGTCACGAGCATCTCCTCGCGGGCGATGTCCGAGCCGCGTCGGCCCATGAAGCGCTTCACGGAATAGACCGTGGTGGCGGGGTGCAGGACGCGGACGCGGTTGGCGGCGTGGCCGAGGAGCGGGGCGGCGTCGGCTGCGGGGAAGTGGACGACGCTGGGGCAGAGGCGGTGGCCGTCGGCGTCGGCGATGACGTAGGGGATGCCGGAGTCCACGGTCGCGACGAGGGAGTTGGTGGTGCCGAGGTCGATGCCGACGATTTTAGACATGCTGGGGAACTGTTTTTAGCCACCGATGGAACACGGATGAAACACAGATGGGGAGGGGCTGCTACACGCCGGCTGCCTCTAGGCGATCTGTCTTATCTGGGTTCAATCTGTGTTTCATCTGGGGCCAAGGAAATATCGCCCGAACTACTTCGCGGTGGCGTTTTCTTCGCGGAGGTTGGCTTCTTGGCGGGTCAGGGCGAGGAAGGAGTGCTCGAGGAGGCCGTCGGAGCCGCTTTGCTTGCGCAGCTCGTCGCTGGTGCCGACGGCGACGAACTTGCCTTGGTGGATGATGCCGATGCGGTCGGCCATTTCCTCGGCGACGCTGAGTTGATGCGTGGAGAGGAAGACGGTCATGCCGGTGCGGGAGCGCTCTTTCAAAATGTCTTTCACGACGCGGGCGTGGTGCGGGTCGAGGCCGACCATCGGCTCGTCAATGACGAAGACCTCGGGGTCGTGAAGGAGCGCGGCGGCGATGGCGACGCGCTGGCGGGTGCCGTGGGAGAGGCCCTCGACGGGCTTGCGGAGATATTCCTCGAGGTTGAAGCGCGGGATGAGCGCGCGGGCGGCGGCTTCGATGCGGTCATCGGCCATGCCGAAGAGCTGGCCGATGAAGCGGAAGAACTCCCAGGGCGTGAGCTTGTCGTAGAGGAAAGGAAAGTCCGGCACGTAGGCGAGGCGGCGGCGGACTTCGAGCGGCTCGGTCTGGACATCGTGGCCCGCGACGCGGACGGAGCCAGAGGTGGGCTTGATGAGGCCCGTGATCATCTTGATGGTCGTGGTCTTGCCGGCGGCGTTGGGGCCGAGGACGGCGAAGAACTCGCCGCGGTTGACGGTGAGGGTCACGTCGTTGACGGCGGTGAGTTCGCCGAAACGTTTGGTGAGGTTGAGGAGTTCGATCATGGGAGCGTGCGATGGCGGATGCTGGCTGCATGATGCTGGATCGCGCTTGGAACGTTGGGGCTTTCATCCAGCATCCAGCATTCAGCATCCAGTATCGCTTTCGCTCTCATAGCAGGAGCATCCGGGTGTTCTGGAGCACGATTTCGTTCGGCAGCTCGACGCGGAGGATTTCGCCGACGCGGCTGATGTAGAGCGTCACTGGGTGCTTCTCCAGCAGGCGTGTCTGGAGGCGGTAGCAGCGGAGCTTGGCGCTGCCGATCTTGAGCCAGTCCTGCCGCGCGTCCCACTGGAGGCCGAGGGAAAGTTTCTGGAGCGCCGGCAGGGCAGGGAGCGCGGCCAACTCGGGCGCAGCACCGGCTTCGCTTAACCCGCCGAGCAAGCCGCCGGTCAGCAGGCTCAGGGGAATGGGGCTGGCCAGCTCTTGCAGCAGGGCTTGGGGATTGCGGAGTTGCTCGAAGGTGAGAGTGCGCTGGATGGGGGCGTCGCCTTGCTTGAAAAGGAGGGCGAGGGTTTGGCTCGCGGCGGAGGCGGTGAGATCGAGGCTGATCGGGCGCTGGCTCAACTGGACGGTAAACTTCTGCCACTGATGGTTCGTGCTGAACGTCGAGTTCATCGTGAAGCGGAGGCGCTTGTGGCCTTCGCCCAGGTCGAGCCGACCGTCGAGGATGTCAATCGTGTAGCCGCCGACCTTGCGGACCATGCCTTCTTGCAGGTTGGGATCGGCTACGGGCGGGTTCGTGGAGGCAAGCTCCCCCGCGTTCGCGGCCCAGCGGAGGTAACCGATTTTTTTCTTCCGGTGGAAGATTTCGAGGTCGGAGTCGTCGGGGGCGCGGAGGATGCGTTCCCACACGACTGCCAGCGCAACCGGGGTGCCCTCACCCTGAGCGCGGAACTCGGAGCGCCAGAGGAGCACGTTCATCGTGAGGAAGAACGCGGTGATGGCGAGGAAGGCGAGGCGTCTCATGCCGACGACTTCATGGCGAAGGGATGGTGACCGTCTGCCCGATCTTCATGCGTTTGGGGTCGAGGCCGGGATTGGCGGTGAGCAAGGCTTCCAGCTTCACGCTGTATTGCTTGGCGATGGTCTCGGGGATGTCGCCCTTCTTGACGGAGTGCGTGCGCGCGGTGGCGGTGGGGGCGGTGGCTTTGGCGGGTTTCGGCGTTGGGGCCGGGGCCGCATTGGTCAAGGTGACGGGCGCGGGCCGTGGGGGCGTGGGGGCGGGCTTGGTGGTCGGTGAGGATTTGGCTGGCGGGGCGGCAGCGACTGCCGATGCGGCTACGACGGCTGCTGGCGAGGGCGGCGGGGTCGCGCTGCGGGCTGGGGGGAGGGCGGCGAAGGTTTCCAACTGGCGACGGAGTTGGTTGTTTTCCAAGCTGAGGCGCTCGACCTCGGCCTTGAGTTTGTCCAATTCCTTTTGCGCGGAGGGCGCGTTGTTGGGGGCGATGAGGAAGAGCTTGGCCAGCTCCATTTTGCAGTTGCTGGCACGCTGGCGGACGATTTCGGCTTTGTCGGACTTGGGGAGCAGCTTGAGGTAACGCTCGAAGTGGTAGATGGCGGTGGCTGGCTCGTTGAGGTGCTGCTCGAAGAGGAGGCCCAGCTCGAAGTGCGCGGCGGCGGAGCGCGGGTTCGCCTCCAGCGCGCGCTCGAAGGCTTCGGCGGCGCTCTGGTGGTCGAGTTGTTTGCGCAGCTCCTGGCCGCGCAGGAAGTTGGGCTCGCGCTGCTCGTCCTGCGTGCCGTCCCGCGTGGGGATACAGCCCGCCGCGCAGAGCACCAGCAGGAGCAGGCCAGGGAAAAGGCGTTGGCACGCCGGAAAAATCATGGCGCGCAGCGTAGCGGAGAAATTCTGCGGGGCGCAATCACCGGTTGGCCGAGGGCAAGGGAAGAGGATGCTGCGGTGAAAGGGTGGGGAGAACGGCTACGTTTGCCGCTCCGGGTTGCGAGCAACTGAGCGACGCTGCACGCACGCTACGGACACTTCCTGACTTCCCCTCGCGCCGACCCTCCGGTATTTATCCCGCGCCAATCGCCTTGGCTTGATGGAACAACGCGCACTTATTGACTCTCGCGGCAAAGATCACCGCCGGCTCATCCTGCAAATGCTGGTGGGCAGCGGGCGCGGTCACGTCGGCGCGGCGCTCTCGGTGATGGAGATTGTCCGCGTGCTCTACGACGACATCCTGCGCGTGGACCCGGCGAACCCGCAGTGGCCGGATCGCGACCGGTTCATCTTCAGCAAGGGGCACGGGTGCCTCGCGCTTTACGTGATGCTCGCGGAGAAGGGCTTTTTCCCGAAGGAGGAACTGCTGCGTTCCTGCCACTTCGGCTCCCGACTCGGCGGGCACCCGGAGTCGCGCAAGACGCCCGGTGTGGAGGCCAGCACGGGCGCGCTGGGGCACGGGCTGTCCATCGGCGTCGGCTGTGCGCTGGCGGCGCGGATTGATAAGAAGGACTGGCGGACGTTTGTGCTCATCGGCGACGGCGAGTCGAACGAGGGCAGCGTGTGGGAAGCGGCCTTGAGCGCGGGGAAACACCGGCTGACGAACCTCACCGTGCTCGTGGACTACAACAAGTTTCAGTCCTACGGCCCGAGCAAGGACATCCAGGACTTGGAGCCGTTCGCGGACAAGTGGCGTAGCTTCGGCTTCGCGGTGCGCGAGGTGGACGGGCATGACGTGCCCGCGCTGCGCGAGGCGTTACGGGCCACGCCGTTCGATGCGACCAAGCCCAGCGTGCTGATTTGCCACACGGTCAAGGGCAAGGGTTTTAAGACGACCGAACACAACGCCGACTGGCATCACAAGGCGAAGGTGAAGCCGGAGGAACTCGCCGCGTTGCTCGCGGAACTGGAGGCGACGCCGTGAGAAAGGCCTGTCTCCTCGCCGTCCACGAACTCGCCAAGGGCGACCCGCGCGTGGTCTTCGTCGGCTCGGACATCACGAAGCAGAACTTGGAGAAGTTCGCGGCGGAGTTCCCCGACCGTTACTTCATGGAGGGCATCTACGAGCAGCACATCATCGGCATGTGCGCGGGCCTCGCGATGTCCGGGAAGATTCCCTACATCAACACCATCGCGACCTTCCTCACGCGTCGGTGCTACGAGCAGGTGTTGATTGACCTGTGCTTGCACGAGCTGCCGGTGCGGTTGCTCGGCAGCGGCGGCGGGACGGTTTATGCGCCGCTCGGCCCGACGCATTTGGCGAACGAGGACCTCGCCATCATGCGGGCGATTCCGAACATGACCATCGTCGCGCCGTGCGACGCGGACGAGATAAAGCGCGTGATGATGCAATCGCTCGACTGGCACGGGCCGCTTTACGTCCGTATCGCGAAGGGCGGCGACAAGGTGGTGTCGTCGGACGCACGCGGGTTCAAGATCGGCGAGGCCATCCCGATGCGCGAGGGCAAGGATGTCTTGCTCGTCAGCACCGGTATCACCACGCAGGTCGCACTTGAAGCAGCGGACTTGCTGGCGAAAGACGGTCTCACCGCGACGGTGCTGCACATGCACACGCTGAAGCCCTTCGACTCCCCGCGTGTGCTTCACTACGCCGCGCAAGCGCGGGCGGTGCTGACCATCGAGGAGCACACGCTTATCGGCGGGCTGGGCAGCGCGGTGGCGGAGACGCTGATGGACGCAGGGCAGGGCGGGGTGCCCTTCGCGCGGCTGGGCTTCCCGGATGTCTTCACCGAGGAGCTTGGGTCGCAGGCGGAGATCATGGGCAAGTATGGTTTGACCAGCGCGAATCTGACGGCGAAGGCGAAGCAACTCCTGAGCAAATAATTTATGGGCCAACTGATGAACTTCTTCACGCCGCTGCACAAGCGGACGGCGCGCAAATACATTGATCGCATGGTGGACGACAAAGTCACCTGCATGCTCAAGGCGAAGGAATACGAGTTCGACTACTGGGACGGCGACCGCCGCTTCGGCTACGGCGGCTACAAATACGACGGCCGCTGGAAGCCCGTCGCCGAGCAGATCATCGCGACCTACGGACTCAAGGCCGACGCGAAGATTTTGGATGTCGGCTGCGGCAAGGCGTATCTGCTCTACGAGTTGCAGCAGTTGCTCCCGCAGGCCGAGATCGTCGGCTTCGACATCTCCAAGCACGGCCTCGCCACCGCGCCCGAGCCAGTGCGCCCCAAGCTCATGCGCTACCGCGCGCAAGACGCGTATCCGTGGGGCGACAAGCACTTCGACCTCGTGCTCTCGCTGGGCTGCCTGCACAACCTGCGCATCTTCGAGTTGAAGACGGCGCTCGCCGAAATCCAGCGCGTGGGCAAGCGCGGCTACGTGATGCTGGAGAGCTACCGCAACGAGCAGGAGCTTTTCAATCTCCAGTGCTGGGCGCTCACCGCCGAGTCGTTCTTCGACACCGCCGAGTGGATCTGGCTCTACACTCACTTCGGTTTCACGGGGGACTACGAGTTCATTTACTTCGAGTAAGCCAAAGACATCTTCCAACGCATGAAATTCCGCGCCGCCATCCTTACCGAGCTGAAGCAGCCGCTCGTCATCGAAGAAATCGAGTCCGGCCCGCTGCGCTTCGGGCAGGTGCTCGTGAAGATTCATTGCAGCGGCATCTGCGGCGCGCAGATCAACGAGATCGAGGGCGCGAAGGGGCCGGACAAGTTCCTCCCGCACCTGCTCGGCCACGAAGCCACTGCCACCGTGCAAGAGGTCGGCGAAGGCGTCACCAGCGTGAAGCCCGGCGACCGCGTCGTCTGCCACTGGCGCAAGGGCGCGGGCCTGCAAGGGCCGGGCGCGGCCTACACCTCGAAGCGTTTCCCGCACATCAACTCCGGCTGGGTCACGACCTTCAGCGAGTATTCCGTCATCTCCGAGAACCGCTGCACGCGCATCCCGCCGGACTTCGATGCCGAGGCTGGCGCGCTCTTCGGCTGCGCGGTCACGACCGCGATGGGCGTGCTGAACAACAACGCCAAGCTCGGTATCGGGGAGAGCATTGTCATCCTCGGCACCGGCGGCGTGGGGCTGAATCTCGTGCAGTTCGCCGCCATGGTCGGCGCGCATCCCATCATCGGCGTGGACTTGCACGACCATAAGCTTGAGCTGGCCCGCAAGATGGGCGCGACCCACACCATCAATTCCCGTGGGGCCAACCTCGTCGAGGAAGTGCGCAAGATCGTCGGCGCAGCGGGCGCGGACGTGGCGATTGAGAACACCGGCATCGCCGACCTCATCGAGCAAGCCTACGAGATGACCGCAGCGCAGGGACGGGTGATTCTCGTCGGCGTGCCGACCAAGAGCGCGCGGCACCCCAGCTTTTACACCCTGCCGTTGCACTTCAAAAAACTGCTGACCGGCTCCGAAGGCGGCGACTGCCGGCCCGACGTGGACATCCCCAAGCTCGTGCGCCTCTGCCAAGCCGGGAAGCTCAAGTTCGACGGCCTCGTGAGCAAGCGCTACCGCCTCGACGACATCAACGAAGCCATCGCCGACCTGAAGCAGGGCCGCGCCGCCGGCCGCTGTGTGGTGTGGATGGATGAACCGCCGTCTGCTTAGACCAACTGGCTATGAACATCGGCGGAATGCCAGCCGAACGCTCCGTGCGGGAGCCTTCTCCCCTCCTTGGCGGAGGGGAGAAGGTGGCCGCAGGCCGGATGAGGGGTGGGGCCACTTGCGTCGGCACACGTAACCCTTCACCCCAACCCTCTCCCCTCCCCCGAGGTGTATGGACCGGAGACATGGTGGACAGGTGTGCGGGGACATGGTGGACACTTTTGGCGCGGCTGAGTTCAAGGTTGGGTTGGGTTCTGGCGCAGGTCCAGTTCCTTGATGACGTGGGTCAG
>JBDKJY010000022.1:0-107687 GCA_039796295.1 Verrucomicrobiota bacterium
GGGGTTCGGCTGCGCTCGGATCGCTACGCTCGCCTTCGCTCCGCCTCACCCCAAAGGGGTGAAGCTGGAGGGAAGAAAGACAAATTACAGAAGCAGGTTTACACCGGCCGCCGGCAGGCCCGCAGCGGCACGGGCTAGCAGGAGCGACTCCCGGAACGACTTGGCGCGTTCGTCGCGCTCGCCGCGCTGCGGGGAAGGGAAGAGCCACTCCGAGTCGGGAGCGCGGCGCGTCTGCATCACGCTCAGGTGGTCCCTGAGCCGGGGGTTGAAGTCCACCACCCGGGTCTAGCCGTTCTTGGCGAGCCCGTCAGAACCAATTTCCAGCTGATCCTTGGTCCACTTCACGTCTGTCCATTTGAGACGCAGGGTTTCGCTCATCCGCGAACCGCAACAGGACAACCGGCGCAGGGCCGCTTGGGCTTCGGCGTCGGATTCCGCCGCCTCCAGGGGAACGCGCCGGATTTGGGTGACGCCGGTGTCCGGGTCGGGGATGGCCAGCCGGGCATAGTAGCGTCCGTTGCGCACCCAGAGCCCGCGCACGGGATGCTTGCGTGCATCCAGCACCTTTTGGTAGGTTGCGGGCCGATGCGGGCGCTTGTTCAGGACACTGCCAACTGGAGTGCCGGGGTTTCCCGGCGTTTCCCGGCTTTGCATTGCGTTACAGAGACACAATGCCAAACAGCCGAATCAGTATATCGAGTGAATGCTTGTGAATCATGGTTGCCGACGTGGCGGAATTGGCAGACGCGCTAGACTCAAAATCTTGTTCCCTAACGGGAGTGTGGGTTCGATTCCCTCCGTCGGCACCAACTAAATCAGGCGTTTTCGCGTGAAGCTTGACTTGTTGCGACAGTGTTGCGACAAATTAAGACATGAACACGCCCGCCTCTGTGCTTCCCAAGGCTGCCAACCGTTTCCCTATCACCATCCGCAACGGCGACGTTGAAGCCAAAATCTATCGCACCCCGACCCGCATTCGGGGCAATCAATACGACACCTACACCCTTTGCTGGCATCTGAATGGCCGCCAGCGTCGGCGGTTCTCGGATTTGACCGAGGCCAAGCGCGAGGGCGAGCGCATCGTCCGCGAGAAAGCCCTAGGCACCCTTGCCGTGTCCGCCATTTCCGCCGTGGACCGTATCACCTTGGAAGGGGCGCTCGGGGAACTGGCAAAGGCCGACGGCTCGCTCAATGCCACCATCCCGCGCCTGATCGAAGTCGTCCGCGACTACACCGCTGCGCGCGTCGCCTTGCCGAAGGGCGCGACGCTGGCTGAAGCCGCGAAGTTCTTCGCCCAGCGCCATCCCGCCAATATGCCGCGCAAGACCGTCGCCGAAGTCGCTGCCGAGTTCATCGCCGACCGCCAGAGCGCCGGTTGCTCTGAAATTCACCTGCGCGATTTGCGCATCCGGCTGGCTCAACAGTTTGCGACCGCCTTTGTGCTGCCGATGGTCGCGCTTACCGCGCCGCTGGTTCAGGCTTACATCTACGGCTTGCAGAACACGCGCACCCGCCAGCCCGCCAGCAGCCGCAGCAAGGAGAATATGCTCCGCTGCGTCGTTTCCCTCGCCAACTTTGCCCGCCGCATGAAATACATTCCGGCGGAACTCGCCGTTGAACTCTCTGAAATCCCCACGCCGAAGAAACAGCACGCCCCCATCGGCATCTACACGCCCGGCGAAATCACCAAGCTGCTCGCTGCTGCCGATTCGGAAATAACCCCCGCGCTCGCCATCGCTGCGTTCGCCGGCCTGCGTATGTCCGAAGTCTCCCGGCTCGACTGGCGCGACATTCGCCTCGCCGAGCGGCTTATCGTGATCGAGGCGAACAATGCGAAGACCGCTGCCCGTCGGCTCGTGCCGATCTCCGACAACCTCGCCGCGTGGCTCACACCCCACGTCCAGCGCTTTGGCCCCCTGAACCCCAGCACCGAGGACGCGAACAACGTCGGCACCGCATTTGGCGACCGTCTGGAGCGGGTCGCCTGCCGCGTCAAGGTCAAGTGGCAGCGGAACGGCTTCCGGCATTCTTACATCACCTACCGCATCGCCACGTTGAAGGACGTGGCAGCCGTCGCGCTGGAATGCGGCAACTCCCCTGCCGTCATCTTCTCGAATTACCGTGCCCTTGCGAGCGAGGCGGAAGGCAATGCATGGTTTGAAGTCAAACCCGCCACCGAGGCGAACGTCGTGACCATGCCCCTTGCTGCGAGTGCCTGACGCCTCACCCCAGCGCCCGTGCCAGCGCCTTCGGGTGCGCCGATTGCACCGGCGGCAGGTCCGCATCTTGGAAGGCCAGCGCCAGCCCCTCCGCGTCCGCGTTCAGCAGATGCTTGTCCGACGTGACCAGCAGCGGGATGCCCGCCAAGGCCGCTTCGCCCAGCAACACCGCGTCGTGAAATTCCTCCGGCGGCAACAGCCCCTTGCGAAGCACCTGCTCCGCGAACCGCTCGGCAATCGCCAGTTCCGTGTCCGTCAATTCCAGCGGCAGAATGCGCCACGTCAGCAGGCTCGCCAGTGCCACCCGTGCTTGCTCGCGCTTCCGTGCCGTCGGCCCGTTCACGAACTGCTCGTGCAATTCACCCGCCGCCGTGGGCGGCAGGCGCAGCGCGTAGCCGGCTCGTTGGAACGACTCCCTGAACTCGTGGGCAAAGTCCGCGTCCGCCGCCAGGTCGAGGACGACGTTAGTGTCCAGCGCCAGTTGCTTTCGCGGCGTGCTGCCCGGCATAGATCATCGCCATCGCCTGCCGGAAATGCTCCCGGCGCTGCTCACCCGTCTGCCCATTGGCCCGCCGCCGCGTCTCCGCCGCCGTGCGGCTCCCATCGGACTCCTCCGGGTAGGACAACTTTTTCTTTTTGATGGGCGACGGCATTGGCTCTTGCGTTCGGTCAACCTCCCCGAAACCCGGTCCGAAGTCAACGTAGCGCAGGGAGACCCCTTGAACGCGAATGGCCACCCACTTGACGGCTATATCGCCCTCCGATAAGGTGGCGACGTGATCGCGAGCTTTGCCTGCAAGAAAACGGAGCGCCTGTGGCTACGCGCTCGCAGCCACGGCTTGCCGACCACGATTGAAAGCGTGGCCCTGCGGAAGCTGACCCAGTTGCACGTTTCCCGTTCCCTGACGGACTTACGCGTGCCGCCGGGCAACCGGCTGGAAGCCCTGAAAGGTGGACAGCAGGGCCGGCACAGCATCCGCATCAATGACCAATGGCGGCTCTGCTTCCGCTGGCAGGGCGAGGACGCGCACGAAGTTGAAATTGTGGACTACCACTGAACCCTATGAAAACGAACCAACTGCCGCCGGTGCATCCGGGCGAAGTCCTGCTGCACGACTTCATGGAGCCGCTGGGCTTGACCCAAAACGCGCTCGCCAAGGCCATCGGCGTGACCCCGATGCGCGTGAGTGAGATTGTGCGCGGCCAGCGCGGGGTGACGGCAGACACGGCCCTGCGCTTGTCCCGCTACTTCGGCACGCGAGCGGCATGGTGGCTCGACTTGCAAAACCACTTCGACCTCGCCGCCGCCGCCGTTGAGTTGGAAGCGAAGATTGCGCGCATCAAGCCCTGCACGTTGCGCCCCGTTGCCGACGCGGTGGCGGCGTGAGACCGGGCTTTCCCCTCGCCCTGACCGCCTACTGCCGCGCTGGGAAAGCCCTTTGGCGCGGAGTGACGGCCGCTCACGGGGCTGGCGAAAATCGCGCCCGTCCGCTTGCCCCGCCCCAACTTCGGCCCCGTCCTCGACGGAACTGGCGGCAGCCGGCCGGTTGAAATCGTAAAGCAAGGCAATGTAAAATCGCCCTGCTCTCGCCCGCCCGCGCCCAGCCGGCACTCCGGTTCCCCTCCGCCAGCACAACACGCATCCACCTGGAGGTTCGGGAAAACATGTTGGCGCATGACGCTGGCATATGGAGCGCACTCAGTCGCGGACCGACACGTCGGAAACTACTTTACAAACAAAGTAACGTGACCGATAAAGTCTCAGTCATGAAGGCTGCGCACTAATTCGCGGGCCTCCGACCTAACACATATGAAAGACCCCACGGACAACAAGCTGGCGACCGAATTTGTCACCGACAAGCGGGGCTATGCCGCGCGCTGGCACTTCTCAGTTCGGCATACCGACTCACTGCTCGCCCAAGGTCTGCCTCACCTAAAAATCGGTTGTCGGCGCGTTCGCATAATCGTTGCCGAAGCAGACCGGTGGATGGTGGAGCGCTTCGGCACTCGCCGCCTTGGTTAGTCCCAAATCGGAGGACCAGCCATGAACCAATCCACCGATTCCTTCCGTGCCGCCATGCGCGACGCCGGGCTTGATTATGCCGGGGCGCTCGTTGCCGACGGAAAGCTTCACCGCTTCAAGGCCGCTGGCGACAAGGCGCGCAACTCGTGGTTCATCCTTTTCCCCGGCACGCCCACGGCAGGCGCTTTCGGCTGTTGGAAGCGCGGCGTCGCCGAGAAGTGGTGCGAGCGCAAAGGCCAGTTGTCGCCCGCCGAGCAAGCTGACGTGCGCCGACGCTGGCAGGAGGCCGAGCGCGAGCGCGCACGGACGGAAAAGGAACGGCACGCCCAAGCGCGGAAAACCGCCCCGTGGATTCTCGACCACTCCGCAGCCGCAATCGTCGGCCATCCGTATCTGGCTGCGAAAGGCGTCCAGCCTCACGGCGGGCTTCGGCAACGGCGTGGCGCACTTGTGCTGCCGCTGCGCGACGCCAGCGGGGCATTGCACTCGCTTCAATTCATCGGCGCGGACGGTCAAAAACGATTTCTCAAGGGCGGACGTGTCGCGGGCTGCTTCTTCTCCTTTGCCGACGAGCCGGAAGGCCCGCTCGTCGTCTGCGAGGGCTACGCGACCGGCGCGAGCATCCACGAAGCGACGGGCTTCGCTACCGTCTGCGCGATGAACTGCGGTAATTTGGAAGCCGTAGCCGAATCCCTGCGCGCCAAATGGCCGGCACGAGACATCATCATCGCCGCCGACTACGACGCCTTCACCAAGGACAAGGCCGGCCAGCCGTTCAATCCCGGCGTGGAAGCCGCGACCGCTGCCGCCCAGTCCATTCGCGCCCGCCTTGCCATTCCGCAGTTTGCCGACGCCAGCACTCAGCCGACCGACTTCAACGACCTCCACCAGCTCCAAGGACTCGACACCGTGAAAACTCAAATCGAAGCCGCCACTCCCCCCGCCCCAGCGGTTACGCCCGCGCTGTGGTTCACCGACAAGTTTCCCGCCGTTTCCCCCGATGAATTCGGCGGGGCTATTCGAGAGGAGACGGACCGGGAAGGCGCGGTTGTAGTGAAGGACATCGGCGAAGATTTTCTCGCCGCCACCTTGGGGGAGAAGGGCAACCCTACCGCGCCCACCGTGTTCATGCCCAACGAGGACAAGTTTTACACCTATGCTCCCGCCGACGGTGTTTTCGTTCACCAGCGCGAGGCGGCGTTGGTGGCTCGGCAGAGCCGCTTACTGCTGGATTGCCACCACGCTTGCAAGCACGCCTGCGACACCAAGGCGCTGGAATACCGCTTCCGCGATGCAGCGAGCCTGAGCGGCGTGCTCCGCAAAGCGCGGGGGCTGTTGGAAGTGCCCCACGAGTTCTTTGCCTCGGACCTGACGGAGTTCATTCCTTGCGCCAATGGGATGTTGCGGCTTCGGGACCGGACGCTCCTACCCTTCAGTCCGAGCTACCGCCGACGGAACAAGCTCGCCGCGCCCTACGACCCCGCCGCGAAGTGTCCGCTGTTTCTCGACACCCTGATGCGGGCCGCGCTAGCCGACGACGATTTGGAATTGCTGCAACGCTGGTGCGGGCTGGCGCTCATTGGCGAGAACATGGCGCAGCGCATTCTGATTCTCACCGGGACGGCGGGCGGGGGCAAAGGGACGTTCGTGCGCGTGCTCACCGGCATCATCGGGCAGATGAATCTCGCGTCCCTACGTCCACAACTTTTGGGCGAGCGGTTTGAGCTAGGCCGGTTTCTTGGCAAGACCCTGCTCTATGGCGCGGACGTGCCGGACAACTTTTTGAACCACCGTGGCGCGTCGGTGTTGAAATCGCTCACAGGCTACGACCCGACAACTTTGGAATTCAAGGGCAGCAACGAGTCACCCTCCATCACCTGTCGGTTCAACGTCCTCGCCACCTGCAACTCGCGGCTCACCGTGCATCTGGAGGGCGACACCGATGCGTGGCGGCGGCGGCTGGCCATCATCGAGTATCGCAAGCCCAAGCCGGAGAAGGTGGTTGCTGACTTGGACAAGGTGATTCTCCAACAGGAGGCAGCCGGGGTGCTGAACTGGATGTTGAACGGCCTCGATAGGCTCCGGGCCAACGGCTGGCAGTTGCACTTGAACGCCCGGCAGCAAGCGGTGGTGGACAACCTGCTGCTGGAATCCGACAGCCTCGCCGTGTTCGCTCGTGAAGGTTTGCGCCGCGCCACCAGCGGACGGTTGACCACTCCCGATGGCTTCGCGGCCTATGTCGAGTTCTGCACGGAGCATGGCTGGGCAGCTCTCCCGAAGAACAAGTTCACCAGCGGCATCGCGGACGTGGTGGTTCGCCAGTTCGGACTGACGGTGCGCCACGACATCCCCGACGCTGGCGGAAAACTTCAGCGCGGCTGGAGAGGGCTGGCGCTGGTGACGAATTTCTCAGCACCGACTGGGGAAAACTCGTCCGAAGTGTCCGAGACACCGTCCGCCACAGCCCCGCCGGACACTTCGGACACCTTTTTCCAAGTCCAACCGGGGAAAATCTCAACCAGCGAACCGGCGGAAGCCTTGCTCCTGTGACCGCGCACGATCTCTGCATTGAAGCGCACAAGCGCGGCCTGCGACTCGAACCGCGCGGTGCTGCGCTCGCCGTCATCCCCGCGAACCGTTGCTCGCCCGATTTTGCCGAGGTGCTGCGCCGACACAAAGGCGAGCTGTTGGATTTACTCGAAGCTAGGTCTGCCAACCTGCCGCCCGATTGCGCGCCGTGGCTTCACATCGCCCGGCAAATCTTGGCTGGTGAGTTCGACGGTTGCGACCGCTCGACAACCGAAAGCCTGACAACCGGCTTGCGCTCCATCCGACATTCGATCTGCCAACGCGCTTTGCAAAAGATTCAAGCCAACGGTTGAGCTTCGCACGCGTCACCCAATCAGGCGCACCCAAGGCAATGCCCTGCCACTGCGATTCCCGCCAAGGCCAGACAGCAGCTTCACCAACCGCACGACATCCGCCTTGCACTCGTCAGGGCGTCACGGGACGGGCGAGACAGGCTGAATGTTTGCCGGAAGCTGTCCTGACCACTTCCGCCTCTTGAGCACTGCCGGTTCGCCTCACCCCAGCTTCAACTCATCCGTGAACGCCAGCCCCAGCCCCGGCTGCCGGGGCGCTTGCAGCCGCCGGAACTTCTCCCACTCCGCGCTCAAATCGTTCGCCAGCCATTGCCGCAGCGTCGCGACGGTGGCCGTTCCCGCCGTCAGGAGGTTTTGCGCCTCCAACTGCCCCAGCGCCGCCAGCGTCACCAGCGACAACGGCACGCTCAACGTGAACCGCTCCGTCCGCCTGCCCCGACAATCCCGGCACAACACTTGGGTTGCCCCGGCCCGCTTCACATCCCACGCGGAGAGGTGCAAGTCGTCGTAACCGCCGCACTCCGCGCAACAGGCAAACCACGGCTCGGCGGCTTCATCGCCGGACAGGTTGAAATCAAACTGCTGCGCCCAATGGATGCCCGTCCGTTGCGCCACCGTCGGCGTGGTCCACGCATGGCCTTGGCGGGCGAGGTCGGCGAGCAGGGCGAGCGGGAACTTCGTGCCGGGCTGGATGCCCGCATCGAGCAGCCGCTTCTGACCGAGCGGCGTGAGGTGGAACGTCACCGCCCCGCCTTTGATGTTCGCCTTGGCGACGTAACCCCCCTTCGGTTTGGCTTCGAGCAACGGCATGGCTTCAGGCTAAGTCCGGCCCAAGTGACTGGCTACGCTTCTTTGGTTTGGAAGTTGAGGGTGCCCCCCCCTCCGAACCGGCTTGCGAATTTTCGCCGCAAGCCTCCCGCAGGTCATTCTCGCCCCCCACAGGGCATTTCGGCTACGGGACTGGAGCCGCTATGTGGCGCACATCCTCGTTTTGATCTCGCCCCCCACAGGGCATTTCGGCTACGGAATGCCCGCCCAAACGACGCCGCCCAGCCCGTTTTGATCTCGCCCCCCACAGGGCATTTCGGCTACGCAAGCAGCGTGATTACCTGCCCCCGATGCTCGTTTTGATCTCGCCCCCCACAGGGCATTTCGGCTACATGCCACGCGCGTTGCTCGTGCCCGCAGTTGAGTTTTGATCTCGCCCCCCACAGGGCATTTCGGCTACGAGCATTCACCGGCAACGCCCCACGCCGCACCGTTTTGATCTCGCCCCCCACAGGGCATTTCGGCTACCGGTCCAGTGCTCGATGCCCGCCTCGACCGCGGTTTTGATCTCGCCCCCCACAGGGCATTTCGGCTACGGAACTAGCTTGTGCGCCCTACCGTAGCAAGGGTTTTGATCTCGCCCCCCACAGGGCATTTCGGCTACGCCCTTGAGACTATCAGCGAAGCCCGCCACCTGTTTTGATCTCGCCCCCCACAGGGCATTTCGGCTACCACGCGCCCACCTGCCCCGCTGGCGTTGGTTTGTTTTGATCTCGCCCCCCACAGGGCATTTCGGCTACGCGTAAACGCGAGGCATTCAACAGACACCGCGGTTTTGATCTCGCCCCCCACAGGGCATTTCGGCTACGGAGCCTCAGAACCCCCTCCCCGAGAGGGGGTTTTGCTTACCAGACCTTCACGAATTCCCGCAGTTCTGCCATTCGCCGAGTGTTCTCTACGATCTCGGAGATGACGATTTGCTGGTCCCATGTGGATTCCTCCATCGGAAAGAGCCGGATGTCTCCCGGAATTCCCTTCGCCACGCGCTTCATGTAGCGGATGGCGCGCTCACACTCATGCGGCTCACCGGTGAAGAGGTAGATGCTGTATTGCACGCGGGTCGCGCCCAGTCGCTCAAACTCCTTGCGGAGAAAGGTCTGGTGCCGCTGCTCCGGCGTGTCATACGCAAGCATCACGAGCATGGAGCACAAAGGGTTGGAATGGTTCCTTGCCGTCCAGCGCCCGGACGAACGACTCGACCATCAACCGGATGATGGAGCGCAAACGGAACTTGCCCTCACGATACTGAAACTGTGTCTCAAGCATCTCCGCGAAATGTCCGGCCATGCGCTGCGGCTCCTGCACATCGTCCAGATGGCGAATGACCGTCAGCTCCACCGCGCAGCGGAGCGGTTCGATCAAATCGCAGGCCAGGCTCGGGCGGCTGCGGCGTAGTTTGTGGATGATGCCGATGGCGCAATCCATCCCGCTGGCGAGGCATTGCCACTCGATGGCGTGGTAGAGGAAGCCGTAGCCGTAGTTCAGCGCCGCGTTGAGCGGATGCGTGGGTTTGCGCTTCTCCCGCTCGAAGAGGTCGGTGGACAGGGCGGAGAAGTAGCGCGGCCAGAAGAACCGGGCGTAGCTTGCCTCCAGCCGCAGGATGCGGTTGAAGGAGTTCTCGCGCAGTTGCGGTTTCTCGGCCAGCCGGGGATCGAAGATGCGGAGCATCTCGTGCTGGTTGCAGACCTTGGTCCAGAGCAGGCCGCTGGCAAGCTGCGTGGCACGCTGCGGGGAGAGGCGGCAGAGCTTCCAGAGCGCGACGGGGTTCACATGACGGGCACGGGGCGTGAGGGAGAAGGTCTTCCACTTTTTCTGCTGCTTGTCCCAGCGGGACATTACCGTGGGGCATTGCGTGGACAGGCATTCCAGCGCGGTCTGCGACCACTGGCACTGTGCGGAGAAGCACTGGACGCTCCCCAGCGTCTCCAAGGCGATCTTCCGTTGACCGGAGATCAACTTGCCGTCGCTGACGTGCAAGTTCTGACTCTCAGTGATGAGGATGAGATGGTTGACCATGCAAGGCCTTCAATTGCAGAAGGGAGGCAAGGACTGACGGGCTAGACGGCTTCTGTATCAGGATGTCTTTTTCACACTCCGGGAGAGGCGTTGCCGACTTATCCTTGAACTCGACCAGCTTCATTTCAACCTTTCCGTCACTGCTGGTTGCACTCACCCGATACCACAACCAGCAGAACGGCGTGGCTGGCGGCAGGCAAATATCCCCGTTCGCATCCAGTGGCAGGCGCACCAAATCGCCCTTGGCGAAGCTGCCGACCTTCTTGGAGAACGGGGCGAGCTTGCCGCACACCTGCTGGCGCAGGGATTCGGTCGCGCCCTCGGCCTTATGCTTCCACGAGAGCCCGCGTTTCCGCAGCGCCACCAGTCCGCGTGGGTGCGGGATGAGGCGGCGCTGGTAAACGGGGCGGCCCTTCTTGTCCTTGTCCGGGGCCAGCCAGATTTCGCAGCGCCAGTAAGTCTCCTTGGCCTTCTTGTAGCCGATGATTTCGCCGGTGTGGTTCTTGTGCGGGACCAGTGCCGTGGGGCTTTCCTCCCCGGCGGCCACGGGCACGCGGCGCACTTCCGTCTTGTTCGCCAAACGGAGCGGCTTGCCCTGATGGCCGGTAAGCCAATGCTCCATGAGCTTGCGCGGCAGTTGGTCCTTCGGCGTCGTGGGAAAGCCCGCATGTTCGAGCATCTGCTCCGCGCCTTTGACCGGCGCGCCGTCTTTGAAGATTTCCTTGCGGGACCAGAGTTGCCCCTCGGCATCCATGCCGTAGATGGTCTCCTCCGCCCGGGCAGCCTTGGACTTGCGCTGGCGGTGCTTCTCCACGAGGCAATCCGCCGCATGGGCCTGCTCAAACGCCAGCACGTCCGGCCCCAAGTCCGGCACGGCGCGCCAGGCGATTTGCCCCGGCTCCTCGCCGCGCTCCTGATAGAAGATGCCGCCGTAATGCGTGTGGTTCAGCCCCGGCCCCGGGGGGATGTGCGCGATGACTGCCGCATCCCAGAGATGGTGCCGCTGGTTCGCCCGGTTCTTGTCCGGCAGCTTGTCCCGCCAAGACTGGCGGCAGACGCTCGTGAGAAAGCCACTGGGCGTGCCGATGCGCCGGGCCAGTTCCAGCGGCTGGCCCTTGATGTCGAGCCAGTGCGCCACCTCGTCCTTGAGCTGCCGCGCGAGTTGCGACATCCGCGTCATGTTCTTCCAGTCCGGGCAGTCCGTTTCCTGCCGTTGGAAGAGGGCCTTCTTCCCCTTGTTCCACTGCATCTTGCCGAGGTGGGCCAGCACGGCATCCCAACTAGCGGAATACGCCTGCCACGGGGTGCGCTTGCCTTTGGCGAGGTTCGTCTCCGTGTGGGTGAGGACAAGGTTCACCATCTCGCTGATACCGCCCAGCTCGCGTGGGTAGATGTGGTCAATCTGGAGCTTCGGGCTGAGAGGGTTTTCGCCGAGGCTCTTGCCCGTGTAGGGGCAATTCGCTTCACCCCGGCTGCCACCCTGCTGGTCGAAGAGCAGCACGCGCTTGCGGTCGGAATCCGTCGCCTTGCCCTCGATATGGTGTTTGGCAAAGAGGGCTTCCTTGAAAGCGCGCTTGGATTTCTGCTCGGCTTGGATTTCAAGCTTGTCCAATCGGTGTCGCGGAATATCGCCCACACACTCGACCACGACATAATCGGGAACGGTCTTGTCCCCGAGCCGCGCCTGAATCTCCGGGCGGGCAAGGATTTGCCGGAGCTTGCCGGGCACGGCTTGCTTCCCCGACTTACTCCGCCGGCCAAGCAGGAACTCAACTTGCGGATAGACGCCGTAGCCGCGCAGGGAATCAATCCGCCATTGGTAGTAGGACTGCAAGTGGTGCTGGATGCACTCCGGCTGAAAGCCATCCGTGAGCGCCACTTCACAGAGCCGCTGCGCAGCCTTGGCGGACAGCGACGCCCGCGCCTTGAGCACGGACAGCTTCGGCGAGAGCAAGTCCTTGAGCTGCTCGAAGAAGTCGCCGTTGTGGGAAAGCTTGTCGGACGCGAGCTTCACTCCGGCGAGCTTGGCGAACTCCTTGCGCAGGTCTTTCGTGGCCGGGCGCGGCAGCTTGGCCGTGACCGCCGCCGCGTCCTTGGCGAGCGTCTCCGCCAACCAGTCGAACAGCGGGGCAGTCACCGGTAGGCGATGTCCCGCCTCGCTGACAAAGCTGCGTGAGGCCAAGAACTCCAGCAGCTTGAACTGGCGGATGGGCAGTTCGGTGTTCACGTCGCACCGCAGCTTCTGGCCATCGAACAAGAGCGGCGCGTAGGGACACGTTTTGACCTTGCGCTCGGCCAGCGCACCCGGCTCTTTGCGGTGATAGTCGAGGATGCCTTTGAGTTGGGGCAGGGCTTGATTCAGTCGCGTCTCGCCGCCGAAGAACTGTGGATGACGGCGGCAGATGTCTTCGAGGTGCGCCCAGACGAGTTCGCGCGGGAAGTTGTGCTGGCGGGCCGGCGGACGCAGGTGTGGCTTCTCCCCGAAGTGTGCTTCGAGCATCGTGGGGATGGGCTGCTTCGCATACTCGTCCTCCGCCTTAGCCAGTGCCGCTGAGAAGCCAGCCAGTTTCTCCGAACTCAAGCCGCTGTTCGCCAAGTCATAGCGGAGCTTTTCCGCCAGCGCGGGATTGCAGCAGGAGGACTGCGCCCAAGCCACCGCCTGGCTGAGGTTCAACTCATCGCCCCACGGGTAGTTGCCCTCATTGGTGAGGTGGTAGTCGTAGCCGCGATGCCGGATGATGTGCCGCAGGCAAATGACCAAAGCTTGTTTGCTCGCAAGCTGCTTAGTGATGGCACGCAGCCGGAGCTTGAACGGATTGGAGTTAATCGCCGCCCACGGCAAATCAAAGCGCGTGCAGAACCTCTTCAGCAGCACCTCGCGATGTTTCTCACTCTGGCGGGCACGGCGCGCGGAGCGCTTGAGGCGTCGGTCTCGCAACGGCGCTGACTCTGGGGTCGCCGTCTCGTAAGTTCGCGCCCAGAGGCACTCCCGTCCGCACCGGAGCCAGACGCCGATGCCTTCGATGCCAATGTCCAGTCCCAGGACGAGGGCGCTTTGGTAGAAATCGTGCTGATCCCAGCGGTTAACTGATTCCTTGGCTTGCATGGTTGACTTCTTACCGGGCCGGGCCAAGGATTTCAACAGATCAAAACCTGCGGGTCAGGATTAAGTGGTCGGCCGGAGAGCCCACCTGACATCAAAACCGCAACTCTGGCACGGGGCGTTTCGCACGCCCCTTTTCTTTTTCTCAGTTCCCCCCGCACGAGAAGTCGCCACGCGTGGCGCACCAGCCCTCGCGTTAAGCTGCTGCTGCAAAGCCGCCGTCTTGTCCGCCACGTCCGCCTGAATCGCGCTCAGGACGTTCCTGGGGGAAATCACCGGGCCGGATGTAAAACCGCTCCACCAGTTGCACGACCCAGCGCGCAGTTGCACAGGGTTTCCGCGTGCCGTCCTCCCCGCACTATCCGATCAGGAGCGGCAACCCGCTGCCCGGCTGGAGGTATGCCCGCTTCCTCGCCAGCGCCTTCGCCCACGGCTTTCCCCAACCAGACGGACTTGGCTTCCCGGTGAGCTTGGCGCGGGTTGGTCCGCCCTTCCGATGCAGGAGTCGGAGGGCCTGCTGGCGATAGTCCTGCGGCATCTTGGAATTGAACCGCCCCCAAGTGTTGAACGTGAACAGGTTGCTGAGATTCGACGGGCAATGCGTGATGCTCCAAGCCAGCCACACGAGCCTGCAAGAAGCTCCGCGCATGGGCCGCCCCCTGCGCCAGTCGGCCAAACAGGAGGGCGAAACGCCCATCGAAGCCAGCCCGAACGCGCCCAGTGCCTTCTCTGCACCCGCAAACCACTGCCGCAGTTCTGCCTGCGAGGGCCGGCACAGGCGCGTGAGAGCGAGTAGGGCGATCTGATTCACACGATAGCGTATTAAGCCAAGTGCGAACGGTTTGCAAGTAATGTCGAACACGCAAGCCCTGACCTTTCACCGCACCCCAGCGCGAGCGCGAGAAATGGGAAGGCCAGCGTGTGCCAGCCGCTGGGGAAAGCCGGGGGCACCGCAGCGACTTGTCTAAACGCAGGAAATCCTGTCCGATTTCTCCGCCCCCCCTACGCCTTGCAGCCGCGCACCCGCCGGCACCCCCCGAAGTTGCCCCCGGCACCCCTTGCCCGTGGAACCGTCCGATAATCCTTCGCCTCCCGCCCCCGCTGTGAACGCCGTTGACACTCGCGGCGCGCTTCCAAGTCAGCCCGGCAGTCCTCCTCTGAGCTATTTGGGAACACGGCGTTGTTCCCGGACTCCGGCGCTGACAATTAAACGAAACCGCGTCATTGTTTAACAACGTGCGACGCGGACTGGCAGGCCACTTCGTTCCACTTCCGATGGCGGGGGAGCCTTGCCGTGCCTTCGTTCCGAAGCCGCTGCCGCCGGAGCCGCCGCTGACACTCGACGCCGACCTGCTCAAGCTGTTGAACGAGGGCATGGAGCCGCTTGAGTAGCTCCGTGCTGCGTGCCTTTCGAGTCGTCACCCGGCGCTCCGTCAATTTGTTGCGACAGTGTTGCGACAGAATTTGTGCATAATCGTGCATTACCCTGCCATTTTGCTCGCTCCGGTGATTTTTGAGAAACACGCATAATCGTCAATGTTTATGCGGTCATCGCGCACGTTCGCGCAAAATCCTCAACCCCTCTGCATGGCTTCGATTCCCTCCGTCGGCACCAACTAAATAAGGGGGGTTTTGTGCGTGGCTTGCTTGAGCGCCAGATAATCCCATGAAGTATACGCTCCGCATCCTCAGAGTTGACGACCCGGTTCCTCGGTGACATCCACCACGGGGTCAAAGATGCCCAAATCACCCGGCCGCCGCGCATCCGGATGCAGACAACGATCCCCCCAACACCCTTTGCTGGCGGCTCAATAGCCACCAGCATCGGTGCATCTCGGACTTGGCCGCGCCCATTCCTCCAAAGCACAAGGTGATGCAACTTACCTCCGAAATGCACCAACTCCGCACGAACAGCCAGCGGTATTCCGACCGGAAAGCGCACTTCGACGTGGACCGGGACAGCCAGTGGATGCATCCCCATGGTCGTCACCACCGCCAACGTGGCTGACGTCACCCTGACGGCCCAACTACTGCACGGAGCGGAGGCACACGCGGAGAAAGCTGCGCTCAAGGGTCAAAGCCGGGGTGCGAGCGGTTCGTGGAACTGCCATTCCACATCCTGAAGAATAGGTTTCGACACCGGAAAGTGAACTGTCATCGCTTGGCCAAAACGGGCATCAACTCTACACCCTGTTGGCCATGGCCAGGGTGTGATCGGGGCGCGGCTGGCAAGGCGTAATCCGCCGCGCAGCTGGCCCGCCGAGTAGGTGATAACCCGTGGCCAACCACCTCAACACGCCAGAACTGGGCTGCGCAGCGGAGCCGCACGCCGCAATTGCCCGCCGCAGGCGAGTGCATGCCCAACCAACGGAACGCTACGAATCGACAACCTGGTTTTAACCAGCGCTTCCTGAACCGGGATGACGAACCAACCGCTTCAAGTTCAGCTCACCTTCCGGAGTTTCGTGATGCGGCCGGTGTTGACCCACTCGGCAACGAAGATGTTGCCAGCGGCGTCGAAGCAGGCGTCGTGCGGGTGGAGGAACTTGCCGGAGACCCAGCCTTCTCCCTTGTCGTCGCGACGGAGCCTCATGCCTTCCTTGAGCACCGCCGCGCGCCACTCGGGGTCTTCGCCGAGGTGAACGATGACCTTATCGTCCTTGTCGAGGAGCGTGATGCGGGCGCTGAGGTCGGGGACAAGGAGGGTGTCTTTGTAGGAGTCGAGGTTCGCGGGGAGGATGAAGCCGTCGAGGGTCTTGAGGTGCTTGCCTTCGAGCGACCACCACTGGAGGCGCTTGTTTGCGCGGTCGGCGACGACCACGGAGGGCGTGCGACCAGGGCGGTCATCCAGCCAGATGCCGTGCGGGGTGTTGAACTGCGCCGGGCCAGCGCCCGGTTCGCCGAACATGGAAACCCACTTGCCGTTCTTGTCGTAGCGATGGACGCGGTGAGAGCCGTAGCCGTCGGCAAGGTAGAAGCCGCCGTCGGGGAGGAAAGCGTAGTTCGTCGGCATGAAGGCGTCGCGGCCCCAGCGCTTGGCGGGCTTGGTGTCTTCGCCTTCGGGGTAAAGTTTGGACTCCATCGGCGCGCGCTTTTCCCAGACGACTTCGCCCTTGAGCGTGAGCTTGGCGAAGCTCTTAACCTGCTGATAGGCGGTGACCCAGAGGAATTGCTCCTTGCCCTCGGTGCGGACTTCGAGGCCGTGGCCGCCGCCTTGGAACTGCTGGCCGAAAGCGCGGATGAACTTGCCCTTGGCATCGAACACAAAGATGGACGGATGATCCTTCAGGTTCTCGCGGCCTTCGTGGATGACGTAGAGGTTTTGGTCGCGGTCCACGGCGACGTTGTGGGTGGTCTGCCAGTTGTATTTGTCGGGGAGCTGCACCCAGTTGTGAAGGACTTCGTAGCGATGCGCACCGGTGCCGATGACAAGCTGCTGGTCGGACTTCTGGGCGGTGAGCACGCGCGGCGCGGCAAGGGCGGCAGCCGTGGTGGCGACGGCGGAAACGAAACGTCGGCGGGAGACGGACGGGGTGGTTTTCATGAGCGGTTGGTGACTGTGTTTCGGTGCTGAGTTCGGGCGGGAGTCTAGGGAGGCGCGGGGTTCGTGCAATGCTGACTTTGTAGCGGCTGCGCCAACTTCACGGCTGCTTCGCACCGATGCACCAGAGGTGCTGGTGCGTGCGGATGAAGACGTTGCCGCCGCTGATGGCGTGGGTGGAGTTCGCGAGTCCGCCATCGAGCGCGTTCACGCGGACGAGTTCGAACTTCGGGCTGGCCTTGAGCACGATGGTTTCGCTGGACTGGTTCAGGCAGAGGATGTGGCCGTCCACCAGAACCATCGAGGACCAGGAGTCGCCTTTCTTGCCGGGGCCTTTCACGCGCTCTTGCCAAAGGGACGCGCCGGTCTGGAGGTTCAGGCACTCGGCGATGCCTTCGGTGTTGAGGATGTAAGCGTGCCCGCCGGAGATGATGCCCGTGCCGAGGCGGTTCTTGGTGCGGACGGTTTGCCAGAGGCGGTGCGTGGCGGTCACGTCGCCGGTGCCGCCGGTCTTCACGGCCAAGCTGGTGCCGAAGAAGCCGCCCATTGCCACGAGCACGCCTTCGCCAGCCATGGGCGAGCTGTAAACGAGTTCGTTCAAACCGTCGCAGTGCCAGAGCAAGCGGCCGGTGCGCGGGTCGAAGGCGCGGGTGAATTGCGGGAAAGTTTGGATGAGTTCATCGCGCTGGCCGGCGCGCACGATGACGGGCGTGGTGAAGGTGCCGACCATGCCGGTCTTCTCCTGGCCTTTGAAGCCGTCGGTGCGCGGACGCGCGACGGGCGCGGGCTCTTTGAACTCCCAGAGGGTCTTGCCGGTGACCTTGTCGAAGCCAAGAAGTCGGGCGTTCGCGCCGGGGCCGAAGTAGAGCACGCAGACATCACCGTGAATGAGCGGCGAGGCGGCGTAAGACCACTCGTGCGCGTGTGGGCCGAGGTCGCGCCGCCAGAGTTCCTTGCCGTTCATGTCCCAGCAGAACAGCCCCGCCGAGCCGAAGAAGGCGATGACGCGTTCGCCGTCCGTGACCGGCGAGGCGGCGCAGTGCGGGTTCTGGCCGTAGCGTCGTTCGGGCTGGGTCCAGGTGGTGCCCGACTTCCAGAGCAACTTTCCATCGCGCCGGTCATAGCACATCACGGTGCGCCCGCCTTCCTTCTCAAAAGACTGCGTGAGGAAAAGTTTTTCGCCCCACACGACGGGCGAGGAGTCGCCGGCTTCGGGGAGGGCGATCTTCCAACGCACGTTCTCCGTGGCGCTCCACGTCAGCGGGACGTTCTTCTCGGGCGAGTGTCCATCGCCAGTGGGGCCGCGCCAAGCGGGCCAGTTGGCAGCAGGGAGGGAGGTGGCGAGGATCAGCCAGAGGGGGAGAGAGCGTAGGAGTTGCATGGGCGGGCGATAGGTAGAAGGCAAAAGGAAAAAGGCAAAAGGAAAAAGTGCGGGCAGTGAATCGCCTCCCTTTTGCCTTTCGCCTTTTGCCTTTTGCCTTCGTCCGTCCGTCCCTATCGTCCGCCGCACCGGATGCCCAGTCTCGCGGATAAAATTGAAGCCAGCGCTGCCAAGCGCCTCACCTTGCCGCCGGGTCGTTTGCCCGCGCGCGAACTGCCGCGCTTCAAGCAGTTCCTCAAGCTCGAGACCGCGCGCCTCAAGATGCTGCATCGCGCCGGCGGCGGCGGGCGCGAGGTCTGCAATGCGCGCGCCGTCGTGCTGGATTCCCTGCACCGGCACATCCTCACGGCTCTCGTCAACACGCTCCCGGAAGCCACCCGCCGCGACCTGCCGCGTTACGCGCTCATCGCCATCGGCGGCTACGGGCGCGGCGAGCTGAACCCGCACAGCGACATTGACATCCTGCTGCTGCACAGCGGCGACACCGCCGCCGCCGCGCGCGGGCGCGTGCACCCCTTCATCAAGCTGCTCACCGAGCCGGACGGCTTGCTCTACACGCTCTTCGACCTCGGGCTGAAGGTTGGCTACTCCGTCCGCACGATGGACGACTGCGTCACGGCGGCGAACGAGAACATCCAGTCCAAGACCTCGCTCATCGAGGCGCGCTTGCTCTGCGGGGACGCAGCGCTCTTCCATGAGATGCAATCCGTGGTGCTGGCCCGCTGCGTGCGCGGGCACGAGGCGACTTACATCGGCGCACGCCTTGCGGACCAAGAAACGCGGCGCCAGAAATTCGGCAACTCCGTGCTGATGCAGGAGCCCAACATCAAGAACGGCTGCGGCGGCCTGCGCGATTACCAGAACCTCCTGTGGATGGCCTTCTTCACCAAGGACCGGCCGCGCAACCTCGCGGACTTGCAGGCGAAGGAGTTCATCAGCGATGCCGAGCGCCGGCAGCTCGACGCCGCTTACGACTACCTCCTGCGCGCGCGCAACGAGCTGCACTACCACACGAACCGCGCGGGCGACGTGCTCACCAAGAGCGTGCAACCCTCCGTCGCGCACAACCTCGGCTACACCGACCGTTCGCCGAGTCGGCGGCTCGAGCAGCTCATGCGCGATTACTACCTGCACGCGCGCAACATTGACTTCATCACGCGCGCTGTGGAGCGCCGTCTCGCGCTCCTGCCCAAGCCCGAGCGCGTGCCCTTCCTCGCCAAATTTCTCCCGCGTCGCCGCAAGCTTCCCGCCCCCGAGGTGGACGGCTTCCGCGTCGTCGAGGGCGAGCTGCTGCACCTGTCGCCGCGCGTCTTCCAGGACGTTCCCCTGCGGCTGATGCGCGTGTTCCTCTACGCCCAGCAGCGGGGTTTGAAGCTCCATCCCGACACCGCGCACCTCCTCCGCCAAGAGGTGCGCCTCGTGGACTCCGCCTTCCTGCGCAACACCCACGTCCACGAAACCTTCCGGGAAATCCTCGGCCAGCGCGGCAACGTCGCGCCCACGCTGCGCGCCATGCACGAGGTGAATTTCCTCGGCAAGTATCTGCCCGAGTTCGGCAAGCTCACCTGCCTGGTTCAGCACGAGTTCTTCCACCTCTACACCGCCGACGAGCACACGCTCATGTGTATCCAGCGGCTCGACGACATCTGGGGCGGGCGCGTCCCCAACGCCGCGCCCTATCAGGAGCTGTTCCAGAAGGTGGAGCGCCCCTTCATCCTCTACCTCGCGCTGCTGCTCCACGACGCCGGCAAGGCCCTGAACGGCGATCGCCACGAGGTGGACAGCACCCGGCTCGCGGAGCGCGTGGCCAAGCGCCTCCACCTCGACGGCACGACCACGCACACGCTGCGCCTGCTCGTGGAACACCACCTGGCCATCGTCCAAATCTCCCAGCGCCGCGACCTCGACGACCCCTCCGTCATCCGCCACTTCGCCGCGCTGGTGCAGACCCCGGAGAACTTAAACAAGCTCACGCTCCACACCCTCGCCGACTCCCTGGGCACCAGTGACAAGCTCTGGAATGGCTTCAAGGATTCGCTCCTCTGGTCGCTCTACAACAAGACGCTGGCCGAGGTCACGGGCACGACCACCTTCCTCCGCGCCGAAGAGAAGCAGCGCGAACTGCTCTTCGACGAGGTGGTGCGCCTGCTCCCGACCGAGGTGCAACTGGGCGAAGCACAAGCCCACTTCGGCACGCTGCCACCGCGCTATTTCCTCATCCACACCGCCGCAGACATCATTGCCGACCTCGCATTGACGAGCCGCTTCATGCGCAACCTCCTCAGCGACGACCCCGACCTGTCCCTCGCGCCCGCCATCGAGTGGACCGACGAACCGGACCGCGGCTGCTCGCGCGTGACGGTCTGCACGTGGGACCGCGCCGGCCTGTTTGGTAAACTCGCTGGCTCCTTCACCGGCGCGGGCCTGAACATCCTCAGCGCGCAGATTTTCACCCGCACCGACCGCATCGTCCTCGACACCTTCGACGTGACCAGCGCGCGCACCGGAGTCCTTGCCACCAAGGAGGAGAAGGAAAAGTTCGGCCAACTCCTAGCCAAGGCGCTCGTCAGCCACGTGGACTTCGACCCGCTCATCGCGCGACAAAAAGTGGCAAACCCGCTCTACCAATCCCTCGAAGGCGAGCACATCGCGACCCAGATTCATTTCGACAACGACACCTCCGAAGCGCGCACCGTGATCGACGTGGAGACCGAAGACCGCGTGGGTCTGCTCTACACACTGTCCCAAACGTTGAGCGAACTGGGGCTGGACATCTCCGTGGCGAAAATCAGCACCGAGAAAGGCGCGGCGATGGACAGCTTCTACGTGAGCGAGCTGAACGGGGAGAAGGTCCTCGGAACCCACCGGCAAAACGCAATCGAAGCCCGCCTCCGCACCGCCCTGCTGAACTTCGACACGAAGGCGTAGTCGCGCGCCAGCCCCCCTCACCCGCCGATGCAGCTCATCGTGCGCTCGGGCTGCTGGAAACCCGCCTCGCCGATGTGGTGGCGGTCTTCCTTGCCCAGCACGATCTCGCGGAGCCGCGCTGTCAGGTCCGCGTCGCTTGCCCCGCCGCGCAGCAGCGGCTTCAGGTCGTGTTCGTGCAGGCTGAAAAGGCAGGTGCGGATTTTCCCGTCGGCGGTGAGGCGAAGGCGATTGCAGTGGCCGCAGAAGGCTTCCGTGACCGGAGCGATGATGCCGATTTCCCCGCGTCCATCGGCGAAGGTCCAGCGCTTCGCCGTCTCGGACTTGTTCTCGGACACCACCGGGCGCAGGGCGAAGCGCGCTTGCAGCCGGGCGAGGATTTCGCGCCCCGGCACGACGAGGTCGCGCAGCCAAGCACGGCCGGAATCCAGCGGCATGAACTCGATGAAGCGCAGGCTCACATCCTGTTCGCGCGCAAACTCCGCGAGCGCCTCCAGCTCATGGTCGTTCAGCCCGCGAATGACCACGGCGTTGACCTTCACGGGGGCGAACCCCAGCTCCTTCGCTTGCGCAATGCCCGCGAGCACGGAGCGCAAGCCATCGCGGCCCGTGATGCGTTTGAAATTGTCGGGGTCAAGCGAGTCGAGGCTGAAGCTCACGCGCGTGAGGCCAGCGGCGCGAAGCGCAACGGCGTGCGGGGCGAAGTGCGAGCCGTTCGTGGTCATCGCCAGGTCGCGGACGCCGGGAATGGGCGCGAGGCGGGCGACAAGTTCCGGCACATCGCGGCGCAGGAGTGGTTCCCCGCCGGTGATGCGGACCTTCTCAATCCCCAACCCCACAGCGATGCGCACCACGCGCTCAATCTCCTCGTAGCTCAGGAGCGCGGACTTGGGCTTCCACTCACGAACGATGGGCGTGAGCGTCGGCTGCGGGTTCTTGAGCGCGTCGAACTTACCGCGATAGAAGTTCGCGGCCTCCTCCGTCTCCGGCAGGCAATACATGCACCGAAAGTTGCACCGGTCCGTGATGCTGACCCGCAGGTCACGCATCGTGCGACCGAAGGAGTCGTTCAGGGACGGAGGGGACATGAGGGGGAGAGTGTTCAGTAGTCAGTGTTCAGTGAGCGACAATCGCACGAGCGTGCCCGACTGAACACTGAACACTGAATACTTTCCCCGCCCCGCTCACTTCTTCTTCGGCGCGGGTGTAGCGGGGAACTCTGGGCCCACGGTGACACTCTTCTCCGCCGCCGGGGCGGCAGACGCAGGCGCGGTGGAGGTGGGAGGCTTGATGGTCACCGTGCCGTCGCGGTGAACCTCGACGTTGAGCTGGCTGCCGCGCGTGGTGGTCGGCTTCATGGTGGCGAGCGGCTTGAGGCCGTCCACGAGGAGCGTCGCGCCTTTGCGTTCGTCCAGGAACATGCCCCGGCGCATCCAGTCCACGCGGCGGGCGATGGCCTCGTCGCTCTTGATGGTGGACATCTGCTCCTTGAGGAAGGCCAGGTCGTTCATCTTGCGCTCCATCTCGGTGCGCTCGCCCTGCATCCGGCCCAGTTCCTTCGTGAGAAACGCCTTGTCGTCCTTGGTCACCTGAAGTTCACCCTCCACGAAGGCGATGCGGGTGTTCAACGTGCCGATGGTGGACTTGAGCTTGGTGATGTCGCCGTTCAACTCCGCGACCTTCGCGTTCAACTGGTCGCGCGTCTGCTGCAAGTCCTTGATGCTCGCCTCGCGCTTGGCGATTTCTTCGGCCTTGGTCTTGTCGAGCGCAGCGTAACGCGCCGCCGCCGCCGCCGCTGCTGCTGCCGCATCGGCCTTCGCCTTCGCCTCGGTGGCGACGAGCATTTCCTCCACCTTCTTGGTGGCGGTCTTGGCCTGCTCGGTCGCGGCCTTGGCCTGCTCGGTCGCGGCCTTGGCCTGCTCGGTCGCGGCCTTGGCCTGCTCGGTCGCGGCCTGCGCCTGCTTGGTCGCAGCCTCGGCGGCCTTGGTTTCGGCCTGCGATTTGGTGAGCGCGCCCTTGGTCTGAACCACTTCGGCGGTGGTGGCCTCGACTTTGGCGGCGAGCGTCTGCGCTTCGGCGGTCTTGGCGGCGAGGTTTGCGCGGACAAGTTCGTTGGTCCTCCCGAGCGCCTCGTTGACCTGCTTCTGGCTGGTCAGCTCGCCGGTGGTCTTCTTCACGTCGCCTTCGAGCGAGGCGATGGTGGTGTCGTCCTTCTTCTTCGTCTCCACCGCAGCGTTGTGCCGCATGAGCAAGCCCACGCCCAGCAACACGCTCAAGGACACCAACACCACGACTGCCGTTTTGTTATTCATAACCAGCGAAACATGAAGGAGGGGGGACAGCTTTGGCAAGCTCCCAGCGGCCCAACCGGCGCGTGCAGGCTAATTGCTGGCAAGCCCCACCGCCTTTGCTAGCCTCCTGCCCGTGAAAGCCGCGCCCAAACGTAAGCCTGCCGCCCGTCCCGCCTCCCTCATCTCCCGCGCCATGGCCCAAGCGCCCAAGCGCCCCGCTCCCGCTCCCGCCCGCGCCCACCCATCCAAGCCCATCCCCGCCAAGGACCGCCGCCTCAATTTCGGCTCCAAGTGGGACTACGCGCCCGCGCCGGAGGACTACAAACACATCCCCATCGCCCCGCGCCACGAGCTCTTCATCGGCGGCCAGTTCGTCGCCCCGCACTCGGGCAAATACTTCGCCTCCCACAACCCCGCCACCGAAGAGCACCTCACCGAGTTCGCCCTCGCCGACGACACCGACGTGGACCGCGCCGTGCAAGCCGCCCGCGCCGCCTACGACAACGTCTGGTCCCAACTCCCCGCCAGCGAACGCGGCAAATACCTCTACCGCATCGCCCGCATCATCCAGGAGAAAGCCCGCGAACTCGCCATCCTCGAAACCCTCGACGGCGGCAAGCCCATCAAGGAATCCCGCGACTTCGACCTCCCCATGGTCGCCGCGCACTTCTTCTACTACGCGGGTTGGGCGGACAAGTTGAAGTATGCCTTCCCCGGCAAGACCCCGCGCCCGCTCGGCGTCGCCGGGCAAATCATCCCGTGGAACTTCCCGCTGCTCATGGCCGCGTGGAAGATCGCCCCCGCGCTCGCCTGCGGCAACACCGTCGTTCTCAAGCCCGCCGAGACCACCAGCCTCACCGCGCTTCGCCTCGCGGAAATCTTCGCCGAGGCCGGCCTGCCCGACGGCGTCGTGAACATCATCACCGGCGCGGGCGCGACCGGCAGCGCGCTCGTGAATCACCCCGACGTGGACAAGATCGCCTTCACCGGCAGCACCGAAGTGGGCAAAGCCATCGCGAAGGCCATCGCGTCGCGGAGCGCCGAGCATTGCTCGGCAAGTCCCGGTGACTCGGGCCGAGCGATGCTCGGCGCTCCTCGCCTCACCCTCGAACTCGGTGGCAAGGCCGCCCACATCATCTTCGAGGACGCCCCGCTCGACCAAGCCATCGAAGGCATCATCAGCGCCATCTACTTCAACCAAGGCCACGTCTGCTGCGCCGGCTCCCGCCTCTTCGTGCAAGAGAACATTTACCCCAAGGTCATCAAGAAACTCCGCGACCGCCTCGCCACCCTCCGCGTCGGCAACCCGCTGGACAAGAACACCGACATCGGCGCCATCAACTCCCGCGCGCAGCTCGACAAGATTCACGAGATGGTGCGCAGCGGAGTGGCCGAAGGCGCGGACCTCCACCAGTCCCCGTGCCCGCTGCCCGCGAAAGGCTATTGGTTCCCCCCCACCTTCCTCACCGGCGTGACCGCGAGCCACCGCGTCGCCCAGGAGGAAATCTTCGGCCCCGTCCTGAGCGTGATGACCTTCCGCACGCCCGAGGAAGCCATCGAACGCGCGAACAACACCCCCTACGGCCTGAGCGCCGGCGTGTGGACCGACAAGGGCAGCAAGATTTTCAAGCTCGTCGCCAAGCTCCGTGCCGGCGTGGTGTGGGCGAACACCTACAACAAGTTCGATCCGACCTCGCCCTTCGGCGGCTACAAGGAAAGCGGCTTCGGCCGCGAGGGCGGGCTGCAGGGGCTGGCGGCGTATGTGAACTTGGGTTGAACCGCAGCGAGCCAGCCGCTACTTTCTCACCGTGAGCACAGCGGAAATTATCTACCAGAAGACCCAGGCGTTGCCGGAACCGGCGCAGGACGCCGTCCTTCAAGTCATCGAGCAGCTCGCGCTCAGGTATCCGCCGCACGCCACGGAACCGCTGACCCTCCGCGAAGCCGCCGAGGTGCGCGGCCAGCTCGCCGCATGGGAGGAGGACTGGAACGCACCCGGCATGGAGGCGTATGACCGGCCTTGAACGCGGCGACGTGGTGCTCGTCCTCTTTCCGAACAGCGACCTCCTCAGTTTCAAGCGCCGACCCGCGCTCGTGGTGCAAGCCGACCACCTCGACACCGGCCTGCCCCAGGTGGTGATTGCCATGATCACCAGCAACCTCGCCCGGTGTGGGCATCCCAGTCGCGTGTTCATCCCGCTGAACTCAACAGCAGCCAAGGTTGCCGGCCTACGCACCGACTCCGTCGTGATGACGGACAACCTAGCCACCGTGCTGGACAAGGCCATCGTCAGCCGTTTGGGACGAATCGTAGAACTGGCGAACGTGGACGCGGCTTTACGAAAGACATTGGCGTTGTAAACAACGGCAGCCGCCAGAAGGATTCGACGAGATGAACCCGCCAGCTGAACTCGACGAAGTGACACTCTTCGCGGCTAAGTTCTTGTATTGGGCTAGACGCAACCAAATTTTCGGGACTTTTCAGCCATTTATTTCTTATCGCGGTCAGGAGTGCGAACACTGGGAGTTGCTTCCAAGTTTATGCCGAGGGGAAAACAAGAAATTGCCGTTGGAGCTACTTGAGCGGATCGAAATTGAAGTGATCTTGGCTTTCAGAAGCCGACTCGCGTTGTCCGAGGACTGGACTGAGATCGAAGTGTTAGCCTTTGCGCGTCATCACGGCGCGCCAACACGATTGCTCGACTGGACAACGAACGCCTTGGTCGGTCTCTGGTTTGCGGTGGCCGATAGTCAGTATGATCATCTTTCGGGAGCCGTTTACCAACTCTTGTGTGGCGAGCCTGGCCCAATCGGCTTATCGGTTAGCGCCCCCAAAGGACCTGCATCCTGTAAGTGCGGCCTGCCAGTGCATGTTTTCTCAAGCCCGGCCAAAATAGCTAGACCGCAACGCCAAAGCAGCGTGTTCTCCTTGGCCGCGTTTACGGGCGGCTACGCTGTTCAACCCTTGGACCAGATACACGGCCCCGAACAAAAACGACAAATCCGGAAGTTCGTTGTCCCGGCTGGGCTGAAGCGAGGCTTGCGAAACCTCCTTTCCGATGTGGGCCTTGATGCCTACAGCATTTATGGCGACCCCGATTCTCTTGGCAAAGCGGTAAGTGCCAAACTCGACTATGGCCAGTGTGGGATACCCTTCGATGCGTTACCAAAATCAGGCTACATGTGGAGAGATGTAAAGGGCTCTCCCAACGAAGGGCTAGGTTCTGCCTCAGACCGGGAGGGAACTTGAATTGACACGACTTTACTGTTTCGCCCGCGACCATCCGAAGACACGCCGATAGGAGTTCGGGAAGATTACAGACACCTGACAACCTTCCTCCGTCCCATTTCGCCACCACTGCCGGGACGGCTGTCTTTCAGACGCGCTGACCGGGAACGTTGCCCCGGCTAAGTTCCGGCAACCCTCCGGGTTGGATGCAATGAAAGTGGCTAAATTTAGCCAGTAAAATGCCCTGCCCGCGTGCCCGGCTGCCCTAAAATGCTCCCGTTTAGGTCGCCCGGACGCGCGGGCGACTCAAAATGGAGGCGTTTTACCCTCCCGGACGCCCGGCGGACCCAATTTGCTCCCGTTTGCCCCATCCGCGCCCCCGGGCACTCCAAACGCGAGCCCGTCGGGTCATCCGAGCGTCCGGGTGGTCCAAAATGGAGGCGTTTGGTTCACCCGCGTGCGCGGGCGGGTCAAACGGGAGCCGTTTAAGCCAGCCGGGCGCGCGGGTGGGTATTTTGACGGCTTGGGTTCTCCCTTTTGGATTGCGCACTTGCGGAAGCCCCGTGCGGCGGCTATCGCGGGTGCATGAAGAAAGGCGTCGGCGTCATTTGTCTCGTGGGCGGGGTGCTGGTGCTGGTGTGGGGGCACGGCATCACGCAATCGGTCGGCTCGCGGATGGTGCAGGCGGTCACGGGGTCGCCGCCGGAGCGGGCCATCCAAATCTACGCGGCGGGCACGGGGCTGGTGCTCGTGGGTTTGTTCTGCGTCTTCACCGCGCGGAGGTGAGCGGCGCGTCCGGGCGGTGGCTCCCTTGACTTTGGCCGGCGGCTTCCGAAACACTCCGCGCCCTATGGCCGAACCGAAAGAGAATGTGTTGATGGAGAAGCTCACGTCGCTATGCAAGCGGCGCGGGTTCATTTTTCAATCCTCCGAGATCTACGGCGGCATCCAGGGCTTTTGGGACTACGGCCCGCTCGGCGCGGAGCTGAAGCGCAACGTGAAGGAGCTGTGGTGGTCCACCATGACGCGCATGCGCGATGACGTGGTGGGCCTCGAAGCCACCATCATCATGCACCCAGCTATCTGGCGCGCGTCGGGGCATGTGGAGACATTCGCGGACATGATGCGGGAATGTCCTGTGACGAAGAAGCGTGTCCGCGCAGACCAAGTTGAACCTCAAAGCGGGACTGTTTATCGCTTTCTCGGCGCGTTAAACAACGACAGTCAGAGCTTGTATCTCTCTGGCGTCATCCTCGTCGTGGATATCGAGCGGGAAACACTCGAAGAGTATGTCTCAACGGAATCTCCAGCGACCTTAACAGACCTGAGCGACATTTCCTTGGCGAGTTACGCCGTGAGTTCGATTAAGCGCCGTCAGCCCAACGCGAAGGTCGATGAAATCGATTCAGCTGCGTATGCCCACGTCGGACATCTCAAGACCAGGCTGTGCGTTGAGCCGATATCAGTTATGGTTTCTCAGGGGAAACCGCCAGAAAGCGCGCGAAAACTAGCCATTCAATACTACGAATCTCGCGGAGTTAATTCGCCAATCTTGGTCGGAGAAAGTGCCACGAAGGTTGATGAGTCGGTTGATTTCCATCCCGAAAGCGGATTCGAACTCGGCCCTCCGCGTCCCTTCAATCTGATGTTCAAGTCGCACTACGGTCCGATTGAGTCCGACGAGAACGTTTGTTACCTCCGCCCCGAGACCGCGCAGGCCATCTTCGCGCAGTTCAAGAACGTCCACGAGACGTCGCGGCAGAAGGTGCCCTTCGGCGTCGCGCAGATGGGCAAGGCGTTCCGCAACGAGGTCACGCCCCGCAACTACACCTTCCGCTCGCGCGAGTTCGAGCAGATGGAGCTGGAGTTCTTCATCAAGCCGGACGAGGCGGTCGAGGCCGTCACTGGTGCGGTCGCCACGCCTGCGGCCAAGGGCCATCCCGGCGAGCCGCAGCCCAACTGGGGCTGGCAACTCTGGCACCAGTATTGGGTCGAGGAGCGCATCAAGTTCTACGAGGGCATCGGGCTGCCGCGCACCACGCTGGAGGAGTATTGGCAGAAGCCCGAGGAGCTGGCGCACTACGCCCGCGCCTGCGTGGACATTCTCTTCAAGTTCCCCTTCGGCACGCAGGAGCTGGAAGGCATCGCGGCGCGCAGCGACTACGACCTCTCGCAGCACGAGCGCTGCTCCGGCAAGGCGATGGGCATCTTCGACGAGGAGTTGCGCACCGCCTTTGGCAAGCTGCCGCCCGAGAAGCAGACCGAGCTGAAGGACCGCTATTACGCGGCGCGGCTCAAGTATCTCACCAAGATGGGCGTGCCCACCGCCGAGGCCGGAGCCGCCGCGCAGGAAGACGCCGACGGTCTCGCGAAAGGACAATACATCCCCCACGTCATCGAGCCGTCCGCCGGCGTGGACCGCCTCATCCTGGCGCTGCTGGCGAATGCCTTCACCGAACTCACCGAGACGGACGCGAAGGGCAAGAGCGAGACGCGGGTGGTGCTGAAGTTCCATCCACGCGTGGCCCCCATCAAGGTGGCCGTGCTGCCGTTGCTCAAGAACAAGCCCGAGCTGGCCGCGAAGGCGCGGGGCATCTTCGAGTCGTTGCGCGGGCACATGATGGCCTTCCACGATGAGGCCGGGTCCATCGGCCGCCGCTACGCGCGGCAGGACGAAGCCGGCACGCCGTTCTGCGTGACGGTGGACTTCGAGACCTTCGAGGGCATCAAGGACGGCCCGCAGGCCGGCGTGAAGGACACCGTCACCATCCGCCATCGCGACGACGGCAAGCAGGAGCGCATCGCTGCGAGCGAGTTGCTCCCGTGGTTGCTCGCGCGGGTGAAGTAGAGCGGGTGGGGGAAGTGTTCAGTAGGCAGTGTTCAGTGTTCAGTCGTGGCGGGCGGCTGCGGGGGCAATGAACTGCGCTGCGTTCTCCCCGTTCTCCCAAGCTGCGCTTCCTCGGGGGGTTCCGGGGGGCTGCGCCTAGCGTTTCACCCAGCGGTAAGCCGTCTGCGCGTTGCGCGCGAAGAACTTCTCCAACGCGTCGCGGCCCTTCGCGCTGAAGTAGTCGTGGACGATGCCTTGCACCGTGGCCAGCTGGGCGAAGCGCGCGCTCACCGGCCAGTTGCTGCCGTAGATGAGCCGGTCCGCTCCGAAGGCGTTCCACGCAATGTCCAGCCACGGGCGGTAGAACTCCACGTCGCGCGGGGCGGAGCCGTCGTTCTTGCCGGTGCCTTCGACGAGCGCGGAGACTTTCAGGAAGACGCGCGGGAACTTGGCGGCGGCTTCCAGGTCCGCGCGCCAAGTCGGGGAGACGTTCTTGCCGTCAATGCGCGTGTTTGCGAGGTGGTTGATGACGATGCGCAGGCTGGGGAAGGCCTTTGCCAGCCGCGCGATTTCAGGCAGCATGGTCGGCCCGCCGTTCACGTCGAGTTCGAGATCGGCGTCGGCGAGGCGCTGGAGGTCGGCGATGTAAGCGGGGTTGCCCAAGCCGGTGCGCAAGGCCCCTTCGCTCACCCGAATGCCACGGTAAAGCGGGTTCGCCGCGAAGCGCTTCAAGTGCCCGGCAAAGGCGGGTTCACCTAGTTTCAGATTACCCACGAAGCCGACGATGAACTTGTCCTTCGCGGCGAGGTCGAGGATCCATTGGTTGTCCTCCACGAGCGGGCTGGCCTCGACGACGACGGTGCCGGTGACGGGCTGCGGCACGGGCTGCGCGCGGTAGTCGGCGGGCAGCGTGGGGCGGTGAAGGAGTGCGTCGCCCTTCCCCGGCCACGGCACGCCCTCGGGACGCGTGGGGTCGTAGAAGTGCGTGTGGGTGTCGATGATGACGAGCGGAGCCGCCGGGGCCGCGACGGCGAGCGTGGGGGCGGCGGCGAGGGCGGTGAGGAACTGACGGCGCGTGGTGGACATGGGGAAAACGTGCAACGACCGGGGCGGAACTTTCAACGTGCAAATCCGGGCGATGCACCGCAGGGCGCAACTCCGTCGCTTGCGGCCGTTGCTTGCAACCCTGCGGCTTCCCTCGGAAGCGCACTGGTCGAAGTTCACGCTGGCCGAGGGAAAGACCGCCGTTCCCGCGGGACCGTCCGCCCGCGTGAAAGCAACTGAGATGCGCCCTTCAGCTACGATCCCGGCTCACCTGCCCCGCTTCGCCTCCGCCAGTCGCTCACGGGCAGTGGCGAGAAACAACTCGGCCATCGGGTTGTCATTCGGCTGCACCTTCAGCGAGCGTTCGGTGAAGGTCTTGACCTTCGCCCAGTCTTCCAGTTGCGCGTAGTGCCAACCGACGTGCGCGAGGGTGAAGCCGCCGTTGGGGTCCAGTTCCAAGGCGCGGAGGAAATGGCGGGTGGCGAGTGGGTGGGCATCCAGCAGGTCAAGGCACATCCCGTAACGCAGGCGCGCGAAGGCGTCGTAGGGGTTCAAGGTTGCCGCGCGATCGAACCACCCCATCGCCTCCGCCGCCAGCTCGCGGTAGTTAGCCGGGCGCTCCCAGGCGATCACCCGCGTCACTTCGCCGAGGGCGAAGCAGGTGTCGGCGTTCGCGGGTTCGAGTGTGTGGGCTTGGTGGAGCAGCGCGAGCTGGGCCGTGGCGGTGGGCGCGGCTTCCGAACGCGTGAGCAGCGTCGCCTCGTGGGCGCGGCGGAAGGCGCCTTGCCCCAGCCAGACCGCCACCACCAGCCCCAGCGCGGTGAGCGCCGCGCGGACCGCCAGCCCCGCCGGCACCCAGTGATCGCTGGTGGCGAAGCGGAGGTGGGCCGCGAGCAAGGCCATGACCACCACCGCTGCGGTGGCGTTGGCGGGGATGTGGAAGTTGAAGTCCACCACCGCGTGCAGCAACAGCGACAGCACGGCGACGGAGCCGCCGAGCACGAAGGCCGCGCGGTTGCTCTGGCGGGAACGAAAGTCATCGCCTTCGCGCTGGACGTGCTGCCACACGCGGAACACGCCGACGAACACCAGGGCGAAGACCGTTCCCAACAGCGCCGTGCCGACCACGCCGTAGTCAGCGAGCGCGTCCAGGTAATCGTTGTGCGCACGACCGGGACGGGCCTGGATAGCCCCATCGCTGTGCAATCGGAAGAGGTGGTCGAAGTGGCCCGGCCCCGCGCCCCACCAGAAGTTCGCCTGCCAAATCTTCACCGCTGCCGGCCAGATCCTGAACCGCGGGTCGTCGAGCTTCTCGGGGTTGAAAGCCTTCTCCACCCGTTCGGAAGTGGTCTTCACTTCAGCCACGATCCACACCGCCGCCACGGTCAGGACCACCAACACAATCAGCGCGGGCAGGCGCTGGCCGCGTTGGCCCAGCAGCATCGCCAGCAACCCGAGCAACGAGAGCGCCGCCGCCGCCCAGCCGCCCCGCGACTCGGTGCTCACCAGTCCGGCAATCATCATCAACACCGCGTAGCCGAGGAGGACACGGGTGAGGTGACCGGGCCGGCCGGCCAGCAGGTAGGCAAGCGCAAGCGGGAGGGCGATTTCCAACAGGCCGGCGAGGTGGTTCGGACAGATGTAGGTGCCCGAACCACGCCCGGCGTAGCTCGAGGACCGGACGTAATGCCAGACCAGCCCGGACTTGGTGAGGAACTGGTAGAGGCCATACATCGCGGCGAAGGTCGCCACCGCGATGAGCGCGCCGGCGATCCAGTTGGCGGAGTGCTGACGGTTGAGGCTGTTGAGCGTGACGAAGAAGACTGTTCCGTAGAGCGCGAGCTGGAGCAATTCCCCGCGCGCGGTGTAGTCCACGACCGCCGCGTGTCCGCGCCACACGGCGTAGAGCAGGAACGCGCCGACGGCCCACGCCAGCGGTGGCCAGAGCAGCGCGAAATCCGGCTTCACCCACAGCCGCACGAGCCAGAGCAACAGCGCACCGACGCCCAGCCCGGCCATCACGGCGAAGAACTCCGCGTGTGTGCCACCCAAGGCCAGCGGCCCGAAGACGAGCAGCAACACCATGAGGACGTGAATCCCCCGTTCGCACCCGACATCCAGCCGCTCGCGCCACATCGGCGCAACGCTAAGGAACGCGGCCCGCCGGGTCACGACCTATTGCTGAACGCACGCGCCCTAACCCGACTTGGCGGATGCGATCCTCCTTTCAACCCAAGTTCCGAGATCGAGCGGCGCAGTTGCCCTAGCGCAGACTTGACGCCTGCTATTTCGCCGACTTGAAACTGGCGGGGCGTCCCGTGCTCCCTGCGGTGGAATGGGGTCCGCGTAGCCGCCGCGCTGGAAGCGCGCCGGATGGTAGCCGACGGGAAACTTCAGCGGCGGAGGCCCCCCCCCGCGCTGGCCGAGGTGCCCGGGGCCCCGGCGGGGTCGGAATTCGTCCCCCCGGCTGAGTGCAGAACGAAGGAATTGAGGACCAGGGAATCCCCCACGGAAACTCCTTCCTCCCCCCCCATCCCTTCACCCGCCGGTCCCTTGCCACCGCTTGGTGAATCCGCCCTGCTGGTCCGAGGAATCTTCCTGCGGGGGCTTGAATTCGCGCGGCGAACCCGAATCATCCGCGCATGGCAATCACGCAGAAGGAACAGGTGGCCGCGTTTTACGAGGCCCACCACAGCCGCGGCAAATACGACTACCTCTACGGCGGCGAGGATCGGAAGAACCTGTTCATCAAACTCGTCGGCACGGGCAAGAGCGTGCTCGAAGTCGGCTGCCGCGCCGGCAACCTCACGCAGCACTTCGCCCCCGGCAATCAAGTCGTGGGCGTGGACATCGACCGCGCGGCACTGAAGCTCTTCACCGAACGCCTCGGCTGCCCCGGCCATTGGGTGGACGTGGATGAAGAACCCCTGCCCTTCCCCGACCAGACCTTCGATGTCGTCGTCTTCTCCGAGGTGATGGAGCACGTGCGCTTCCCCCAGAAGGCGCTCGCGGAAATCCGTCGCGTGCTCAAGCCCACCGGTCGCCTCCTCGGCTCCGTGCCCAACGCCTACCGCCTGCGCAACCGCCTGCGCTTCCTCATGGGCCGACAATACGAGAGCGACCCCTCGCACCTGCGGCAGTATTCCCACTCGATTCTACGGCGCGAACTGGAGGCGCAGTTTCGCGCGGTCGAAATCCACCCCGTCTCCGGCCACCTGCTGGGCGGCGGTAGCACCGGCATCCCGGTCTTCCCGTGGCTGCCCTTCCGCGTGCGCGCACTCTTCGCGCTAGACCTCATCTTCGTGGGCACGCCGCAATGAAACTCGCCCTCATCCGCCGCCAGTTCTCCGCCACCGGCGGCGCGGAGCTGTATCTTCAACGCCTCCTCCAAGCCCTCGTGCGCGGCGGTCACGAGCCGCATCTCTTCGCCGAGTCGTGGCAAGGCCAGCTCGCAGGCGTCCAGCTCCACGCCGTTCCCGTCACCGGCGACCGCGCGGTCCGCGCCACCCGTTTTGCCGACGCCGTCGCCGCCGAGCTGGGGAAACATTCCTTCGACGTGACCTTCAGCCTCGAACGCACGCACAGCCAGGACGTGTATCGCGCCGGCGATGGCGTGCATCGCGTCTGGCTCCAGCGGCGGCGACATTACGCGCAGTGGTGGCGACGCCCCTTCGTCGGCCTTGGAGCCTTCCATCGCAACCTGATGAAGCTCGAAGCGCGCACCTTCGACCCCGCCAACACCCGCCACCTCATCGTCAACTCCGACATGGTGAAGCGCGAAGTCCTCGAACACTTTCCCTTCCCCGCCAGCCGCATCCACCTCGTCCGCAACGGCATTGACCTCGACCGCTACCGGCGCGGCCAGCGCACGACCACCCGCGAACGCTTCGGCATCAAGCCCGACGACACCCTCCTACTCTTCGTCGGCTCCGGCTGGGAACGCAAAGGCCTGCGCTTCGTCCTCCGCGCCTTCCACCGCCTCAAAGCCCCGCGCGTCAAACTTCTCGTCGTCGGCAAAGGCTCCCCGCCCTTCACCATCCCGCACGGCACCATCTTCGCCGGCCCCATGAGCGACGTGGAAAACGCTTACGCCGCCGCCGATCTCCTGCTCTTCCTCCCCATCTACGAGCCCGCCTCCAACGTCGTCGCCGAAGCGCTCGTCTCCGACCTCCCCGTCATCACCAGCTCCCTCAACGGCGCGAGCGAAATCATCACCCCGCGCAAGAACGGCACCGTCATCGCCGACCCGCGCGACACCAGCGCCGTCGTGGACGCCATCCGCTACTGGATCCTCCAACGCGGTCGCGCCGAGATGCCGCCCAAGGAAGAACTCAGCCTGGAGCGCAACGTCGAGGAAACGCTCGCCGTGCTAAAGCTGGCAGCCAAAGAGAAGCGGCGCTGACCCGGCGTGATGAAACTCTCCTTCTGCCTCATCACCCTCAACGAGGAAGCCAACCTCCCCCGTTGCCTCCGCAGTTGCGCCGACCTTGCCGACGAAATTGTCATCCTCGACTCCGGCAGCACGGACGGCACCACGCGCATTGCGAAAGAGTTCGGTGCGCACTTCGAGCATCAGGACTGGCTCGGCTACGTTGGGCAGAAGAACAAAGTCCTTGCCCTCGCCACGCACGAGTGGGTCTTCAGCCTGGATGCCGACGAAGAGCTTTCCCCCGAACTCCGTGAAGACCTCCGTCGCCTCAAAGCCACCGAGCCGCCTGCCGAACTCAGCGGCTGGTCCCTGCCCCGCTGCGTCCTCTACGAAGGCCGCTGGATCCGCCACGGCGACTGGTATCCCGACCGCCTCGTGCGCCTCTTCCGCCGCAGCCGCGCGCGCTTCGCCGGCGGCAAAGTCCACGAACGCCTCGAACTCACCGGCCCCATCGCCCGCCTCGCCAGCGACCTCTACCACCACTCCTTCAAGGACGCCGCTGACCACCGCGCGCGTGGCGAGCACTACGCCCGCCTCTGGGCCGAGACCCAACACGAGCTGGGCCACACCGCCAGTCCGCTCGCGCCTTACACCCACGCTGCCTTCCGTTGGTTCCGGGGCTACGTCCTCAAGCGCGGCTTCCTTGATGGTTCCGCTGGCTTACGCATCGCGAGCCTGAGCGCCCGCGAAGTCGCCTTGAAGTATCGCCTCCTGCGCACGCTGAACGCCGGTGGGAAGTAAGCCGGCAACCGACTGGCATCAACGGCGCAGCCAGCCCGCCCCTACTTCCCGAACGCGATGACGTTCTTGATGCCTGTCGCCTTGCCGGTGAGGAGTTCGCTGAAATTCTCGATGGGATGACGGGCGGAGATGACCTTCGCCAGCGCATCAGGCCAGCGCTTTTGAAACTCGCCGAGGTCGCGGATGGCGGCTTGGAAGGCGGCTTTGTCCGCGTTCACCGTGCCGAGGACGACTTGATTCTTCAGCACGAGATTACGCATGAGCTGGTTGCCCTCCAACTCGACGTGGCCCTCCGGCGCCGGGATACCGGTGAAGACAAACACGCCGTTCAAACCGAGGTGCATCATCACGTCGAAGGAAGTTTTCGCCACGCCCACGGCTTCATAAACGAGGTCAATGTTCCCGACGCGCTCGGCGAGCTGCGCGGGCGTCGTGTCGGCGATGGAGAGGTATTTCGCGCCGAAGGACTCGACCAGCGCAGCCTTGTCGTTGGGCTTGGGCGAGCGGGAATAAACGTAGGTGTCGAAGCCGTTGAGCACGCAGGTCATCGCGCCGAGGATGCCGATGGGCCCGGCCCCGAGCACGACAGCACGGAGACCTTTGCCCTTGGGTTGGCCGGGTTCTTCGCATGCCCAGGGCAGGCGCTTCTGGATGGCCCAGACCTGCGCAAGACCCTTCTCGGCAATGGTCAGCGGCTCCGCCAGCACGGCGAACTGCCGCAACTCCTTCGGCACCACGACGAAGTTCTTTTCGTCGTCCACGAAGAACTCGGTCATGTAGCCGTGGTGCTGGTTGATGCCGCGCTCGTTGAACTTCCACGTCGCGCAAAAATCCTGGCGGTCGATCTGACACGGGCGGCACTCCACGTCCGGGCACGGGCGGCGCACCGAGGGCACGACGAGGTCGCCGACCTTGAGATGTTTCACGCCCGCGCCGACTTCGACGACTTCCCCGAGCGCTTCGTGACCGAGCACGAGGTGGTCGGAGCCAGCCGGCGGCGCGCCATAGACGAAGGTGCAAATCTCGCGGTCCGTGCCACAGATGCCGACGTCAAGCGTGCGGACCTTGAGGTGCGTGGGCTGGGAAAGCTCGGGGTGGGCGTGCTCGACTTGGGCGACCTGGCGCTGCGACGGGACAACGGCCACCGCGCGCATCTTGGGTTGGTTCATGTTCGGTTCGTAAAACGCGGCGGCAGCAGCGCGACGCGGTGGCGCATGATATACGAGCGAGCCAAGGGCGACTCAAGCCCAAGAGTTGCCGGAGGAGATGAACCACGAAGACACGAAGACACGAAGGCCGAGTCCGCAGGTGTTCCTTCGTGTCCTTCGTATCTTCGTGGTTGAAGCCGCTTCCCCACCTGAACGCGTAGGCAGGCTGCCCGCACGCCCCACGCCGGGTCTTGAAGAAATCGCCCTCGTTGTCGTCAGCCGTTGCTCATGAAACAACCTTCCGCCCTGCCCTGTCTCGCGCGTTCACTCGCGATTCTCACTACCTTGGCCGCCGTGTCCGCTCACGCGGACGTGAAGCTGCCTGCCATCTTTGGCGACCACATGGTCCTCCAGCGTGACCAGAAAGTCCCCGTGTGGGGCTGGGCCGACGAGGGCGAGAAGGTCACCGTCGAGTTCGCCGGGCAGAAGGCGGAGACCACGGCGAAGGGCGGCAAGTGGTCCGTCAGCCTGGCCGCGCTCAAGGCCAGCGGCACCGGCGCGAAGTTCACTGTCAGCGGGAAGAACAAGGTCGAGTTCAGCGATGTGGTCGTCGGGGAAGTGTGGTTCTGCTCCGGTCAGTCGAACATGGAGTGGAGCGTCGCCGCCTCGAAGGATAAGGATAAGGAGATCGCCGCCGGTAACCACCCGCTCATCCGCCACATCAAGATCCCTCGCGTCACCGCCGCCACCGTGCAGGACGACGTGAAGGCTGGCCCTTGGCAGGCCGCCGCCACGAACACGGTCGGGAACTTCACCGCCGTCGGCTACTTCTTCGCGCGCGAAATCCAGAAGGAACTCGGCGTGCCCATCGGCCTCATCGGCTGCAACTGGGGCGGCACGCGCATCGAGCCGTGGACGCCGCCGGTCGGCTTCCAGTCCGTGCCCGCGCTCAAGGCGGACTTCGCGGACAAGCTCGCCACCTTCCCCGCCCGCAACCCAGTGACGATTCCCGAGACCCAGCCGGTGCTGAACGCCGAAGGCAAGCCGGTCTTCGACAAGTTGGGCAAGCCCACCACCAAGCCAGTCCTCGACGACAAGGGCAAACAGAAGCAGCGCCCCGTCCTCGATAAGGACGGCAAGCCGGTCGTGAACGTCAGCAGCGGCTCGCCGCTCGCCATCTACAACGCGATGGTCCACCCGCTCATCCCCTACGCCATCAAGGGCGCGCTCTGGTATCAGGGCGAGTCGAACAACGGCGAGGGCATGGCCTACTTCGAGAAGAAGAAGGCGCTCATCGGCGGCTGGCGCAAGCTCTGGGACCAAGGTGATTTCCCGTTCTTCTTCGTGCAGCTCGCCCCCTACCGCTACAACAATCCCGACCGCCTCCCCGGCATCTGGGAAGCCCAGACCGCCACGCTCTCCATCCCGAACACCGGCATGGCCGTGACCACGGACGTCAGCACCGTGGGCAACATCCACCCGCCCGACAAACAAACCGTCGGCCATCGCCTCGCGCTCTGGGCCTTGGCGAAGACCTACAACAAGCCGGTCGCCAGCTACGCCAGCCCGCTCTTCGACACGCTCAAGGTCGAGGGCAACAAGGCCAAGCTCACGTTCAAGAACGCCGAGGGCGGCCTCAAGTCCCTCAACGGCCAGCCGCTGACGTGGTTCACCATCGCGGGTGACGACAAGAAGTTCGTTGAAGCCAAGGCGGAGTTGAACGGCAACACCGTCACGGTGAGCGCGGAAGGCGTGGCCAAGCCCGCCGCCGTGCGTTTCGGTTGGCACGAGCTTGCCGAGCCGAACTTGGCCAACACCGCCGGTCTCCCGGCCTCGCCCTTCCGCACGGACAAGTGGACGGACGCAGTGATGCCCGGAGCCGCCGCGCCGGTCCCGGCGAAGAAGTAAGCTTCCGCCATGAACCGACTCCTCCTCGGTGCGCTGTTGGTGGCGCTTCCGCTTGCCGCCTGCAAGCGGAAGCCCGCCGCACCGGAGGTGCAGCTCCCCGCTGCCCCGCCCAATCCCGAAGTGGACCTGAAGGCACTGAACGAGGCGGTGCGGGCGCATGTGATGGGGCAGTTGAAGGATCCCGCCACCTTGGATGACTTAGTGCAGGCGGGCTTTATCAAGCGCCTGCCCACTGCGCCAGCGGGCAAGAAATACGTCCTCAGCCCCGACAAGAAGTCCGTTCAGCTCGTGGACCAATAGCGAGCTGGACGGTCACTTGTCCCACAGCGCATTGGGGTCATCGCGAGGGAACCCGAAACCCACCTTGCTGCTGAACATCGCCTCTGCGTGACCATCCACCATGCTCACGATGGTCCGGCCGTTGTGCCGATTCACCAGCCGCGTCTGGTCCGGGAACGTTCCCCAGAAATTGGGTGGGGTCGAACCGGGGACGGGGCTTAACCAGAAGGCGGCATTCGCGGTCGCCGTGGGAGACTCCTGCCAGAGGTCCGCGTTCGGTTCTGTCATTCCGGCAGGAGTGACGGTGGCACAGTCCCCGAAGATCACCGTCCCCGAGGGCTGGCGCACTTGGATTTCGCGGTTATAGGTCTGGCCCTGATTGTGATACGAGATGCCCATCTCCGGGTAGCTCATGCCGATGCCAAATGCCGCCGCTCCCCGTCCCGCGTGCTGGTAACCGACGCATTGCTGACTCTTGAAAGTTCCGGCCGTGAACGGCCGCAGCATATCCATCCACCAAACCTGATTGGCTCCGTTGGTCAGGATGACCAGGCCGGGTGGCATGAGCGCCGGCAGCGCCCCGTTCAGGTTCGTATCAATCAGCTTCACGATCCGTCCGTCGTTGCTATCGGCCTAAAGCGCTGAACCTAGGCCGATCTGCTTTTGGCCATTCAGGCACTGTGCGCCTTTCGCCTTCTCCTTAGCCTTCGCCAACGCTGGCAACAACATCCCGGCCAGAATCGCGATGATGGCGATGACCACGAGCAGTTCGATGAGGGTGAAGGCAACGCTTCGGAGCGGGCGAGGCACGCTCGGACCAACAGGGACGCCGGTGTAGTTCATGGCGGAAGGTGAACGGTTTGGTGTGCCGATGGTCGGACCATCCCCCCGCCGCATTTGTCGGTCAACGGAAACTTCCGCCGCCCAGCCGGCATTTGAGTAGCTGGCCCGCGCATCACACGAATCGTCGCGGATGCACCCAGCCGCCGCCAGCTTCCTCCCCAGTTGCGCCGATGCGCGGGCTTCGTGGGCCAACTTCCGGTCGGTCCGGCGGCGGCAACTTCCCCTTTTCCTCACCGCCTCACCCGCTACACTCGCCCCGTTCGCCACTGCTCGTTATGACTCGCATTGCCTTCGGATTGCTCCTCGCGGTCGCCGCCACCGCTGCACCTGCGCCCGTGGACTTCAACCGCGAGGTGTTGCCCATCCTCTCGGAGAACTGCTTCCACTGCCACGGCCCGGATGAACCAGCCCGCGAGGCCAAGCTGCGCCTCGACACAAAGGACGGCCTGCTCCGCACGCAGAAGCCCGTCGTCATCCCCGGCAAGGCGACGGCGAGTGGACTCTTCAAACGCCTCATCACGAAGCACGACGACGACGTGATGCCGCCGCCCAAGTCCAAGAAGACGCTCACGCCCGCGCAGATTGAAACCGTGCGCCGGTGGATTGACTCCGGCGCCAACCACGCGACGCACTGGGCGTTCACGCCGCCGGTGCGGCCAACGGTGCCAAGTGTTCAGTATTCAGTGTTCAGTGTTCAGTCGAAGCAGCCTTCGCCCAAGACCGGCAAACTGAATACTGAGTTACTGAACACTGAATACTTGCCCCCACTGGATGCCTTTATCGCCGCCCGGCTCGCGAAGGACGGCCTCCGCCCCTCGCCAGAAGCGCCGCGCGCGACGCTCATCCGCCGCGTGACGCTCGACCTCACCGGCCTCCCGCCCACGCCCGCCGAGGTGGATGCCTTCATCGCCGACAAGTCGCCCAAGGCTTACGAAGCCGTCGTTGACCGCCTGCTTGCCAGTCCGCGCTATGGCGAGCGCATGGTTTGGGAGTGGCTCGACGCGGCGCGTTACGCGGACTCGAACGGATACCAAGGCGATCAGGAGCGCACCATGTGGCCATGGCGCGATTGGGCCGTGAAGGCTTTCAACGACAATCTCCCTTACGACCAGTTCACGGTCTGGCAGCTCGCCGGCGACTTGCTCCCGGACGCCACGCGCGAGCAGAAGCTCGCGACCGGTTTCGTGCGCAACCACATGATTAACGGCGAGGGCGGGCGCATCGCGGAGGAAAACCGCATTGAGTATCTCTTCGAGCAGGCCGAGACCGTCGGCACCGTCTGGCTCGCCGCGACGATGAATTGCACGCGTTGCCACGACCACAAGTTCGATGCTTACACGATGCGCGACTACTACGGCCTCGTCGCGTTCTTCAACCAGACGCCCATCACCGGCGGCGGCGGCAGCCCGCAGACCGCGCCCGTCATGGACTTCACCACGCCGGAGCAAACGGCGAAGTTGCAGCAACTGGCCGACGACGTGAAGCGCCTCGGCGAGGCGGTGGACACGCTTGAACTCACGGTGTTCCCGCGCCCCGAGGGCAAGCCTTCTTCCGACACCCCGGACGCCAAGACGTTCCCAGCCGAAGCCTTCGCCGCGCTGAAGCAGAAGGGCGCGGGGCGCAACCTGACGCAGCTCCGCAGCCTCGCGAAGTTCCACGGCACGAAGGAGCCGCACGACTACGGCAAGGCGCTGGCGGACTTGGTGAAGGCAATGGAGACCCGCGATGACTTCAACAAAGCCATCCCGCGCGTGATGGTGATGGAGGACATGGCCAAGCCCCGGGACACCTTCATGCTCGTGCGCGGCACCTACAACAAGCTCGGCGAGAAGACCACGGCGGCGTTCCCCGCTGCGCTCCAGACCCCAGACCCCAGACGCCAGACCCAATCCCCCACCAACAGGCTCGACCTCGCCCGCTGGCTCGTCGCGCCGGAAAACCCGCTCACCGCCCGCGTGACCGTGAACCGCTTCTGGCAGCAATTCTTCGGCACTGGCTTGGTGAAGACTGCCGAGGACTTCGGCGTGCAGGGCGAGAAGCCGTCGCACCCCGAACTGCTCGACTGGCTTGCCACCGAGTTCGTCCGCACCGGCTGGGACGTGAAGCAACTCGTCCGCACCATCGTTACCAGCGCGACTTACCGGCAGTCCTCGAAAGACACACCGCTCGCCGCCGACGTGAGGAAGCGCACCGGTTCCGACGCGCTGTATCAACTCGACCCCGAGAACCGCCTCCTCGCACGCGGCCCGCGCTATCGGATGCCCTCTTGGATGCTGCGCGACCAAGCCCTCGCCGCCAGCGGCCTGCTCGTCGAGAAACTCGGCGGTCCCGCCGTGAAGACTTACCAGCCAACCGGCATCTGGGAGGACGCCACCTTCGGCAACAAGAAGTATGTGCAAGACCACGGCGACGCGCTCTATCGCCGCAGCGTTTACGTCTTCTGGCGACGCATCGTCGGCCCGACGGTTTTCTTCGATGTCGCCACGCGCCAGAACTGCGCCGTGAAGTCCCCGCGCACGAACACCCCGCTCCACGCTCTCGCCACGCTCAACGACATCACTTACGTCGAGGCCGCCCGCGCGCTGGCTGAGCGGGTCTTGCTCACCGGCGATGCCACCGACGCCGCTCGCCTCGAACACGCCTTCCGCCTCGTGACCGCACGCCCACCGAGTGGCAAGGAGCAACAAGTTCTCACCACCAGCCTCACCCGTTTCCGCACGCAATACACCGCTGACAAGGAAGCCGCGTTGAAATTCCTCGCCGTCGGCGAATCCAAGCGCACCGAGAAACTCGACGCCACCGAACACGCCGCGTGGACCGCGCTGTGCAGCCTGCTGCTGAACTTGGACGAGGTCGTCACCAAGGAATAGCCGCCCCTTCCCAACCAACCTCGAATCCATCAGCCTCCCCTCATGAAAGCCACCCGCTGGATTGCCCCAACCCTGCTCGGCCTGTCACTGCTCTTCGCCCCCGCCTTCGCCCAGGACGTTGGCAAAGGAAAGGACTTCAGCGGCAAGGAACTTCAGAACCGCGACCTGCGCCGGGAGGACCTGAACGGCGCGAACCTCGCCGGAGCCAACTTGACCGCCGCCGACCTGACCGACGCGGTGATGAAGAAGGCGAACTTGAAAGAGGCGAACCTGAGCCGGGCCAGGATGGGCGGGGCGGATTTAACCGGCGCCGATTTGCGGTTGGCGAACTTGGAGTCCGCCGGGCTTCAAAGAGCGAATCTCTCCCAAGCCAACCTCGAAGGCTTGGACTTGAAAGGGGTGAGTCTCCAAGGCTGCATCCTGCGCGGCGCGAACTTGCGCGGCGTGTCGGGCATCCGGGACTTCACCCGGGCGGACTTCCGCGACGCGGACTTGCGCGGGGCTTACCTCCTCGGCGCGGTGGACTACGGCGGGACCACCGCCAAGTTCAGCGGAGCCAAATACGACGCACGGACTCGGTGGCCCAAGGGCTTCGACGTGGAAGGTTCCGGAGCCAAGCTGGTCGAGCCGGCGTCAGAACCGGCCAAAGCACCTGCGGCGACATCACCCACTCCTCCCGCTAGCAAGCCCACCGCCGCCGCTCCGAAGCCCCCGGGAAGCACCGCTCCCGCAGCCGCCGCCAAAGTCCTCGACCCAAACAAACCCGCCGCCGCGCCGACCGAGGACGCCGTGAAGAAGCTGCTCGAGAAGTTCTGGGCAGGGGAGCGGGTGAAGAACACGTTCAACTACCAGACCCTCAAGTATGGCAAGCCGCGCAAGGGCGAGTATCGCACCGACGGCGTCCCCGCGAACTCGGACACGACGGTCTTCCCCGTTCAGGTGACGTGCGAGCACGTCGTCGAGTATGCGGACGGCACGAGCAAGGCCGAGGTGAAGGCGCAGCAGTTCGTGTTCTTCCAGACCGAGTTCGGCGAGTGGACGTTCCGGTTCAAGGGGAACAACTGAGCCGGATTTCCAGCCACGGATGAAACACGGATTGAACACGGAGGACGCACCCGTTCGGCGCACGGAGCTTTCCGTATTTCATCCGTGTTTCATCCGTGGCTAAAAACTCCGGTGGGCCTCCGGAACATCGGCTTCGCTCGCTTTACTCCCCCGCCTTGCCTCCCTACCTTCCGCCGCGTGTCGGAGACCAAGAAAACGCGGGTGATGATTGGCATGAGCGGCGGAGTGGATTCCTCCGCGGCGGCGGCGTTGTTGCAGGAGCAGGGCTTCGACCTCGTGGGCGTCACGCTCAAGCTCTGGCCGCAGGATTGCGTGAACCGCGCGGAGGACAAGTGCTGCGGTCCCGAGGCGGTGAAGGACGCGCGGGCGGTGGCGCACCAGCTTGGCATCCCCTACTACCTCGTGGACGAGTCGGCGGAGTTTCAAAAGCAGGTCATCGCCTACTTCGCGGAGGAATACAAAGCGGGCCGCACGCCCAACCCCTGCGTGATGTGCAACGAGCGGCTCAAGTTCGGCACGCTGTTGCACCGCGCGGACCAACTCGGCGCGCAGCTCATCGCCACTGGGCACTTCGCGCGGACGGAGAAGTGCGCGACGACCGGGCGCACCCTGCTCAAGCGCGGTCGCGACCCGCGCAAGGACCAGAGCTATTTCCTCTTTTCGCTGAAGCAGTGGCAGCTTGAGCGCACTATTTTTCCCCTAGGCAACATGACCAAGGCGGACACGCGCGACCTCGCGCGCGAGTGCAAGCTGAAGACCGCCGAGAAGGAGGAGAGCATGGAAATCTGCTTCGTGCCGGACAAGGACTACGGGAAGTTCCTCGAATCGGCGAAGCTCGCGACGCGGCATCGCGGCGACATCGTGGATGTCCACGGGCGCAAGCTCGGGCAGCACGACGGCATCGAGTTCTACACCATCGGCCAGCGCAAGGGCCTCGGCCTCTCGTCACCCAAACCGCTCTACGTCGTCGAACTGGATGCCGCGAACAACCGGGTAATCGTGGGCGACGAGACGATGCTGGATCGCTCCGAGTTCCGCGTGGAGCGGTGCAACTGGATTCCGTTCGCGCTGCCGCCCGCCTCCATCGAGGTCACAGCGAAGATTCGTTACAACCATCCCGGAACGCCCGCGACGGTGACGCCGACTGCGGACGGCGGGGCGCAGGTGAAACTCCACGAAGCGCAGCGCGCCATCACGCCGGGCCAAGCGTGCGTGTTCTATCAGGAAGACCTCGTGGTTGGCGGCGGGTGGATCACGCGCTGAACGGAAGGCTCAACGACCGGTCAGGTCCGTCGGCGGGAGCGGTGGGAGCTGACCCGCGTCCACCTGCTTTTTGGTGGCAGCCCGGTGCACCTCCATCGTCACCGCCTGCACGACTGGATCAACCGGCGGGGCCTGAGGCGGCGAGGTTTGATTGCCGCCGTTGGCAATCGGAAGCACGACCGTGCCCGTGCCCGTGCCCGCGCCACGTAACGGCCGTGCCGGGGAGGTGCCAGAGGGAACCGGCGACGGTATGGCACCCCCGGCGGGCTGCGCGGTGCCGGGCACCGGGAAATTGTAGGGCGTCGCCGGAGTGTTCGCGGTCGGCACCATGCTGCCACCGGGCGTGGGCGGCACTGGATTCGGCAGCCCAAACGGCGGCAGCGGCACCCCGGGAGCCGTCATAATCGGCGGGCCAGCGGGGGCTTTGAGGCCGTCTTTCTCGAAGGACAGGGTGCGTTCTTCGCCGGAGATTTTCACCCGCACGGTGCCGGCCTTGACGTTGATGCCGTTGGGGAGGACTTCGAGGCTGCCTTGGACCTGGCCTTCCGAGAGGCTGAGATACTCGGGCGTGGGCTTGCCGGGCGGCTGGTTCACGAACATCGCGCGCGGCGGATTGAAAAGCGCGGTGATGCCGCTGAGTTTGTAGTTGGTCGGGGTCTCCGGCAGGGGCGCGGGGGCCGGCGGGGCGACCGGCGGCGGCGGCGGCTTGAGGCCGAAGGGATTGCGATCGAGGATCACCTTGTAATCACCCACCGCGTCCGCGCGGGCAAGGAGGGTGGCGCAGCCGAGCAGGACGAGAAGCAAGCTGTAGTGGGTCGCGCTTTTCATGGTTGGATCAAGTTCGCTGGCTTCAACACCGGGGACCGTAGCTGGTTGCGCGCGGAGTGGCAATACGGCGGAACCCCCCGAGCTGGCCCGCGAATCAAGCGAATGCTCGCGAATGGAAGTCTGCCTCCGCCCGCGCTGGTTTCATGCGCGGCGATTCGCGGGCTTAGCGGGCCAACCCACTGGTGCCCACTTCCCGCTTGCCGCGTCGGGCGCGTCCAGTAGCGTCCGCCCATGCCGAAGAGCACTTGGGTTGTCCCTTCCATCTTGTCCGCGCTGCTCATTCTGGGCGCGCTGGGCTGGACGGCGTGGAAGCGCGGCGCGGACCTGTCCGCCGCGCAGACCGCCTTGGAAGAGGCGCGCAAGGCCGCCGAGCACAATGCCGCGCAAGCGCTCGCGCTGAAGGCCGACCTCGACGACGCCAAGGCCGAGACTGCCGAGTTGACCGGGAAGCTCGCCGAGGCGGAGAAGGAGATGGCCTCCGTCTCCAAGACGAAGAGCACGCTGGAAGAGGAAATGCGCGCGGCGCTCCAGTCCAAGGACATCACCATCTCGCAGCTGCAAGGCAAGCTCACGGTGAACATCCTCGACCACGTCCTGTTCGACTCCGGCGAGGGCGCGCTCAAGCCGGAAGGGCAGGAAGTCCTGCGTCGCCTCGCCGGCGTGCTGGCGGCGCACACGAACCGCGCGCTCCACGTCGTCGGCCACACAGACAACGTGCCCATCCGCGCGGCGGCCCGCAGCCGCTTCGCGAGCAACTGGGAGCTGTCCACCGCGCGCGCCACGGCGGCGGTGCGGTTCCTGCACGAGCAGGCGGGCGTGAACCCCAAGCAACTCGGCGCGCTGGGTTACGGCGAGTTCCATCCCGTGGCGGACAACGCAACGCCCGAGGGGCGCGCGAAGAACCGCCGCATCGCCGTGGTCATCCTGCCGGAGGAGCTGGCCGCCACGAGCGCGGCCTCGACGAACGCCGCGCCGCCCGCGCCCCAGCCGCCGCCGCCATGACTACGGAACATTCCACAGCCGCGCACTGGCACGGCGGATTTGAGGAACTCGGCTTGCGCGCGTGGGCGGAAGGCTTGCGCGCCAAACTCCACGCGCCCCGGGTCTCGCTCGGGCTGGTCTTCATGTCGCCGAAGTTCTTCCCGCACGCGCGCGAGACGCTGGAGGTGTTGCGCGTCCACGCACAGATTCCGCTGTTGCTGGGCTGCTCCAGCCAGGGGCTGATCGCCAACGCGATGGAGATCGAGACGGACGCGGGGCTGGTGCTGGCGCTGTATCATCTGCCGGGGGCGGCGTTGCAGGCGGTGCGCTTCACGCAGGAACAGGTCGAGGAATGCACCAAGCCCGCCGACTGGCACGCGGCGACCGGCGTGGGCGCGGAGTCGGGCAACGGCTGGTTGGCGTTCGCCGACCCGTTCAGCCTCGATGGCGAGACGTGGCTGAAGCAGTGGAACGAAGCTTACGCGCCGCTGCCGATTCTCGGCGGCCTGGCGAGCGGGGATAGCGCGGAGCGGACGACACAGGTGTATCTCAACGGCGACGTGTTCGAGGACGGCGGGGTGGCGCTCTCCGTGGGCGGCGCGGTGCGGTTGCACGGGGTGATTTCCCAGGGCTGCACGCCGATTGGTGAGACGTGGACGATCACGCAGGCGGAGCGGAACATCATCACGCAGATCGGCAACCGCCCGGCTTACCAGCGGCTGGTGGATGCCTTCGAGTCACTGCCTCCGGCGGAACAGCAACTGGCGCGTGGGAACCTCTTCGTGGGCCTCGTCATCAACGAGTATCTGGAGGAGTTCCATCGCGGCGACTTTCTCATCCGCAACCTCATTGGGGGCGACCCCGTGTCTGGGGCGCTGGCGGTCGGCGCGGTGCCCCGGCAGGGGCAGACGCTCCAGTTCCAGCGGCGCGATGCGGCAGCCGCGACGGAGGACATGGGGGCGATGCTGGCGCAGGCGCAGCGTGACTTGGCCGGGAGCAAAGTGCTCGGGGGCGTGCTGTGCTGCTGCAACGGGCGGGGCCACCGGCTCTTCGGCGAGCCAAGTCATGACGCTCGCATGGTGCAGGAGCGATGGGGGCCGCTCGGGTTGACGGGGTTTTTCTGCAACGGGGAGATTGGCCCGGTCGGGAAGAAAAACTTCCTCCACGGCTACACCGCGTCGCTGGCGCTGTTCGTGAAACGCTGACGCGTCCGGCTACGGGCGCTTCGCAGAGGAGAGCGCGGCGTTGGTGCGGCGCAGGCGGACGGCGAGTTCGAGGGCGATGTTGCGCATCACGGCGAGACCGAGGTTCGGGTCGCGCTGCGTCAGCTCGAAGAACTGCGGGCGTTGCATCACCAAGACGATGCTCACCTGCTTCGCCACCGCCAAGGCTCCGCGGCGGCCACCATCGAGGAAGGAGAGTTCACCGAACACCTGGCCCTGGCCCATGGAGGCGATGGGCGAGGTGTTTGCCTCCAGCAGAATGTCGATCTGCCCCCGCATGACGACGTAAGCTTCGTTGCCGGAGTCGTCCCGACCGAAGACCTGTTCGCCGGGGCGGAACAGCTTCTGGGTGAAGAGGCGCGCCACCTTGCGCAGCTCGCCATCGCCCAGGCCTTTGAAGAGGTCGAGGTCGCGCAGGAGGTTGATGATGGCGACGCCGACGCTCTGGTCCTGGAGGCAGTGCTTGATGACATTGACGATGACCAGCGCGTGGGCGGTGAGCGTATCGTGCTCGATGCTGTAGGTCTGGTTGAGCTTCACCATCTTCACCAAGTCCATGGTGCCGTCGTGGATCTTGTGAAAGCCGGGCAGGTAGGCGGCGGGGACGAAGCCGAGCTGCTCGGCGCTGATGAGCAACTTCACCGCGCTGGTGAGCAGGTCCAATTCCACATAGGCGGCGCTCAACTCCGCTTGGGCCGCCTTGGTGACGTGCTGGAGGACCGCGCCCATCGAGAGGTTGTCCGTGCAGAAACCATCCATGATGCGCACGCAGCGGTCCTGCTCGTCGTAGAAGTAGCGCATCCCGGCGACGACCTTCTCCTCGCGGCGGCAGAGCACCGCGCGGAGCGTCACGGCGGCGGCCACGCGCATGAAGCCGCTGCCCCAGTTGAAGTTGCTGGAGATTTCCTGCGGCGGGTTTTGCGGGGCGGTGGCCTCGCGAGCGGTCTTGTAATCCGCTTCGTTCACCGCACTCACCACCACGTCCGTTTGCAACGGATAGCCCGTGCCGCCGTCGCGAATGGCGGGGATGCCGGGGATGACGAGGTGCTGCAATACCGCCGCCGCCAGCTCGCCGATTTGCGGCAACGACTCGGAGATCGGCAGGCGGTTGGCCGTCATGGAACGGGCACGCTTCACGTAGAAGAGCACCTCCTCGCGCGTCTTGGTGATGTGCTTGAGCGGCTGGAAGCCCACGCAGACAAAGCCCAGCTTCTCGACCAGCACCTGCTGCGGGTTGTCCGAGGCCAACACGCGGGTGACACACATCTGCCGGCGCAACACGGCCAGTTCGGTGATCTTCTGGAGTAACGCCTCCGCCGAACCGTCGGCATAGCTGCTGGGATGGAAGAGATTGCGGCCGAGGTTGCAGACGGGGTTTTCGTTCGCCGTCACTGCCCCCAAGACAGCGATGCTCGCCTGGATTTTGCCATCCCCCTCCGCCACCCACGTTTCATTGCCGGGCAGACTGGAACCCAGTTCGGTGGCCACCCAAGTGGGGTCGTAAATCTGCTTGTTGGGGTGATCGTCACCGAGCACCGCCTTGACGAGCTGGATCCAAGCGGCGGCGTCCTCGGGTGCTGCTTTACGGATGTTGGCTGCCATAATCGGTGCCGGGCGATGCAGACTTTGAACTGGTCGCTGGGAAAAAGTTTGGTGCGCACGGCAGGACTTGAACCTGCATGATGTTACTCACTAGAACCTGAATCTAGCGCGTCTGCCAATTCCGCCACGTGCGCAAACTTGATAGTCAAGCACTTACGATTTTCACTGACCGTTGCATTTGACGTTGTGCCACTAATTGTGCCACTGTAACGCCATGCAACACGCTGAAATGCCGGGAAATCCCCAAGCTCCAGTCGGCCATGATTTGCGCAAGCACTCGCATCAGCACGGAAACTACCAAAAGGTGCTCGATGCACGCAAGCGTCCAGTGCGCGGACTTTGGGTGCGCAACGGCCGCTACTACGCCCGCGTCACCCTGCCCCACCCCGGCACCGACGCGACTCAGGTGCGCCGCGTCCCCCTGGAAGCGGCCACCACGGTCGCCGAAGCGCAAGCCGCCCTGCGGCGGTTGCTCACCCAGCGGGAAGATCAAACCCTTCCGGTGTTGCGCCAGACGCCCAAGTTCCGGGACTACGTCGCGGACTACTTCGCGCATTACGCAAAGGCCAGCAAAGAGAAGCGGACAAGCACCCTGGCCACCGAACGCGCCCACCTCAATGCCTGGATGGAGCACTTGGGCGGAACCCGCCTGCACCGCATCACCCCGAAGATGGTCGACAAGTTTCTCGCCCACCGACAGTCGGAGGGCGTATCGCCCCGCACGGTGAACCTGGCCGTGACCTGCCTGCGCAACGTGCTCGACCGCGCCCGGCAGGAGAAGCTGATCAAATCCCTCCCCACCGAGAATCGCCGGCCGCTCAAATACAAACCCCGGGAGCGGCCAGGCTTCAACGACGCCGAAGTGGAGTCGATTTGCATGGCCGGCTTTCGTCCAGTCTTCGCCGGCGGCAAGCTGGCCAAGCCCGGCGAGCCCGGGGTGCCCCTGAAGAACGCACAACAGTTCGCGGACTTCGTGCGGCTGCTGGCCGGCTGCGGATCGCGCATGAGCGAGACCCTGCGGCTCAAATGGAGCGATGTGCATTGGGATCTCGGGCAGCTCCACGTGGGCACCGATGGACTCAGCAAAAATGGCAAGGCCCGCGTGGTGGACTTCAACCCCCGGCTCAAGGAGCACTTGCAAGACATGCATCGCCGCCGCGTCCCGGACTCAGGGTGGCTCTTCCCGTCTCCACAACGCGGCGAGCGAGACGAGCGGGCCAAGACATTCCGCGAATCCCTCCTGCTCGCCCGAGCAGCCGCGGGCCTGCCGGAGTTCGGATTTCACGACTGTAGGCATTTTTTCATCTCACGGTGCGTGATGAGTGGTATCGACTTCATGACCATCGCCCGGTGGGTGGGGCATTTGGATGGGGGAATTCTCATCGGCAAGGTGTATGGCCACCTGAACAACGAGCACACCAAGAAACAGGCCCAACGGATTGAGTTCAAATGAAGCCGCTGGCCCGGTTGTAAAAGCGCAGTGCGGTGCGAAAGTGGCCGCGATGACAACCACCACCTACTGATGAAAAGTCCGCCCGAAAAAATCGCCAGCGCCAAGGGGGAGGTTCAACGGCTCGCACTGGCCGCCCAGCTCAAAACGCCCCCAGATCAGGACTGGCTCTTCACGCGCGCGCAAGCGCCCCGCAATTACCAACTCTACGCCTGGCTGGAATACGAATATGGCCGCTCCAGCCGCTTACTTTGTGATCAAGTGGCAGCGGTCAGACAATGGCAGCCTCAGGCAAGGGAAGTCGGTGAGCATCCCGAACCGAGTCCGGGCTGTCGGTTCGCCTGCCTGCTCGCCAAGCATGCGCCTGAGTTTCCGGATCAAGCCTGGAACAGCATTGCGCCCGCTCGCTGCGACGAACTCCAGTCCCAGCTGGGACTGGACCGATGGGATAAGGCCGGTAGGGAGCGGGTCTTGAAGGAATTGGATCTCGACCGCATCCGTGATGAATGCGCCTGCGGTGAACCTTTCGAGGGTTTGTTCCGCTCCAGCTCGGAGCGCTATGTGGTGTTCAGGCTCAATCTTGGCTGGAGCCAGTCGCAAATTCGAGAGGCGTTCGGCAACTGGCTCAGAGAGGCTTTTGCGCCGCCCCCAGGCAAACCCGCTGCGAAGATCGGTCACCTGGCCCGTAGCACCACGGGCCGTGGACTGAATCGCCAGGCTGTGCTGGCTTGGATGAACCGCTTGGTAGCCTTGCGGTGGGGCCGGCATTTCTTGGAAGACTGGGAGGAGTGTGAAATGCGGATTCGGGGTAGAAAGGTCAAGAAACTGGGCTACAAATATGATTCCGCCTGGGTCCGCGCCCAATACGACGCGGCTGATCTGCTGCGGCGTCTTGAGTTTGCGTGGTGCAAGCATTGGGTTGGAGCAGTCCACGACATTCTGGAACCACGCCGCTTCACCCATCAACCCGGATGCCGACGGTTAACCTGCAAACTGCCGTGGTCCAAATCTCCCAAAGGGCGGCTAGTGGAGAACCAAAGCGCGAAGGCGACCGCCGAGTTGCGGGAATACATCCAAAAGCAGGTGCGGTGAATCTGGCGGTCGCCTGCGAATTCGCTGGTGGGCGGGGCAGGGTGAGAGGACTCCACGTTCGGAAGCCTGTCAGCCCCCGAGGTCCATAGCGCTGCTATCCGGGGAAAATAATTCGCGTGAAATCGGTCGGCCCAGCACGGCATTTTTCCACATTCACGAGCCCTAACTATTCGCAAGTGATTGATTACAAGCATTTAATACCAAACGCATATTAGCCTCCGCGCAGCCTAACCCGCCGTGTGTGCCCCCAAAAGTTGCTTTGCGTAGCCTCGGTGCATGTTGAAACTGCAAGACGGTTCACGGAATGGCTCGCTTAGGCAATACGGGGCTTGGCGGGATGGCCTTGGCATCTCAAGCACCACAGCTTGGCGTTGGCGGCGTAGGGGTTGGATCGAGGTCATCACCATCGCCGGGCGAAACTACGTCAGTGAGGAGGCCATCGCCGCATTTGAGCGGCGGGCGGCGGCTGGAGAGTTCTTGGTGCCGAACCAGCGCAGCAAGGCCGGGAGTTCGATTGCCGGCAGCGCCTCACCTTCCCAGCCAGTCGCTTCCCAGCCCGGCCGCACGGTTAAGACGGGGGGGCAAGAGTGAAAGCGCAAACTATCCAGCCATTCGTCACCGCTCGCGCAGAGCTAAGTCTGCCCTTTGCCGCAGCGGTGTCTCGATTGAAGGAGTTAAACGACCGGCTCGCCTGGCATAACTTTGGAGAAGGATGACCGTGACTACTCAGGATCAACTGAATCACATCTTGGATACGGTCAAACCGGCAATACTCCTGCCGATTCCGCTCGGCCAGAAGGGTTCGCGCACCCCGGGGTGGCCGCAAACGCCCATGAGCAAGATGCGCGATGCTGCTTATCTGCAGTCGCTCCTCGCCGGAAACATCGGGGTGTTGCTGGGCGAACCCGCCAGCGGCCTCTGCAGCATCGACCTCGACACCGACGAATTCGCAGATGAATTCCTGGCACTCAACCCGAAGCTTTCAGGGACTTTGCGCACCCGCGGCGCTCGCGGGTGCAACGTCTGGATGTGGGTTCAGTGCGAAATTCCTCCTACGAAGTTCCTGAAGCACAAACACCTTCTCGATGAAGAGGGCAAGCCTCGCAAAGTAGGCGAATGGCGTGCGACCGGCTGCCAGACCATGATTTGGGGAAGGCATCCCAGCGGCGTCGACTATACCTGGCTGGTTGACGCGAAGCCGATCGACATCCCGTTCAGCGAGATCATCTGGCCACCGGATTGGACCAAGCCCGGTGAGGAAGCACGGCCCTCACCAACCCATGTGGCTCCCGGACCAACACCGGGCGTTGCGGGCGTCAATCCAGCGCTGGCGCTGGAGCGGATCATTTTGCCGTCCGGCAGCGTCGGGATCAACGAGACCGCCGAGAAGCTTTTTCCGGTCATCGCGGCGTCGAAGACGATTTTCTCCCGCGAGGGCAGCATTGTGGAGGTGGCCGAGTCCGGAGCCGGGATTCGCCGACTGGAGGTCGTGTCACCACACGCGTTCCGGAGCCGGATCGAATACTTCGGCAAATTCGCCGTGTGGCGAAAGCGCAAGGGGGGCGAGTCAGCGTTGGAACCGACGGTCGCCAGTTTGGACCATGCCAACTCCCTCATGGCGACCGTCGCCGCATCGCAGATGTTGCCGAAAATCATTGGGCTCGTGAACTGTCCCGTGCTGCTCTGCGACGCGGACGAGTGTCGGATCATCAGCGGTGGATACGATGCGGCATCGGGCATTTTCGTTACGGGTGGTGGCATGCCGCCGGATGTTGAGCTGGCTGAAGCGGTGAGCTCCTTAAAGGATCTGTTTGCCGACTATCGTTTTCAGACGCGAGGGGACCGATCTCGTGCCTTGGCATCGTTGATCACGCCAGCCCTTCGTTTCGGACGCCACCTCATCGGCAACATCCCGGTCGACACCATGGAGGCTGACGCCTCGCAGTCCGGCAAGAGCTACCGTGAGGAACTTCGTGCGGCGCTCTACAACGAGGTGCCGACGCTCGTCACCCAGAAGAGCGGCGGCGTTGGCTCCGACGACGAATCCTTTAACGCGGCGCTGCTCGCTGCGCACCCGTTTATCGTCTTCGACAATCGGCGCGGGAAGTTCGACAGCACCCACTTGGAAGCCTTCGTAACCGCGCCTGGCCGCTTCCAAGTCAGGGTCCCATACCGCGCCGGTGTCTTGGTCGATTCGAGTTGGTTCGTGCTGGGGCTCACCAGCAACGGCGTCGAGTTTACGCCGGATCTCGCCAACCGGGCGTCCATCGTGCGAATCCTCAAGCAGGCGCCCGGTTATCAGTTCCAGCAGTATGCCGAGGGCGACGTCCTTGCGCACGTAAGAGCTAACCAGGCTTACTACTTGGGGTGCGTCTTCAGCGTCATTGTCGCGTGGCTGCTCGCGGGCAAACCGCGCACGGAGGAAACACGCCACTCGTTCCGGGGATGGAGTCAGGTGCTGGACTGGATCGTGCAGAATATCTTCGACGAGGCGCCGCTGATGGACGGGCACGGGATCGCGCAGGAGCGCGTCAGCAACACCGGGTTGAGCTTCATCCGCAAACTGGCCCTCGCGGTCGAAAAACTTGGCCAGCTTGGGCAGTCGCTGACCACGACCCACCTCTACGAACTGGCTATGGCGGAAGGGATAGCGGTCCCTTACATGAGCGAGTCTGACGACACGGCTGGTCCGAAGCTGGTGGGGGGAGCCCTGGGGAGAGCGTTCAGTTCCGGGGATTTGGTGGAAGTGGAGGGGTTCCAGATTACCCGCAAGACCCGGAAGGGTTCCACCCGCCTTGGCGAACGTAAGTTTACCCAGAAAGCTTACACGTTTAACCGTTTGGAACAGGGCACCCAAACACTCCCGGGACCAGCTCCGCAGTAAGCACAGCAAGCCCCCATAAACATTTTTATGCGACCTCCAAGACCTCCAGGAAAAATGTCTATACCCCCTTGCTGGGGTTGCTGCAGACCAACACCGCCAACACTATGAAAATCGACACCACCAAGCTAAAGCACGCCTACACCAGAGTCCGTGACGGACAGAACGTCATCATCGCCCGGTGTCCAGCCTGCGAGGAAGATGGCCACGACAACAAAGGCGATCACTTGATCGTCTTCCCCGACGGCCGCTTCGGGTGCGTGGTGAATCAAGTGGAGGATGAGGACAGCCACGACCATCGCATGCGTATCCTGGAACTCGTCGGCATCCCCGGCACGCAGACTTGGGACCGCCCGCGGTATGTCCCCAAGACGACCATGCCTTCCGCCACCGCCACGGTCAGGGTCATTCAGTTGAAGAAGGGGGAAAGTTTGTGACCACCCCAGGCATGAACAGCACCTACGCGCCGACCCCATCCACTGGGTGCGCCTCGTGGCGAGCCCCCAAGCCGTGCGCCGCCGTGCTGACGCACGTCCATAACCCCAGATTTCCCCGCAGTTCCACCGAGCCTTGTTGGCCCGGCTGCGGAGAGCAGCAGTAGTTAAAAAAAACCAAAAGAAAGAGCAAAACCATGAAAACCACATCGACAGAAATAAACCGGGTCCTCTGGGACTTCGCCACCACCTGGCCCGACCACGCAGACCCGTTCGCCGGGCAGCCGCCGACCTCGCCGGAGGCGGATCGGGCACTATACCTCGCGGCCGGCGCTCACCTGGGGGCCCCGCCACTGCCGCCAAGCATGACCGCCGACGCCGCCCGCCAAGTGGCGGACAAGGCGCTGGGGCATGCCCGCCAGGAGGCCGGCGTCGCCATGGCCTCCCGGCTCTGCTTCAACCAGCACCGGCTGGACCCGGCCAAGGTCCGCGAATTGTGCGACCTACCCCTGACCGAGCTGGCCCAGCGCTTCTGCGATGGGGAGTGCGCTCTGCCATCCAGCGACGAAGCCGTCCAAGGATGGGTCCGGGGAAATACGGCTCAGTTGCGGTATTGGGAAGAGCATTACGCGCGCCTGAGCCAGCAGCCAGGCGGACTCGCCAAGGCCAGCCTCTGCACCCTCCGACAGCTCGCCTGCGGCTACGGCCAACTGGCGGCGGATATCCTGGAGCCGTATTGGGCGGACCCGGCGGATACCACCTTCGTCGTTTTTCACGACCAGGTCATCGCCGCCATGCCCGGTTACTACCACTACACCGGCCCGGGGCCGGAGTTAGTGGGCGAGCAAGACCTGCCAGTAGCTGCCTGAGCACTCCATGACCACCACGCCTTCCCTCGCCGTCGGCCGCTTCGTGTCGGCGGCGGCGAGGGAGGCAACCCCACCACAACGATCGCACGCGCTAAAGCTCGAATCTCAGAGAACAAACAAATCTATGAAAAACTCAAACATCTCCTGGACCGGCAACACATTTAACCCGTGGATGGGCTGCACCAAGGTCAGCCCCGGCTGCCTCCACTGCTACGCCGCGACCCTCATGGACACGCGTTACAAGCGCGTGAAGTGGGGGCGAGGCAATCCCCGCAAGCGAACGAGTGGGGATAACTGGAAGCAGCCGCTGAAGTGGAACCAGCAGGCGGTGGAGGGGGGCATCCGCACGAAGGTGTTCTGCGCGTCACTGGGCGATGTCTTCGACGGCGAAGTGGACGATGCCTGGCGCGATGACCTCTTCACGCTCATCCGTAACACGCCGAACCTAGACTGGCAGCTCCTGACCAAGCGCCCGGAGAATGCGGTCAAGTATGCTGCTGGCATCCAGTGGCCCGACAATGCCTGGATCGGCACCAGCATCGAGAATCAGGACTGGACCGGGCGGGCGCTAATCATCACCCGCATCCCGGCTCCGGTGCGGTTCCTGTCCTGCGAGCCCCTGCTGGGGCCGGTGAAGCTGAACCTCAAGGGGATCGACTGGGTGATTGTCGGCGGCGAATCCGGCCACGGCCACCGCCCCATGGAGAAGCAGTGGGTGATTGCCCTGCGCGACCAGTGCCGTGCAGCCAAGGTGGCTTTCTGGTTCAAGCAGTGGGGCGGCCGCACGCCCGACGCCGGCGGGCACCTCTTGGATGGCGTCGTCCACCATGAATTCCCAACCCCGGTCCGTCGCCGGCGCGTGATGCCTGACGCGATGGCACTGAAAGCGGCGACCTAAACAAAGTAAACCAGTCCCTGCCGCCTGGTTCAGGCCGGGCGGCAGGTCATCAACCACACAAATGACATCACCAAACATCGACCGCCACGTCGCAGGCCGAACCAACCCATTCCAGGGGTGCCGGCAAGCTGGCAGCTCTTCGCTGACATGTCGTTGGACGGGGCAAAACTGCCACTTCCTGCACATTGATCATCCCTAACTCCCTCCGGCGGCTCCACTCGAACGAGCGGGGTTGCTCACCACCACCACATTTATGAACCCACACTCCACCCCCCCGGCACCCCAGGCGACCTCGTCATGGCGGCCACCGGACCTGACCCGGCTTGATCCCGTCCTGATGGAAATTTACGAAAAATTCGGCTGGGATTCCCTCCTGCTGCCCTGCCGCGACGGCGACTGCATCCTCTCGCCGGAGCAGTGGCGCACCCTGACCGTGGAGAAAACCCATACGGCGCATTATCAGAATCTGCTCTGCACCAATGATGTGGGCATCGTCGGCGGGCGAGCCAATGGCCGGCTTAGTGGGCTCGCCTTCCTTGACCCCGGTGAGGCGTCGTCCCTGCTGGAACACAATCCTGGCCTCGCCGACAGCCTGTTCACCCTCACGCCCGGCGGCCTGATCGTCTGGTTGCGCGCAAAGGATTTTATGGCGCTGAGCTTTCGCGGGACTTGCCTCCGCTGGGTCTCGGACAACGATGTGGTCACGCTGCGGCGCGCCCCGCCTGCGGCCCCCGACTGGAAAGTGGGCGGTGAGCAAGTGGCTACCGTAAACGTCGCTGACCTGGTCCTGCCCATGGACCCCACGCTGGCCAGCCACCTTATCGAATCTGGCGCCATGCTCCGCCGCGGCGGGCGGTTCCTGGATGGGCTCAAGCCCGGAAAACTAAAGTTGAATCCTGGCTTCTGGGGCGACTTCGCGGGCAAGTCCCTGCGGATCCGCTATCTCCCCAAGGACCGTCAGTTTGAGTCCTTGAATCCGGCTGCGCTCGACTGGCAACCCTGGTCGGTCGAGCGGTTAAGTGCCGAGCTCGCGGAGTTCGTGCGCCAGCACTCCGCCCGCTCCGGCCGGCCGTTCTTCCCGCTGGGCAAGGATTTGAGCCCGGTGATCGAGGAGATGCGGGTGCAGCTCGCTGTGGACCTGCCCACGCAGGAGGCCGGCGTCCGGCATTTTGTAGCCACCCAGGTCATCGCCCTAGAGCGCAGTGACCTGACGACCCAGGAGCTGAACCAGGCGTTCCTCCGTTTCCAAGTCAGTCAGCGCCTCCCGAAAGTCTCCACCTCCTTGTTTGAACTCCTCATCGGCCCGCTGGTGGAACGCCAGTTCGGGGTGCGCAAGTCCCACTCCCTCCAGCGGGAGGGCGGGGCCAAGCGCGGGTATCGTGGCATCGGTTTACAGGCCAAGGCCGCAGATTCCGGCGGGACGGGTGAGACGACTGGGGCGACTGGGACCAGTGGGACTGGGGGACTGCAAAGTTCTCCACCACCTTTCAACCCTGATTATTCGCCAAATGGGGAAAGCCTGCCAAACTCCGCCCCATGAACGAGACCAAAAACCAGCCCATCAGCCTCCCCCCGTCGGTCGCCCTGCTCGCGCGGCAGGCTGTGGCCCAGCTTCAGGCTCAGAGAGCTCCCCAAACTACTCCGCAGGAACGGCTCAAAGCACCACCCGGCAGCGTCGCGCCGGTCCAGCAGCAGCCGGCACCGGATTTGGGCAAGCCTGATGACGACAGCCTGGACCCGCACGCTTGGGCGGCTTACGAACGGCGGCGGGCCGAGCGAGCGCATCAGGAGGAGGCCATGAGTTTCTTCAGGCAGGCGGGGGTGTCGCTGCCGGTGCTAGCTTGGCCGCCATTCTCCGAGTTCTTGGAACCGGCATCTGGCCCGCCACCCGCCATGCTTCCGAAGCCCACGGCGGAGCCTCGCCGGCCGGCTCGGCAGAAGAAGCCCGCCCCCACCCCACCTCCGCGCCGCAAGGTGGTGTCGTTCGACCCCTTTGATGAATTCCGGTCAGACGCCGGGAATAAGGGAAGCCCCGCTACCGGAGAGCAGTGATGCCGAGGCACGGCGAGCGGTGCGCAGTGATCACGCCGCCGCTACGCGGGCTGCGGTTCCATGTGGAATCGCCCGCCCGGACCTGCTGAACGCGCCTCCGCCGGGTGGGACCAGACAATCATTGATCAGGCTGCGCTGGCTTCAGTCCTTTGCTGCCCGTGTGAATTGGCGACAATCTGTTCGCCGTGGACGACAGCGAAAAGGTGTTCGCCCTCGCGGCTGGCCTGTGGCTGTTGAAAAATTCTTCGACACGCTGCGGGACTTCGACTACATCCTAGCGCCTACGCTACTGGATTTATGCGCCGCATCTTCGTTGCCCTCACCACTCTGGCCACCGTGGCGCTGCTTCTCTATCTGGCCGTCCAAGGCTGGCTCCTGTTTGGACCGAAGCTTCCGCAGCTTGGCCCGCAACGGCAGAAGATTGCCGATCAGGTCATCATCCAGGTCGCTGATGACCTGTATCGCCTTCGTCCACCGAACATCCGCACCGTCTTCCTTTTCCAGTTGGAAAACGACCCGTCCGAGATGGCAATCGCCTCGCCGTCGCGCACGGGCAGGTCGAAATGCCGATACTCGGCGGGGCGAATGGTGCGCCAGGGGTCGCTCTGGAGGTTGGGCTTGTCCTTGGCGCGGGGGTCGAAGGGCTCGGGCCACGGGCTTTCCATGCCCAGGTCGGTGAAGGTCTTCAGCCACACCAGTTCGCCCGACTCGGGGAGCAGACAGGCCACGCGCACGCCGCCGTCGCTGTTGGGGTGCAGGCCGCCGCTTACGTAGGCGAGGTCGCGGCTCACCAGCACGGCTCCGGCGCAGGGCGTCGTGCTTTCCAACTGGCCGTAGGTGGAAATGCGCCGGTCATCCGGGGCCAGCCGTCGCCGCCACGCCAGCGCGCCGTCCGTGGTCCGCAGCGCATAGACCCAGCCGTCGCGGCAGCCGAAGAGGGCCAGGCCACGGTGAATGGCCGGCGGCCCATCGAGCCGGCCGCCGGCGATGAAGTGCCAGCGCTCTTGGCCCGTGGCGGCGTCGAGCGCCAGCAGGCGGTGCGTGTCGCATTGCGCGACGAACACCGTGCCACCGGCCACGACGGGCGCGCTCAACGGCCCGGCGGTCCACGGGTTGTCGGCCCATTCGGCGGCCAGTCCGCTGCGGTAGTCCGGCCTGGGAATGCTCACCGCCCACGTGACGTTCAGGGCCGTCGGCGCGGGCACGTCGGCTCCGGCGGACCGGAATTCATCGTGGCGGAACATCGGCCAATCCGTCGGGTTGGCGGGCGTGGCGGGCGCGAGTTTTCCGAAGGCGGGGCCGGTCACGAGCGGGTGGCTTTCCGGCGGCGCGGGCGTGGTGGGCGCGGGGGCGAGAGCGACGTTGCCGTTGAGCATCGGGAAGCAGACGCAGTGCTTGGGGAAGGTGTAGAGCATCCCGTTGGCGGGCACGTAGCCGGTGCGCAGGAGGTGGCACGCGCCGCGCGTGATGGCGTTGCCGCTTTGCGTGCGCGCGTAGAGGTCGGTGAAGTGGAGCTGGCCGTTGATGTAGAACTTCTCGGTGAGGACGGGCGGGTAGCAATGGCCCCAGCCACGGTCTCCGGCGAAGTTCGCGCGGAACGTCTCGAAGGGCTTCTCGAACTGGCCCGGGTTGTAAACCGCGATGCCCAGGCCGTTGGGCGTGCGCGCCTCGGTGAGCAACTGGCCCTTGTGCCAGAAGGCCGTGGTGAACTCGCCGTGCCGCGCCGAGCTGCCCACGCCGAAGAGTCGCCGCTCCTCCGTGCCCGTGGTCACGTTCACCACCGCGAGCTGGAAGTCATCTTCCTTGCGGCGCGCGGGATTGAGCCAGGTCTCCTTCCAGTTCGCGGGCCGGCGCACCTCGAAGACGATGCGCCCCTCGCCGAAGCTCGCCAGCTCGGTGCGGCAACCCCAGGCGAAGGGATTCTTCCAACGCAGCTTGCCGGTCGTCGCGTCCCGGGCGCTCAACTCCCCGACCGTCGCGCCGGTGCGGTCGTCGCCTTCGAGGTAAAACACCTCGCCGCCGCCCGCGACGAGCGTGTGCGCGCGGTCCGCCGCCGCGCGCCACAACGGCCGCGCCGTGGCCGCGTCGTAGGCCCGCAACCCCGTGTCGTCCGCGAGGAGGAGCTGGCCGCCATTGAGCAGCATCACAGTGGTGGGCTGGCCCGCGTCGGCGAACTCGATCACCGGCTTGCCCGTCGCGCCCTCGAGCGCGTGGAACCGGCCGCTGGCGAGCAAGGCGAAGACGCGTTCGCCCTGCGCGACGATGAGCGCGGGCGGCTTGGCAAGGCCGAGCTGCTTGTGCGGGAAGAGCGGGGCCTTCCACAACGGCAGGCCGTTGAAGGCATCGCGCGCGAGCAGCGTGTCACGGTCCTGGATGAACACCCGCCCATTGGCCGTGACCAGGTCCGCCGCTTCGAGCACCACGGTCGAGGAGAAGAGCCACTGGACGCGCCGCGGCACGTCCACGGCCGTGTCGCGGGAAACGGCGTTGCGGTCCGCGCCGTGCCGCCACTGCGGCCACTCGTCCAGCGCGGCGGGGCGGGGCTTGAGCGTGCGTTGCCAACCCGCGCCCGCCCGCACGAGCAATTCGCCACCGGGCCGCAGCACGCGGAGCAGTTCCGCCTCGGTCACCGTGCGGCGTTCCAGCACCACGAGCAGCGAGACGAGGTTGTCCATGAAGGGCAGGTGCGGCTCGCTCCACGACTCGGCCGTGACGCGGCCGGACAAACCTTGCGCGTGCCAGGCCTCGCGCGCGGGCGTCACGTCGCCGTCGGCCAGCAGATGCACGGAGAAGGCCTTGCCGGTGGCGAGCGCGCGGGGCAGCTCCGCGTCCGCCGCGCCGAGCACGACGCATAAGCCGCCTTTGATGGGCGACTGCGCAATGGCCGCCAGCGGGTCAGCAGCGCGACCGACGACCGTGGCGAGCCACAGGGCGAGGCACGCGAGGCGAAGGGTTTTCATAACGAGCCGACCGGACGGGCGGCGAGCGATGGCTTACCGGGTGCGCGCATGGCGGCATCGGACGGGCCGTCAAGAGAGCCGATTCAAGATGCGCTGGTGCCACCGCCCAGGTCCCGTGGCGACCCGGATGGCGGCTGCGTTGGCCGGGGATTGCGATGCACCAGAGTGCTGATAGCATCGGCCGGTGGCAGTCTGGGCCGCTTCCCGGACGTGCGCCGTCAAAAACCAAAGCCAAATCATGAAACACCTCCTCCTCACCCTCACGGTGCTTGCGGTCGGTAGCCTCGTCGCCCAGGCCGCGAAACCGCTGCAGGTCTTCGTCCTCGCCGGGCAGTCGAACATGCAGGGCCACGCCAAGGTCGGCACGTTCGAGCACATCGGCATGGACCCGGCGACGAAGCCGATGCTCGCGGAAATGCTGGGCGCGGATGGGAAGCCGAAGGTCTGCGAGCGGGTTTGGATTTCGTCCATCGGCTGCGCGGAGGCGGAGCAGACGGGGAAGCTGACGGCGGGCTTTGGCGCGTCGCCGGAGAAAATCGGGCCGGAGTTCACCTTCGGCCTCTACATGCAGAAGTTCACGGATGCGCCCATCCTGCTCATCAAGACCTCGTGGGGTGGGAAAAGCCTGAACACGGATTTCCGCCCACCGAGCGCGGGGCCGTATGTGTTTAACGAGACGCAGCTCGCGGGTTTTCAGAAGCAGGGCAAGGACCTCGCGGCGATGAAGGCGGCGAAGGAAAAGGAGACGGGTGTGTATTGCCGGCTGATGGTCGAGCATGTGAAGAAGGTGCTCGGCGATCTCAAGCGCGTGGTGCCGGGCTACGACCCGGCGCAGGGCTACGAGCTGGCGGGGTTCGCGTGGTTTCAGGGCTGGAATGACATGGTGGACTCCGGCACGTATCCGAATCGCGAGAAGCCCGGCGGCTACGATGCCTACAGCACGGCGATGGCGCATTTCATCCGCGACGTGCGCAAGGATTTGAACGCGCCCAAGCTGCCGTTCGTCATCGGCGTGATTGGCGTGGGTGGGCCGACGGCGGAGTATGGTCCCGACCAGCAGCGCTACAAGACGACGCACCAAAACTTGCGCGACGCGATGGCGGCCCCGGCGCAGTTGCCGGAGTTCAAAGGCAACGTGGCGGCGGTGCTGACGGAGAAGTATTGGGACAAGGAGCTGACCGCCGCGAAGGCGAAGGACAGCGCCATCCGGCAGCAAGCCAAGAAGCTCGCGACCGATGGGAAACTGAAGTCCGCCGAGGAAAAAGCCGCGCTGGAGAAGTTGCGCGCGGAAGGACTGACCGAGCGCGAACGACAGGTGCTGGAGAAAGGAATCTCGAACCTCGAATTCCACTATCTCGGCTCGGCGAAGATCCTCGGCGGCGTCGGCAAGGGACTCGCCGAAGCGTTGGCGGAACTCAAACAACTCAAGTCGGCGAAGTGATGAAATCCGCACTGCTCTCGCTCGGGCTGGCCGCCGCATTTGTCGTTCTCGTCCCGTCTGCCGGCTCCGCGCCGCCGCGCGACGCGCTGCCGCTCACGGCGGCGGAGTTGCCGCTGAACTACCGGCTGCACGTCGAGTTCTCCACTCCCGCTGGTGGCGCGGTGCGCCTGAGCAAGGACTTGGTCGTCCCGCTGACGACTGGCGCGGACCACGACCTCGCGCTGGAACATCCGGCCAAGGGCGCGCCGGTGTTGCGCGTATGGTCCGGCGGCAAGCTCGTGCGCGGGCCGGAGGAGGTTGCCGGACTTTCGCAAAGCGGCGCGCAGGATTTTCCCGACACGAAGCTCAACCTCGGCGCGGATTTCACGGCGGTCGTGAAGTTCTCGACCACCGGGGGCGGCACGCTGTTCTCCAAATGTGCTCCGACGGGCAAGTGGGCGGCGGACGCGAAGGCGCTTTTCATCCGCGACGGGCGGCTGGTGTATGACATCGGCTGGCTCGGCGCGTTGAGCGGCGGCGGCAAGGTGGATGATGGCCAGCCGCACACCGCCGTGCTCACGTTGCGCGACGGCACGGCGCGGTTGTGGCTGGATGGAAAAGTCGTCACGGAGAAGGACAAGTTCGCGCGGCCGGATGTGGCGGGTCATGTGTTCAAGGTCGGCCGTGCCGCGTCGGACTTCGCCGGGGATTTCACCAAGGGCAGCATCGCCAGCGTGCTCGGGTGGGCGCGCGCGTTGCCCGACGCCGAGGTGCGGCTGCTGTTCAAGGACGCCGGCGCGGGCGCCAACTCGCCGGACTTTGCCCATGTGCCTGAGCGCGGTGGCGCGCGGCCTGTCATCGAACCGGCGGCGGGCGTGAGCGTGCGCGCTGCGTGGGTGCAGGCGCTGGAGCGGACGGACCACGCGGAGCTGGTCGCGGGTTGGAATGACCAGACCCGTGAAGAGGGCCGGAAGATTTACGCGGAGCTGTGCGTCGTCTGCCACGGCACGAAAGAGCAGGCGGGCTTTCTGCCGACGGCGCTGCGGTTCACGGAAGGCGCGTTCAAGAACGGCTCCGACCCTTACTCGATGTTCGTCACGCTCACCAAGGGCTTCGGCCAGATGGTGCCGCAGGGGCAATACACCACGGCGCAGAAATACAGCGTCATCCAATACATCCGCGAGGAACTCCTCCGGCCGCACAACCCGCAGCAATTCACCGCGGTCACGCCCGCGTATCTCGCCGGGCTACCGAAGGCGTTAGTGCGCGCCGCTGCGGAGCAAGCCGACCGCACGCTGCCGCAGTATCGGCGCATGGACTTCGGGCCCGCGCTCTTTTGGACCTATCAAGTTGCCCCGGGCAACATCGCGCAGAAGGGCCTGGCCATTCGCCTCGATGACGGCCCCGGCGGCGTGAGCAAGGGCCGCGCGTGGCTGGTGTATGACCACGACACGATGCGCGTCGCCGCCGCGACCACGGGTGACTTCGTGGATTGGAAAGGCATCGCCTTCGACGGCAGTCACGGCACGCACACGGGTCTCACTGGTGACCGGCACTTCGTGAATCCCGACGGCCCCGGCTGGGCGTCGCCGCAGGGGAAGTGGGACGACGTGCGGCTCGTGGGCCGCGACGGCAAACGCTACGGCCCGCTCCCGCGCGACTGGGTGCGCTACGAAGGAACGTATCTGCACGGCAGCCGCGCGGTCATCGCCGCGAGCATCGGCGGCACGCGCGTGCTCGAATCGCCGGGCTGGCTCGACTACGGGACCACGCCGGTCTTCACGCGCACGCTGAATGTGGCGGCGGCAAAGAAGGCGCTGATGCTGCGCGTCGCACCCGACTCGGTGAGCGTGGCGCTGACGGGCGACGGCACGCTGCGCAAGGACGGCGGGTTCTGGATTGCGGAACTTCCCGGTGCGGCGAAGACGCGGCTGTTCATCTCGCGAGCCGACGCGGCGTCGCTGACCGCATTGGCTAAGACCATCACCACGCCACTCGACTTGGAGCCGCTCACGCGCGGCGGACCGCTCCGCTGGCCGCAGGAAGTCACCACCACGTCGGAAGCCGGCAAAGCGGACGGCGGGTTCATCGCCGACACGTTTCCGCTGCCGGTCGAGAACCCGTGGGAAAGCTGGCTGCGGCCCGGTGGCTTTGATTTCACCCCCGACGGCAAGGCCGCCATCGTGGCGATGTGGAACGGCGACGTGTGGCGCGTGGATGGGCTGATGGCCGCCGCGCCCGCGCCGTTGCGCTGGCGTCGCATCGCCACCGGACTCTTCCAGCCGCTCGGCGTGAAGTTTCGCGGCAACGACGTGTTCATCACCTGCCGTGACCAGCTCGTGCGCTTGCGTGACCTCAACGGCGACGGTGAGACGGACTTCATCGAGAACTTCAACAGCGACCACCAAGTCACCGAGCACTTCCATGAGTTCGCGATGGGTTTGCAGACCGACGCGGCGGGGAATTTCTACTATGCGAAGTCCGGCCGCCACGCACTCGACAGTGTCGTGCCGCACCACGGCACGTTGCTCCGTGTGAGCGCAGATGGCGCGCGCACGGACATTCTCGCGACGGGTTTCCGCGCCGCGAATGGCGTGTGTCTCAACGACGACGGCACGTTCTTCGTCACCGACCAGGAGGGCTTCTGGACGCCGAAGAACCGCATCAACCGCGTGAAGGTCGGTGGCTTCTACGGCAATATGTTCGGCTTCACCGACGTGACCGACACGGCCGACTCCGCGATGGAGCCGCCGCTGGTTTGGATTACGAACGACAAGGACCGCAGCCCCGCCGAACTGGTGTGGGTGCCGAAGGGCGCGTGGGGCTCGCTCGGCGGCGCGTTGCTCAATCTCAGCTACGGCACCGGTCGCGCCTACGTCGTGCCGCACGAGGCGGTCGGCAGCGCGTGGCAGGGCGCGGTGTGCGAGCTGCCGATGCCCGCGTTCGCCACTGGCATCATGCGCGGACGCTTCGCTGCGGACGGCGCGCTCTACACCTGCGGCATGTTTGCTTGGGCCGGCAATGCGACTGCGCCCGGCGGCTTCCATCGCATCCGTCGCAGCGATAAGCCCGCGCACGTCCCCCTCGCCATCCACGCGGCGAAGGAGGCGTTGACCGTGACCTTCAGCGACCCGCTCGACGCGGCGAGCGTGAAGCCCGACGGCTTCGCCCTGAAAGTGTGGACACTCAAACGAACGAAGAGCTACGGCTCGAAGCACTACGACGAGCACGCGCTGCCCATCGCTGCCGCACGCCTCAGCGCGGACGGGCGCATCGTGACGCTCACGGTCCCGATGCTCGCGCCCACGATGTGCTACGAGCTCAAACTGGCGCTCAAGGCCCCCGACGGCATGGCCCTCGAACGCTCGCTGCACGGAACGATTCACACCCTGGCCAGCCCATGAAATTCCTCCCCCTCGCCCTGCTCCCGCTCCTCCTCAGCACACTTCAAGCCGCCGAGCGGCCCGCTGTCACACAGCCGCGGCAGACGAGCGGGGACAAGGCGGTGCAGCCGGCGTGGGAGCAGACCCTCACCCTCACGGTTGGCAATCAGGATGCGGACATCGTCGGCCATGACCAGCGCGCCATCCAAGCAGCGGTGGACCAGGTGGCGCGATTCGGCGGCGGCACGGTGCACATCAAGGCGGGCACTTACCGGCTGCGGAACGCGGTTTACCTCCAAGCCGGCGTCAACCTGCGCGGCGAGGGCGCGAAGACGCTGCTCATCAAGGAGCCGTCCAGCACCACCCCCTTGCAGTTCGACAGCGATTGGTATGACCAGGAAGTCACGCTGCAGGACGCCAGCGGCTTCCGCGTGGGCGACGGCGTGTGCCTGCGCGCGAAGGACGCCAAGACGGGCCGCCAGACCGTCATCAAGCGCACGCTGACCGCGCGCAGTGGCAACCGATTCAAACTCGACAAACCCCTGCGCGAGAATCTCTGGCAACTGGACGGAGCCACCTGTTCCACGCTCTTCCCGCTGCTCAGTGGCGAGTTCGTGGCCGACTTCCGCATCGAGAACCTGACGCTCGACGGCAACCGCGCCCACAACGCCGAGCTGGATGGCAATTACGCGGGCTGCATTTTCCTCCAAGACTGCAACCGCATCCACATCCGCGGAGTCACCGCGCGCAACTTCGAGGGCGACGGCATCTCGTGGCAGATTTGCCACGACGTGACCGTCGAGGACTGCCGCGTGGAGAACAACAAGAACCTCGCCCTCCATCCCGGCAGCGGCTCGCAGCGGCCCATCATCCGGAACAACACGCTGCGCGGCTCCGACATCGGCATCTTCTTCTGTTGGGGCGTAAAATACGGCCTCGCCGAGCAGAACACCATCGAGGGGAACCGCGTGGGCATCTCCATCGGCCATCGCGACACGGACAACCTCGTCACCGGCAACACCATCCGCCAGAGCCAGGTCAACGGCCTGCTCTTCCGCCCCGAGCGCGGCCCCAGCTTCGCCGGGCACCGCAACCGCATCGAGCGAAACACGTTTCTCGACAACGCCGCCGGCGGCGGAGCCGTCATTGACATCCAAGGCGGCACGCAGGACATCCAACTCACCGACAACACCTTTACCGAGACCCGCCCCGGCATCGCCACCCGCTCAGTGCAGCAAGGTGCGGACACGAAGAACATCACCATCACCGGCAGCAAGCTCGAAGGCGTGCAAGGGCCAGTGTCATTGCCGGCCAAAAAGTGAGCGACCGATACTGGGAGGGCTTGCTCCCAGTTCCAGCGAAGCGTGAAGGGGTAGTGAAGGGGTCAGTTTTGAGATTGAAACAGCGGACGTTTCATTCGCTCTCGCGGCACGGTCCGCGAGTTGAGAGTCGAATATCCCGGAGCGGATTTGGACGTAATGTATCGCGAGGAACGGCGGGAGCCGGCCGGGGCCGAGCTGCAAAGATGACGCGGTCCTCCAGTGTGCGTGCAGATGCTGGGGCGGGGCGTGCGTCCAGATCGGCTGGCCGGTTCACGCCTATCTCCGCAGAGCGAATCAGCTTCCCCGCAGGACTGGGATGGTGATGACCCCGTTACCTCCCCGACTGTATTACCTCCCTCCTGAAGTTCCCCGTCTTCACCGCAGTCAATCAGCCCGACACCAATGCCTCCCAACCTCCTAACCCGCCGCCAGTGGCTCGTGCAATCCACCCTCGGCACTGCCGCGCTGGCGGTCACGCGAGTTACCCCCGCGACCTTTGCCGCCGCCGCTCCCGCGCCGCTCGAACTCGGCTCCCGCCTCGAACTGTTTCTCGACCGGTATCTGATTGAACGGCTGACCGGTGCCATCCTGCGTCTCCAGGCACCGGTGAAAATGCCCCGGCCCCGCAGCCCGCTCATCGGCGCTTACGCAACGGTCATCAAGGATGGCGACCGTTTCCACGCCGTCTATCGCAGCTACAACCCGACCTACAAGGGCAAGCAATACGACGGCAATCCCGGCGAGATGACCTGTTACGCCGAGAGCACGGACGGCCACGAGTGGACCCAGCCCAAGCTCGGGCTCGTCGAGGTGAACGGCAGCCGCGACAACAATGTCATCCTGCGCGCCGCGCCGTTCTCGACCAACTTCTCGCCTTTCTTCGACTCGCGTCCCGGCGTCCCGCCGGACCAGCGTTTCAAGGCCACCGCCGGCCTCGCGGACAGCGCGGTGAAGCACTCCCAGCAAACGCAACCGGGCGAAGCCGCCGGCCTCAAGGGCGGGCTCTACACCTTTGTTTCGCCCGACTGCATTCGCTGGCGGCCGCTGTCGCCCGCGCCGGTCATCACCATGACGGACTTCGCGTTTGATTCGCAGAACGTGTCGTTCTGGTCGCCCGCCGAGAACCTGTATGTCTGCTATTTCCGCTCGTGGAAAGACGGCCTGCGGTCGGTCAGCCGCGCGACCTCCCCGGATTTTCTTACGTGGTCCCCGCCCGTGGCGCTCGCCCCGAACCTCCCCGGCGAACACCTTTACACCAGCCAGACGCATCCCTACTTTCGCGCGCCGCATCTCTACGTCGCGCTGCCGACGCGGTTTCATCCCGGTCGCGGCGACAGCACCGACATTCTGTTGATGACCGCCCGTGGCAACGCGCCGTTTGACCGCACGTTCCGCGAGGCCTTCATCCGTCCCGGCCTCGACCCCGCCCGCTGGGGCAACCGCTCCAATTACGCCGCGCTCAACGTCGTGCCCACCGCGCCGGGCGAGATGTCCATCTACCACGTCGGCAGCGGCGACCGCTACGTGCTGCGCACCGATGGTTTTGCCTCGGTTCACGCCGGCGCGGATTCCGGCGAACTGCTGACGCGCCCCTTGCGTTTCACCGGGAAGGAGCTGGTCCTCAACTACGCCACCAGCGCCGGCGGCAGCTTGCGCGTGGAATTGCAGACCGAGGCTGGCCAGCCCGTGCCTGGCTTCGCCCTCGCTGACTGCCGTCCTCTCGTGGGCGACGCCCTCGCGCAAACGGTCCGCTGGTCGCAGGGGCAGGACGTGTCCGCGCTGGCCGGCCAGCCCGTGCGGTTGCGCTTCGTATTGGCAGACGCCGACCTGTTCGCCATGAAGTTCAACGCCTAGTTCACCACTCAATCCGGAACCATGAATTCCCCCGCTCCAAGCCGCCGTGACTGGCTCAAATCCGCCGCCCTCCTCGGAGCGAGTGCGGCCCTGCCCGCGCCGGTGTTCGCCGCTGATGCCGCCAAGTGGACCGACCGGCCGCTCATTCAACTCAAGGGCCTGCGCGTGACCTGTTCCGAGCCGGTGCTCGTGAAGCGCAGTCGCTGGTTCTGCTGGTTCCCGTCGCTCATCCGCCAGCCCGACGGCACGCTCTGGGCCGTTATGAACGCCTACGCGGACATCCACGTCTCCGACTCGTTCAGCTACCTCTCGCGCTCGCGCGACGGCGGGCTGACGTGGGACGAGCCGTGCGTGATTGGCGACTCGGGCCTGAGCCACCTGCTGCTCGCCGACGGCAGCGCGCTGGTGATTCCCTACTACCTCCGGCCGCGCGCGGGCGGCACCATCGGCGCACCGTGCAATGTGATTTCCCCCAAAGGCCAGCTCACGATGCGCGCGTCTGGCGTGACCGTGGGCAACTGGCCCAAGCCACTCAAGTCCATGGGCGCGGACCTCGCGACCGCCGGCTTCGTCTTCAACGGGCAGGTCGTGCGCGGGCTCAAGAACGAGTATCTCACCACGCTCTACGGTCACTTCGAGGGCGACAAACGCTACTCGCTGGTCTTCGCCGAGTCAGCCGACGGCCTCAAGTGGAGCATCCGCTCGGTGGTGTCCGGTGCCGACTGCGCGTTGGCCGGTGAAGAGGGGCCGTGCGAGTCCGCCATCTGCCGCTTGAAGGACGGCCGCTTGATGTGCGTGTTCCGGCTCGCGTCCTTCGTGCCGCTCGGCCAGTCGTTCAGCGACGACGACGGCAAAACGTGGAGCAAGCCCGTCAACATTGCGCCCAACTCCGTCGAGCCGAGTCTCGCGGTGATGCCCGGCGGCACGCTGGCCTTGTCCTGTGGCCGGCCCGGCATCTCCGTGTGGTTCGATGCCGCTGGCAAAGGCGGCGACTGGCAGGCCGTGGACATCCTCGCCCAGCACAACGCCAGCCGGCCGCAGGACGTCATCAACCCCGACTCGCGCCAGGCTTGGGGCGGCGTGGCAAAGCTGCTGCGCGAGAACCTGCGCGGCTTCACCTCCAGCTACACCGAACTGATGCGGCTCGACGACCAGCACCTGCTGCTCATCTACGACCGCCTCGGCCTCGGCTGGAACGCCATCCCGGACGAGTCGCCCGAGACCAACAGCGTGTGGGTGATGCGCCTCAGGGTGGAAAGCTGAACCCTTCGCACGGACAACCCCATCGCGCTCAACCCAGTCACAACCATGACCACTAACCACGATGACGCCGCGCGCCGCGCCTACTGGGCCGAGCAGATGGAACTCGGCTACGAACTCGTCCAGCGCACGCTGACTTTCGAGGTGAGCGAGTGCGGAGAGGGCTCCGCCTCCGTCCACATTGCGGCATTTACGACCGCAGCCAGCTCTAGTCTTTCTTTGGTCCCGCAAGCCGTCCACAATGCTCCGGCAATGCAACTTCACCGCAGTCCTTCACCATGAATCAGAAGCCAGTTGAAAATCCAGAAAGGACCACAGAGACGCGATGGACACAGAGGAATGCCCCTGCTGGCGCGGACCTCGAGAGTGACCATTCGGTGCTCCGCCGCTCGCCACCCTTTCGTTTGAATTCTCTGTGTTCATCGCGTCTCTGTGGTCCTTTTCGGGCTCCCACTGCATCGTTCCGCCTGAGCCTCGGCATCGTGCTCGTGCTGGTCACGGGCTCGCTCCGGGCCGAACCAGTTTCCTCCCGGGGCAAACCCGAGCCGTATGACTGGGTTGAGCCCATGCGGGCGCTGACGCGGGAGTTCCGGGGCACCGACGGGAAGGTGTTGCGCCTGGGTGATTCGATTACCTACGCCAACCCCGGGTCGGCTTACCTGCGTTACGGCAAAGAGCGCAGCCCGGAGCAGTTGGCCGTCTGCCGATGGATGAAGGCCGACGTGCGGGACAAGTCCAGCGGAGTCTGGCTTTCCATTGATGACCAGCCGGGCGGGCGCAGCCATACCGCTGCTTCCGGTGTGACCACGGCGCAGTTTCTGGCGGGCGGCAAGGGCGGCCTGCCGAAGCTCGATGACCTCCTCCGCGAGCACAACCCGCAGGTAGCTTGCGTGCTGCTCGGCACCAATGACCTGAACGCGCAGCCCGACCCGGACGCGTTTGCTCGAAACCTCGACGCCATCATTACCCGGTTGCTGGCGAACAAAACCATTCCCGTGCTCACGACCGTCCCGCCCCGGCGCGGGAAGGACGCCCTCGTGGGGCAATTCAACGAGGTCGTTTGGCGGCTCGGCGCGCAGCACAAGGTGCCGGTGATTGACTACCACGGCGAAATCCTGTCGCGCCGGCCTGCCGACTGGGATGGCACGTTGGTCAGCCAAGACGGGGTTCATCCCTCCGCCGGCGAGTCCGCCGGCCCGGCCACCGAGGCCAACCTCAGCCGGAGCGGCTACCTGCTGCTCGGCTGGGCCACGCTGAACAAGCTGGGCGAAATCAAACGTGAAGTGATTGACCGCAAAGGCCCGGCTCCGGCGGCCAAGTAGCCACCGCAGCGGCTGTGGTGTCTTTCACGGGGTCGTCTGGTAAAACTCTCGCCGTGAAAACACAGCTCTTCCTCGCCACTGCACTGCTGCTCGCGTCACGCGGCGCGCTCCCCGCCGCCGAGGTCACGGGCAAGCTGGTGAATCCGAACCAGCAATTCGGCCAGGATGCGAACTACAAGCTCACCGGCAACACGACCTTTGGCTGGATGACTGGAACGCAAGCTGGCGACTTCGACCTCAATGGCCACGCGTTCATCGTCGAGACGGGCGGCGGCAACCGGACGGTGTTCAGCGGGGTGATTGCCGGGATGGGTTCGGTGGAGTGGCGAGGTGGCAGCGTGCCACAAGTGGCACCGTCGGTCCTGACTGGCCGCGCGCCCAACACGTTTAAGGGCAGCTTCACTCTGGTCAACGGCGTGCTCGATTTGGACAAGCCCACCGGCGTGGATGCCATTCCCGGTAACTTGCTCATCGGCGCGAAGGGCGACGCGATGGTGAAGCTCAACCGCGCGCATCAAATCAACGATGCGGCGCAGGTCACTCTGGGCGGGACGGGCGTCAGCAGCCTGGACCTGCAAGGCCATGACGAGAAGTTCGCGTCGCTGACGCTGGCGACCCACGGGGTGATTTCGCTGGGCACCAATCCAGCCGCGTTGCTCATCGGGGACAGCAGCGGTCGTCCGTGGAACCTCGCCAAGACGCTGACGATTCGCGGGTTCAAGCCCGGACGGGACATGGTCGCTTTCGGCAAGGCTGCGAATGGATTGAGCGCCGCGCAGCTTGCGCGCGTGGGTTTCGCGTCGCCGGCGGGTCGGCCGGAGGGGCTCTACACCGCGACCATGGGTGCGAACGGGCAACTGGCTCCCGGCACCGTGGTGAAGGCCGCGCAGCCGCCGTTCGATGTTTCCGCGGACGCCGGGGCGGCGCGGAAGAAACTCTATGACGTTCCCGGACTCACCGCCTTGTCCGCCACCGACAGTCCGCTCAAGGATGGGATGACGGTGGTCTTCTTTGGCGACTCCATCACGTGGCAGAACGGTTTTGTCGGGCTGCTGGACAAGACGTTGAAGTCCGGCGAGGGCGCGAAGGGACGGGCCGTGAAGCTGGTGAATCGCGGCATCAATGGCGGCGGCGTGTTGCAGATTCGCGATGGCTCGACCAACAGCGCCTATCCCGGCAGCAGCGCGCAGAAATCCTTCGCGACGGTCATTGCCGCGGAGAAGGCGGACGTGGCGATGGTCTTCATCGGCATCAACGACGTGTGGTGGCGCAAGACGGAGCCGGCGGTGTTTGAGCAGGCCTTGCACGAGTTGCATGCCGCCGCCAAGGCGAACCGGACCCGGCTCGTGCTCGCGACCCTGACCATTCGCGGCGAGCTGCCCGACGGCAAGAACAGCGACGACGCGAAGATTGAGCAGTTCGCGGAAATCACGCGCAAGGTGGCCGCCGCGACCGGGGCGACTTTGGTGGACCTGCGCCGCGCTTACCTGGCCTACCTGCAGAATCACAACGCGGAACTGCGCGTGGACGGCACGCTCTACTTCGTGCCCGCCGGCGTGCTCACTTACGACGGCGTCCATCCCAGCGGCCGAGGCAATGAGTTGCTGGCCAATTTAATCAGCGACGGAATTGTCCGCGCCTTGGCCTTGGGGAAGGCGGCCGCAGTGCCGGGCCCGTTGAAGCCGGGCGCGCCGTTCGACTACTCGAAGCACGCCTTCCAGCCGAAGTCGTGGGAGAAGCGCGGCCTCAGCCTGCAACTGATTCCTTGGGTCGGCACGAACGTGACTTTCCTGACCACGAACGCCGACCTGGACCCGGACTTGATGGCGAAGTGGGTTTCGCGGCTCGACGCGGGCTGGCAATTGTATGCCGACCTGACCGGGCGGAATCCCAATCCCTTCCGCCAGTTCGAGGGCAAAGTCACCATCGCCGCCGTGCCCGGCTACGATCTGACTTGTGGCGCGGGTTGTGGCTACGTCGGGGCCACGGGCATCGAACTGGCGATGTTCTACGACCACAATTACCCCGCGCTCAAAACTCATCCCGAGGCGATGCCTCACTACGTGTTCTACGAGATGGGGCGGAACCACTACACCTTCGGCGACCGCCATTCCTGCTTCATCACCGGCTTCGCGGTCTTCATGCGCTACGTGTGCATGGACGCGCTGCGCTGCGAGGACACGGATGCCAGGACGCGAAAGGTCATCGAGAGCGTGGAGCCGCTGTTGGCCACGAGTGGCTTGAGCTTCCTCGACCTGTTCACCATGGCCACGGGCGTGGGGGAAAAGGTGAGCCGCATCAGGGACGCGAACGGGAAACGCGTTGACCCGTCCGATCAGCCGGTGCGCTACGCCACGGCCATGCTGCGCTTGCGCCGAGAGAATGGCGGCGACGCCTGGGTGAAACGGTTTTTCCACGCGCTGGCCAGCGCGCCCACCTCCAAGCCGGACACCAAGGACGGCGCGCTGAATCAAGGTTGGTATTGGCTGCTGTGCGCGAACGTGGCGGCGCAGAAGGATCTCAGCCCGGTGTTCGCCGGCGAATGGCGGCTGCCAATCAGCGAAGCAACCCGCACTGCGCTCGGCAAGATTGACTGGAAGAAGGAAGGGCTGACGATGAAGGAAGTCGCAGCGGCGGTGCTTCCGGTGTGGAAAAACTCTGGCCCTTCCGCGTCCGCCGCCGCCCCAGAGGCCGCTGTGCCGTTGGTCCCGCAGCCACCGGTGGATCCCGACCCAAACGGCGTTCTGCTCAAGCCCATTCCCGATAGGCTGGTGGTGCTGACGTTCGATGATGCCCCGGTCAGCCATGCGACGGTGGTGGCGCCGATTCTCAAGGAGATGGGTTTCGGCGGTTCCATCTATGTTTGTGACTTCGATTCGTTCAAGACGCGGAAGGACTGGTATCTGACCTATCGCCAGATGAACGCCATGCACGCGGATGGCCTGGAAATCGGCAACCACAGCCTGGGTCATCAGTCGGGATACGAGCCGATGCTGGCCATGGAGGATCAGGTGCTCGCCCATGGCGGTCCGAGGATGACGACGCTTTGCTGGCCGATCTACAACGTGAATTGGAATGACTGTCCGAAACTTTCCGCGCACGGCTACACCTTCGGGCGCGGCGGCCACGAGCGACCCTATCGGCCGACGGTGGACAATCCATTTGATGCCCCGTCCTTCTCGATGTCGGATGGCATCTCGATGGAAAACTTCACCAAGAAGGTGCAGCAGGCCTGTCAGGGCCGGGTGGTGGTGCTCACCTTCCACGGAGTGCCGGACCTGGAGCATCCACCCGTCAGTCTGAAGCCGGCGACGTTCCGGGCGATGATGCAGTATTTGAAGGATAACAATTACCAGTGCATCGCCCTGCGCGACGTGGCGAAGTATATCGATCCGGTCAAAGCGGCGGGCCTGCCGCGCACGGTCAGCGATGCGAAAGGCGCGCCGCCTTTCGCGAGCATCAAGGATGAAAAGCCCTTCGTCACGCCGCCGGGAAATGACATTCTCGAATTCCGTTTCCCCGGTCTGCCACCGGCGAATGTTTCCAAAACCAGCATCCGCCTTACGGTCCCGAATGCCGCGGATGTCACGGCACTCGTGCCGAACATCAAGGTGTCTCCTGATGCCACCGTCGCGCCAGCGACCGGCACCGTCCGGGATTTTTCCAAGCCGCAGACCTACACCGTCGCCGCGCGGGATGGCTCGACGAAAAGCTACATCGTGACGGTGAGCAAGACGGCCATCAGTGATGCGAAGGACCTGCTGACCTTCACGCTGCCGGGCGTGTTCTCCAACGCGGTTTCCGGAAATCGCATCGCCGTCTCGGTGCCCGCGAACACGGCCGTGACGGCGCTCGCGCCCACCTTCACGCTGTCGCCTCTCGCCACGGCCGTTCCTCCGTCCGGGACGACGCGGGATTTCACCCGGCAGCAGAGTTACACGATCACGGCGCAGGATGGCTCGGCGCACGTGTGCACCGTGATGGTCGTGAAGATCAGCAAGCCGAACGCATTCGCCTGGAGCAAGGCGGAGGGCGGCAATTGGAGCGAGGCCGCGAGATGGTCTGACAATCTAGGATCGAGTTCTACGCCGCACGTCGCCGGTCAGCCGGATTATGTTTTGAGTTTCAACCAAGGCGGTGCCCGCGCGGTGACGAACGATTTGAGCGCGGGGTTTCTGCTGAACCAGCTCGTCCTCGGAGATCGTTCCGGAGGATTGGTTGTGAGCGGCCACGGCGTCACGTTTACCAAAGAGATTGCGAACAACCTCCCGCCGGTGGTCCTTGCAGGGAAGTGCCAAAGGGTGGACATCAACGTGCCATTAAACCTCCAGGAAGACCTCACCGTGAACACCTCTCCGGACAAAGACCCCAATTGCTTCATCAGTTTCAACGGGGTGATCTCCGGCCCGCGTTCTCTGACGCTGAAAAGTTCCGGTGACGCCAACGTCGCCGGTATCAACTTCCACGACGTCCACTTCGGCATCCTGCAAATCAACAATGCCAACACCTACACCGGCGGGACCTTCATCAACGGCGGCAAGATCAACGTGCGGAGGACGGGCGGCTTGGGAACCGGGCCGATCACCCTCGATAAGTTCGGCACCTTGTCCACCGAAGCCAACCTAGCCAACCCGGTGGTGATCAACCAAGGCGCGCTCTTTTGTTGCGCCTTGGGCGGCCCCGTCACGCTCAATGGAATCGCCGGCTTCATCAGCCAATGCTCGATCTCCGGCGGGATGAGCGGACCCGGCGGCTTCACGATGTATGGCGCAAACGGGACCTACCTCAACATGGTGCCCGGCGGCACCGTGACCCTCCACGGCACGAACACCTACACCGGGCCGACCACGATCTTCCCGGCAACGCTGATCGTGAAGAAGGCCGCCGGCCTCTACAACGGCGATGCCGCGAAATGGACGCCGGCCAACCTCACGATCCACAAAGCCGCGACGCTCCGTCTCAATGTCGGCGGCCCGGGTGAATTCACTGGCGAACACGTCGGCACGCTGCTGGGAAACCTGACGCGCTCGGTGAATGACAACGGCTTGATGGGCGGTTCGTTTGTCTCGCTGGACACCGCCAACGCCACGGAACCCGTCACCATCTCCGCGAACATCGGCGACTCCAAAGGTCCGGGAGGCGGCTCGTTTCTTCTCCGGAAATGCGGCCCCGGCACGCTACGGCTTTCCGGCAACAACACCCATGCCGGCCAGACGATTCTGGAGAGCGGGACGTTGATGATTTCCTCACTGAACAACTTCACCGAACGGGCGCGCCAAGCCAGCAGCAGCCTGGGGGTGCCGATGGACATCGAGGCCGGCGAGATCGTAATCGGCGAGGAAGGCAAGGATGGCGATTGCGCGCTGATCTACACCGGCACGGGCGAGTCCTCCGACCGCGTGATGAATTTCGCCGGGAAAAAATCCACCGTGACCTTCGACCAATCCGGCACCGGCCTGCTCAAGCTCACCAGCGACCTCCTCATCTCCGGCTACGGTCACAGCAAAACCATCGCGCTCAAGGGTGACACCGCCGGCGTGGGGGAAATCGCCGGTGCCATCGCCGATCCCCATGATCGAGTCGGCAAGGCGACGACCACCGTCATCAAATTCGGCTCCGGTCAGTGGACGCTCTCCGGCACGAACACCTACACCGGCCCGACCACCGTGACGCAAGGCACCCTCGCCCTCGCTCATGCGCGCAGCCTGAGTGCGGACTCCGAGGTCAGCATCGCGCGCGGCGCGGAGCTGGAGCTGACATTCAAAGGGCAAATGAGCCTTCGCAAACTCACGCTCGCAGGAATGCTACAGCCTCCGGGGATCTACACCGCGACAAACGCGCCTGGCTTTCTGAAAGGTAACGGGACTCTTGCCGTCCAGCCCTGACCAGTTTGCAGTGAACAGATGAAACGACTGATTACCCAATGAACCGTGTAATACCTGCGGCGTTCGTTCTATCGGCTCTGATGTTTTCAGCCCTCAGCAGCGCGCAGAACAAGCCCGTGACGTCCGTCCCTGCTTACCAAGGTTGGTCCCACTCCGGCTCGCTCACCGTGCTCACCACACCTGACGGCGCGAACTTGCCGGCAGGCGCAGTGCTCGAAGAATTTCCATTGCTCGTGCGGCTGCACAAGGACTGGTTCGACTTCAAGCAAGCGAAGGCTGACGGTTCGGATGTGCGCTTCTCCACCGGCACGGGTGCGTCGCTCGCGCATCAAGTCGAAGAGTGGGATGCGGCGGGCGGGACGGCGAGCGTGTGGGTGCGTGTGCCGCGCATCGAGGGCAACGCGCGGCAGGCGCTCCGAATGCATTGGGGCAAGACCGACGCGGCGAGTGAGTCGAACGGCAAGGCGGTGTTCAACGAGTCCAACGGCTACCTCAGCGTGTGGCATCTCGGCGACACCGTGCAGGATGAAGTCGGCACGCTGGCATCGAAGGACACGGGGACTTCGCTCACCAACGGCATCGTCGGCAAGGCGCGACATTTCTCCGGCAAGGCGGGCATCTTCGGCGGTGACAAGATTCCCAACTACCCGGCCGGGGCCAGCCCACACAGCTCCGAAGTGTGGTTCCGCAGCCGCACGCCGAACTCCACGCTCATCGCCTGGGGCAACGAGCAGGCGCAGGGCAAGGTCGTGATGCAGTTCCGCAGCCCGCCGCACATCAACATGGATTGCTACTTCTCCGGCGGCAACGTCGCCAGCGGCAGCCGCCTCCCGCTCGCCGAATGGACCCACGTTGTCCACACCTACCGCCAGGGTGAGTCGGTCATTTACGTGAACGGCCAGCCCAACGGCACCAACTCCAGCAAGGGCTCGCCGCTGAACATCCGGACGCCCGCGCGCCTCTGGATTGGCGGCTGGTATAACAACTACACCTTTGTCGGCGACCTCGACGAGGTCCGCATCTCGAACGTCGCGCGCTCGGCGGACTGGGTGCGGTTGCAGTTCGAGAACCAGAAGCCGCAGCAGACGCTCGTCGGGCCGCTCGTGCAGGCGGGCAACACGTTCGCGGTGTCGGCGGAGAAGGCGGTCGTGGAGGAAGGCAAGAGCGTCGCGTTCACGGCGCAGGCGGGAGGGGCGCAGAAAGTTTACTGGGTGCTCAAGCGCGACGGGCGCGAGGAAGTCGTGGCGACGGACCGCTTCGCCTTCCACTTCGCTGCTGGCCGCGTGGCGGGTGACACGACGGCGACATTGCAGTTCAAGGCGGTCTTCGTGGACGGCGTGAAAACCAAGGACATCGCCATCACGGTCAAGGAAGCCATCCCCGAGCCGGTGTTCACGCTCAAGGCTCCGGCGACGTGGGACGGGCGCGCGACCATCGAGGTCGTGCCGCAGGTGGCGAACCTCGCGGCGATGCAGGCGCGCGGCGCGGGCGAACTGAAGTTCGAGTGGAGCGCGGGGCCGTTCGCGGTCATCAAGGAAGTCGCGCCGGGCAAGCTCCGGCTGCTGCGCGCGCAGAACAGCGGCCCGCTCACCGTCACCGCGACCGTGAGCAACGGCGGCCAGCCCACCACGCAGTCCGTGACCATCGCCGTGACCGAGCCGAAGCGCGACGCGTGGGTGGCGCGCGTGCCCGCGAAGGACGAGCAGCCGGAGGACGGCCAGTTCTACGCGCGCGAGGAGAGCGGGATGGGCACGCTCCATTACAACGGCACGCTCGCCGAGCCGGCGGACGCGGTTTTCCTCAAGCTCTTCGCCGACGACAAGCTGGTGAAGACCGAGACGGCCAAGCCCGGCGCGGACAAGGCCTACGCCTTCGCGGTGAAGCTCAAGCCCGGGCTCATCAAATATCGCGTCGAGTTCGGCACCAAGACCGGCGGGCAGGAGGCCGTGCTCCGTGCCGTCGGCAACCTCGTCTGCGGCGACGCCTTCATCATTGATGGCCAGTCCAACGCGCTCGCGACCGACACCGGCGAGAAGTCGCCGCCGGAGACGAACGAGTGGATTCGCAGCTACGGCCGGCCGTCGCAGAACCCGAAGGACAACACCGGCAACCTCTGGTGCCTGCCCGTCTGGAAAGCGCAGAAAGGCGAGAAGGCCGAGCTGGGCTGGTGGGGCATGGAGCTGGCGAAGCGATTGGTCGAGAGTCAGAAGATGCCCATCTTCCTCCTCAACGCGGCCGTCGGCGGCACGCGCATTGACCAGCACCAGCGCGACGCGGCGAACCCGACCGACCTCACGACCATCTACGGTCGGATGCTCTGGCGCGTGCAGCAGGCGAAGCTCACGCACGGCATTCGCGGCATTCTCTGGCATCAGGGCGAGAACGACCAGGGCGCGGACGGCCCGAGCGGCGGCTTCGGCTGGGAGGCCTACCACCGCTACTTCATCGAGATGGCCGGCGCGTGGAAGCAGGACTTCCCGAACGTGCAGCACTACTACGTTTACCAAATCTGGCCGAACTCGTGCAGCATGGGCGGCCGCGACGGCGCGGGCGACCGCTTGCGCGAGCAGCAGCGCACGCTGCCGCAACTCTTCTCGAACATGAGCATCCTCTCCACGCTCGGCGTGCGACCGCCGGGCGGCTGCCACTATCCGCTCGCTGGCTGGGCGGAGTTCGCGCGCATGGCGCAACCGCTCCTCGAACGCGACCATTACGGCAAGTCCTCGGCCGTTCCCCTCACCGCGCCGAACTTGCGCCGCGTCGCCTACACCAGCGCCGCGCAGGACACGCTCACGCTGGAGTTCGACCAACCCGTCGTCTGGACCGACACACTGGCCGGGCAGTTCTACTTGGATGGCGCGAAGGACAAAGTCGCGTTCGGCAGCGTCGCGGGGAACGTGCTCACGCTGAAGTTGAAGGAAGCCGCCGCCGCCAAGCAAATCACCTACCTCAAGGAAATCGCGTGGAGCCAGGACACCTTGCTCGTCGGTGCGAACGGCCTGGCCGCGCTGACCTTCTGCGAGGTGCAGATTCTGTCTGCGCCGCCGCCCCGGCGATAGACTGAGACCAGAACTCGATAACATGAGCATGCGAGCTTACCCCTTCCACTGGCACTTTCACCCGTCGAGCGTGCTCGCACTGGCCCTCGCATTTGTCACCACTGCTTCGGCCCACGTCATCAGCGACGAGGCGCATGACCACGACAAATCGAAATATGATTTCAGCGTGAAGCCTGTGCGGCTCGTGGCCTCTCAACTCCGGCCTGACGCCGTGCTGTTCGCGCAGGCGCAGCGCCCGGTTCAGCCCGTCGCCGCCGGCGCGCTGCCCGCGAAGGCCGCGCCTTTCGCGGCCTTCGCCCCGAAGGTGCAGCTTCGCGCGGACGGCCAGTTCCTCTACGTCGAGTCCGATGGCATGCCGGCGCACAACATAATGGTCGGCATCACGGCGTGGCAGCAGCAGGTGCCGTTGCCGCAGCCTTACACGGGCAACAACGCGTGGCGCATCCCGCTGAATCCGGTGCCCGCGAAGACGCCCGCTTCCATCAAGAACCGCTTCCTGCGCGGGGCCATTGCGCTCGCGGCGAACGGCATTCCCATCTTCAACCCGCAGAACAACCGTGGCGAAATCTCCAACGAGATTGGCGAGCTGGACCAATGGGGCGGCCACTGTGGGCGCGCGGATGACTACCACTACCACGCCGCGCCGCTGCACTTGCAGGACACGGTGGGACGCGGCGCGCCCATTGCCGTCGCGCTGGATGGCTACCCCCTCTACGGCCTCACGGAGCCGGACGGTTCCGCGCCCGCGCAGCTCGACGCCTTCAACGGCCACGCGACGACGGCGCTCGGCTATCACTACCACGCGTCGCTCAAGTATCCCTACATCAACGGCGGCTTCCACGGCGAGGTCGTCGAACGCGACGGCCAGGTGGACCCGCAGCCGCGCGCCGGCGGTGTGCGCGAGGCGTTGCAAGCTCTGCGCGGCGCGCGCATTACCGGCTTCACGGCGAAGGATGGGAAGGCGTTCAGCCTGAAATACGAGGTCGGCGCGGAGACGCGCTTCGTGAACTACACGTTGCTCGACGCCGGCGCGGTGAAGTTCGACTTCGTGGACGGGCGCGGTCAGACGCGGACGGAGACTTACTCGCCGCGACAGCGCGGTCCCGGCGGCGACGACCGTCCGCCCGGCGAACCCAAGGGCAAGGACGGCAAAAAGAAAGGCCCCGGCAAAGGCCCGCCGCCACCACCTCCTCCGCCCGAGCGCGACGCCAAGGCCGGCGCGCCTGCGCTCGTGCTCAATGCGAAGCGCAGCGGCAATCTCGTGTTGAGCAGCCCGGTGGTGAAGGAGGGCGGCGCGTTGCCCGCCGAGTTCACTGGCGATGGCGTGGGCGTTTCCCCGCCGCTGGGGTGCGCGTGTCGCCGGCGGAGGCGTCGGTGGAATACGTGAAAGCTGACGCAGCGGGCGGCGTGGCGCATCGCTACACTGTCAACGGAACAGGCGGTAGCCGGCCGTAGCGTGGTGTCGGTGCGGTGGGAGGGGACGTTCTCCGGTTCACCGTTGCAGCCGATGCCTACCCTGCCACTATCCATGCTCGTGAACCGAATTGCTCTGCTCCTCGCCGCTGCGTTCTCGTTGACATGGCTATCCTGCCCCGCCGCCGATTGGGCCGCGCAGGCGCTCGCCGATGCGAAGGCGGACCCGCACCTAGACTTCGGCACGGACCACGGTTCCTGATCGACACTTGACCGCCACCCATGAACAAATCCCAAGGCCTCCTTTGCCCTCTCCCTGTCTTCAGAGCCCGCAAGTTCAGCGCTCGCTCGTGCGTGATTGGGTTAGTCGCGGCCATCGCGGGCGGTGGCATGGCGGCGGATGCGCCGCGACTGATCGCGCCGGATGAACACAAGCAGCTTGTCTTGGATACGCGGGTGATCGTCTCCGCGCGGAATGCACGGCTGGTGCCCGGTGCGGTGACGAAGGACGCGCGCAATCCGCTCCTGCCGGCAGACAAACCCTGGGAGAATGCGATGAACAACCTTTACCCGAACGTGCTCTGGGACGAGCAGGAGGCCGTTTTCAAGCTCTGGTATAAATGCGTTCTCTCCGACAAGGAGGTCATCGCGAAGATGGACGGCCCGAGCACGGTCCACGAGGTCGGCTGGTATCTGCTGTATGCCACGTCGAAGAATGGCGTGGCGTGGGACAAGCCGGCGCTCGACCTGCATCGCTTCGACGGCCGCAGCGGCGCAAACATCGTCGCGCGCGACACGCCGAATGCCGGGGTCTTCAAGGATACGCACGAGCACGACCCGCAGCGCCGCTACAAGATGGTTTATGATGTCGGGCTCGGGAAGCCCCGGGTGCGGTTCAGCGCCGATGGCATCCACTGGAGCGAGCCGGAAGCGCCGCAGGGTTTCAGCGGGCAGAACGGCGACACGCACAACAACAGCTTCTGGGACGAGCGCCTCCAGCGCTACCTCTGGTTCACCAAGCTCTACTACGGCGAGCGCACGATCGCACGGCTGGAGAGCACGGATTTCAAGACGTGGAAGAACAGCGGCATGGTCCTTCGTTCATCGTGGTCAGAGGGCCGCGCGAGCCAGACCTACGCGCTCACGCCCTTTCGCTACGGCAATGTCTGGCTTGGCTATGTGATGATGTATCACGTCGGCAGCGGACGCACGGTGGATGCCGAACTGGCCTGGAGCCCGGACAGCCTCACGTGGCAGCGCGTCACCCCCGGCCACCCGATCCTTCCGCTGGGAGCGAAAGGCGCGCCTGACTCCCAGTGCATCTACGCACCGTCGGGGCCGCCCATCGCGCAGGGCGGCGATTTGCTCATCTACTATGGCGGTTCGGATGTCCCGCACACGGGCTGGAAACGGCATTGCCTGCTCAGTCTCGCGCGACTGCCGCTGGACCGCTGGGCTGGCTACGAGCCGGTTGAAAAGACGTCGCCCGCCGTGCTGGAGAGCGGCCTGCTGCGGGTGGTGAAGCCGCTGACGGTGAGCGCTGACATCAGCACCAGCCTGCGCGTCACGGCGCTCGACGCGAATGGCGCCGTGCTCGCGGAATCCGAGCCGCTGACGGCCACCGGAACCGATGTCCCGGTGCGCTGGCGCGGCGAACCCGGCTTCAGCCGGCCGATGCGGTTCCGCTTTGAGCTGATGAATGCGAAACTCTTCGCCATCGGCGGCGTCGCGCTGACCGACCAAAAGCTACCCGAGCCTGTGAACCCGCTCCGGCATCAGGCCCCGCGTCCCATACAGATCGTGCGCATGGGTTTCGATCACGACACGGAAGGCTGGAAGGGCGTGGATCAGATCGAGCATCACGCGGCCGGCGGGGTGAAAGGCGGCTACATCACCGCTACGCGTGGCAAGGGACTCCACCCCTTTCCCTTCTTGCCGGCCGATGCCGCCCAATCACCGCTGGCGGGCGATTGGTCGCAGCGCATCGGCGGTCGGGGCGCGGTCATCAGCGCGTCGCTGCGTTCGCCCAAGGCCGGCGGCAACGTGAAGTTCGAGTTGTTTGCCGGCGACATCGCGGCCTGGGTCTTCACCGCTGCCAAGCTGGGCGAGGGCTGGACCCCGGCTTCGGCGAAGCTCCGCTACGGCTGGTCCGATGCGGAAGCCCGGGCCGCCGGCTGGCAACCCGGACCGACCGCCTTCTCGTGGGCGGAGACCATCGCCCACGTCGGCAAGGTCGTGATCCTCCACGATGGTCCACCTGACGGCGGGCGCGTTGACTTGGACGAGGTCGTGGTGACTGGCGAGGATTGAAATCCCCAGGGCTCGCCTCTCGCCATTCGCTCAGATGAAGTGTGGATCCAATAGGGTGCGTCGAAAGCGGACCTGCCAAAGCCGGCTAATGAAACCGCTCACACTTCTCGCCGCCCTGCTGCTCGCGCCGTCGGTCGCGATCCACGCCGCCGATGCGCCGTCGGCCAGGCCCAACGTCCTCATGCTCTTCGCAGATGTGCAGCGCGCCGTGTGCGACGCACGCTGGAAGCTCATCCGCTATCCGCAGTCGGACCGCACGCAGCTCTTCGATTTACAGAGCGACCCGCACGAAGCGACGAACCTCGCCGGCAAGCCCGAGCACGCCGCGAAGATCGCCGAACTCACCGCCTTGCTCGAAAAGGAAATGCAGCGCAGCGGCGACACCGGCGTGCTGAAGGTGCCGAATCCCAAGCCCACCGATTGGGCTCCGGCGGCGAACAAAGGCAAGCGGAAGGCAAAACAGTAAGGCCAATACTGCTCGCGGCCATGCCGCCGCCGACCACTGCATCCGGGAAAGGCAGCGCCCCCGTGTCAACATGGAAGCCGAGCCGGTAGCCAGCGCAGCTTGCCCAGCCAATGTCCTCCGCGTAGCCTCGGAGCAGAAACAATCATCATGAAACACACGCGAACACTCATCACGCGACGCGCGTTTGTCGCGGGTTCGTCGGCCGCCGTGGCCGGGGTCATCATCGTCACTCGCGGCAGCGAAGCCGCAGAAGCCGCGGGGCCGTTTCAGGCGATGGGCACACGTGCGGGCGAAGTGACCGACTCGACGGCTATCGTCTGGACGCGGCTCACGGTCGCGCCGGTGCGCAACAATGGCGGTGTGGTCATTCCAAAGCGCGCGAAGGAGGAGAGGAAGCGCGGCAAGTCGGAGTCGAAGGTCAACGTGCCGGTCGAGCAGCTCGAAGGCGCGTGTCCCGGTGCGCCGGGGCGCGTGCAGTTGCGCTACGGCACGCGGGAGGATTTGAGCGATGCGAAGGTGACCGATGTCGCGATGGCGGCGGCGGAGAATGATTTCATCTGCGAGTTTAAGCTCACGGGGCTGAAGCCGGGGACGGTGTATCATTACGCGAGCGAGATTCTCGGCGCGCAGAAGGAGGCGGCTTTCCGTGGAAAATTCGACACGGCTCCTGCGCCCGATGCGCCGGGGAACTTGCGCTTCTGCGTGATGACCTGTCAGGGCTACCCGGATCGCGGGCACCCCGACGGCCACCACATTTATCCCGCGATGCTCGCTTTGAAGCCGCAGTTCACGTGCCTCACGGGCGACCTCGTTTACTACGACAGCAACGAACCCATCGCGGTGACGGAGCGGCTCGCACGGTATCATTGGGAGCGGATGTTCAGCCTGCCGCGGCTCGTGGAATTCAACCGCAACCACTCGACCTACTGGCTGAAGGACGACCACGACACGCTCAGCAACGACTCCGGGCCGGGAGCGAGCATGGGCGAGTTCACCTTTGTGCAGGGGCAGAAAATATTCCGTCAGCAGGCACCGATGAACGACGACGGCCCCGACTACCGCACCGTGCGCTGGGGCCGGGATCTGCAGGTGTGGTTCACCGATGGACGCGATTTTCGCTCGAAGAACAAGTCGCAGGACAGCGCGGAGAAAACGATCTGGGGTGCGGAGCAGAAGGCGTGGTTCAAGCGCACGGTGAAGGAGAGCGACGCGACGTGGAAGGTGCTCGTGTCGCCCACGCCGCTGGTCGGGCCGGATCGAAAGAACAAAAAGGACAACCATTCCAACGAAGGCTTCAAGCACGAGGGTGATGAGATTCGGAACTGGCTCAAGGAAAACGCGCACGACCATTTCTTCGTCATCACCGGCGACCGGCACTGGCAGTATCACTCGGTGCATCCCGAGACGGGCGTGCAGGAATTCAGCGTCGGCCCCGCGAGCGACGAGCATGCGAGCGGCTCGCCCGGTTACGACGCGAAGTATCACAAGTTCCACCGCGTGCAGGGTGGGTTCCTCGCGGTCACACTCCAGCGCGAGGGCGCGAAGAGTCGCATCCTCTTCGAGCACCGCAATGTGATGGGGAAGGTGGCTTACTCGTGGAATGCGGAGCGGGCGATATGAGGTCGCTGCGCACGCGCACTCGACAATGTCTGGTTTCATCCTGACGTCGGGTGCGGCGCGAGCAGCCGACGTCCAACGTTCAACTCATAAACCGAAGCAACGCCGAAACCGCCACTCCATGACCTTCAACAACACCCTCGCCCGCCGTCACTTTCTCCGCGCCACGGGCGCCGCGCTGGCGCTGCCGCTGTTGGAGTTTCCAACTCACGCCGCTGGTATCCCGCAGTCGCTGACGGAACTCTGGGCCGACTTCGACCCGCGCCAGGAGCCGCTCGAGATCGAAGTCCTCAAGGCATGGGAGCAGGAGGGCGTGGTGTGCCGGCTCATCCGTTTTCAGGTCGGCGTTTTCAAGGGCGCGCCGGCGCGGGTCGCCGCCTTCTATGCGTTTCCGAAAGGCGGGACGAAACTCCCGGCTCTCGTCGAGCTGCACGGTGGCGGGCAGTCGGCTTCGCTCAACAGCGTGGTGACTTATGCCAAGCGCGGGTATGCGGGCATCTCGATCAATTGGGGCGGCAACAAGCTGAACTTCGGCGGCGCACCGGTGACTTACGACGGGCCGCAGACCGATTGGGGCAAACTCGACGCCACGCACCCGCCGCAGCGCAACAAGGCGAACCATTTCGCCGGTTCGCTCGCGCCGGACGAATTCACGCTCGACGCGGTGGAATCGCCGCGGAACAGCAATTGGTTTCTGGTGCTCATGGCGGCGCGGCGCGCCATCACCTTTCTGGAGCAGCAGCCCGAAGTGGACGCGGCACGCATCGGGGCGCACGGGCATTCCATGGGCGGCAAGCTCACGACCAATCTCGCGGGGATAGACAAGCGCATCAAAGCCGCCGTGCGCGATTTGATTGCCGCACTCGCCAAAAAAGAAGAAGCCGGAAGACGCCTGCTGGACAACACCATGGTGATGTTCGGCAGCAACCTCGGCAACGCCAACTCACACGAGTCCAAAAACCTCGGCATCGTCCTCGCCGGCGGCGGTTTCAAACACGCTGGTCACGTCGCCTTCGACCGAGAGAACAACACCCCGCTCTCCAACCTCTTCGTGACCATGCTGCAACGCATGAACATCGAGACCGACCGGTTCGGGAGCAGTAGAGGGACGGTTTCGTTGGGGGAGGGGTGAAAAGGTGTCAGGAACTAATGCCATCAAATTAGCCATAAGTCCGCGCCGGAAGTGCCGAAGAAGTAGGCGGCCCAATCAATAGGAGGAAACAATGAACGCAAAGAACCAGACCCCCTCACTCCCCGACGCCGATCCCCGGTCTGACCGTTTCCGGTGCGGCGGGCGCGAAAGCAAATTCCTTGCAGTTGCAGTGAAGGTCGATCGCTTCTTTTCCAGATCAGTCTGGCAGATCGAGCTGTCGTCGCACCACCTTCTGCGACTCGCCTGTTTGTTGCTCGCAGCGGGAGTTTTTCCCGCGTCCGCCGGCACGCAAATGCGGGGCGAAGTTGCGACGCTGGTGAAAAATTACTGCGTCGATTGCCACAGCGGGAACAAGCCGAAGGCCGGTCTGAATCTGGCAACGCTGAAGTTCGATGCCGCTGAGCCGAGCACCTTGGCCGCGTGGATTCGCATTCACGACAAGATGGCCGCCGGCGAAATGCCGCCTCCCGACGAAGAGCAGCCGTCGCCCGCCGCACGCCGCGCAGCGCTCGGCACGCTTCATCAAACCCTGCGTGCGGCGTCGCTGGCGCAGCAAAAGACCGAGGGCCGTGTCGCGCTGCGGCGAATCAATCGGACGCAGCACGAAAACACCCTCAATGACCTGCTTGGCATCTCGATCCACCTCGGCGACGTGTTGCCGGACGACGGCTCCGTGGCGGGCTTCGACAATGTGAGCGAGGGGCTCGACGTTTCATCCGCCCATCTGGTGCGCTATCAAGATGCCGCCGATCTGGCGCTCGATGCTGCGATGGCAACGCGACCCCCGAAAAAACTGGCGTTTCGCCGCACCGGCAAGGAGACGCCCGAGAAGCATGCCGGTTTTCGCGAACTGATGGACAAATTCGTGCGACTCGATGGCGAACGTCTCAATGTTTACATCGGTCTGCCGAACCATATTTCGATTCAATCGCCGGAAATACCCATGACGGGCCGCTATCGGCTGAAAATCGTCGCGCAAGCGATCAACACCGGGGATCGCCCGCTGCCGCTGGAAATTCGCGTCACAAAGAAAGGCGATAAGCCGGAGGGAACAACGCTGGCGACATTTGACCTGCCCCCCGACCGCCCAGGGGTGTTCGAACTCGAAACGGTGCTGGACAAGCAAAATGGTATCCGCATCAACGGCTGGCAGTTGCCCGAAGAAAACACCGTGCGCAACCGGCTCAAAGGCAAGCCACTCGACGAGACGTATACGGGGCCGGGATTCGCGTTCGAGCTGATGGAACTCGAAGGCCCGCTCGGAGAATTTCCGCCACCGAGCCACAAGCGGTTGTTTGGCGATTTGCCACTCAAGCCCGCGAGCGTCGTCAAAGCGGAACTTGCCGGCAAGCCGCTGCCAGAGATTCGCGAGAACCGCAGCGATGACGACTGGCAGCGCGATCCGCTGATTCCCGTCTCGACCGACCCTCGCGCCGACGGCCAGCGATTGCTCCGCGAGTTCCTGCCTCGCGCGATGCGTCGCCCCGTCGATGGCCAGACGGTCGCCTACTACATCGCGTTCTTTCAAGAGCGGCTCGACAAGGGCTACGAATTTCACACCGCGCTGCGCAGCACCTACAAGGCGATCCTTTCGTCGCCGAAGTTCTTCTACTTCCGCGAAGAGCCGGGACCGCTCGATGACTATGCCATCGCCTCGCGGCTGTCGTATTTCCTCTGGTCCACGCTGCCCGACGACGAACTGACCGCGCTCGCTGCAAAGCGAGAACTGCGCAAGCCCGCGGTGCTGCGTGCGCAGGTTGAGCGGATGCTCGGCGACCCGCGCTCGCAACGCTTCATCGAGAATTTCACCGGCCAATGGCTCGAACTGCGGAAGATCAATGCGACCACGCCCGACGGGATGTATGGCGAGTTCGATCCGTTTTTGCTGTGGTCGATGCCGCAGGAGACGCAGTTGTTCTTCCGCGAAATGTTGCAGCACGATCGCAGCGTCGCCGAGTTTGTTCATTCCGACTGGACGATGCTCAATTCACGGTTGGCGCAGCACTACGGCATCGACGGAGTGAAGGGGGGCGAACTGCGGCGCGTCACGCTAAAACCCGAAAGCCACCGTGGCGGTGTCCTGACCCACGCCAGCATCTTGAAATTGACGGCCAACGGCACGACGACATCGCCGATTTTGCGCGGCAAATGGGTGCTTGGAAAGATCATCGGCACTCCACCTCCCCCACCGCCGCCGAATGTGGGTGCGATCGAGCCTGATATTCGGGGCGCGACGACGATTCGCCAGCAGTTAGAGAAGCACAAGGCCATCGCCTCGTGCGCCGCCTGCCACAAGCACATCGACCCGCCTGGCTTCGCGCTCGAATCGTTCGACGTGATCGGCGGCTGGCGCGACTTCTATCGCGCGTCGAATTCCACGAAGGGCGGCCTCGTGCAACTGTCGAATTATCCCGAGCGAAAGGTCTGGCGGGGACTCGACGTGGAAATTGGCGGAACCACGCCGCAAGGGCGCGAGTTCAAAAATGTGGGCGATTACAAGGCGTTGCTGCTCGAAGACAAGGAGCAGCTCGCCCGCAATCTCGCGCGGCAGTTGCTCGTGTTCGCGACGGGAGCCGATGTGCAGTTCGCGGACCGCGAAGAAGTGCAGGCGATAGCCACGCGCACACGCGAACGGAATTACGGGCTGCGCTCACTCGTTCACGAATTGATTCAAAGCCGTCCGTTTCTCAACAAATAACAAAGCAAAAACCATGACTCCACTCAACACTCGTTTACTCTCACGCCGCACCATGCTTCGCGCCACCGGCGTGGCCATCGGCTTGCCACTGCTTGATGCCATGCTCCCGCTCGGCCTCGGAGCAGAAGCCAAGGCGGCAAAGCTGGTCCCGCGCCGTATGGTGCTCATCAGCCGACCACTGGGGGCCCACGCCTCGTTTCTCTTTCCGGAAAAGGCCGGGCTGGATTACGAGTCGACGCGATACCTCAAAATGCTCGACGACCATCGCGGCCGATTCACGTTGTTCTCAGGCCTCTCGCATCCTGGCCACGCTCACCACCATTCCGAGCCAGGGTTGTTCACGGGCGTCGCGGGCGAGTTCATCCGCAACCCTAATGACCTCCGCAACACGGTTTCACTCGACATTCTGGCCGCAGAGCAGGTCGGCCGCGAAACGCGGTTTCCCAACATCGGAATCGGCGATGCGCATTCCTACAACCGTAAAGGGGTGCGTGTGCCGAGTTTCGACGGTTTCCGTGCCGGGTCGGGAGCCATGTTTCGCCAGCTCTTCGTCGATGGCTCGCCCGACGAAATCGCCCGTGAAGTGCAGCGGCTGAGGGACGGACAAAGCATTCTGGACGGTGTCCGCCAGCAGGCCCGCGACCTGGCCCGCAACCTGGGCGCAGGCGATCGCGAGCGACTGGACACCCTGCTGACATCCATTCGCGAGGCCGAACAACGCCTCGCGCAAGACGAGGCGTGGGTGAACAAGCCGAAGCCGAAGGTCCAATATCAGACTCGCGGATTTCTCGACAACGAATTGATCGAACGGTCTGGCCAGTGGTATGACTTGGCTCATCTCGCCCTCCAAACCGATTCCACGCGGATCATCAACCTGAACCTTGTCAGTCACATTCAGCCGAAAATCGAAGGCGTTAACATGGCGCACCACGAAGCCTCGCACCATGGCCAGGACGAAGCGAAGATCGAACAGCTCGCGAAGATCGAAGAGGCCGAGTATCGCGTGTTCAACGAGTTTCTCACGAAAATGCGAGGCTCCAGCGAAGGAAACGAATCGCTGCTCGATCGCACGATGGTCTTCCACGGCAGCAACCTGGGGAACGCCTCGGCGCACACTTCCCAGAACTTGCCGATCATCGTCGCCGGGGGTGGCTTCAAACACGCCGGGCACGTGCTGTATGACCGCCAGAAAAATCGCCCGCTCTCGAACCTCTACGTGCGCATGCTTCACCAGATGGGCATCAAGGCCGACCAATTCGGCACGAGCACGGGCGTGGTGAGTGACATCGGATGATACGGCGCTCAATCGCGCGGGTTTGGAAATTCCCGGAACACATCGATAATTTTCACCCATGCAAAATCTGACTCTTACACTCTCAACTTTCACTCTGACACACGTGAAGACTTACAATCAGCCCCCCTCACTCCCCGACGCCCGTCCGCGTTCTGACCGTTTCCGGTGCGGCGGGCGCGAAAGCAAATTCCTAGCAGGGACGATGCTCGTGGTCGGATGTCTGCTGATCGCCTGGGACACAGCGCAGGCGGTGGAGAACTGGCCCCAATGGCGCGGCCCGACCCGGGACGGCGTGGCGGCTAAGGGGCCGGCGCTGCTGGCTCCCTGGCCGGCCAAGGGGCCGAAGAAACTCTGGCAAAGCGAGCCGATCCCGACCCAAAAGGAAGGCGGCTTTGGCAGCGTCGTGGTCGTCGGCGGCAAGGCCTACCTTTTTGTCGGGCTGAAAGATCCGCTGATCACGCGCCGCATCGACGGCGGAAACCGATGGGCCATCGACATCCAGTTGGTTCCAGAAGGTCCGGACAAGCTGCCCGAGGCCCTGGCCAAGGCGTCGGAAGAGGCTCGTCTGTCGCCTGACCGGAGAAAACTGAAGAACGAGGAGATACTGGGGTGGGCCGACGACTGGATCGCCAAGAAGCTGAAGGATGATGAGCAGAAGAAGTTCGGTCCCTTTGTGAAGAACCGCTTGTTGGCCGGGACTCGCGCTATTCCGCTGGAGCTCCTCGCCAAGCTGGAGGAGGCGAGGAAGAAGGAGTTCGCCAACCAGGCTGAACTGGACAAGTGGCTCCAGGAGAACGGCATCCAGGGACCGCAGCGGGAGGCCTTGATGCGGCTCGTGCCGACGGTGAACGCCGAGACCAAGGACGCGATTTTCTGCCTGGACGCAGCGAACGGAAAAACCCTGTGGAAGAAGGAGTATCCCAATGCGCCGATGCCGGATAGCGAAACCTCTGGATCCAGCACCCCGGCCGTAGCCGACGGCCGCTGCTATGTCAGCGGCTGTCTCGCCATGTATTGCCTGAACGCCGAGAATGGCGCTGAGATCTGGAAGAGCGCGCCGCCGGACTATGGCCCGAACTGCTCCTCGCCGCTGTTGGTGGACGGCCTTGTCGTGGTCCGGAGCGGCGCCAAGCTGGGGCTGGCAGCGTATGACCCCAAGGACGGAAAGCTCGTCTGGAACCAAAAAGCGATCGCGGCCGGCCGGGGATGCTCCTCCTCGGCAACGGCATGGGTCAAAGACGGAAAGCCCCATGTTCTCTGCAACGACGCAAAGCAGATCTTCTACCTGGAAGCGAAGACTGGGAAGGTCCTGTGGTCCGTCCCGGGCGGATGGGCCGGCTCCCCCGTCGTCAGCGGCGACTACCTGATCGCGGCGGGGGCGCGCTATGCCTACAAGATGACGCCTGAAAAGGCGGAAAAGGTCTGGGATCGCGGCGGCATGAGCGGCACGACGGCCGTGATCTTCGCCGGACACGTCTACGCCTGCACGGGCAAGCACTTCACCTGCACCAAGCTGGAAGGAGACGGCAAGCCCCTGTGGGACCGGGTGGGGACCTTCAGCGGCGGCGATTACGTGGAGAACGGTTCGCCTGTCCTCGCAGACGGCAAGCTGTTCACGATCGGCGAGCGCGGCCTCTTGACCATGGTCAAAGCGTCGCCCGAGAAGTTCGAGTTGCTCGGCAAGGTGGAGAACTCGGGCGCAGCCGAAAACACAACCCCCGCCATCGCGGAGGGGAAGATGTACCTGCGCATGACCAACTGCGTGGCTTGCTTTGACCTGACCAAGGGCACCGAATAAGTAGTCACCGTGGTTGCGCACTCTTCTGCGGTTTGCGGGTACCCGGCACGAGCAGCGAGCGTGTTGCACGTTGCGACGGTCTTGCCGCTCATGACGTTGCTGTACGGGATGCTGCCGGGTCTCCCGGCGCAAGCGGCTGAAGCCGCCAAGCCGCCGTTGCCCCCCTTGGCTTCCACCGATGAGATGCGCTCCCAATGGCCACGTTTCCGCGGGCCGGGCGGTCTGGGTGTTTCCTCCCACAAGGATGTGCCCGTCGAGTGGGACGGAGCGAGCGGCAAAGGCATCCTCTGGAAGACAGAGATCCCGCTGCCCGGCTACAGCTCGCCGATCGTCTGGAAGGACCGTATCTTTCTGAGCGGCGCCGACAAAGATCGCTGTGAGGTCTACTGCCTCGATGTCCTAACCGGGACCATCCTCTGGCGAAAGCCGATCTCCAAGGTTGGCGACAGCCCTGCCGCGGTGCCAACGGTCTTCTCGGACGACAATTCCCGCGGCGGCTATGCCGCCTCGACGATGGCTACGGATGGCCGACTCGTCTATGCTATGTTCGCCACGGGGGCCGTCGCGGCGTTCTCTTTCGAGGGGAACCTGGCCTGGGCCAGGAACTTGGGCGCACCGGCCAATGCCTACGGCCATGCGGCCTCCCTGCTCACGCACGGGCCGCTCCTGATCGTGCAGCTCGACCAGGGGGGCATGGCGGATGAGAAGCTCTCGGCACTCATCGCCCTGGATGGCGCGACTGGCAAAGAGATCTGGCGGACCACGCCGCGCCCGGTGCCCAACAGCTGGTCCACGCCGATCGTAATCAAGGCTGGCAAACGCGAAGAGCTGATCACCACCGGCAACCCATGGGTAATCGCCTACGATCCCGAAAAGGGGAAAGAGTTTTGGCGGGTCACGTGTCTCGGGGGGGATGTGACGCCGTCGCCGGCATTCGGGGACGGCATGGTGGTGGCGGCGATGGAGAATGCCAAGGGCGCGGCGATCCTGCCGGGCGGTGAGGGAAATGTAACGGCGACCAGTGTGCTCTGGACCGCCTCCGAAAACCTTCCTGCCATGGCCAGCCCGCTTGTCGCCGCCTCCCGCGTCTTCTTCGCCACTGGCGACGGGCTGATCGCCTGCCATGATGTGCAGGATGGAACGAGGAGCTGGGCACATGACTTTAAAACAGGATTCCACGCCTCTCCGGCCTTTGCCGACGGCCGCGTATACGCCTTGGACAAGCAAGGCATCATGCACGTCCTGGCCGCAGGCAAGGAATTCAAGGAGATCGCCGCGTCTCCCCTGGGGGAGCCCGCGGATGCCTCTCCGGCCTTTGCCGAAGGGCGCCTGTATGTGCGCGGGGTGAAGCATCTCTTCGCGATCGGCAAGAAGCCGTGAGGTTGCGAGGCTGAATAGTAATTTCGTCGGTTCGGCGGCCCAAATGGTTCCCGTCGGGGATCGCGCAGTCTGATCCGTTTTTACAATGCGCCGCGGACTACCCGGAGGTGCTCTTCACGTTCCTGGCGGAGCGCTACGAGCGGCGCAGCGTGATGATCACGAGCAACCTGGTGTTCTCGAAGTGGGACCAGATCTTCAAGGACCCGATGACCACGATGGCCGCGATCGACTGGCTCGTGCATCACTCGCTGATCCTGGAGTTCACGGGCGAGAGTGTGCACGCCCAAAAAGCCCAGGTGCGCGAAGCGAAATGAGCGCGCCATTTGCCCCGGTGGTTCCACTGCGTCCTTGGCGCTGCGCGCCAAGGACTCCGTTCCACCACCGGGGCAAATCATTCCCTGGCCAGCGGCCAGGTGAGACCCGAATTTATCCCAGACCAACGGCAATTTCTGATTGTCGCTATACGAAAGGAGAAATAGTTGTCGTTGACGGCACCCTGGCTCCGGCGGAAACCGTTATGACAGTGATGCCGGTCTGAAGCCATTTATGATCGCCGACTCCGCGCCCAGTGCCCCGGGCCAACTCTACAACCTCGACACCGACCCCGGCGAAACCAAGAACCTCCACGCCGCGCACCCCGAAATCGTGAAGGAACTCAAAGCCCTGCTCGAAGAATCGAAGTCCAGCGGCCGTAGTCGGCTGTAATCCTGCCCCCGCGTGGTTGCCTGGGTTCGTAAAAAGCTGATGGTTTTCTTCTAGGCATGAGGCCTTGACGTGTTTTAGGTTCATACTACTAATGGAACACGTCCCACATACAGAACGCGTGCACACCGAGGACCTAGCGGCGTCTCGCATCGAGGCACCGGCGCTGGCTCGCGGGCTGGCGGTCTTGGAGGCGCTGGATGCGAGGCCGGAGGGCATGAGTCTGGCGGAGATCAGCCGCACGATCGGCAGTCCGAAGAACTCGACTTCCCGGTTGTTGCAGACTTTGACCGCGCGCGGCTACGTGGAGCGCGACGAGGCGACGATGCTCATCCGGTTGACGGGGAAGCTGCTACGCCTGGGGCATCCCCGAGTGGGGCGGCATAGTTTGGTGGAGTGCGCGCTGGAGCCAATGCGAGTGCTGCGCGACGCGGTGGGAGAGACGGTGCAGCTTGGCATTCCGATTGGCGACGAGGGAGTGATCATTGAGCAGGTCGAGAGCACGCAGGCGGTGCGCATCTGCGCGGAGATCGGATTGCGGTTCCCCCTCCACAACAACGCACCGGGCAAGGTGCTGCTGGCCTGCCAGCCTCCGAAGACGTGCGCGCAATCGATCCGGCGCTTGAAGCTGGGGCGCTTCACCAGCCGCACGATCACGGACAAGGACGCGCTGCGGACGGAATGCCAGCGCGTCATGAAGCTGGGCTACGGCACGGACTGGGGCGAGGCGGATGAAGGGATTCATTGCGTGGCCGCGCCGGTGTTTGACCGGCCGGATCATCTGCTGGCGACCGTGTGGGCCTCGGCAGTGGCCGGGCGGATGCCCAAAGGCCGATTCGCAGCCGTGGCCGTGGAGGTGATGAAAGCCGCGCGTGAGATCGAAAGGAGGTTGCGGGCATGAAGGCGACGCTTTGGTTCATGTTGGGGTTGGCCAGCCTTGCCGGCCTGCGGGCGACGGCGGAAGAGCCGGCTTTCGACCGCGTCGTTGCCCCGGTTCTCGCGGGACGCTGCCTCGATTGCCACTCGGGGCCGAAACCCAAGGGCAAACTCGACCTCAGCCGGAAGGAGCAAGCGCTGAAACAGATCGTGGCCGGCGCGCCGGGCCGGAGCCGGCTCTGGGCCGTGGTGGAGGCGGATGAGATGCCGCCCAAGCATCCGCTGCCGGAAAACGAGAAGGCGATTCTTCGGGACTGGATCGCGGGTGGGGCGGCGTGGGGACGAGATCCGATTGATCCTTTCCGCTACTCTTCGAAGGCCCGCGCCGGATACGATTGGTGGTCGCTTCAGCCGCTGAAGGCGCCGGCTCCGCCCGAGACGCAGGGCGACAATTGGTCCCGGAACGAGATCGATCGATTCATCTTCGCGCAACTGGCCGAGAAGGGCTTGCGACCATCGCCGTTGGCGGATCCGCGGACCCGGGTGCGCCGACTCTATTTCGACCTGCTGGGCCTGCCGGCTCCGGTCGAGATGATCGAGCGATTTGCCGCCGACCCGTCGGCGGGTGCGTGGGCGCGACTGGTGGATGAGATGCTTGGTTCCCAACATTACGGCGAGCGTTGGGCGCGGCATTGGATGGACGTGGCCCGCTTCGGGGAGAGCGGCGGTTTCGAATACAACACGCCGAGGGAAAACGCGTGGCACTACCGCGACTGGCTCATTCGCTCGCTCAACAACGATCTTCCCTACGATCAGTTCGTCCGCATGCAGTTGGCGGGCGACATCCTTGCCCCCGGCACGACGGAAGGCATGGCGGCGGTGGGCTTTCTCGTCGCGGGTGTCCACAACGAGGTGCTGGGGACGAACCCGAAAATGCGGATGGCCGGGCGACAGGACGAACTGGCGGAAATAGCTGGCACGGTGGGGCAGGCGTTTCTCGGGATGACGGTGCATTGCGCCCGCTGTCATGACCACAAGTTCGATCCGCTTTCGGCAAAGGAATACTACCAGTTCATCGCCGCGCTCGATGGCGTGAGGCACGGGGAGCGAACGCTGGGGCATGACGAGGAGAGCAGGAAACTTCGGCGTCAGCGAAACGAAGTTGAGCGCGAGTTGGTCGAGCGAGTCATCGCCCGCCACGGAAAGCTGACGACAACGGCGAACATCCTCGAACTCCGTGACACCATCGAGGCCAACGTTCAAGGCAAGGCCTATCGCGTGTCGCTGCGGCTCGCGCCGACGGCTTGGGCAGCCGCTTCCCAGGGCACGGCGGAGCACGACGGGGTGGTCATTCGCGTCCTCCGGGCGTCGGACGGCGGCCAGCTGGCGGCCCATTACTTTGAATCGCGGGAGTGGGCCGATGGCCGAAACGCCACCGTGTTCGAACGCAAGGAGTTTGCCTATACCGGCAACGGCTCCGGCCCGGTGCGTCTCCGTCTGGAGCCCTTTCCGCTCAATTCCGGACGCTTCGGGGGAGCGGTCGATGACTTGGAGATCCGTCAGGGCGACCGCCAACTATTCGAGGAGCGGTTCGACGACCTGGAGCAGACTGCTGCCCCCGGAACGCAGGCGGATACCAAGGGCAAGGTCTATCACAGCGCCCGCAGCTCGAGGTGGAAGTCTTCCGGGATCAATGCCATCCACGCGGTCGAATGGGCCGAGGGCAATCTGGCACTCCAGCTCTTCGGAGGGCTGCCGGGCGCGGTCCTCACGGCGGAGACGCCGGAGGAAAAGCGCATCGAGGCTGGGATCAAAAACATGGAGAAGCAGAGCGCCTCCCCTTCCAAGCGAATCTTCACCGTTCTAGCGCAACAACCCGGCCCGATGCACGTTTACGACCGGGGCGACGTGAGCCTCCAGCGCGAGGCCGTCCCCGCAGGCGCCTTGCGGGCTGTGCAGGGTCTCGCACCGGACTTTGGACTTCCGGTGGGCGCTTCCGACGCTTCACGCCGTCGAAAGCTGGCCGAGTGGATCGCCTCGCCGGATAATCCGCTCTTCCACCGCGTGGCGGTGAACCGTATCTGGCATCATCATTTCGGGCAGGGCATCGTGCTCTCACCGAGTGACCTTGGCTTCAACGGCGGGCAGCCGAGCCATCCGGGCTTGCTGGAATGGCTGGCGGTCCGCTTCCGCGAGGACGGGTATTCGTTGAAAAGTCTGCATCGCCGGATCCTCACCTCGGCGACATGGCAGCAAGCGTCGCGGGGCGGGAACAAAGCGGCCCACGAGATCGACGCGGGCAATCGCCTGCTCTGGCGGCAAAGCCCCAGACGGGTCGAGGCGGAGACCTTCCGCGATACCGTCCTGGCGGTTTCCGGGGCGCTGAACCCGCAGATGTTCGGCCCCGGCTTCCGGGACGTGCGCATGGATGAAGTGCGGCCGACGACCTATTACAGGGCGATCGACCCCATCGGACCCGAGTTCAATCGCCGCACGCTCTATGCCTGGCAGGTGCGGGGGGAGCGCAGCGCCCTGCTGGAGACGCTGGACTGTCCCGATCCCTCGGTGACCACGCCGGTTCGCCACACCACCATCACGCCGTCCCAAACACTGAGCCAGTGGAACCACCCCTTCATCCTGCGGATGGCGGACCACTTCGCCGAACGGGTGGCCAAGGAGGCGGGCAAAGCCACGGACGCCCAAGTGAGGCTCGCGTGGCGTCTTGCTCTGGGCCGCGACCCGGACCCAACCGAACGCTTCGATGCCACGGCGCTGGTTCGGCGTCACGGATTGCCCGCCCTCGCCCGAACCCTTTTCAACAGCAGCGAACTGATCTGGATCGACTGATGAACTTTTCCCGCCGCCACTTTCTGGAATTCGCGACCGCCGGCCTTGGAGCCACCGCCGCGATGCACCTTCTGGGCCAGGAAGCGCTCGCGGCATCCGGCAAGCCGCGCGCCTCCTTTCCCAATCATCCCCCGCGAGCGACGCGGGCGATCCACATCTGCCTGATGGGTGGACTCAGCCACGTGGACTCCTTTGACTACAAGCCGGAGCTGGCGCGCTTCCACGGCAAAGCGCCACCGGACTCGGTCAAGCCCGAGACCTTCTTCGGCAGCGCCGGACTCATGCGCGCGAACGAGTGGGAATTCCGGCAGCGCGGCGAGAGCGGCTTGTGGGTTTCGGAGCTGTTCCCGCACCTCGCCTCGGTGGCGGACGAACTCACCGTGATCCGCTCCATGTATTCCGAGTCCGCGAATCACACCCCGGCCAGCTTCCTGCAGAACACCGGCTTCCAGATGAACGGATTTCCGGCGCTGGGAAGCTGGCTCTCCTACGGGCTGGGGAACCTCTCAGACTCGCTCCCCACTTTCATCGTCCTGCCGGATGCCCGCAGCCTGCCCAACAACGGCGCCAGCAACTGGGGCAGCGGATTCCTCCCGGCCGAGCACCAGGGCGCCCTCTTTCGCGCCGGCGACCAGCCCGTGCGGAACCTTTTCCCGGATCGCAAGCTCGACCCGGCGACGGAGCGCGATTCCCGTGGCTTGCTGGAAAAAATCAATCGCCGCCATGCCGCCGAACGCGCGGGCGAGGACCTGCTCACCGCCCGGATGCGGGCCTACGAAATCGCCGCCCGGATGCAGACCTCCGTTCCCGAGGCGATCGCTTTTGCCAACGAGCCCGAACACATTTCCCGGCTCTACGGCCTGAATCAGAAAGAGACCGCCGACTGTGGGCGGCGATGCCTGCTCGCGCGGCGGCTCCTGGAGCGCGGCGTCCGCTTCGTGCAGATCTACTCCGGCGGCGCCTTCGGCGGAACTCCGCGCCACGGCTGGGATGGCCATGAGGACAACCGCGAAAACCACTCCCGCGAAGCAGGCTTCATCGACCGTCCCATTGCGGGGCTGATCCAGGATTTGCGGCAGCGCGGCATGCTGGACGACACCCTCCTGCTTTTCACCTCCGAGTTCGGTCGCACGCCCTTCACCCAGGCACCGGCAGGCAAACTCGGTCTGGGCCGCGACCACAATCCGGAGGGCTTCACCGTCTGGCTGGCTGGCGCCGGCCTGAAGAAGGGATTCTCGTATGGAGCCACCGACGAGGTCGGCTGGAAGGCCGTGGAGAAGCCGACTTCATGGCCTGATTTCCACGCCACGGTCCTGCATCTGCTCGGGATCGACCACGAGCGCCTGACCTTCTATCACAATGGCATCCAGCGCCGCCTCACCAATGTTCACGGTCAGGTTCTGAAGGAGGTCATCGCCTGAACGATTCATGGGCACGCGGTGTGCCTTCAACCCGCCGCACTTTTCGACCGGCGTTTACATGAATGAGTTGAAGGTGCTGCTTGAAAGGAGCAAAACGTAGGGACGGTCCCGAAACTAACATTATAAAACCACTCACCCTCATCGCAATTCTGACTCTGCTGGCCGTGCAGCAACCACTCCCCGCCGCCCGTCCGCGATCTGACCGTTTCCGGTGCGGCGGGCACGAAAGCAAATGCTTGCAGCCATGAGAAACTTCCAGCTTGTTAAGAAGATGAGAACTCGAATAGCACAACTTGCGGTCCTCGCGGCGCTTCTGGCGTTCTGTCAAGCCGCGTTTGCCGATGTCCGCATGCCTCAGATATTTTCCGACGGCATGGTCTTGCAACGCGAGATGCCGGTTCCCGTTTGGGGCTGGACTGACGTCGGCTCGAAAGTGTCGGTGAGCTTTGCAGGGCAGACGAAAAGCGCCACGGCGGACTCCTCGGGGAAATGGAAGATATTGCTCGATCCGTTGACGGCGAATTCCGCAGGCCGGGAACTGCTCGTTTCAACGGAGGGGGCTAATCCACAGAAACTGGCGATCCGTGATGTGCTGGTGGGGGACGTATGGTTCACGGCCGGTCAGTCGAACATGATGATGGGGCTTGGGGCCGAAGTGCTGAAGCGGCTTGAGGCCTGCCCGAATCTGCGAGTGGCTGCTGTTCCCGCCCAGACCTCGCCGCCCACGGAACCCTTGACCGATCTGTCCAAGCCTGTGGCGTGGCGCAAACCGGTAAGCGGCTATTCTGCTGTCAGCGGCATGTTCGCGGAGAAACTCTACCGCCACCTGGGCGGCAAGGTGCCCGTCGGCATGATCACGGCGGTGGAGATCGTGCCGGCCGAGTCATGGGTGGACTCCGCCACTCTTTCCGCCGCCCCGGAACTCCAGCACCTGCTGAAGAGCCCGCTGGGGCCGTCGAAATGCTTCAACGGCATCATCGCGCCCCTCGGACCGTTTGCTCTCCGCGGCGTGCTCTACTACCAGGGCGAATACAACGGCGGCCGCGGCGCCGAATACCGATCGCTTCTGCCAGCACTGATCCGCAGCTGGCGCAAATCATTTGCGCAGACCGACCTGCCGTTCCTCTTCGTCCAGCTGCCAGGCTTCCAGGAACACCGGGCCGGGAAGGACGCACGGATGGACATGGACAATAAAACGCTGACCGGCCTCCACAAGGATGGCGAACGGCACGGCTTCGTAGAGGTGCGTGAGGCGCAATTGCTGACCTGGCGTTCCGTGCCGCGCACCGGCATGGCGATCACCATCGACGTGGGGGACGCGTGGGACATCCATCCGGCCAACAAGGAGCCCGTCGCCGACCGCCTGCTGCTGCAGGCGCGTGAAGTCGCCTACGGCGAAAAGCTCCTTGCAAGCGGGCCCGTGCCGCGAGATGTGCAGTTCGGCAAGAATGATGTTGTCGTGCGTTTTGACTACGCCGGAAGCGGGCTGGTCGGGCGTGGGCCCGACGGCGCCGTGCAGGGCTTCGACCTTGCCGGGGCCGACCGCCGTTTCCACCCGGCGCAGGCCCGCATCGACGGCGATCGCGTGATTGTATCCTGTCCCGACGTTCCGGTTCCGTCCATGCTGCACTACGCTTGGGCCGGTTTTCCGCAATGCACGCTGTTCAACCGGGAAGGCCTGCCTGCCACGCCGTTTCGCTGGACGGATTGGACCCGGTCACCGATGTCTGACCATGCGGAGTTCGCCTTCCCCAACCCCAGCTTCGAGGAGTTGGACAAAGACGGGAAGCCGCTCGGCTGGAAACTCGGCCCGAACACCCAACTTGCCGCGCGGCAGGCACCAGAGGAAAAACGCTGCATCGAAATGACAGAGGCCAAAAAGAGCGGGGTGTCCGTCATCAAGCTGATCGACGGGTCAGGCTCCTACTGGAACTGCCTGCCGGAACGTCCCGCCGTGCGCCCGGGATGCCTGGTGGGATATAGTGTCGAGATCGCGGCGCTACCGGGAAGCGGGGAGCAGAAATGCTACATGAACCTCACCCAGGGAGTGGGCGGTTCGGCCACGGAGACCTGGGGCGGCTCGCGTGACATCTCGACCGCGAGCGAGACTTTCGTTACCCGCTCCATCGCGCAGCGTCTGACCGACCAGATCCCGGAATACCTGTTAATCTATCCCCTTAGCCCCTGTGCCCGATTCATCTATCAGGGTGGCGCTAAACCGGGCGGACTGCTGCTCGACAAGTTCTCGCCTGTCAAGATCCTGCGCCCGACACTGGAACTCAGCGTGACGAAGCCCCTTGACCTTGGACAGGTTCCTCTCGGTTCGGCGAAAACGACAGAATCCATCACGATCCGCAACGGCCAGCGCGGCGTGTTCCGCCAGGTGCTCAGTGACAATGACCCTGGAACTGAGACCGCAACCGTGCTCTACGGCGTAGCGTCGTTCGCGCCCAACGGATGGAATCACCTGCAGGTCCTCACCAAAGCGACCGACCATGTGGGCGCCATTCTAATCGGCAAGGATGCGGAGCAGTTCGAATTCGTCAGCGACCACTGTGGCCCCACAAAGCGGCAGTTGAAACTGGTCGGCGCCGACGGCCGGGGCGGGCTCCTGGGTGGCCCGGCACCGGAGACGGAGCCATTCTCTGTGCGCTTTCTAGGGGCGGAGAAAGCGGGAGATTATCAGGCAACTCTTCGCGTCGTCACCCAGTCCGGCAACATCGGCGTCCTGTCGCAAGGCGGCCAGGGAGAGCCCCCCGCCAATCTTTACTATGTAGATATCCCTGTGACAGTGAAAGCCAAGCGATAGGGGGACAAGCAGGGTCACACTCGAATGGTGGTTAGATCGCCGAGGAGGTCCAGCGGTTGCCCGCTGGCCCCCTCACAGACCCCGACGTGCAGATTTCCCGCATCCGGTTCTTCCGGTGGAAAACTCGGCAGAGAACACCGGCTTGCGCCGGCCTTCTCCGCCCGTTCTCGCTACCCGTTGCTGTTCGGTGGACGCATTTCGATGTTCAGTGCTGCTTGAAACGAGCAAGATGTCGGGACGGTCCCGAAACTAACATTATGAAACCACTCACCCTCATCGCAATTCTGACTCTGCTGGCCGTGCAGCAACCACTCCCCGCCGCTGGCGCGACCAAGTCGCTCAAGGTCTTCATCCTCGCCGGCCAGTCCAACATGGAAGGACATGCCGCAATCAGCACTTTTGACTACATCGGGAAGGATCCGCTGACGGCACCGATCCTGAAAGAAATGCGCAATCCCGATGGAACGCCACGGGTATGTGACAAGGTCTGGATGTCGTATTTGACCGGCCCTTATGATGGCAGTGCCAATGGCGAGGGCTTGGGGAAATTGACCGCCGGCTTTGGCGAACGTGGCAATCAACCCACCAAGATTGGCGGCAAGATCGGTCCCGAGTTCACCTTCGGCATCTATATGGAGAAACAGTTGAACGAGCCCATCCTGATTATCAAGACCGCCTGGGGTGGCAGGTCACTCAACACCGAATTCCGGCCGCCCAGCGCCGGGCAATACAAGCTGCCCAAGCAGATTCAAGAGGTGTGGGACAAGCATCCACAAGGCGCCCACGGGATTCCCAAAGCCGAGGACCGGAAAGCGTGGCAGGACAAAAAGGATGCCGCCTCGGGTGTGTTTTACCGAATGATAATCGATCATGTAAAAAAGGTGCTGGCGGATCCCCGGCGGGTCTGTCCGGAATATGACGAGAAGGCCGGCTATGAATTGGCCGGTTTTGTCTGGCTTCAGGGTTTTAACGATCTGGTCGATGGGACGACCTATCCCAATAATAACTATGATGAATACTCACGCTTGTTGTCACACTTCATTCGCGATGTTCGCAAAGACCTTTCAGCCCCGAAGATGCCATTCGTGATCGGTGTGCTGGGAGTTGACGGTGAGACCAAAAATGTAAATTTCCGCAAGGCCATGGCCGCTCCGGCCGACCTGCCGGAGTTCAAGGGCAATGTGATTGCTGTTCCGACCGCTCCCTTCTGGGATGATACCATTGCCGCCGCACAGCCCAAGCAGGGTGAGTATAACAATATCGTCGCTACGGCTCACACTTTGAAAAAGGATGGAACTTTCGACAGGGAACGGAAATGGGATAATTACTGGAAGCCAGTTGGCAAGCCTCTGCCAGAGGAACGGATCTGGCGCTTTGCGACGATTGAGCCCACTGAGAAGAAGGACAAGATGGAGAAATATGACGGCAGGCGATTCCGTGACATCACGCTGCCAGCCGGGATGGAGAATTGGCACATGCCCGACTTCGATGACAGCAAGTGGACATCCGGCAAGGCCCCCATCGGAAAAGGCGTCTGGAAACACAGCGGAATCACCTTGGACAAATTCCCCTCAACTTGGGGAGAGGGCGAATTCCTGCTGATGCGCACAACGTTTGAAGTCGAAGACCTCAACTGCGAGTCATATCGCATCGCGATTTTGGCGAGACAAGGATTCCATGTTTATTTAAACGGACAAAAGATTCACACCTACATCTGGTGGCAGGACAAGCCGCAATACGGTTCCATCGTCCTCGGAGCAAATCAGATCAAACATTTGAAGAAGGGGAAGAACGTATTGGCGGTTTATGCCAATCACCAATATGACCTTAAATCTCCAGAACATTATGCCGCGATGGATGTGCGGATTGAGGGTATCACCAAAGCAGACCAGGACAAGCTCGACCTCGCCTTGGAGGAAGTCCTTTCGCCCAAAGACAGGGAGGCCCTCAAAGGCGCTTCCAATGGCGGTTACCACTATTTGGGCAGTGCGAAGATCTTCGCGCAGATGGGCAAGGCGTTCGCCGAAGCAATTGTGAATTTAAAGAAATAAAGAAGGAACAAGAGGCATGAAAATAACAAAAAGTAAAATGAGTGCGAAATTTGCAAGGATCGTTGTCGGAGTCGCGCTGTCGTTAATGGCGAATGCGGCAATCGCGGAAGACGCCAACGCTGGTAAGCCCCAGCAGAAGGTCAAAGGACCTGTGAAGGTCTTCATCCTCGCCGGTCAGTCGAACATGGAAGGTCAGGGCTCGGTGGATCATGATTACAACGGAGGAAAGGGCAATCTGGTCTGGTCGATGGCAAACTCAAAGAGCGCCGACAAGATGAAGAAGCTCAAGAACGAGAAAGGTGAATGGGTCGTCCGGGATGATGTGCAGATATCATTCAAGGTTCGCGACAAGGTCCTGAAGGGTGGCCTGACGATAGGTTATACCGGCTATGCCGCAGACGGATCGAGAAGGCACATGGGACCCGAGCTGGGGTTCGGTTTTGTTCTGGGCGACTTCTACGAAGAGCCGGTGCTGTTGATCAAGACGGCCTGGGGCGGGCACAGCCTGCACGGGCATTTCCGTTCGCCAAGTTCCGGCAAGCCGGCCTATGACACCGGCAACTGGCCAAAACCCGAGGATGTTGGGCAGTCTTATCGCAAAATGGTGAAAGAAGTTCGCGCGGCACTGGCTGAACTGGGAGATCAGAAATATGAAATAGCGGGTTTTTACTGGCAGCAGGGCTATAACGACATGGTCACCCCACAGGCGATACCCGAATATGCGAAGCTTCTGGTCAACCTGATCAGCGATCTCCGCAAGGAATTCAATGTGCCGAACATGCCGGTGGTTGTCGGCGAGCTTGGCAATGGCGGACCAGTGACTAGCGGTGCCATGTTTGAATTCAGAAAGGCGCAGGAAGAAGGAACCAAGCAGATCAAAAACGCTGTATTCGTCAAGACCACGGATTTCGCCCGGCCTGCGGTGCTCTCGCCCTGTCCCACGCATGGACATCACTGGTTCGCCAATGCGGAGAGTTACTTTCTGATCGGCGATGCGCTGGGCAAAGCGATGATGACGTTGCTGCCGAAATAGCTGTGGCGATGACTCAACCAGACTCCTCCTCCGCTGAACGCGCTCCTGTCGGGTGTCCCGGCTTGGCCGGTGTAAACCTGCTTCTGTAATTTGTCTTTCTTCCCTCCAGCTTCACCCCTTTGGGGTGAGGCGGAGCGAAGGCGAGCGTAGCGATCCGAGCGCAGCCGAACCCCAAAGGGGTGAAGCTGC
>JBDKJY010000023.1:0-100546 GCA_039796295.1 Verrucomicrobiota bacterium
CGGTCTTTGGCGTTGTGGCGGGCGGGGGCGGAAGCGCTCATGGGATTATGGAGGGGGCGGGGAGGCTTAGGTTGGGAGCGGTCAAAGGTGGTTCATCGGCATGAACCGCATGGTGGGGCGAGCGTCCTCGCGAGCCGGGGGACGACAACCGTGCGGCAAACGGCTCGCGAGGACGCTCGCCCCACCGGCACGGCAGTTCACGCCAGTTTCACCTTCAAGCGCTGGCCGCGGAGGGCGGTGCGGTTGAGCTTGGAGATGATGGCGTGGGCGGCTTCGGCGGCCACGTCCACGAAGGTGTGGCGTTCGCGGATGTCCACGACGCCGACGGTCTTCGGGGGGTAGCCAGTCTCGCCCAGGATGCAGCCGACGACGTCGCCCGGGGCGATGCCGTGCTGCTCGCCGACGCTCATCCAGAGGCGGGTCATCTCGCCGGGGGTGCTGCGGGGGGCGGGGCGACGCGGGGGGTAACCAGGGGCGATGGAGCCTCGGCCGGGGCCGGGGTCGTCGGACTGCGGGCGCTCGCGGGGTTGGTCTTCGTATTGGTCGTAATCGCGGCGGACGGGTTGGCGGGCGGCGGGGCGGTCCAGGGCAGTGCGGATCTCTTTCTTCGGGGGGCCGGGCTTGCGGGGCTGGTTGATGAGTGCGCGCAGGTCGGCGGCGGTGGAGGGCTGGGCATCAAGGCCCGATAACGGGGCGTCGGCAGGTTCGACAGGGAGTCTTAGTTCGGCGGAACCGGAAGGGACCGAATCAGGCCGCTCGGCAGGGGTGGAAACGGCCTCATGGGGCACAGAATCATGGCCGCCGACGGGTGCGCTGGGGGCTGGGGGAGAGAAAGGACGCTGTTCGGTCGATGGCCTTGGGCGTCTCGTCGGGGTGGTTTTGTGTTCGGGCGACTGCCTTTCGTGTTCGGTCGGCTGGACCCTGTGTTCCGGCGGCTGGACTCTATGTTCAGGTGCCGGGATTCCCTGTTCGGGCGGCTGAGTTGCGTTCGATTCTGCCTGTCCGGATACGGAAGTTGCGGGCGGCAGGACGTTTTCTCCCTCACCCCGGCCCTCTTCCGCTGGGAGAGGGAGGCTGGCCGGCTGCGCGACGGCGAGGGGGGCGGGTGCGGAGGTGGGGACGGGGCGGACGCCCGGCAGGGCGTCCCTACCGGGGGCTGGTTGCTCCGGGGCGGCGGCGGCAGGGGCCGGCTTGGTGGCTGGACGGGGTGCCGGTTTGGAAGCCGGCGACACAGCAGGTTTGGAAACCTGCGCCACAGGGGCGGGGGCCGCCGGGCGAGCGGGGTAAGCCGCCGGACGCGGGGCGGGCGCGGTGGGCCGGGAGGCGGCGGGCGGCCTGACTTCTGGCTCCTGACTTCTGACTTCTACCCCGACTCCCGGAACGGGGCGGACGCCCGGCAGGGCGTCCCTACCGGGGGCCGGTTTCATCGGGGCGCGGGGGGCCATCGCTCCGGTAGGGCCGACCTGCGGGTCGGCTGCGGGCGCGGCGTCTTTACCGGGGGCCGGTTGTTCGAGTTCGCCGGGGGAGCCGCCTTCGAGGAGGTGCAGCATCGCGGAGATGATGTCGGTGCTCTCGAAGCCTTCTTCGAGGAGGCGTTCGACGGCGTGGTCTTGGCGGTTGAATTTGCCGACTTGCAGGGTGAGGCGGACGCGGTCGAGCAGGACGTTGGCGCGGGCTTCTTCGACTTCTTCGACAGAGGGGACGCGGCCGCGTTGGATGCGCATCCGGGTGAAGCGCTCGATGTTGCGGATTTGGAAAAGCTCGCGGCCGGCGACGAAGGAGAAGGCCATTCCGCTGCGCCCTGCCCTGCCAGTGCGGCCGATGCGGTGGACGTAGTCCTCGACGTCGTAGGGGAGGTCGTAGTTGAAGACGACTTGGATGTCGTCCACATCAATGCCGCGCGCAGCGACATCGGTGGCGACGAGGAATTCCAGGCCGGACTTGCGGAACTTGCCCATGACGCGGTCGCGCTGGGCTTGGTTCATGTCGCCGTGCAGACCTTCGGCGGAATAACCCTGGGTGTTCAGGTGTTCGACGAGTTCGTCCACCATGCGCTTGGTGTTGCAGAAGACGATGCCGAGCTTGAGGTCGTGGACGTCAATGAGGCGGGTGAGAACCTCGATTTTCCAGCGGCGGTCCACCTCGAAGTAGATTTGCTCGACGGTGGGGACGGTCATGGCCGCCTGCTCGACGCGGACGTTCTCGGGGGCCTTGGCGTGGCGCTCGATGAGGTCGCGGATGGGCCGCGGCATGGTGGCGCTGAAGAAGACGGTCTGGCGCTCGGGCGGGGTGGACTTGAGGATGTGCTCGATGTCCTCGCGGAAACCCATGTTCAGCATGACGTCGGCCTCGTCGAGGATGAGCATCTTGAGCTGGTCGAGGCGCAGGGTGCCGCGCTCCATGTGGTCCATGACGCGGCCGGGGGTGCCGATGATGATTTGCGCGCCCTGGCGCAGGCCGATGAGCTGGCGGTCGTAGGATTGGCCGCCGTAGATGGGCAGGGCGTGGATGCCGCGCTTGAAGAAGGCGAGTTTGTGGACTTCCTCGCAGACTTGGACGGCGAGTTCGCGGGTGGGGCAGAGGATGAGGACTTGGACGGCGCGGAGCTGGGGGTCGGTCTTCTCAATGGCCGGGATGGCGAAGGCGGCGGTCTTGCCAGAACCGGTGGCGGATTGGCCGACGATGTCCTTGCCGGCAAGGAGGACGGGGATGGCGGCGGCCTGGATGGGGGCGGCCTGCTCGAAGCCAAGTTTGGCTATGGCCTTGAGGATCTCGGGGGACAGGCCGAGCTCGGAAAACAGTTTGGGTGTCATGCGATTGTCGAAACGACTCGCGGAGAGTAACAGAGAAAAAGCGGGGGGAGCGAGAGGTATTCTTGCAACCAGTGGGGAGCGGGCGCATCTCACTTTCTTGCAACCCGGTTGGGCATTCGTGACCGTTCTCCCTCACCCCAGCCCTCTCCCGCTGGGAGAGGGAGCCACGCCGGCCGCGTCCCGAACCACTGGACGGTGCGGTGCCACGAACCGGCGGCGAAGCGCCTCCCTCGCCCTCGGAGGGAGAGGGCCGGGGTGAGGGTGAAAGTGTCCGGCGGCTCGGCGGCAGCGCCTCCACTGCGGATTCACCTGCCCGGCAAGCAACTGATCTGCGCCCGTGGGGAGCGCCAGTGCTTCCGGTGCGGTGGCGGAGCTGCCCATACTCGGGGCAGCGGATCCCATGGAACCGGAATCAAACCGGACGCGCTCCCATCGCGCTCGCTCCCGCCACGTCGTGCCTACGCCGCCGCCCCGCGCAACTTTGCGACGATGGGCGGCAGTTTCTCCAGCAGGTAGTCCACTTCTTCCGCCGTGTTGTAGATGCCCAGGCTGAAGCGCACCGAGCCCTTCGCCCGCGCGGGCGAGAGGCCCATCGCCGTCAGCACATGGCTGGGCGTGAGCGAGCCGGTGGTGCAGGCGGAACCGCTGGAGACGCAAATCCCCTCGCGGTCCAGCAGCAGCAGCAGTCCCTCCGCCTCACAGCCGCCGAAGGTGAGATTGCTCGTGTTGGGCAGGCGCGCATCGCGGCTGCCGTTGCGGCTGGTGTCAGGGATGGTGGCAAGAATCGTTTGCTCCAGCCGGTCGCGCAGCGCACGGATGCGGGTGTTCTCCTCCTGAATCGAAGCCAGCGCCAGCTCGGCGGCGCGCCCGAAGCCCACGATGTAAGGCACGTTCTCCGTGCCGCCGCGCCGGCCCTTCTCCTGCCCGCCGCCGAGGAGATAGCCATGATACGGCGCGGTGTAACGGCAATAGAGCAACCCCACGCCTTTGGGCGCGTGCAGCTTGTGCGCGGAGAGCGAGAGGAAATCCACGCCCAACTCGTCCACGTCCACCTTGAGCTTGCCCGGCACCTGCACCGCGTCAGTGTGGTAGAGCACGCCCTTGCTACGGCAGATGGCGGCGATTTCCTCCAAGGGGAAGAGCACGCCCGTCTCGTTGTTCGCCCACATCACGGAGACGATGGCGGTGTCAGGGCGGATGGATTTCTCCAAGAGGTGCAGGTCCAGCGACCCGTCCGACTCGACGGGGAGGAACGTCACCTCGTAGCCGCGCCGCTTGAGATACTCGCCGAACTTGATGTTCGCGGAATGCTCGACCGCCGTGGTGAGCACGTGGCGCTTGCCCGGCTGCGTCACCAGTGCGCTGTGGAGCGCGGTGTTGTTCGCCTCCGTGCCGCAACTCGTGAAAACAATCTCGCGCGCGTCCGCCCCAATGAGCGCGGCGACCTGCTCGCGCGCCACGTCCAGTTCCTTCACCACCTGATTACCGAAGGAATAGGCGCTCGAAGGGTTGCCCCAGCGCTCAGTGAAGCAAGGGGTCATCGCCGCCACGACCTCAGGGGCGACCCGGGTGGTGGCGTTGTTGTCGAAGTAAAAAATCCGGCGTTCGCTCATCAAACCGCCAGCCAGTCGCCAGCGGGAGGGCGAGTCTAGGAATGAAGTCTCAAAGCGCAAGGGTGGATTCGAAAGTCCACGCGTGGCGGGCGCGGCGGGCCCGGATACCGCAAGCGCGGGTCTGTGACCCGCAGCGATTGCCGACTACGCAAGCCGCCGGCCGGGCCGAACGTCATCAGCCGCGCGCGCGGCTGCGGGTTGCAAACCCACGCTCCCGGCGCAGCCAGACTGCCCGCGCTACGGCGCGCGAGCGGTCGCGTCCAACCGCGCGAGCACCACCCCGGCCACCGACTCCACCGTCACCCCTTCCCGCGTGAAACGCGCGGTGAGCGAGCCGGTCTGGGTCAAGCGCAACACCGTCGCTCCGCTGCGGGCCAGACGCGCATTCAAGACCGGCTTCGCCTGCTTGCGGATGGGATAGTCCGCGTCGGCCACGATGAGGAGGCGCGGCTGAATCGCGGTGAGCAATTCATCCCCCAGCGGCTCGCCCTGCTCCGGCAGGCCCGCCACCACGAGGTCCGCGCGCAAATCGCCGCCGCGCGCGAGCAACGCCCCCTGCCCCGCCGCGCCGAGTTCCGAGAGCAACACCACGCGCACGCCGTGAAACTCCGCGCGCAAGACCAGCGCTAGGTCATCCGCGCGTTCGAGCTTGTCCGCCGCAGCGGGATGCAGGACTTCCCAACCCGCGATGAGGTCTCCCGCCCCCACGATTTTCCGCTGAGACAACCCAGCCTCCATTCGCTGGAGCGCATCGCGGTAAGCGGGCGAGCGCGAGCGGGCGGGACTGGTGAACGTAAGCGTCGGATGGAATTCAGCGGCGAGGAGCGGGAAGCCGCCGACGCGCCGTTGGTCACCGTGCGTGAGCGCGAGGTTCGGCAGCGTGTTGACGCCTTGCCCACGGAGGAACGGCTTCACCAGAAAGCTCGCGGCGGATTCGCTTCCGCAGTCCACGAGCAGGTCACGAGCACGCCCCGGCGCATCGGCGAACACGACATTAGTCCCCTGCCCCACCACCGTCAGCCGCACCGCGTCGCGCGTGCGGAATTCACCGCCGAGCCAGATGCCCGCCAGCACCGCCAGCGTCCCCCACGACCACCGGCGCTTGCCCGGCGTCCACAGCCAGCCCGCGAGCGTGAACGCCACCGCCGTGTAGAACGCGAAGAACTCGAAGCTCGTCGGCGTGCGGATGTAGAAGAACGCGCCCGGCAGCGTGGTCGTCCACTGACTGAATCCAATCATCGCGCGCATGAAGAACCAGCCGGCGTGGTTGAAGGCGTCCGTCCCCCACGGCAGCCAATCGCCGGTGACGAGCGCGCCCAGGTTGCACATCAGCGCGCCGCTGCTGAGGGGGACGACGACGAGATTCGCCAGCAAGCTCCCGGGCGTGACCAGATGAAAGTAGTAGGCGATGAGCGGCAACGACCCGACCCACGCCGCCAGCGACGTGGCGAAACTCGTCGTGACCCACCGCACCGGTGTGTCCAACCACCGCTGCCAGCGCGGACGCAACTCGTCCGGCAGGAACGGGTCCGTCTGAAGCAGGCGTTGCCGCAAGCGCTCGAACGGCGGCAGCAACAGCGCAATGGCGAGCACGACGAAGAACGAGAGCTGGAAGCTGGCTTGGAACAATTGCGTCGGTTGCCAGAGCAGGATGATGAAGCCGGACGCGGCGAGGGAGTTGAGTAAATTGCCCGGCCGTCGCAACGACCAACCCGCGATGATGACCGTCATCATGAGCGTCGAGCGGATCGCCGAAGGCTGCCAACCCGTCGCCGCCGTGTAGCCCCAGATGAGCGGCACGATGACCGCACCGCACGCGCCGCGCGGGAGTTGCAACGCCCGCAAAACCGCCACGAGGATCCCCGCGATGAGCGCGATGTGTAAGCCCGAGATCGCGAAGACATGCATGGTTCCGGAGCGCATGAACGGCTCGGAAACTTCATCCGTCAGCGCCGTCTTCCAGCCCAGCGTCATGGCCCAAAGCAGCCGCAACTCCTGGTCCTCCACTGGCAAGCCGCGCGCCAGCGTGCGCTGTGCCCACGCGAGAAAGCGGTCGGCGACGGGCGGCTGAGAACTGGTCCCGGCGACGAGCTGCCAGTCGTTCGTGTCCGCACACTGAAGCTGAAAGTAAATCCCCTGCCACGCGAGGAAGGCGCGGTAGTCGAACAGGCCTTCGGCCAACGCCCCGCGCGGTTCGCGCAGGATACCGGTGAGCTCCACCACGCGCCCCGCGAAGTAATTCGTCGCCAACACCCCGGGCGTCGTGACCGCGACGAGGCCCGTCGCGGGCTGCCATTCTCCGCCCCGCCGGAGCGCCTCGACCTCGACGACCGCGTGCGCCCGCCACGATTCTTCCCCATCCCGCTCAAAGACCCGAAGCGTCGGCGTCTCCGTCAACCGCGCGCGCACCGCGACCAGCTCCGGCGTGCCCAACGCCACCGCGCGCAAATCCACCGGCGAAAGCCCGGCAGACTGAAGCGACAAGTTCAGCCAGCCCAGACTCACCAACAGCGGCCACAGCAGCACCCCGCGCCACTGCGGGAGCACCGCCGCCGCGCTGGTCAACCCGCTGGCGACGATGAACAGCGCCGCCACCGGCAGGGGCAGCCGCCAGCCCGCCCACACCCCCGCGCCATACGCCAGGACGACCGGCACGAGCGGGTGGCTGCGGGCGAACGCAACGAAAGCTTCCCGTGGCGTTGCAGCCGCGGGGCGGACAGCCGATTGGTTTTCCTCATCGTTCAAGCGTGGTGTAGCGGCGAGGTTAGGAAGTCGCTGCCGGAATACAATCCCACTGTTGGGGTGGCCGTCCGCGTGGGCGCATCTCAATTTCTTACAGGGCGAGTGAATCCGCTGGTCTGAATGGGGAATGGCTGAGGAGGTGCGGTCACCGGCTGCCACCCAACCCATGAACTTGGTAGGGCCGACCTGCTGGTCGGCCTCCCCATACCCCAGCGAGTCGAGGCCGTGCAGCGGCGCGGCCCTAGGTTCATCGGTAGGGAGTCGCGCCTCGCCCACGGCCCTTCGGCGTGCTTCACCCACTCAAAACAGCGACGAATCCCACGGCACTTCGGAAACCATTTGATGCGTGCCTTTTGCGAGGGCTCATGCGCCCAGTTTTCCCGATTCCACAGTTGCCATCGTTATCCGCATACGCATCATCCCGCTCATGAATCCGACCGTCTCGACTGACGACTTGAATGACTTGAACCGCCGCGCGTTTGTGCAGCGCAGCTCCTTCGCCGCCATGCTGGCCGCGCTCGGCGCCGTCGAGTTGCGCGCTCAAGCCCAAGCTCCTGCCGAGAAGAAAGCTGCGTTCACCGTGAACGTCGCCGTCATCGGTCTCGGGCCGTGGGGACGCGAGATCGTCAACGCGCTCGGGCGCACCAAGGAGGCCAAGCTCGTCGCCATCTGCGACACCTATCCCGCGATGCTCAAGCGCTCGGCGGACAACGCTCCCGGTGCGGCGCAGGAGAGCGATTACCAGAAGGTGCTCGCGAACAAGGACGTGCAGGCCGTGGTCATCGCCACGCCCACGCACCAGCACAAGCAGCTCGTCACCGAGGCGCTGGCCGCTGGGAAGCACGTCTATTGCGAAGCCCCGCTGGCCCACACGGTTGAGGACGCGCGGGCGATTGCGCAGGCGGCGAAGAGCACGCCCACAGCGGTCTTTCAGCCCGGGCTTCAGCTTCGGTCCGACACGCAGCGGCATTTCCTCATGCAGTTCGTCCGCAGCGGTGCGCTGGGAAAAAACATCTTCTCCCGTGCGCAGTGGCACAAGAAGCAGAGCTGGCGCAAGGCCTCGCCGAACCCCGACCGCGAGCGCGAAATCAACTGGCACCTCCGCCAGGAGCAGAGCGCCGGGCTCGTCGGCGAAATTGGCATCCATCAGGTGGACAACAACTCGTGGTTCCTCAAGGACCAGCCCGTGGCCGTCACCGGCTTCGGCGGCATTCTGCACTGGACCGACGGGCGCACGGTGGCCGACACCGCGCAGTGCGTCTTCGAGTATGGGCAGGGCGTGAACTTCATCTACGACATCTCGCTGGCGAACTCCTTCGACTCCGATTACGAGATGATTTACGGCACCGAGGCCGCCGTGATGATGCGCGCCAACAAGGCGTGGATGTTCAAGGAGTCCGACGCGCCGCTGCTGGGCTGGGAGGTTTACGCGCGCAAGGACAACTTCCACAAGGAAACGGGCATCGCGCTCGTGGCCAACGCCACCAAGCTCGTCGCGCAGGGCGATCAGGCAGAGGAAACCTCGCCGGTGAACACCTCGCTCTTGTCCGCGCTGGAGGCCTTCCTGACGAACGCGAACGAAGTCACCAACGCCATCGAGGACTTCAAGGCTACCTTCGGCGACGCCGACAAGGCCGCGCTCGCGAAGCATCTCGCCACGGTTCCGCGTCAGCCCTCGGCCACCGCACAGGACGGCTTCGAAGCCACCGTGAGCGTGCTCAAAGCGAGCGAGGCCGTCGCGAAGAAGGCCCGCATCGTCTTCGCGAAGGAGTGGTTCCAGCTCTGAGTCACGCCGTGAACGCCGGGGCCATTCATCCAGGCGGCATCCCACCCGTGACCGAACGGCGGATTGGCGAGCGGATGAAAGAGCTGCTCGCGGCCAATGCCGAGGCGCTTGCCCAAGCCGGAATGTTCAAACGCGCCCGATTGAAGAACGCCTTGGCCGACCAGGCCTTCCAAGAAGTCACCGGGAGCCAACGCGCCGCGTGGCAGGCCGCCAAGTTGGGCGGCTCCGGCATCCACTGAACGGCGCTCCGTGCGAGCCGCTTTGCCCGACTGGTTAGCCACGGATGGAACACGGACCGAACACGGATGAAAACAGCCGTTCGCCCAGCGGCTATCGGTGTCCCATGTGTGGCTAAAATCGGGGGTTCGTTTCAAACGTCCGCGTGGCTCGCTCCGACAGTGGTGTCGCCCCTGCGCTCTGCCACCGCACTCTAAAAACCGCGCGGGCACCGGAACAGCCGGTGCCCGCGGGTTGTCCACACACACCGTGGCCAGCCGGTCACTTGATGACCTGCTGCCACTGATTCTCCCGCGCCTGACGCGCTGCTTTCAGCGCGCCGAGCGCGACAAATTCCTGGTAGCGGTCACCGGTCCGGCGCACGCACGGCTGCTCGTAGCCCTCGGCGGCGAGGAGACGTTGCAGTTCTGTGTCCAGCCCGCGGATACGGCTGCCACCACCAGTCAGAATGATGTTTTGCAGCAACTCGCCCACGCTGTCCGGCGAGGCTTTGCTGATGAGTTGCTTCACGCGCGCGAGGATTTGTTCCAAGAGCGCGCCGCACGCGTAGGCGAGCTGCTCAGTGAGGTCCAGGCGACGCAACTTACCGTTGACCATGACGCTGCCGACGGCGGGCGCGGCGGGCGTGCCGACGAACGCGTTCTGCTCCTTCAGCTCGCGGACCTTGAACGTCGTCAGTTCACAGTCCGGGTAAGTCTTGCGGATGGCGGCGTGCAGGAGCGCATCCACCTTGTCGCCGGCGAAGGGCAGCGAGACCTGCTCTTCGGGCGTGGGGAAGTAGCCTTGCACGAGACAGAAATCCGTCGTGCCGCCGCCAATATCCACGAAGAGGGAGTTGCGCACTGGATCCACGTAGTTGGGGTCGTTCAGCCGGGCTTCATCGCGGAAACCCAGCGCGGCGAGGAACGGCTCGGGGATGAGGATGACGCGGTCGAACAAGCCTGCGACCGCCTCGCGGATGCTCTCGCGGTCCGTGGCGCTGGCGTTGGCGGGCACACCGATGACGGCGCGGACTTCCGTGCCCGCCGAGGTGTCCATGAGCGAGCGGAGGTAGCGGGCGTAATCGCGAGCCGCCGCCGCGTCCGTGATGACGCCGTCCACCATCGGCTGCACGAGGTTCAAGTGCAGGCGCTGGCGGATGGCGGGTTCGCCGAAGAGCACGGAGGCGTTGTCCGGCAGTAGCCCGTCCACGACGCCGTCCTTCGCGTAGCCGACGACGGTGGGAATGACGTGGTCGGTGGCCAACTCGCGCTGCCCGCCGTAAGCCGCCTTGAGGCAGGACTTGTTCGTGCCCCAGTCGAAGCCGAGCAGGAGCACGGCGCGGTCGGTGGCGGCCCCGTGGCCGTTGGTGGCGCAGATGTCGAAGCGGCCTTTGCCGTTGACCTCCTGCGGTTTGAAGTAACGCTGAATGGTGGGAGTGAGGACTGAGTTCATGGTGTGTGTATGGTTTTGTTTGTGTAGGGACGGGACAGGGGTTTAAGCGGCGGACTGGTGCGGGGTCGCCGCGCATTCCTGCTCCAACAGCAGGTCAATGATGGAGGCAATGTCGCCGGCGGCGGGCCGGGCCGGGCGCGCCTCAGGACGCGCGCGCATCGGTGCCGGGGTCGGCTGCCCCCGCGCAGTCCCCATCGCCACGGGCCGCGCGGCGGGCAAGGTGCGGACGGCTTTGCGCACTTCCTCGCCGATGTGCACGGAAAGCGCGGGGAGAAGTTCGGAATGCCAGCGCTGCCGCATCAACTCTTGCGCGAACCACGCGTCCTCCACGCGTTGCCGTTCCTGTTGGAACATCGCTTCCAGCCGCTGCGTCTGGGTCGCGCCGTCGGCAGCATCGCACTCCGCCCAAGTCAAAATGCTCTCGGCCAAATCCTGCTCCAACACCCGTTGCGACTCCGCGCCCGGAGCCTGCCGATGCAGGACACAAGCCGCGCGGTAGGTGCGCACCACCTGCTGCCAGTTCAGCTCGGCCAGCGCGGGGCTTGGGTTCATTTGTGTGGCAGTGGCCATTCACCTCCCGTCTAGCAACGCCCATACCAACGCGAAAAAAACCATGTTTCCGCAGGTTGTCCGCAGCGAGCGGCGGTTCCTTCCCACTCGCAGCAGAAAGTTTTTGCCGCCTCGGCAACAACTTCCCGCTTAACCTCCCGAAGCCGCGCGCGCACACTGACGTCAGCTTTCAGCCGACACCATGTGCCCTACCAACGACTCCCCCTTCCACCGCCTCGCCCAGCTGCGCCCGCAATCGCGCCGCGAGTTCCTCCAGCAAAGCGGCGGCGGCCTCGGCGGCCTCGCGCTCGCGAGCCTGCTGGCCTCAGAGAAGTCTGTAGCGGCCGAGGTCGCCTCACCCATTCCGCATTCCGCATTCCGCACTCCGCATTTCCCCGCGAAAGCAAAGCGCGTCGTCCAGCTCTTCATGGCCGGGGCCGCCAGCCACGTTGATCTCTTCGACTTCAAGCCGGAGCTCGTGAAGCGCGACGGCCAGCCCAGCGATTTCGGCGAGGCCGTCGAGGCGTTTCAAAACGGCCTCGGCCCGTGGAAGAAGCCGGTGTGGGACTTCAAGCCCTACGGCCAGTCCGGCAAGATGTTGAGCGACGCCGTCGGCGACCTCGGCTCCGTCGCGGATGAACTCGCCTTCGTCCACAACGTCGTCGGCAAGACTGGCGTCCACTCGCAGGCCACGTTCTTGCAGGCGACGGGCTTCAACCTGCCCGGCTTTCCGGGCATGGGCAGTTGGGTCAGCTACGGCCTCGGCACGGAGAACGAGAACCTCCCGACCTTCGTCGTGCTCCCCGACCATCGCGGCCTCGCCAGCAACGGCACGAAGAACTGGGACGCCGCGTTCCTCCCGCAGCAGCACAGTGGCACGGTGATTTACCCCGGCATGGAGACACCCATCGCCGACCTCTTCCCGCACAAGCACGGCACCTTCGTCACGCGCGACAGCGAGACGGCGGCGCACGCGGTCATGGCGAAGTTGAACCAAGCCCACGCGGCGTCGCGCGTCGGCGACGACCGGCTCGACTCGCGCATCCGCAGCTACGAACTCGCCGCGCGGATGCAGCTCGCCGCGCCCGAAGCCCTCGACATCTCGAAGGAGCCTGACTACCTGCTGCGCGCCTACGGTATCAACAACTCGCGCAAGGAATGGCCCAAGGAAATCAACGCCGAGGAAGAAGCCGACATCTTCGGGCGCAAGTGCCTCGTCGCCCGCCGCCTGCTGGAGCGCGGTGTGCGCTTCGTGCAAATCTGGAGCGGCAACGACAACGGCTTCCCCCGCCGCAACTGGGACAGCCACGAGGACATTGAGCGCGACCACGGCCCGCTCGCGCGCGGCATGGCGCGCGGTGCGTCGGCGCTCATTCAAGACCTGAAACAGCGCGGCCTGCTCGACGACACCATCATTCTTTGGACCACGGAATTTGGCCGGATGCCCAGCACGCAAGGCGGCAAGGGCCGTGACCACAACCCGTTTGTCTTCACCAACTGGCTCTGCGGTGGCGGCATCAAGCGCGGTGTCACGCACGGCGAGAGCGACCAATGGGGTTACAAGCCGTTGAACCGCAACACCCCCACGACCTGCTACGACCTCCACGCCACGCTGCTCCACCTGCTCGGCATCCAGCACGAGCAGCTCACCTACCGCCACAACGGCATTGACCGCCGCCTCACCGATGTCCACGGCGAAGTCATCCAGGAGCTGCTGGCGTGATGCCGCCGCGAGGGCGATCTCCGTCGGGACGATGCAGTTGAAAATTCCGAAGAGATCACAAAGACGCGATGGACACAGAGGCAGGCACCGTTGAGTCCGGCGTCTGGGTTCAGCGCGGCAACACCGCACGGAGCACGGCGGCGAGGCGTTCGGCGGCGGACTTGGATCGGCTGCCGAGGGCGAGGAGGGCGGGGATTTTCCACGGGCGGCAAAGGACTGCGCCGGCCAGCTTGGTGAGGTGCAGCGTGCCATCGGGCTGCATCAGCGCGTTGAAGTCCAAGGGCAAGTCCTCCCCCGCCGCGTCCGAGATGACGCGCACGGTGGCGCTGGGAAGGCCGCGCTCGGAGCACAGGCGGCGGATGACGGCGGACTCCATCTCGACCGCGTCGGCCCCGCTGCTGGCGCGCAGTGCGGCCTTCTCCGCTGCGGTCACAGCGACGCGGTCGGCGCAGTGGAAGCGCGCGGCGACGGCCCCGGCGTCGAGCAACGCCTGGCGTAAGGGGAAGCCCGCGTCGGCCTCGAAAACGACGGTTTCAGGCCGGAGCGTGGGATTGAGCCCACCTGCAAAGCCGCAGGTGAGGACGAGGCTCCAGGCGCGTTCGGAGAGTTTGGTTTTCACCGCGCGCTCGGCAGCGGCGGCACCCATGCCGGTGACGAGGGTTTCAGCACCGGCAGGCAGCGCGCGGAGGAAGGGCTCGGCCTCTTCCTTCACCGCGAAGCAGACGAGGATGGGGCCGTTCGCCATGGACGACACGGGCTAGCGGGCGGATGAACGACCGTGGGGCGACGCCTGGCCGTTCAGCTTCCCGTTGACGCTGACCTTCGCGTCGAGCAGTTGCCGGTAAGTCGCCAGCGCGAGCAGCGGCCAGGAGTTCCGATACATGTCGTATTTCAGGTAGAAGACGCAGGGGAAGCCGGTGCCGGTAATCTCATCTTCACTCCACGAACCGTCAGTGTTCTGCGTGTCGCAGAGGTAGGCGATGCCGCGTTTGAGGGCGGGCATCTCGGGATCGCCGAAGGTGCAGAGGCCCATGATGGCCCAAGCGGTTTGGGAGGCGGTGCTGGGGCCGCAGCCTTTGTGGATGGGGTCGTCGTAGGTGTTGCAGCGCTCGCCCCAGCCGCCGTCGGTGTGCTGGACGCTGACAAGCCAGTCGTGGGCGCGCAGGAGCCAAGGCTCCGTCATGTTGTAGTTGAAAGTCTTGAGGCCGCGCAGGACTTGCCAGGTGCCGTAGATGAAGTTCACGCCCCAGCGCCCGTAGAAGGAGCCGTCGGGGTCTTGGGATTTCTTGATGAAGGCCAGACCGCGCTGGACCTGCGGGTTCGTAAGCGGCACGCCTTCGAGGCCCATGACTTCGAGGATGCGCGCGGTGATGTCCACGCACTCGGGGTCGAGCATGGCGTTGTGGTCGGCGAAGGGGACTTTCTCGAGGATGCTCTTGGTGCAGTCCTTGTCGAAAGCCGCCCAGCCGCCGTCCTTGCACTGGAAGGCGAGCATCCAGTTGTAGCCGCGCTGGAAACACGCGGCGCGGCGCTTCGGGTCGTCGGTCGGGATTTGTCGCAACGCCAGCAACACCATGGCGGTGTCGTCCACGTCGGGGTTCCACTTGTTGTTGAACTCGAAGACCCAGCCGCTGGGCTCCACGGCCACGGGGTTCTTGTGATACCAGTCGCCGCGAAAGCGAATCTCGCGGTCAATGAGCCAGCTCGCGGCGCGTTTCATACGCGGGTCTTCAGCGGGCACGCCGGACTCACGCAGGGCGATGCTCACGATGGCGGTGTCCCACACGGGCGAGAAGCACGGCTCGATGCGAATGGAGTCAGCGGTGTGGTGTTCGAGCTTCTTCAGCTCGGCGTATTCGCGGGCGAAGATGGGGTGGTCACGCTGGTAGCCGAGGACTTCGAGGGCGATGACGCTGTTGAGCATCGCGGGGAAAATGGCGGCGAGTCCGTCGCTGCCTTCGTAGCGTTCGAGCATCCATTGCTCGCACTTCTTAAGCGAAAGTTTGCGGAACGGATGGAAGCTGTGGCGGGCCACCCACTCAGCGAGCTTGTGCAAGCGGTCGAGCCAGAGGAAGGCGTTACGCAGGCCGAAGTCGAAGTAGCGCGGGCGCAGGGCTTCATCCAGCTCCCACTTCCCGTTGGGGTAAAGCTCGTCGAGCGTCACGCCGCTCTTCAGCGGGCGCGTGGGGCGGAAGTGGTTGATGATGGCCAGCGGCACGAGCATGGCGCGCGACCAGTTGCTCATGTCCCAGAAGTTGACGTGAAACCATTTGCCGATGAGGAGCACCTCACAGGGGATGGAGGGGACGTGGTTCCAGCCGACCAAGCCGATCAGCGCGAGATAGAGCTTGGAGAAGGTGTTCATCCGCGGGACGCCGCCGAGGTTGCGGGCCATTTCGCGGGCCTTGAGCATGCGCGGGTCGGTGACGGGCAGCCCGGCGAGTTTGAGGGCGAGGTAGGCCTTGATGGTGGCGTTCACCTCGGCGGGGCCGTGCGGGTAGATGTTCCATCCGCCATCGTCGAGCTGGCGCTCGAGGATGTGGTTGACCGCGCGACGCTGCCACTCGGGGTCCACCGAGTTGGACCAGTGGTGATAGGCCACCATGTCCGCCACGAGGGTCACGTCCACGAGCAGCTCGCCCACCCAGTAGCCTTCGGCATGCTGGACGCCAAGGAGGTAGTTCTGTGAACGCTGCGTGGCTGCGGCGAGGGCGGCGGCGGAAAACTCACCGCTGACAAAGGCGGGCGGGACAGCCGGCGTGGGGCCGCGTCCGGGATGGGTGGCAACTGACATGGGGCGCGAATTTGGAAAACGGCATGGGGGGAGTAAAGGATTATTCCATGCAGGCGAGGCGCGAGGGCGCATCGCACTTCCTTGCAGACGACCACGGCATCCTGCTCCCGCGCAGGAGCGCGCGTCAGCGGCGGGCGCGGGCGGCGCGGGCTTTGCCGGAGCGGCGTTCTTTCAGCGGCTTGCCGCGGCGTTTGGGGCCGGTGTGGGCGGGGTGGCGGTTGAACTTGCGCACGGGGGCGACGGTCTTGGGCCGGGCTTTCGCGGCGAGAACGATGGGACAGCCTTCGTAGCCGAAGGCCTTGCGCATCTCGCCGCCGAGATACTTGCTGTATTGGGGCGAGAGGAGTTCGTCGCGGTTGACGAAGAGCAAGAAGGTGGGCGGGGCTTGGCGGACTTGGGTGGCGTAGAAGAATTTCAGGTGGTGCCCGACGGAGCTGATGGGCTGCCGACGCGTGATGGCGTCGTTGAGCGTGCGGTTCAGGATGGCGGTGGGCACTTGCTGCTGGAGTTGCGCGCCGACGTAGCGGACGGCTTCGAGCAGGCGGTCGAGCTGGAAGCCGGACGTGGCGGAGGTGAAGAGCACGGGGGCGTAGTCGAGGAAGAAGAGTTTCTCCTGCACCCACGCGCCAAACTCGGCGAGCGTCGTGAGCGGGCTTTTGCCCTGGCCTTCGCGGTGGTGCTTGCTCTCTTTCTGGCGGCGGGCGAGCTCGGTCTCGCGGGCTTCGCGCACGGCGGCATCCATCAAGTCCCACTTGTTAATGACGACGATGCAGGCGCGGCGGGCCTCGACGATGAGGTCGGCAATCTTCTTGTCCTGCTCGACGATACCGGTGACGGCGTCGATGACGAAGATGACAATGTCGGAACGTTGGATGGCTTCCTCGGAGCGTTGCACGCTGAAGTATTCGACGGTGTTGTCCACGCGACGGGCTTTGCGCAGGCCGGCGGTGTCAATGAGCACGTAGCTCTGCCGCACGCCCTCAGTGACGACCTCGAAGGGCACGTCCACGGAGTCGCGCGTGGTGCCGGGGATGGGGCTGACGATGACGCGCTCGGAGTGGGTGAGGGCGTTGATGATGGAGGATTTGCCGACGTTGGGACGGCCGACGATGGCGAGTTTGAGGGGGCCGGTGCGGGGCTTGAAGCGCGGTTTGGCCGGGCCGGCATCGCCCGCTTCGCCGGCGGCGAGGTCGGCGGCTACGGCGGCTTCGACTTCGGCGGCGGCTTCTTCCTCAGTCACGCCGTAGGGCGCGTCGCCATCGTTGTCGTCAGGCGAGGCTTCGGGCAGGTAGCCAGCGGCCTTGTTCATGAGCATCTCAATGCCGCGCCCGTGAATGGCGGTGACGGGGAAGAGGTGCTTGAAGCCCAGCTCCAAGAACTCGGTGACGCCGGCCTCGGACTTGTAGTTGTCCACCTTGTTGACGGCGACGAGGACGGGCTTGCCGGATTTGTGCAGGCGTTGGGCGACCTCCATGTCGAGGGGGACGACGCCTTCCTGGACGTTGACGACGAGGATGATGACGTGGGCGGCTTCGACGGCGATTCCAACTTGTTCGAGCGCGGCGTTGAGGATGACGTCCTCGACCTTCTCGCCGCGCAGCAGGCCGATGCCGCCGGTGTCCACGAGGGTGTAGGCGCGCCCGCGCCACTCGGCTTCGGCGGTCACGCGGTCGCGGGTGACGCCCGGCATGTCATGCACGATGGCGATGCGGCGACCAGCGAGGCGGTTGAAGAGGGCGGATTTCCCGACGTTGGGGCGACCGACGATGGCGATGAGACCGGACATGAGAAGAAAGGGTAAAGGGATTGGGACGAACGCGGTTACTTCGCGTTGCAGCGGTGGTTTGGGGCCGGCTCCAAGTCTTTGGAAACGGCCACGGAACTGAAGATTCGGCCCATAGACCTCAGAGCCTATCGGACGGCGGACAATAAACCAAGGCGGAGTTTCCGGTCGGAGGCCGCCGGGGCTTGGTCAGCTCGCGAAGATCTTCGTCATCCGGTCGGACAAGTCCTTCAAGCCTTCGGGTGAGCCGCCGCCGCCTTGCTCGGCGATGCCCCAGCCGGAGTAACCGATCTTGTCCAGCGCGGCCATGACGGCGGGCCAGTTGTTCGTGCCTTCGAGGAACTTCACGCCGAAGCCCGCGCCCGGTCCCTTCTCATCGCGGAGCTTGGTGCTGTATTCCTTGATGTGCAGCTTGAGGATGCGCTTGCCGATGACGGGGATCCACTCCTCCGCCGGGCTGTAGCGGCCCACGTTGCCGATGTCGAAGTGCCAGCCCACCCACTCGCTGTTGATGGCGTCGAGGAGGTCCACGGCCTGCTGGGGCTTGGTGACGAAGTTATTCCAGACGTTCTCGATGGCGATCTTCACGCCGAGGTCTTTCGCGACGGGCACGGTCTTCTTGATCTCGGCGACGCAGCGCTGGAAGCAGTCTTCGTAAGTCACCTTGTCATTCACCACGCCGGGCACGAGCAGCACGCTCGTCGCGCCATATGCCTTGGCGTCCTGAAGCGAGAGCACGAGGCCATCGTAGCCGACCTTGCGCGTGGTCTCGTCGGGCGCGGAGAGGGGTTTGGCCCAATGCGTGTGGCAGCAAACGCTCGCGGCTTTGAGCCCGGTTTCCTTGAGCGCGGCGACGACATCCTCGCGGCTCATCCCGCCATTCGGCTCGACCCCGGTGAAGCCGGCTTCCTTGACCAGCTTCATCTTCTCCAGCACGGATCCTTTCACGCCGACGGTGCCCCACATGATGGCTTTCTCAATCGTCCGTGGCTGGGCGGCGGCGTGGGCTCCGGCGGCCAGCGTAGCGGTGGCGGCGGCGAGCGTTTGGGTGAAGTGGCGACGCGAAATCGAGTGGCTCATAGGATGTTTGTTTGTGTTGGGCACCTGCCTTGGAGGCGGGCGAGGCGGGCGTAATTCAAATGTGCTCGCGGCACGGCCGGCCCGTTGCAAGCGGGAGGGAAACCCACTAGCCTCGGCGCACTTGAACACCGCCGCACCGCCCGCAGCCGCTGCCCGCCCGCCTTGGTATCGCATCCTCTACGTGCAAGTGCTGCTCGCCGTCGTGCTGGGCATCACCGTCGGTTGGCTCCGGCCGGAGTTCGGCGCGTCGCTCAAGCCGCTGGGCGATGGCTTCATCGCGCTCGTGAAGATGATGATTGCGCCCATCATCTTCTGCACCGTCGTCCACGGCATCGCATCGATGAGCGACCTGAAGCAACTGGGCCGCGTGGGCGTGAAAACGCTCTTCTACTTCGAGGTGGTCTCGACCCTCGCGCTCGTCATCGGCCTCGTGGTGGTGAACTGGCTCCAGCCGGGCGCGGGCTTCAACATTGACCCCGCCACGCTCGACCCCGAGATCGCCAAAAACTACGCCAAGCGCGCCGAGGCGCAGACGATGACGGCCTTCCTGCTCAACATCATCCCCGCCACGCTCTTCTCCGCCTTCGTCACCGGCGACCTCCTCCAAGTGTTGCTGGTCTCCACCTTCGCCGCCTTTGCCATCACCGCGCTGGCCGAGCCGCAGCGGCACGCGGTGCTGAATGTCCTCGATCGCGGGTCGGAAATCTTCTTCGGCATCATGCGGCTCGTCGTGCAGTTCGCGCCGGCGGGCGCGTTCGGCGCGATGGCCTTCACCGTGGGCAAATACGGACCCGAAGCGCTGGGCAAGCTAGCGCAGCTCATGGCGGGCTTTTACGCGACGGCGGCAGTGTTTGTGTTCGTCGTGCTCGGCAGCATTGCGGCGGCGTGCGGGTTTTCCATCGTCCGCTTCCTCGTGTTCATCAAGGAGGAATTGCTGCTCGTGCTGGGCACCAGTTCGTCCGAGACCGCGTTGCCGGGGATGATTCAAAAGCTGCAACGGCTGGGCTGTGCGAAGTCCACCGTCGGCCTGGTCATCCCCACGGGCTACAGCTTCAACCTCGATGGCACGAACATCTACATGACCATGGCAGCGGTCTTCCTCGCCCAGGCCACGAACACGCCGCTCGACCTCCGCGAGCAAATCGCGCTGTTGCTCGTTGCGATGGTGTCCTCGAAAGGCTCCAGCGGCGTGACGGGCGCGGGCTTTGTGACGTTGGCCGCGACGCTGGCGGTGTTGCCGAAGGTGCCACTTGCGTCGCTCGCGTTGCTGGTGGGCATCGACCGTTTCATGAGCGAGTGCCGCGCCATCACCAACCTCATCGGCAACGGCGTGGCCACGGTGGTCATCAGCCGGTGGGAAGGCGAGGTCACGCCGGAGACGCTGCGGAAGAACCTCGCCCCCGTAGGAGACGACGTCAGGAGTCTCTAACTTCCCACCAGATGCCAGACCCCGAACCCAAGACCCCGATGGAGACTTCGCACGTCGTCTCCTACCCCGTTACTGCTTCCGCTCCGCGAGTTGCCGCTCCAGTTCGTTGACTCGGCGCAGGAGCTCCGGCAACTGGTGGAGCGCGAGCCACTGGCGCTTGGTGGTGCGGTCAGGCTGCGCGGGCGAGCCGAGCCATTTCTCGCCATCGGGGATGTTGTGCATCACGCCGGACTGCGCGGCGATGGTGACTTGATTGCCAATCTTGAGGTGGCCCGCGATGCCGACCTGGCCGCCGAGCACGACGTAGTTGCCCAGCTTCGTGCTGCCCGCGATGCCGGCTTGCGCCACGATGATGCAGTGGTCGCCGGTTTGCACGTTGTGCGCAATCTGCACGAGGTTATCTATCTTCGTGCCCTTGCCGATGACCGTCGCGCCAATCGCGCCGCGGTCCACGGTCGTGTTCGCGCCGATTTCCACATCGTCGCCAATCACTACGTGGCCAACTTGGAGCACCTTCTGGTGCGCGCCGCTGTCGAAGACGTAGCCGAAGCCATCCGAGCCGATGACGCAGCCGGCGTGGAGCCGCACGCGCTGACCGACGTGCGTGCGCGCGTAGAGGACGACGTTGGGAAAGAGCTTCGTGTCCGCGCCCACGGTGCAGTTGTCGCCGAGGTGATTCCCGCCGAGCAAGGCGGCGCGCGGCCCGATGGAGCAGTGCTCGCCGATGACGCAATGCGGCCCGATGTAGGCCGTTTCGTCCACGAACGAGGTCTTGGGGATGACCGCCGTGGGGTGGCGCTGGCCTTCCAAGGTCGCCTCGGCGAAGAAGAGCGGGAGCACCTTGGCGAAGGCAACGCGGGCGTTCTTCACGCGGATGAGCGTCTTCGTGGCGGAGGTGCGGTCGCCCGCAATGAGGATGGCGCTGGCGGCGCTGGCCTCGGCGGCGGCGAAGTAGGCATCCGTCTCCGCGAAGGTCAGGTCCCCGCGCTTCGCCGAGTCGGCGGGCGCGAAGCCAGTGATGGGCGCGGTCGAGTCCCCGAGGATTTCCCCGCGAACGTGGTGGGCGATGTCGGCGACGGTGTAGGGCATGGAAATCGATGTTGGTTCAGCTCAAGCCATCCCACTCGGTCTGGCTCACGCGAGCTTGGGCAAGAATCCGTTTCGTCAGCGACCAGTCAACGTCGCCTTCGTGTGGGTTGGGAAGGGTGAGGCGGCGGCCGTCCTTCACGAGAAAGGGATGCTTGCCGCGCTGCCATGGGCCTTCCCATCCAAGCTGGCGAAGGCGTTTGACCAGTTCGCGATGCTTGATGGGCTTAGGCATGCGCGAGCGGGCGGCTGGCGCGCTTGGCGGCGGGACGATTGAGGTTCACCCCGCCGAGCACCGGGAGCTTGTGGCCGAGTTGCAAGCCCAGGAGCAACCAGTCTTCGAGCGTGCTCTGAAGCTCTGCTCGGCAGGACTCCAAGGTCTTCGCCTGTGCCCACACGCCGTCGCAGCCCGCGATGGAACCGAAGTAACGCCCGTTCTCCATCAACTCGTAATGAGCCTTCGCCATCGCCCGTTGGATGTAGTTGGTGAGCATGGGAGGGTTAGTCAGTTCAGCGCGGGGCGTCGAGTGGCAGCTACTTCCCCCGCGCGTCCACCACGACATTCTTCTCGCCCAGCACAATCACCGTCGGCTCCCAACCGCGCGCCTGCGCCGCGTCCACCTCGGTGAAGCTCATGATGGTGATTTTGTCGCCGACCTTGCCGAGGTGTGCCACCGCGCCGTTCAGCTCGATGACGCCGGAGCCGCGCGGTCCCTCAATGATGTAGGTCTCCCAACGGTTGCCGTTGGCGAGGTTGCCACAGAGGATACGCTCGTAGGCAAACATGCCCGCCTGTTCCATCAAGTCCACCGCGATGGTCAGGCTGCCTTCGTAGTTGAGCGAAGCGCCAGTGACGGTGGCGCGGTGAATCTTCGATTTTAGGACGTGAACAAGCATGGTCAAAATGTCGAACTGCGAATTGCGAATGGTGAATCTGCGGGCCAGTGCGGAGGATTCAGCACTCCCAATCCGCCAATCGCCGTTACCAAGTCGCCGTTTGACTTGAAAACGCGCGGCAATATAAAGTCCGCCGTTCGCAACACAACACTCGATTCAAACCAGCATTTCGCATGAGCAGAAAGATTCGTTACGGCATGGTCGGCGGCGGGCGCGGCGCGTTCATCGGTGCGGTGCATCGCATCGCGGCGGCGATGGACCAACAGATTGAACTCGTCTGCGGCGCGTTCTCCAGCGACCCCGAGCGCTCCAAGGCCAGCGGCGCAGACCTCTTCCTGCCCGCGAACCGCTGCTACGGCACCTTCGAGGAGATGATTCTCGCCGAGAAGGCCCTGCCCGCCGACCAGCGCATGGACTTCATCGCCATCGTCACGCCGAATCACATGCACTTCCCGCCGGCGAAGATGGCGCTGGAAAATGGCTTCCACGTCCTGAGCGACAAACCCGCCACCTTCGACCTCGCCGAGGCCAAGGCCCTCGCCGCGCTCGTCAAGAAGACCGGCCTGCTCTACGGCCTCACTCACAACTACACCGGCTACCCGCTCGTGAAGCAGGCCCGCGAGATGATTGCCACCGGCAAGCTCGGGAAGATTCGCAAAGTCGTCGTCGAGTATCCGCAAGGCTGGCTCGCCACGCGCCTCGAAGCCTCTGGCCAAAAGCAGGCCGGTTGGCGCACCGACCCCAAGCGCTCCGGCGCAGGCGGCTGTGTCGGCGACATCGGCACGCACGCCGAAAACCTCGCCGAATACATGACCGGCCTCCAAATCTTCGAACTGGCCGCCGACGCGACCAGCTTCGTGAAGGGCCGTAAGCTCGACGACGACGTGAACGTCCTGCTCCGCTTCAAGGGCGGCGCGAAAGGCGTGCTGCACAGCTCGCAGATTTCCGTGGGCGAGGAGAACAACCTCAACATCCGCGTCTATGGCGAACTCGGCGGCCTCGAATGGCACCAAAACGAGCCGAACACGCTGCTCGTAAAGTGGCTCGACCAGCCCATGCAGGTCTATCGCACCGCCAACGGCTACCTCTGCGACGCCGCCAAGGCCGCCGGCCGCACCCCGCCCGCGCACCCCGAGGGCTACCTCGAGGCCTTCGCGAACATCTACAAGAACTTCGCCAACGCCATCCGCGCCAAGGCCGCCGGCCAGAAGCTGGCCAAGACCGACCTCGCGAACGATTACCCGAAAATCGAGGACGGCGTCCGCGGCATGGCCTTCATCAACGCCGTGGTCGCCTCCTCCGCGAAGAACGCGGCGTGGACGAAGCTGGGGACGTGAGCTGGGCAGTGGCTTCGAGGCTTCTGCGCTGAAGCGTCCTCCTGAATCATGCGCCGCGGACACTGGCTGTTGCTCCTGACGCTGCTGCTCGCAGGCGGGGGCTGGCTCTGGCTGCGGCCCGGCAAGAACGCTGTTTACGCGAACTTCCCACCCACGGCCACGGGCGACTGGGTCGCGTTCGGCGACAGCCTCACGGAGGGTTACGGCGCGAACGAAGGTGGGGATTATCCAACTCAGCTTGCCCGGCGACTGCGGGTGAAGATTCGCAATCTCGGAGTGTCCGGCCAGACGACCGCTGACGGCCTCGCGCGGCTCGATCAGGCGGTGCAACTCCAACCGCGCGTCGTGTTGCTCTGCCTCGGTGGGAACGACACGCTGCGTGGCGTGCCGCCGGAGCAAACTTTCGCCCACCTCGGCACGATGATTGATCGGTTCCACCAAGGCGGCGCGTTCGTTGTTCTGTTAGGCGTGCGGAGCACCGGCCTCTCGGACAAAAATGCGAAGCGGTTCGAGCAACTGGCGAAGGCCAAGCGCGTGCTGCTGGTCCCCAATCTCCTCGACGGAATCCTCTTCACGCCCAGCTTCATGGCCGATCCGATTCACCCGAACGATCAAGGCTACGCCAAGATCGCCGAGCGCCTGGAAGCAATCCTGTCTCCGTTGCTGCCGAAGCTGTGACGCGGTCGAGGCAGGGCAGGTGGGCCGGTAAATGAACACCGGGAACCGGATTGCTCCGGCCCCCGGCGTGGGTGAGGAGGACATTCTAGTCGTCACCCGGCAACCGCTTACCCCGCAACTGAGGTTCAACATACCCCGTTGTCCCGTCCTCAGCGCGAACGATGTCCTCTCCGGTTATACCTTTGGGACAACAAATTCTCGGCCGGGCACCGTCCGGTGCCAGCAACCCGCGTCCCAAGCTGACACGGCGATGCAGTCGGCTGGCTGGGAATCATCCCCCGCCCGGTTGTGCAATTCGGCTTCGCGGCGTTGGTAAACTGGGTGCCGACGGACTGTCAAGCGCGCCTGCTTTCCGAACGTCATGCGGACATGGCCGGCGGCTGGTCGGTGGCCTTGTCCGCCGCTTTTCATCCACCAAATCCTTGCCGCCCATTTGACGGCTTGCTCGGCATGGATAGCTTGGCCTCAGTCCTTATGGCCACTCGCAAAGCAAATTCGCCCGGCTTCACTGCCCCCGTCCGCGTTGCCACTCGGCTCACGCTGTCTGCCGCCACCACGCGTATCCGCAAGAACGGGATCGAGTTTCAATCCGCCACGCCGATTGCGCCGTGGACCGAGATGACGGTGACCTTGAGCGACCCAGCGGGCGGCGAGGCAGTGCGTGCCACGGGCGTGGTGGTGGACTGCCGGGGCGATCGGCACCAGGGCTACACCGTCGCGGTGGTGTTCATGGAGTTGACCCCGCTGGCGCAGGCTCGCTTGAGCCTGATGGCATTTTCCAACTTGGCATGAAATAGCACGCTGACTAAGGTCCGCCCCCTATGTCTTTGCCAGTTAACGAACCCGCCAACGAGGATGTCGCCTACTTCAACCAGATCCTGAAAGCTGGCGTCGAGGGCGGTTGCTCCGATGTCCACATCAAGGTCGGCACGCCGGCGTCCTTCCGCATCAGCCGCTCGTTTCACTCCATTGATTTCGTCCCCACCCAAGTGTGGATGCAGAGCGTGATTGACGGCATCTGCCCCAAGCACATGAAGGCTGGCTTGGAGGCGGACCGCGAGACGGATTTCTCCTACTCTGCACCGGGCATCGGGCGCTTCCGCACGAACGTGTTTCAGTCCCTGGGCCGCTGGTGCATCGTGATGCGCTACATCAAGAGCACCGTTCCGTCCTTCGAGAAGCTAGGGTTGCCGGAAATCCTTAAGACGGTGGCCGAGTCCCCGCGCGGCATCGTGCTGATGGCCGGCACCACCGGCTCGGGCAAGTCCACCACGCTGGCGGCGATGCTCGAGCATCTGAACAATAACTTCCGCAAGCACATCGTCACGCTGGAGGACCCCATCGAGTTCGTCTTCGAGGAGAACCAATGCCTCATCGAGCAGCGCGAGTTGAACCTCGACACGATGAGCTTCCATCGAGCGATGAAGAGCGCCCTGCGCGAAGACCCGGACGTGATCATGGTCGGCGAGATGCGCGACGCCATCAGCTTCCAGACCTCCATCAGCGCAGCGGATACGGGCCACACGGTCATTTCCACGATGCACACCACGAGCGCGAACAGCTCGGTGGGCCGCATCCTGGAATACTTCAAGCAGGACGAGCGCGACACCATCCGCCGCCAGCTCGCCGGCACGCTTCGCTCCGTGTGCTGTCAGCGCATGGTGCCGACGGCGGACGGTGGGATGCGCCCGGCACTGGAGATCATGATCAACACGGTCTCGATCCGGAAGGCCATTGAGGAGAACCAGCTCGGCAAGCTCCTGCCCATCATCGAGGCCAGCCGGAAGATCGTGGAAGTTGACGGCGTGCAGATCTGGGAAGACCAGGGCGAGGGCATGATGAGCTTCAACCAGTGCATCTACAACCTGCTCCAGCAGGGCATCATCACCGAGGAGCGTGCGATGGAGAAGGCCTCGAACCCACAGCAGCTCAAGATGTGGCTGGAAGGCATCTTCACCAGCTCTGGCGGCATCACGGGTTGAACCTCGGCGGGGCCGACTTGCTGGTCCGGCTTGCCTGCTCCTCCCGCCGAGACCGCACAGCCGCGCGCCCCGACCGGGCTCACGGGCTGGAATCGCCTCAGAACTTGTTCGACAGCTCGGGCAGTTCGAGCTTCCCGTTCTCGGCGAAGCGGAACGTCAGCATCAGGCTGTTGAGGGCGTGATTGAACTCCTCCTTGTCGGTGGCGCTGGTCAGCAGATTGAACTCCACGACGCCGGATGACATGAGGATGAAGACGATTCGGTTTTGCAGCTTGAAGCCGCTGTCGGTGAGCCAAGTGAAATCGAAGGCGGGACCGGAGCGACCGCCCGCGCTGAGGCTCAACTCTTCGATGATCCGGCCAGTGGGATAGCGCTGGAGGAGGGAGGCGCGGAAAACTTCCGCTTGGAGATTGCCGGTCGCCTTGTCCACGCCATTGGTGGACGGCGGGAGGAACCGGACGGTAATGGAACAGCGGTCGTCCTTCTCCACCGCGCGCAGCGACCGATTCACCTCGTCCAGGCGGATGAAGTAGCCTTTGGGCACGATGAAGGCGAACTGGTTGGTGCCCACCTTCGCCACGGCGCGGAAGTAGTGGCCAACGCCTTCCAACTCGTGGCGAGTGGTGGTGAGTTGAAAGTCGGCAGGGCCGTTGGTGGTCGCTGGTTGAGCTGCGACCGCGAGCGGGAGCAGCGCCGTCAGCAAGGTGAACCAGCCGCGGAGGAGCCTAGAAACTGGCGACATAATTGGTGCGGTTCGGTGGGGCGGTGGCCCAGGCCCCGCGAATCAGCACGCGTAGTTCAGGCGATCCGGGGGGCATTTGCGCGGGATTGAGGAAGTTTGGGTCGAAGTTGAAGTTGCGGGTGGGCGCGTTGTAATAGGTGCCTGGAACTTGAAATAGGGCCGTGGCGCGGGCGCTGTTGAAGAGGTTCACCATAGAGCCATTGAGGGTCAGCGTGCGGCTGCTCCAGGCTTCGAGCAGACGGGGGAAGTTGACGACGCCGCCGCTGATGCTAGAGCTGCCATCGGCCGCAGTGTAAACCATCCCAGCGAGGAGGGCGGCGTTGACCGTGGTATCTGCCGCTACCCGGGAGGTGTAAGTCCCGGTGCTGGCGGCATCGCTCCAAGTGCTCGACAAGGGGGTAAACGCGTCAGCGATGATGGAGGCCGGCAGGGAGGAGGAGGTGTTGGTCGTGCCGAGGTGGGCGGCGTTGGTGCAGTTATAATGCCCCTTCACGTAGATGGGGTTTACCGTCGCCAGCGTCAGCCCACGGCTGGGCAGGGTTTGGCCGTTGATGAGGCGCACGGCGGTCTTTTCACTGGCGGTCACGGAGCGGTCGTCGGCGACGTAGATGATGTTCGGCGGGTTGCCTGAGCCGAGCTTTGCGATGACGGCGGTGTTGGTGGCGGCCCAGGTTCGGAATTTGGTGAGGTCCAGCTCGGTGGTCTTCATCACCTTGTTCTCGCGCTGATCGGTGAAGGAAATGTTGGTGGCGATGAAGTAGTTGGCGTTGGTCCAGTTAATCGTCGTGGGCGAGGCATCGAAGGGGGTTTTCACCTTCACTACCACGGTGGCATTGCTCACGAGGATGAGCATCTCGGCCTTGTTGTAAAAGCGCTGCTGCCCCATCGGGGTGCTCATGACTTCACCTGCGGGCGGGATATTGACGACCTCGCGGACGGCAGCGGCGGTGTTGTTGGTGCCGATGGGCAGGGTCAAGGCACTCGTGTTAGTGGTGACGGTGCCCCCGTAGGTGATGGCCCCCGTGTAGGAAGCCAGCGAGTAGCCAAACCAAGCTTGCTTACCGATGGTGCCCGTGGCGGTCACGTTTTCGTTGAGGGCCAGGGAGGAGGGGGAACCGAGGAAGATGTTGCTATTGGCGTGGACGCGCCCACGCACGGTGAGCGGGGCGGCGTTGACGAACTCCAGTAAGCTGTTGAAGAAGATGGCGAACTGGAAGACCGGGATGGAGGCGAGCTGGATGTCCTGTTGGACGGCGTTGGTGAGCGCGAACCGGCCGGTGGTCTGCCGGGCGTTGGAGACAACGCGGTAGTTGGAGACAAATCCGCGCAGGCCGGAGTAGGGGCCGCTGAGGTTGGTGAAAATCGAGACTTGCGTGCGGTCCACATAGTTCTGGTTGGTCGTGCCGCCGGCATTGGAAAACTGGAAACTGGACCAATAGGCGTTCTCGCTGCTGGACGGCACGTTGGTCCGGTAGGACGTGAGGTTGTTGAACGTGGCGTTCTCGCCGCTGGTCTTGTAGTCAAACATCAGGCGAGAGACGATGCGCTCGGTCGCGGCCTCGGCCGCAAACGTGGAGGCGGAGAGCTGATTGTTGCGCTCATTCATGAGCGCCGTCTGGGAGGCCCAGTTCATCGTCCCCGTCAGCACCATCAGGCCGATGGCGGAGAACACCAGCACCATCACCAGTGCGTAGCCGGAGGGGTGTGCCCTGCGTAGGTTGGGGGTTGTCTTCATACGAGTTATTGGAGGATGCGGCGGGTGATCCGCGTTTGGAGCTGGAAGTATTCGTAGAAGTTGTTCGTGCCCACTTTGGTCATCGGGTAGCTGAGTTGGTAGAACTGGAGCCGGATGTTGACCGTGGAGTTGCCGGTGTCCGCACTGAGGGTGTTGCCCAAGTAGTCTTCTTTGGAAAACAGGATGGCATTCGTCACGTAGGAAGCGATCAACTGTGGAGTAGCGTTACTCGAGGTGACGCGGCGCAATTCGCTGGTGTTCGTTGCGTAGAAGTAGCGGATCCACCAATTGTTCGTGGTCGGAAAAATTTGGATGGCGCGGCCTTGCTGGGAGGTGCCGTTTGCGATGGCAGTGAAGTTGGTGGCCGTGCCGTCGCCAATTTGGATGGTGGTGGCGGCGCGAATTTCGTCCTGTAGCTTGCCGAAGGCCTTGCGGGCGGAATCGGACGCCCCGAGTTTGGCGGCGGCGAACTGCATCAATCGCCCCCCCATGATGTGGCTGTAAACCACACCGCCGACCAGGAGCGTCGTCAGCGTCATCGTAATGAGCAGTTCGACCAAGGTCAGCGCTAGCTGCCGGCAGGAGCGATTGGAGTCGGCGATCGGGAGCTTCATATCACGCGTCGGGGGAACGATAGGTGGCCACGGTATTCGTAAAGACCCGGCCGGTCGTGGGAAAGCGCCAGGTGCAGTCCACCCGGATCATGCGCAACTGAGGTGCGGTGGCTGAAATGACCGTGATCGTCGTGACGTTGGTGGCATACATGGCGTTCGTGCCGATTACCGGGATATCCAGCACCACCGTCTGGGTTCCGAAGTTGGCGGCGACTAACTGATCCACCCCAGTTTCCGTGTCCCAGCGGCAGGCTCGGGTCTGCTCCAACCGTTGCGTGGCGAACGCCTGGGCAGCGAGCGAATAAGCAGACCACTCAGCCCGCTTGGTGGACTGCGTGTAGCCGTAAATGATGCCGGACACCGTCATCGCGGCGATGGCGGTGGCGATCACCACTTCCACCAAGGTGAAGGCGGCGACCGGCTGTCGGCGGCGGAACCAGTTGCCGACCTGTCCGTTTGGAGGCTGTGAAGGGAGTTTCACGGTGTTACTTCGGCGGTAATCTCGCCTGTCTTGATAGAGCCGAAATGATGCCAAGTCAACTTGTGACAGGGCGTTTCAGCTCTAGTCGTGCGCAGTTTTATGAAAAATCGCCGCTAGAACTCCACGCTCAACCCCGAGTGGACGACGTTCACCACGTAGCCGGTCGCGGGCTGGTTCGCCAGCGAGCGCTCGAAGTCATAGTCGAGAAACCACTTCACCCGCTTCGTGAGCGCCCGCTCGACTTGGAAGTTCAACTGGAAGTCGGTGCGCTCCGTCACCCGCAGAGCGCCGGGGGCCACGGGCTGGCGAGGGTAACGGTAGTCGGCGAAGCGACCGGTCAGACTCACCTCCCACGGCGCGGCGGCCCAGCGCACTTGCTGGCTCACCTGCCACTTGCGGAAGTCGTAGTAGCCGGGGCCGTTGTCCTGGCTGGACTCGTAGCCCAGCTTCGCCGTCGTGCGCCAGTGGCGCTGCTCATCCCAGTGATGTTTCCAGACGAACTTGCGCGCGGTGCTGGGTGAAAGCCAGCGCCGAGCCGGGCAGCGCGACGGCGGCGCGGTTGACCTGCTCGCGGTGGTCGTAAGGCCGGTGGTTCAGCTCGCAGCTCACGGCCAGCTCGGACTTGCGACCATACTCCCGACCCACCGCGAACTTCGGGCCCCCCTCCCAGTAGTCATCCAACGGGCTGTTGAAATCTTGCCGCGTGAGCGTCGGCTCCAGCTCCCACCACCAGCGCTCGGCGAACCGCCGCCGGAGCGCTAGGCGGGCCGAGTAAGTGTGGCTCTCCACCGCCAGCACCGTCGGCGTGCCGATGCTGGTGGACAGGTCCACCACTTGGTTGCGGTAGAAGTATTGGCCGGCCAAGCTGCCACTCCACAGCTCGCTCCAAGTTTGCTTCAACTGCGCGTGAGCGAGTGCGTTCTGCTCCACATCCACGACGTTGCTGGCGAGATAGCGCGTGTCCTCGCCGGACACGAAGGCGTTGAACTCCAGCCCCTCGACCGGCAACCGGAAGACGATGACTTCGGCTTGGTTCCGCAACAGCGCGCTGCCGCTGGGGCGCGTCGCGCTCAAGGCGACATTGTCCTTGTAGCCCGCGCTGCTGCGAAGCGTGCAGACCGTGTCCCACAACGAGAGCGTGGGCAGGTCCGACAGAGTGGGGAGACCGGGGATGGAAGTGTCCGGCAACCCCAGTGCGGGCTGCGCCGCAGCGAGTTGCCCCAGCCAGAAGAGCACCCCAAGCGCCGCTCGCCAGCCTGCCGGGTTGCCCTGCCGTGTCGTGCCCATGCTGCGAGCATCCCCCGTCCACTGGCCAATCACGAGCCGGAATGCTGCACGTAATACGCCGCTGCCTGCGACCGCCGGCTCATCTGCAACTTCTCCATCAAGTTGCTCAGATAGTTCTTCACCGTCTTGTCGCTCAAGGTCATGGCGAGGCCGATTTCCTTGTTCGTCATGCCCTGCGCGACCAGCTCCAGCACGCGACGTTCCTGCGCGGAGAGCCGGTCCAGCTTGCTTGACGGCGGGGTGGCGGTGCCTTCCTTGACCCGGTTAAACACCCGCCGCGTCACCGCTGGGTCGAGGATGGAACGGCCCTCGGCGACTTCCTTGATGGCCCGCACGAGGCCCAGCTCGTCAATCTCCTTGAGCAAATATCCCTCCGCCCCAGAGCCGATGGCCTGCATGACAATCTCGTCGTCCGCGAACGCGGTGAGAATGATGACCTTCACCGGCGGCGTCAGCGCGTGCAGGTTGCGACATGCCTCGAAGCCGCTGCCGTCGGGCAGACGCACGTCGAGCAGCACCACATCCGGCTTCAACCGCATCGCCGTCTCCAGCGCCCCCGCCACCGTGCCGGCCTCGCCCACGACTTCCAATTCCGGGTGCTGGGCCAGCAGCGCGCCCAGCCCCGCACGGACGACCTCATGGTCGTCCACAAGTAAGAGGCGGATGCGGATAGTGGTGGTGGCCATGTGGCGTTGCTCGAATGGGTAACAGTAAATCACCCTTCAAGCAATCGGGCCAAATGGCCGTATCGCCTCACGGCACCATCCGACCCCGGAAAAACTCACGCGGCGTGTTGTTCGTGTCCGCCGCCTCCAGCAGCAGCAGCGTGCCGGAGCGGTCAACGAACTCGAACGTCACACCCTCCACCCAATTCGTCAGCGTCGGGCTGCGTTCCAAGGTCACGCGCCGGTCCACGCGACCGGAGAGCAGCAGGACGTTCTGTCCCGAGCTGCGCGAGATGCGCGTGAACGAAACCGGCTCCACCGCCGCCGTCAGCAAGCTGCGCAACGCCACGCCCTCGATGCCCACGGCGACAATCTGGTTGCTCGTGCCCGCCACGCCGTAAAGCGACTTCTGCGTCAGCGTCCCGAGGTTTGTCCACGTCGTCAGGTTGCCGCTCTGCAAGACCGTGCCCTGCACGCCCACGGCATAGTAGGAGTCGCCGAGATAATCCACCGCGTTGAGCAGCCGCGTCGTGCCGCTGGCGAGGCTCGTCCAGTTCGTGCCGTCCGTGCTGGTGAGAATGATGCCGCCCTCGCCCACGGCCACCAGCCGCCCGTTCACGCAGCGCACGCGATAGACCCAGTTCGTCGTGCCGCTGGGTTGGGAAAACCAGTTCGTCCCGTTGCTGCTGGTAAGAATCGTGCCCCGGTCGCCGGTGAGGACGAACAAGTTGCTGAACGCCGCCGCGCCGGACAGAAACGCCGTGGAGCCACTGGTCTGCGCCGCCCAGTTCGTCCCGTCCGTGCTCGTCAGCACCGTGCCGCTCGCCCCGCCTACGACCCACAACCCACTCCGCTCCGCGACGGCTTGCAGGTCATTCGTGGTCGGCGGCGGCGGCGCGAGCCAGTCGATCGCCAGCGTGCTCGACGTGTTGGTTGCGTAGTGCGTCACGCCCGCGATGACATTGGTGCTGACCACATTCGTCGCGATGGCCGTGCTGAAGAGAATCCTGCCGCCGCTGCCCGCTGCGACCAGTCCGTTCGTCGTGCCGCCGAGGCCGAGTAAGACCGAGTTCGTCGCCGCGTCGGGCACAAGTTCCAGCTCCCAATTCACGCCGTCCGCGCTGGTCATCACCGTGCCGCGGTCGCCGGTGGCGACGTAAAACTCCGGCAGCCGCAGCACGTCCCAGAGCCAGTTGCGGAGGGGCACCTCGCGCTGTGTCCAGAGCGTCGGGGCGGCGGCGTTGGTCTTGATGCCTTCGAGCATCATGCCCGATCGCCCGGCAATGAAGTGCAGGCTGCCCTGCCACGACGCGCTGTAGAACGTCCAGTTGGGCGCAGGCGCATTCGTGTTGCCGCGAATCTCATCGGTCCACGCGCCGCCGCCAGTTTGCAGCCGCACCTCGCGGTCGCCGACGATGACGAGGTAGTCGTTCGTGCCCGCGATGGCGTTGAGCGCGTTCGTCGTGGTGAAGCCTGCGACAGGCGTCCAAGCCCGCGCGCTGCTGCTCGCTGTCAGCACCGTGCCCGCGTCGCCCACGGCCCAGAACTGGTTGCCGATGAAAGCCACGCGGTTCAAGTGCTGCACGGTCCCGCTGGTCTCGGTGGACCAGTTCCCGTTCGCCGCGCGCGTGGCGATGCGGCCGCGCTCGCCGACGGCCACGAAGAGATTGTTGCCCGCCGCCACGCCGCGCAGCCAGTTCGTGAAGCCTGTCGTCTCGCGCGTCCAGTTCGTGCCGGTGCTGCTGGTGTAGGCCGCGCCGTTGTCGCCGACTGCGATCGCGAGCGTGCCGGAAGCGGCGACGCCTTCGAGCCAGTCTGCCGTGCCGAGGTTGAGTAATTGAAAATCCTCCAACGAGTCCGCCCACACCACCGTTCCGCTCTCACCGGTGACGAGCAGCCGGTTGCCGAAGAACGCCGTGGCGCGCAGCGCGTTCGTCGTGCCGCTCGTGCGCGGATGCCAGAGCAGCAAATCCTCGCTGGTGAAAATCTGCCCGCGCTCGCAGACCTGCACGGTGAGGCCGAGCCCGTAAGCCATGTCGAAGACGTTGCCGCCGTGCGGCGCGGGATTGGACCACCGCCAGCGGAACGGCTGGCCGGCGCTGAGGTCCAAGGACAGCCAGACCGCGAGGAGTAACGCGAGCAGCCACAATGCGGGGGCGCGGCTGACTAGCCTGCCCGGTTGGCATTCGTTTCCGCTCTCAGTCACCCCGGCCCTCTCCCGCTGGGAGAGGGAGCCACGCAGGCCGCGTCTCGCACAAGCGGACCCTGCGGATGCACGAGACGGCGGCGAATCGCCTCCCTTTCCCTCGGAGGGAGAGGGCCGGGGTGAGGGTGAAAACGTGAGGAGTCTAATCGGCGACGAATCCACCACTCCAGCGTTGCGATGCAATAAACCACCCCCCACCAGCAAGCTCGCGCCAAACGCCCCTGCCGTGGGGTCGTTCGCTTGGCTGGCTGCGTTCTGGGGGCGGAACAACCGCATGACTCAATGGGGATTGGCGACCGACTCCGTCTCGCTGGACTGCGGAAAGGCGGGCTCCGTCTCGGTCTGGCTGGCGAGATTTTCCGGCAGCGTCAACGAGAACACACAGCCGTGCGCGGTGCTCTCCTCCAACTCCAGTTCGGCATCGAGATGCCCGGCGAGCTGTTTGCACAGCGCAAGGCCGAGGCCGCTGCCGCCTTCCTTCGTGGACAGGCACGGCTTGAAGAGCAGCGGGCGCACCTCGGCAGGAAAGCCGTGGCCTTCATCGCGCATCTCGCAGCGGACGCCGTGCGGCTCGCCCAGCAACGTGAGCCGCACGGACTTCTTGCGCGGCGTGGCTTGAATCGCGTTCTGCGCCAAGTGGCCGAGGATGATGCCGACGAGGTTGGCCGCGCGGCTGGACACGGTGCCGGGCGATTGCACCACGGCGGTGAAGTTCACTTCGCAGACGCGGGCGAGCGGCGCGACTTGCTTGGTGACGATTTCGGCCAGTTCGGTGAGCGAGACCTCGTAGTGGTTCGCCGCGCCTTGCTCGTTGCGCATCACGCCGAGCAGTTGCGTGATAAGTGTCTGCATCCGCTGCGCGGAGTCGGCGGCGGTGCGCCACACGGGAGCGGCCTTGTCGGCCTCGCTGGTGCGGTGGCCCGCGAGCAACGCCTGGATGCCGAAGAGCTGGCTCTTCAGCTCGTGCAGCAGGTGCGCGGAGAGCGCACCGACGGCGGAGGTTTTGCTGGCGAGGGCCAGTTCGCGGTTGGCTTCGAGCAGGCTGCGGGAGCGCCGCGCGAGTTGCGCCTGCGTGCGTTGCAACCGGCCGAACGCCCACCGCAGCGCGACAATAATGAGCGCCCCGCCGATGAAGAAGACGCTGGCGGCCTGGTTCGCAAGGCTGCGGTCAATGCCCCGCAACTCCGTCGTCAGCCCCCGGCCATCGAGGATGAACTGCGCGATGCCCAAGAGCTTTCGGTTTTTCTGCGCGTGCAGCGGCACAAGGATTTCATACAGCTCCAAGGGCGGCTCCGGGGATGCGCCGGTCGGGAACAAGGCCGCGTCCGCCGCCCGCTCGCGGGGCCGGGCGATGGTCTGCAAGCGCTGGAGTCCGGTGAGGTCTTTGGCCACCAGCGCTCCATCGCTCACGTATTCTGGGAAGGCCGAGACGAAGCGTCCCTGCGCATCGAACAGCCGCGCGGCCACGACGCCTTTCAGACGCGAAGTCTTGAGCAGGACGTTGAGCTGGATGCTGGGTTCGTCGAGCAGCGTGCGGTCTTCCTCCTCCTGAAGCATCATCGCGACGGAGTGCAGAATTTCTCCTTCGCGCCGCGCGATGTCCTCCCGAATCTCGACGCGCAGGTGCAGCGTGACCGCGAGGATGCCCAGCGCGAAGATGCCGAGCGTCGCGCCGATGACGAGGGCCGGTAAATGACGCGACCGGAGCCAAAGGCGCTCCGGGTTCGTCGTGGGATTGGGCAGTGGGGGAAGCAAGGGAGGAAAGGGTCAGGAGGGCGCCGGACGCAGGAAGCGCGGACGCCCATGTCCGCAGCAGTTGCCCCGGGTCCACGAGCTGATGCGGACGTGGGCGTCCGCGCTCCGTGAAGTTTTCATCGTCCGCGCCCTCCCTCGGTGGTGCCATGGTCTAGCAGGCGATTGAGGTCGGGGTGCAACTGCTGCTTCAGCTCCTTCGCGCGGTCGCGCATGTCCTGTTGCAGCGCCTTCTGCTGGTCCTTAAGCCGGTCGAGCATCTCCTTCATGCGCTCGCGGATGGCTTTGCGTTCCTCTTCGGAGGCTTGGCTATATTGGCGGGCGAGCGACTTTTGGTCTTCGAGGAACTTCTCACGCGCTGTCTGGAAGTCGCGCACGAGCGTCTGCACGTCCGCCGGGGGCGGCACCTTGTCCGGCCGGCCCGGAGTCGCGGGCTTGCCCTTCTGGTCGGGGCCGGACGCGGGGTTGGCAGTCGGGTCGCGCGGGACGACCGTCGGGCGCTGGTCCAGCGTGGGCTTGCCCTTGCCCTGACCGCTGGAGGAATTCTCGTTGTCTGTCTTGCCCTTGCCCTGAGCGGAGGCGTCGCACGCCAGCACCAGCAACCCGGCGGCTGCTAGCAGGCTGGCGAACAATTTGGTTGAGGTCAGTTGCATCGGCTGCTTCGCGCGAACGGGCACCTCCCGCTCGCAACAAGGCACTCAAGGGCAAGCATTGTGCCACCGGCCAGCACCGGGCGCGGGCTTAGGGCCATCCGGCGGCAGCGCGACGCTTGATCGGCGAAACAGTGGGCGACGCTCGCAAGGATTTCAACGGAAAGTCTGGCCTACGCGCCCCTCTCCGCCGGCATGAAGCGGCAATCTCAGGGACGCCCCTAGGCGCGAAACAGGCGTCGGAAAAACTACTGGCGTGAGCAGAACTGCGAGCGGCTCCGGGGAACTCCCAGCCAGGCGAATTGCAACGCGCCCTCCGCTGGTTGGCCACCCGGGAGTGAGTTGCCGGGAATTACGGCTTTACACCTCCGATGCAGGCTTCTACGCTGCCACCTTCATTATCGAAAAACGAAAGTATGGAAGCACTGATTAAGAACAAAATTGTCGCGGACCACCAACTCCACGCGAAGGACACCGGCTCCGCCGACGTGCAAGTCGCCCTTCTCACCGAGCGCATCAATCACCTGACCGGCCACCTCCAGGGCAACAACAAGGACCACAGCTCCCGTCGCGGGCTGCTCATCATGGTCAGCCAGCGCCGCCGGTTGCTCAATTACCTCCAGAAAACGGACAATGCCCGTTATCTGGGCCTTACCAAGAAGCTCAAGCTCCGCAAGTAACCGCCGGGCTTTTCACTTTCGAAGCCGGGCGGCCTTTGCGGCGACGCCCGTCTTCGACACACACCCATCCCGCCGCTAAGAAACCGGCCCGTCACCAAGGGGAAATTTCATTCAGCACCCGCCCCGGCGGATGCTCACTGAAGTTCCTCCCGGTGAACGGGCCGAAACACCAGTAAGAAACATGTCAGCCAAAGTCACCGCCCAAGTCGGAGGGCAAACTCTCTCCATTGAGTCCGGCAAGATCGCCAAACAAGCCGACGGAGCCGTCATCGTCCAGTTCGGCGAAACCATCATCCTCACCGCCGCCGTCGCCGCCGTGAAGGCCAAGGACGGACAGGAGTTCTTCCCGCTCACCGTGGACTACCGCGAGAAGGCCGCCGCCTGCGGCAAGTTCCCCGGCAGCTACTTCAAGCGCGAAGGCCGCCCGACCGAGAAGGAAATTCTCACCATGCGCCTCACGGACCGGCCCATCCGTCCGTTGTTCCCGAAGGGCTGGTTCAACGAAGTCCAGGTCCAGTCCATCCTCCTCAGCGCAGACGGCGAGAACGACCCCGACATCCTGAGCATCCTCGGCGCGAGCGCCGCGTTGATGGTCAGTGACATTCCCTTCGCCGGCCCGCTCGGCGCCGTGCGCGTCGGTCGCGTCGGTGGCGAGTTCATCGCCAACCCCACGCACTCCCAGATGGCCGAGAGCGATCTCGATCTCGTTTACGTTGGTAACGAAAAAGACGTGGTGATGATCGAAGGCGGTGCCGACGAGATCACCGAGGCGGACTTGAACGACGCCCTCCGCTTCGCCCACGAAGCCTGCCAGCCGCTCATCGTCGCGCAGAAGGAACTCGCCGCGAAGATCGGCAAGAAGAAGCGCGACATCACGCTCATCCTCGTCCCCGACGAAGTCCTCAAGGACGCCAAGAAGCTCGCCGGCGACCGCATCGCCACCGCGTTGCTCACCCCTGGCAAGCTCGCTCGCGAAGCCGCGTGCAAGGCCATCCAAGACGAGATCGGCGTGAAGCTCGTCGAGAAATACGGTGCCGAGAAGGTGACCAAGTTCACCATTTCTCAAGCCTTCTACTACATTCAGAAGGAAGCCGCCCGCGAGATGATCATGACCACGGGCAAGCGCCTCGATGGTCGTGGTTGCGATGACCTTCGCGCCCTGAGCAGCGAAGTCGGCATGCTCCCCCGCGCGCACGGTTCCGCCGTGTTCGTCCGTGGCGAGACCCAAGCCATGGCCCTCGCCACACTCGGCACCACCGAGGACGCCCAGTCGTTCGACGCCTGGACCGGTGGCCAGACCAAGAAGCAGTTCCTCCTGCACTACAACTTCCCGAACTTCTCCGTCGGTGAGACCGGCCGCATCATGGGCCCCGGTCGCCGCGAGATCGGTCACGGCGCGCTCGCCGAGCGTTCGCTCGAACCTGTCATTCCCTTCGACAAGTTCCCCTACGCCATCCGCGTCACGGCTGAGATCATGGAATCCAACGGTTCCACCTCCATGGCCTCCGTCTGCGCCGGCACCTTGGCGCTCATGGACGCCGGTGTCCCCATCACCCGCCCCGTCGCCGGCATCAGCATCGGCCTCTGCTGCGAGACTGATGACAACGATGTCATCAGCGATTACCGCATGCTCACCGACATCATCGGCTGGGAAGACGCCTTCGGTGACATGGACTGCAAGTTCGCCGGCACCACGAAGGGCATCACCGGCTTCCAGCTCGACCTCAAGCTCCGCGGCCTCCCACACAAAATTCTGGCCGAGTCCCTCGAGAAGGCCCGCATTGCGCGCCTCGCCATCCTCGACTCCATGCTCGCGGTCATCCCCGAGTCCCGCAAGGAGCTTAACAAATATGCCCCGCGCATCGTGACCGTGAAGATCAACCCCGAGAAGATCGGCGCGCTCATCGGACCTGGCGGCAAGAACATCAAGCGCCTCGTCGAAGAGTCCGGCTGCGAAATCAACATCGAGGACGACGGCACCGTGCACATCTACTCGATCAGCGAGGAAGGCATGAAGATCGCCCGCGAGTCCATCGAAGGCATGACCGCTGAGGCCGAGATCGGCAAGATCTACAAGGGCCGCGTCGTCACCATCAAGGAATTCGGCGCGTTCGTTGAATTCCTTCCCGGCAAGGACGGCCTCGTCCACATCAGCGAGCTCTCCAACAAGCGCGTCAACAACACTGAAGACGTCGTCAACGTCGGCGACGAGATTCATGTCAAGTGCCTCGGCGTGGACGAGAAGGGCCGGGTGCGCCTCTCCCGCAAGGCCGCGATGGAAGACCGTGGCGAAGCCATCCCCAGCGAAGGCGGCGACAGCGCCCCCGAAGCCCAAGCCTCCGCTGCCCCCACCGGCGATAACGCCGGCGGCGAACGTGGTGGCCGTGGCGAACGCGGTGGCCGTGGCGAAAGCAGCGGTCGCGGTGAACGCGGCGGCGAACGCGGTGGCGAACGCGGTGGTCGTGGCGAACGCGGCGGCGAACGCCGTGAGAAACCCGGCCGCAAGGAACCCGCCACCCCTGCCGAGGACGGCAAGGTCTATCGCGCCAAGGTCGTTTCGATTAAGGACTTTGGCTGCTTCGTGGAATACATGCCCGAGTCCGAGGGCCTCGTGCACGTCAGCGAACTCGCCAACTTCCGCGTGAAGCAGGTCGAGGACATCGTCAAGGTCGGCGATGACATCTGGGTCAAGTGCATCGGCACCGATGAACGTGGCCGTGTCCGCTTCTCCCGCAAGGCCGCGATGGAAGAGCGCGAGAAGGAACAAGGCGGCGGTGAAGCCGCTCCGGCTGCCCCCGCTGCCGACGCCCCGGCTCCTCAAGCCTAAGCGCAACGCAACTCACTCGAACGGCGGACTCGCAAGAGTCCGCCGTTTTTCTTTGCTGCCCTCCCGGTCTGGCGACGGCCTCGCCCGGGTCCCAGCGTTCGCCGCGTGGCTGCCTTGGTCACTCCCAAGGCGGCCCGCCGGGAGCTGAGACCAGCTCCATGGGCCACAACTCTTCCCGCGCGGGCTCCCATCTCTCCGCCCCCACTTGGCGGAGCAAAATCCCCTGTTCGGACAGCGACGGGAGCCAAGTTTTCCTTCCGGCACCGTGCCGCTTCGGGCATAACCTCGCCGCCCTATGAAGCCCTACCCACCCTCTTTCCTCGGTGTCGCCCTGCTCTTCCTTGTGGCCCACGCCCTCGCCGCCGCCCCTGCCCCGAAGCTCTTTACCGAAGGCGTGCGCGACACCGCCCCCCTCTCTCCCGAGGAGCAGCGCCTGAAATTCCACCTCCCGCCTGGCTTCAAGATTCAGCTCGTCGCTGCGGAACCCGACCTCCGCAAGCCGATGAACATGGCCTTCGACTCTGCCGGCCGCCTCTGGGTCACCGAGTCCCGCGAATACCCCTTCGCCGCCACCAATGCCGCCCTCGCCCGCGACACCATCCGCATCTTCTCCGACTTCGATGACAACGGCCGCGCCCGCAAGATCACCACCTTCGCCACCAACCTCAACATCCCCATCGGCATCTACCCCTTCCGAGCGCCGCGCGGGAGCGGTCAGCAGTCAGCGGTCAGCAGTCAGCAGAAGACGGGAGCACCGCAACCCGCCGGCGCTGACCGCCGACCGCTGACCGCTGAGAGCTTGGTCTGGAAATGCCTCGCCTGGTCCATCCCTCACATCTGGCTCTTCGAGGACACCGATGGGGACGGCGTCGCCGACAAGCAGGAGAAATTCCTCGGCCCCTTCGACTTCTCCCGCGACACCCACGGCAACCAAGCCAGCTTCCGGCGCGGCTCCGACGGCTGGATTTACGCCACCCACGGCTTCAACAACCAGTCCCGCGTGGCCGGCACCGACGGCCACGAAATCTTCCTCCCCTCCGGCAACGTCTATCGCTTCCGCCTCGACGGCTCCCGCGTCGAGCACTGGACCCACGGCCAGGTCAATCCCTTTGGCCTCACCTTCGACCCCCTCGGCAACCTCTACTCCGCCGACTGCCACAGCTCCCCCATCTACCAACTCCTCCGCAGCGCACACTACCCGAGCTTCGGTCGCCCGCACGACGGCCTTGGCTTCGCACCCACGACCATCCAGCACTCGCACGGCAGCACCGCCATCGGCGGCATCGTCCACATCAGCGACCCCTCGTGGCCCGCCGAGTTTCAGGACAACCTTTTCATCGGCAACGTCCTCACCAGCCGCATCAACCGCGACCAACTCGAATGGCACGGCAGCACCAGCGTGGGCAAGGAGAAGCCCGACTTCCTCAGCACCGACGACCCTTGGTTCCGCCCCGTGGATTTGCAATTCGGCCCCGACGGCGCGCTGTGGGTCGCCGACTTCTACAACCGCATCATCGGCCACTACGAAGTCCCCCTCCTCCACCCCGGCCGCGACCGCGACCGCGGCCGCATCTGGCGCATCGTCCCCCCCGTAGGAGCCGACGTGAGGAGGCTCAAACTAGTTCGGGACGAGAAGTCAACGACCACGCTCTACAAGACACCGGACCTCATCGAGGAACTTGGTTCGCTGAACCCAACCCGTCGGCTCCTCGCCCAACAGGAGCTAACGGATTGTGTGGGAACCGACGCAGTTGCAATGCTGAAAGAGACGGCTCGCGGCATCTACGACTTCCCTACGCCGCAGGCGAAGAGCCTTGCACGGGTCCATTCGTTATGGGCCTTGTTGAATCTTCGCCAGTTGGATGACCTGGAGATGAACACAGCAATTGACGACCCCAACTCTCTGCTTCGTGGACATCTGATGAGGCTGACCGCTGAGATAAGCCTCCAAGCCGCCGGGAAAGTTGTCGGGGCGAAGCCTCCGCACAACCCCGGCAACTTTCGCGCCCTGATGCTGATGCACATGGACGACCCGAGTGCCCACGTCCAGCGCGCCGCTGCCGACGCCCTCGCCGTAAATCCTCACCCTGACAACCTCCCTCCGCTCCTCGCCTTGCAGAAGCTCGTTCCCGCCGAGGACACCCACCTCGCCCACGTCGTGCGCATGGCCCTCCGCGAGCAACTCCGCCAGCCCGGCGCCTTCGCCCAGCTCTCCGGCGAGAAACTTCCCGCCGCCGACGCCCGCGCCTTCGCCGCCCTGGCCACCAGCCTCACCAACGCCGAGGCCGCCACCTTCCTCGTCCGCCACGTCGAGACCCACACCGAGCCAGCGGATGTCCTCGCCCGCTACGTCACCCACGCCGCTCGCTATGCGCCGGATGCCGACCTGCCGAAACTCGCCACCCTCGGCCGCAAACAATTCGCCGCTGACCTCGACATCCAAGCCACCCTCTTCAAAGCCATGGTGGACGGCCAAACCGCCCGTGGCGGCGCGCTCCCCGCCGACCTCCACGCCTGGGGCACCGACCTCGCCGGCCAACTCCTCGCTCCCGCCGCCAAGTCAGCCGCCTGGACCTTCGTGCCCCTGAACCTCGACAAGCCGGGCCGCAACCCCTTCGCCTTCGAGGAGCGCACCAGCGCCGACGGCCAGAAGACCCGCCTCATGTCCAGCTTCCCCCACGGCGAGACCTTGACCGGTGTGCTGCGCTCCCCCGTCTTCGTCCTGCCGAAACAACTCTCCTTCTACCTCTGCGGCCACGATGGCATCCCCGGCCAGCCCGCTGGTGGGAAGAACCACGTCCGCCTGCGCCTCGTAGCGGACACCGAGAAGGCGCAACTGCCCTCCGAACGGTCTCCTATCAGCCCACGACGGACTGCCATTCTCCCTCTCCCAGCGGGAGAGGGCCGGGGTGAGGGAGAAAGCGGCCTCCCTCCCAACGCTTTCTCGTTTACGCCAGCCGGGGACATAGGCCGACGCCCTGAAGCCGATCCCAGCCGTGTCGAACTCCCAGCCGCTCTCCCTCACCCTAGCCCTCTCCCGCTGGGAGAGGGGACCCGTTCGCCCGCCCTCGGCCACCCGCAGGCGGAATGGACACCGCGACGGGCAGAATCAGGAGACCTACGTGTAGAACCGGCACTCCAGCGTAGTGAATCGAGTCTCCAGCCACGTCGGGAAGAAGATTCAGCACGACGGCCAGACGATTCTACACGTCGGCAAGGCAATTCTACCCATCGGCCAGACGATTCTGCCCGTCGGGATTGCGATTCACTATGTCGGGAGGAAGATTCTACACGTCGGGAGGAAGATTCTACACGTCGGGAGGAAGATTCTACACGTCGGGAAGACGATTCTATACGTCGGGAGGATGCTTCTACACTGCGGGAAGATACTTCTACATGGCGGGCAGACGATTCTAGCCGTCGGCAAAACGGTTCATCCCGCCGGACACTCGATTCTATACGGCAGGAATACGATTCTACCGGCCAGTCCGCAGTTCCCAGCCGTCTGGCCGCCGCCCCAGCCGTCGGCGACCTCCCCAAGGGCGTCGTCCGCGAGGCCAAGGTGCCCCGGAACGACACGGCTCAGAAGATTACCTGGGACTTGGCCGACTTGGCCGGGAAGCGGGCCGTCATCGAGGTGACGGATGGCGATGACGGGAAGGCTTACGCTTGGTTGGCCTTCGGGCGGTTCGTCCCGGCCTTGCCCGAGCTGACCTTGGGCGAAGTTCAGTCCCTCGCCCGCCGCCAGCAGTCCGGCGCGGACCTCGCGCGGTCCCTCAAGCTCGCGACGCTGGAGCCTGCCGTGGCCAAGCTCTTCACCGAGACGACCGACGCCTCCGTCCGTGCCGCCGCCGGGCGCGCGTGGCTCGCGCTCAATGCCACCGCCGCGCTCCCGAAGGTCGAGCCGCTGGTGCGGGACGCCGTCCAGCCGGAGAACCTGCGCGCGGAACTCGCGGCGCAACTCGGCGAGCAGGCGGAGGTGCGCGGCCTCGCCGTGGTCGTGGCCGCGCTGACGAATGCGCCGTCGCGCTTGCAGACGAAGTTCGCCGCCGCGCTGGTGAGCACGGCCGCCGGAGCGGAGCAATTGCTCGCCGCCGCCGAGTCCGGGCGCATCGCCGCGCGGCTCTTGCAGGACCGCACCTTGACCGACCGCCTCCGGGCCAGCCCGGCGCGGGATGCCTCGGCGCGCTTGGCCGCGCTGGTGAAGAACTTGCCCGCCGCCGACGTGCAGTTGCACAAACAGATTGAAGCCAAGCGCGCCGGGTTCGATGCCAAGCAAGCCAATGCGGGACGCGGGGCGGAAGTTTTCGCCAAGGCGTGCGCCGTGTGCCACCTGCTGGAGGGCAAGGGCGCGCTGGTGGGACCGCAGCTTGATGGCATCGGCGGCCGGGGCCTGGAGCGCTTGCTCGAAGACGTGTTGGACCCGAACCGGAACGTGGACAAAGCCTTCCGCACAACGGTCTTTGTGCTCAAGGACGGCGAGACGTTGAGCGGCCTCGCGCGGCGCGAGGAAGGCGGCGCGTTCATCTACGCGCTGGCAAACGGCCAGGAAGCCCGCGTGCCCAAGGCGGACGTGAAAGAGCGCCGCGAGACGGAGACCTCGTTGATGCCCGCGAATTTCATCGAAGCGCTGACGGCGGCGGAGCTGAATGACTTGTTGACGTTCCTCCTGAGCAAGTCGGGCGGGGCCGAAGGCAAAAGGTAAAGGGCTAAAGGCTAAAGGGCGGAGTGCGGTCGGCCGTTTCGGTGGCACACCGGGAGGTCTGAGTTGCCGTCCAGCACGGCGGGCCGCAGCACTTTTGCCTTTTACCTTTTTCCTTTTGCCTTTCCCACCCGTGCATTCTCACTCTCGGGCGCATCGTGGCAGAACAACACTTTCTCATCGTCGGCGGCGGCATCGTGGGGCTCGCCACAGCCATCAAGCTCGGGCGTCGCTTGCCCGGCGCGCGCATCACCGTCCTTGAGAAGGAGCCCGGCGTGGGTCGTCACCAGAGCACGCACAACAGCGGCGTGCTCCACTGCGGCCTCTATTACAAACCCGGCTCGCTCAAGGCCCGCCTGGCCGTCAGCGGCGTCGCGGAGATGACGCGGTTCTGCGTCGAGCACGGCATCCCGCACGACGTTTGCGGCAAGCTGGTCGTGGCGGTGGATGACACTGAGGTCGCGCGGCTGAAGGATTTGCAGGAACGCGGGACGAAGAACGGTTTGGCGGGTTTGCGTTGGCTCGGCCCCGAGCAGATGCGCGAAGTCGAGCCGCACGTTGGGGGCGTCGCGGCCTTGCATGTGCCGCAGGAAGGCATCGTGGACTACGCGAAGGTTTGCAGCACGATGCTGGAGTTAATCACGCAGGCCGGGAACCGCGTCGTGACGTCCGCGCGCGTCACGGCGCTGCGCGAGAACGCGTCCGGCTGGGTGGCGGAGACGACGGCGGGCGCGTTCGAGGGGACGTTCATCGTGAACTGCGCCGGTTTGCACAGCGACCGCGTGAGCGAGCTGGCGGGCGAGCGTCGCGACGTGCGCATCGTCCCTTTCCGGGGCGAATACTATCAGCTCAGGAAGGAACGCGAGTCGCTCGTGCGGCATTTGATTTACCCGGTGCCGGACCCGCAGTTCCCGTTCCTCGGCGTGCATTACACGCGCATGATCCACGGCGGCGTCGAGGCCGGACCGAACGCGGTGCTGGCCTTCTCCCGCGAGGGCTACACGAAGACGGACCTCCGCGTGGCCGACCTGTGGGACGCGGTGACGTTCAAGGGGCTGTGGAATTTCCTCGGCAAGCACCAGCGCATGAGCTGGGAGGAAATCAAGCGCAGCTTCAGCAAGCGCCTCTTCTGCGAATCCCTCCAGCGGCTCGTCCCCGAACTCCGCGAGAGTGACCTCACGACCGGCGGGGCGGGCGTGCGCGCGCAAGCCATGTCGCCGGACGGCACGCTGGTGCAGGACTTCTGCCTCGTTGCGCGAACGAAGGCACTGCATGTCCTGAACGCGCCCAGTCCCGCCGCGACGGCTTCGCTGGCCATCGGTGAGGAGATCGCGCGGCAGGTGGTGGACGGCTAGGGTTCATCCAGCGCGGCTGCCAGGCGCCGCCACAGGCCGAGCGGTGCGTCTGGCGACCCTGAAGCGTCCGCTTGAGGCAGCAAGGTTGGGGCAGGGAGATTCCAATTCCGCCCAAATCTCGCTGATCCTCTGGGGCGTATACCGCGGCGTCCAACGGGCGACTAATCCTTCTGGTGCGCTTTCGCGGCGAACACATTTTCCATGCATTCCACTAGGCTCTTGAGGCTCACAGGCTTGGACAGCAGTGGGTAGCCGCCGGTGACCGCCCCCGCCGCCGCCTCCTGCTTGGTCACGGTGCCGGTGAGAAAGATGACCGGCACGCTCTTCAAGGTGGCGTCGGCCTTGATGCGGCCCACCAGCTCGCCGCCGTCCACGCCGGGCATGATGACGTCCAGCAGGATGAGGTCGGGCTTGAACTCGTGGGCGGTGGTGATGGCGTGCAAGGCGTGATTCTCCTCGCGCACCACGTAGCGTTTGGTCTGCTCGAGGTTGACGCGCACCATGCGGGTGAAGCTCGCTTCGTCGTCCACGATGAGGATGCGCTTGGGTTGCATGATCAGTTCCGTTCCGTGCGCAGGGTGATGGTGGCCCGTGCCCCGGTCGGGTCGAGGTTCTGGAGTTGGATGCTGCCCTGGTGCAGCTCGACAATCTTCCGCGACACGGTGAGGCCCAGGCCGGTGCCCTTGCCCGCTTCCTTGGTGGTGAAGAAAGGCTCGAACACCCGAGCCAGCTTGTCGTCGGGCACGCCGGTCCCGGTGTCGTCCAGCTCGGTGACCAGCACGCGCTCGCCGACGCGGAACTCGTGCGCCTGCCGCGCGCCGGGGCTGGGCTTGGCCTCCTCGGGGGTGAGTTTCTTGAGGTAAGTCCGCAGGGTCAACTTTCCGCCCTCGGGCATGGCATGGATGGCGTTGGTCAGCACGTTCACGAAGACCTGCTTGATTTTGGCCGCGTCCACCAGTGCGGGCGGGAGGTTTTCACAGAAGTCGGTGACCACGGTGATTTGCGCGCTCAACAACTCGTGCTTCACCTGGTTGAGCGCGGTGCGCAGCAGCGTGTTCAAGTCGCCGGGCTTCAGCTCCACCTTGCCCGGCGCGGCGAAGTCCAGCAGGCCCATGATGATGCTGTCGGCCCGGTGCAGGGCGTCTTGCATGTCCGCCAGCACCGTCGCGCCTGGCTCCTCGGCTGCGGCGGAGCTGGTGGTGAAGAAATCCAGGCCCATGCGCAGGATGGCGAGGGGGTTCTTCACCTCGTGGGCGATGCCCGCGGCCAGTTGGCCGGTGGACTGGAGCTTCTCCATCTCGTTGATTTGAAGTTGGGCCTCCTTGAACCGGTTGTGCACGCGCTGCAAGTCCGCCAGCGTCCGCATTAAGTCCTCCCGGTTGCGCGCCAAGTCCGCGTGCGCCCGCTTGAGCTTCTCTTCACCACGCACGCGAGCCGTGACATCCCAGAAGATGCCTTGGATGCCGATGACCTTGCCGTGCGCATCGAAGACCGGCGACTTCACGACCTGCACGTGCTCCTTCTCGCCGCCGGGTGGCGTGTGCTCCTCAACCGTCTCGAACAGCTTTCCCGTGGCCACCACCCGGTGGTCGTCCGCCTGATACTTGGTGGCCAGCTCGCCAGGGAAGAAGTCGAAGTCCGTGCGGCCGACGATTTCATCCAGGGTTTTGCCCAGCTCCACGCAGAAGCGGCGGTTGGCGAAGGTGAACTTGCCCTGCAAATCCTTGCGGAAGATGTATTGCGGGAGGTTCTCGACCAGCGACTGGTAGAACGCCTCCGAATCCCGCAGCGCGCGCTCGACGCGTTTGCGCTCCATCGCGTAGCGCACCGCGCGGTGGAGCAGCACCTCGTCCATCTGCCCCTTCACCAGATAGTCCTGCGCGCCGTTATGCACCGCCAGCTCGGCGGTCCGTTCATCGTCCAGCCCGCTCATCACCACGATGGGCAGCTCCGGGTGCAGCGCCTGGAACTGCGCGAACGTGTCCAGCCCCCGACTGTCGCCGAGAAACAAATCCAGCAGCACCAAGTCGAACGAATCCGCCGCCGCCGCCGCGATGCCCTCGCGCAAGCTGGGCAGGTGGGTCAGAACAAACGCGTCCCCCAGCAGGGCATTGATGAGCAGCGCGTCAGCGGGGCTGTCCTCGATGAGGAGCACGCGCGTGGCGGCCGGGGCGCTTGCCGACCCGGGATGGGCTGGTTCGGAGGTGGCGGAAGACGCTGCGTTCATGCCGGGTTCAAGTGGGCATTGGCTCCACTATGTTCGCTCGCCGAGGGAAAGCACACCAACCCGCACTTTGCCAGCTCGCAGCGCTAAACTCGGGGAACCATTGCTTGGCCCAAACCTAGGCTGCACGCCGGGCTCCTTCAATCGGAAACTCGGCCGCGAAACTTCTTTCCTGCGCCGTTTCAGGCGGTGTTCCACTAAGGCAATTGCCACACTGCCTCGCGCTTCACCCAGCCGGTGCGTTGGCTGGCATCGCGCACCTGGAGCCAGTCGTCCTTCGCGTCCAGCACGACGATTTCGGTGCCGTCGCGCAGGGCGAAGGCCGCTTTCGACTCCGCCAGCGGGCCGGGCCGGGTGGGGGCTTCCGGCACCACCACGACGGCCAGCCGCGCCGCACTCCGCTCCCAGTGTGCGGTGACGAGTAGCACGGTGGAGGTGAGAGCGGCGACGGCGAAGGTCTTCGTAACCCAGGCGAAGGCGATGCGCTTCGCGGGCAACGCCTCGCCGAGCGCGAGCAACAGGAACCAACCGCCGAGGCCCGCGCCCGCGAGCCACGCCCACTCGTCCAGCGTGTGCAGTCGGAGCAGGTGGCGGCCGAGATTCTCCTCCCCCGTCACCCCGAGACTGCGGCGGGCGAACTGCAAATTGCCGCGCGCGTCCGGATCGCGCGGGGCGAGGCGGAGCGCTTGGTGGAAGTGGAAAATCGCCTGGCCCGGCTGGCCGCTCTTGAAGCGCGCGTTGCCGAGGTTGAAGTGGAGCGCCGCCGTGGAGCCGTTCGTCAGCAACCGCTCGTAAGCCCCCGCCGCGTCCGCGAACTTGCCTTGCTCGAAGAGTTTGTTCGCCGCCTCAAACTCTGCTTCAGGAACGGCGGAAGCGAGTTGCGCAGATGCCAGCAGCAGCCACAGCAGGAAGAGGGGATTTATAATGAGAGCAGGAAGGCTGGAGGGAAGACGGAGGCGTTGAACTTCGGTTCCTGCCTTCCTGCCCTCCTCATAAAAAATCCCCGGCCCCATTCCTCGTCTGTGTTCCATCTGTGTTCCATCTGTGGCCAAAAAAGTCTTCATCCCGCCACCTCCAGCTTCCGCAGCTCTTCCACGACGCCAGCGAACTGGTCGGCGAGTTTCGCCAGCTCGCTCGTCTCGCGCACCGGGGCGTAGCGGGCGGCGTTGCAAACTTGGAAGAGCGCGTGGAGCGATTGGCAGGTCGCGGCGCTCGCGCCCAACGGCTGCACGCGCTCTTCGATGACTTCCTCGGTGATGGCGCTGGCGGGCAGGTCGAGGCGCTCGCCGAGTTGCTCTTGCAGCAGGCGGAACAGATTCACGAAGAAGGCTTCTGGTTGCGTGGCGGTGGCTTGCTGGCGCAGTTCGGCCAAGCCCGCGCCCACCAGCTTCTCCACCTCGCGACGGCGGCGGAGGCGCGGGTTGTTCGCGAGCCGTTCCGCTTGGACGCGGCGCGCGAGCAACCCGAGCCACAGCGCCAACGGCACTCCGGACAGGAGCCAGAAGGCTGGTTGGCGCACGGCCCCGGCGCTCATCACCATACCGAGATGCGGCTTGATGTGGACCAGTTCCGTCGCGGCAGCGGCAGCGGCGGCGTTGTTCGTCGTGGTCATCACTACGGTCGGGGCCTGCGCGGCGGCGGCGGCGCGCACGCGCAACGCGGTGGCGGGGTGCTTGAGCGTGCGGTAGGCGCGGGCGTCGGGGTCGAAGAAACTGAAGGCGAACCCGGGCAGTTCCTTCACGTCTGCGTTCTGCGGCTGGACGACTTGCTCCAACTTGCGCAGGCCCGTCATCGAGAGCGGGTCGGGCTGCTCGGTGGTGACGGTGGCGGGATAGGTTTTGAAGGCCTCGCCCAGTTCGAGCGGCGGCATCCGCACGCCGTCGAGCGCGCCGCGGCCGCTGATTTGCACACGCACGGTGACGGGGTCGCCCACGGCCACATCCACGGGGCCGGCGCTGGCGGTCAGGGTGAAGTTGCCGACGGCACCGTTGAAGTCGGCGGGGCGGCCCTCGGTGGGGAGTGGGGTCACCTGGATGTCGAGCGGGTCGCTGAGGATGGTGACGGCTTGGGCGCGGACGCCGCGGTTGAAGAGGTCGAAGACATCGCCACCGCCAACCCGCACGTGCAGGTTGAACGCGCACGAGGCGGGGCCGAGGGCGAGTTTCCCGGCCTTCACCGGCGTGGCCACGGTGCGGAAGAGGAGGAAGCGATAGACGGTGTTACCGACCTGTTCCTGTCCCTGCTGGTGCTGGAACGGCGCGAGCGTGAAGCCGTCGCCGCGCAGGCTGGGCATTTGGAATTCGCCGCCGCCGGTGAAGTAGAGCCGCACCTCCAGCGCGAAGGGTTCGCCAACGAAAGCGTTGGTCTTGCCGGCGCGGATTTTGGCGAAGGTGAATTGCCGGAAGGCCTCGGTGTCGGGGACTTTGGCGTTGGCGGGGAGCACCTTGAACGCGAGCGGCTGGCTGGGGAGCAGCGCCCCGCCGACGGGAACGTGGAAGGCGGGGAGGGTGAAATCGCCCGGCGCGGCGGGCGTGACGGCATAGGTGAGGAGGAGGCTAGCCATGCGCTGGCCATTGATGATGGAGACTTGCTGGCTCTGGCCGGCAAACTGGATTTGAAGATTCGGCACGTCCGGCAGGCGCGGCACACCGCTGGGCTGCCCGCCGTCAAACCGCAACGTCAGCACCGCCTGCTCGCCCATGCGAATCGTGGTGCGGTCCAGCGAGGCGCTGAAGGTGACGGCGTGGGCGGTGAGGGTGAGGAAACACCAGGCCGCGAGGAGGGCGAAGAGGCGTGTAAGCGTGGCCCGTGGCGGGCGAAGGCGACCTCCCGTTCCCCCAGCGGGCGAGCCGGGGCTGGTAGGGTGAGACTCCGTCGAACCCCATTTGCCGACGCAGGAGGCGCGAGCGAAGCGAGCATCTCGGGTGGCGGGCGATGTGACCGAAATGCTCGCTACGCTCGCCTCGCTGCGCTCGAGATGGGGCTCGACGGAGTCTCGCCCTACCGGAGCGGTGGGGAAGCATCCGCCGGGGATTCGGCAGCGCTCGTGGCCTTGCTCAAGTCTCGCGGCTGACTTCATCACCAGTTTTTCAGCACGCGACCGGTGGCTTTTTGCGTGGCGTTGGTGGGGAGGAAGATGAGGGCGCGTTCCTCGCCGCGTTGGGAGTCGAGAAGTTGCATCGCCTGCTGCGGCGTCATCTGGCCGAGGGCGGCGGCGGCTTGGGCGGCGTCCTTTTCGTCTTTGTCGCCTTTGTCTCCGGGTTGGTTTTGCTTTTGGTCGCCTTTCTTGTCGTCGGACTTTTTTGGGTCCGGCTGCTTGGGGTCGCCGGGTTGGTCGGGCTTGGGTTGCTCGGGCTTCTGTTTTTCGTCGGGTTTGGAGCCGTCGGGCTTTTCCGGATTCTGGTCGTCGCCTTTCTTGTCGTCGGACTTTTTGTCGTCCTTCTTCTGTTGGTCGTCCTTCTTGTCGTCCTGCTTTTTGTCGTCCTTGTCCGGTTGTTTGTCCTGCTGCTGTTTGAGTTCCTCCAGTTTGCGCTGCACGAGGTCGCGGTTGTGTTTGGCGTCGGCGTCGGCGGAGTTGAGCTTCAACGCGGTGTCGTAGAAGCCGAGGGAACTTTGCCAGGCTTCCTGCTTCTGCGCGGCTTCGGCGGCGGTGTCACCGAGCTGGTAGTAGGCGTTGCCGAGATTGTAGAAGGCGCTCTGGGCGAGCTGGGGGTCGCGCGCACCGGTGGCGCCGCTGAAGTGGCGCGTGGCGTCCTCGAACTGCTTGGCCTGATACGCGGCGGCTCCGGCGTTGAAGGCGAGTCGGGCGTCCTCGGGGCGCTGCTGGCGGAGGCGGTCGTATTCCTTGTGGGCGGCTTCGTATTTGCCGGACTGGTATTGCTTGAGGGCGTCGGCGGAGGAGGCGCTTGCGGAGAGCGGGGAGAGGACAGCGAGAAGAAGAGAGAGGAGCGCGGCGGCGGACGTGGGCGTCCGCGCTCCAGATTTCTTTCGCTCGGGTAGAAACATTTCGACGATGAGCAAAACCACGGCGAGGCCCAGCGGCCAGTAAAAACGCTCGTGGTGGCGCTGCATCAGCTTGGCGTTGAACTCGGACTTCGGCAGCGGGGCGAGGCCGCGTTCGTAGAGCAGGTCCATCGTGTTCGCGCCGCGCAAGGGGAGGTAGAAGCCGCCCGCGGCACCGGCGATTTGCTGGAGGAGGGTTTCGTTGAGCTTGGACTTCACCACGTTGCCGCTGTCGTCCTTGAGGAAGTCCAGCTTGCCTTTGGCGTCGGGCACGCGGATGAGCTCGCCCGCCGCGCTGCCCACGCCGATGGTGAAGATGCGCAGGCCCTTGGCGCTGGCGGCTTGCGCGCCTTCCACCACGCCGGATTCGTGGTCCTCGCCGTCGGTGAAGAGGACGAGGATTTTGTGGTTGTCGCCGTCCTTGAACGCGGCCAGCGCGGTCTGAATGGTCTCGGCGATGGCGGTGCCGCCTTGCGGGATGATGGTCACGTCGAGCGCGGCGACGCCTTGGCGGAAGGCCTCTTCGTCGAGCGTCAGCGGGCATTGGAGAAAGGAGCTGCCGGCGAACGCGACGAGGCCGAGGCGGTCGTTCTTGGCGAGCTTCATCAAGTCCAGCGCGGCGAGCTTGGCGCGTTCGAGGCGGTTCGGTGGAATATCCGCCGCGAGCATGGAGCGCGAGGTGTCAATGGCCACCACGATGTCCAAGCCCTTCTGCGAAACTTCCTCCCAAGTGAAGCCCCACTGCGGTCGCGCCAGCGCGAGCACGGCGCAGCCGACGGCGACTACAAGCAAGGCCAGCCGCACTTTCTGCCGCGTCTTCGACACGCCGACGGTGAGCTGCGCGAGCAAGCGCGACTGCACGAACTGCGCGATGAGCCGCTCCTTCGTCCGCCACGCCCAGAGGAGGAAGAGGGCGAGGAGGGGCACCAGCAGGAGGAGCCAGAGGAGTTGGGGAAGGGCGAACTTCATTGAATTGCCGATTGCCGATTGCCGATTGCCGATTGGCTTGCAGGGGACGCTCCCGGTAACCTGAGCGCGTGACTCCTGTCGAATTGAAGCACCGGACGAAGGCTTTTGCACTTCGTGTCACCAAGCTGGTGGAAGCGTTGCCGACCACCACGGTGGGACGGGCGCTGGGTCGGCAGTTGGTGCGCAGCGGCACGTCGGTGGCAGCGAACTATCGGGCGGCTTGTCGCGCGCGCAGTCGGGCAGAGTTCGTCGCCAAGATAGGCGTCGTGGAGGAGGAGGCCGACGAGACGATGCTCTGGCTCGAACTGCTCGCTGAGTCGAACACGATGCCACCCGACCAACTCGCCCCGTTGCTCCGCGAAGCCAACGAGCTGACCGCTATCATGGCTGCCTCGCGCAAGACGGCGAAGGAGTGAGGGGATTGGCGATTGCCGATTGCCGATTGAGGATTGCTGGCGAAGTTCGGGAGGGCCGCTGGTCACCTGGCACGCGCGGACCCCAAAGCCTTCAATCGGCAATCGGCAATCGGTAATCGGCAATCTCATGGCAGCTTCCTCCACAGCGTATTGGCCAAGAGAATTTCCGCCATCAACAGCCCCAGTCCCACCGCCACAGGCCAGTGCGTCAGCTCGCGGTAGCGCTGGAACTTCTTCACCTCGACGGTGCTCTTCTCCAGCCGGTCAATCTCGGCGAAGATGCCGCGCAGGGTCTCGGTGTTGTCGGCGCGAAAGTATTTCCCGCCGGTCTTCTCGGAGACTTTGGTCAACGTGTCTTCGTCAATGTCCACAGCCATCGGCACGTAGCGCTTGCGGCCGAAGGCGTCGGTCTGCGGCACGGGTGCTTCGCCGTGCGTGCCGACGCCGATGGTGTAGGTCTTGATGCCCAAGGTCTGCGCGGCGTCGGCGGCGGTGAAGGGTGGGACCTTGCCGGCGTTGTTCACGCCGTCGGTGAGCAGGATGATGATTTTGCTCTTAGACTTGAGGTCGCGCAGCCGGTTGACGCTGGCGATGAGGCCGGAGCCAATGGCGGTGCCTTCCTCGATGCCGCCGAAGTTGAGGCGGTTGAGATTCGCCAGGAGGAACTCGTGGTCGAGCGTGAGCGGGCCGGCCACGTAGGCGCGCCCGGCAAAGGCGATGAGGCCGATGCGGTCGCCGGGGCGCTTGAGGATGAACTTCTGCACAGTCTCCTTCGCGAGCGCGAGGCGGTTGATGCGGTTGCCGCGCGCGTCCTTGAAGTCCTCGGCCTCCATGCTGCGCGAGAGGTCCACGGCGATGACGATGTCGATGCCGCTGGCGGAAACCTTCGTTTCGCCTTCGCCAAGCTGCGGTCGCGCGAGCGCGATAAAGAAGGCGGCGAGTGCGAACCAGCGCAGCGCGCGGAGGAACGCGCCGGCATTCGATTGGACCTGCCCGGTCAGCCCGCGCACGAGTTGCACGGACGAGTAGAGGAAGGCGGGCTGGAAGTCGCGCCGACCCTTGAGCCACGCGAGGAGCGGCAGCAGGAACAGCAGGAGCAGCAGCCAGGGATGGGCGAAGGAGAAAGTCATCGGATTGCCGATTGCCGATTGCCGATTGCCGATTGGGCATTCGACAGGTCGTAGGCGGTTTCTTCCACCAAGCCGACTGCGGCGCTGTGGAGGCTGCGGAGTTCGGTTTCGCTCGGCTCGTGCTTGGCGAACTTCACCACGTCGCAGCGCGAGAGGAAGTCGGCGAGGAATTCCTTTTGCGCGGCATTCAACTGGTCGGCGCGTTGCAGCTCGACGAGAAACTCCTCCGTGGTCCGCTCGGGCGCGTGGAAGTCGAAGCGTTCTTCGAGGTAGAACCGGAGTGCGTCGGAGACGGCGGTGCAGAAGGGCTTGGGCTGGGTGAGCAGGGCGAGGGCGTCGGCAAGGCGGTGCTTGGCGCGCTGGTGCGGCGGGACCGGCGGAGTCGCCGGAGCCAACGGCGCGTGGCGGAACCACTTGTTCCAAATCAGCATCATCAGCAAGCCGCCGAGCGCCGCGCCCACCGCGACCCACAGCCAGAGCAGCTCCGGCGGGAGGGGCACGGGGCCGCGGATGTCGCGGAGTGCGTCGTTCGTGATCGCCGCCGCGTTGGTCTGCGCGGGGATGATGACGGCGTGTGGGTTGGAGGTGGCCAAGGGGAAGTGATTAGTAATTAGTGCTGAGTCGGCACGCGCGGTTGGACAAGCCGGACGAGCAGGCGTTCACGGTGCGCTCCAAAAATTGCCCGTGGATAACGCGGAACACGCGGATGGGGAAAGGCTCCTCCATCCGCGTCATCCGCGTTATCCGTGGGCAGGGCGTTCATCCGGCGGCGAGGGCGGACTCGAACTGTTGGAGGCGGGCTTGGAAGGCGGCTTCGGCAAGGACGGGTTGCGTGTCGGCGGTCGGGATTTCCTCGGCGAGCTCGATCCAGGATTTACAGCCGCCGTAGCTCGGGAGCATGGGCAGTTCGAGGCGCTGGGGCAGACGGGAGACGCGCACGGCGAGGGCGAAGAGGTTTTGCTCCTTACCCCAGTCGAAGCGCTGCGCCAGCACGTCATCGCGCCAAATGTGCTGACCGCGCAACTGCTCGACAGCGGCAAGGGAAGTCAGCTTCCGCCACGCGACGACTTCGGCACAGAACTCCAAGCGCAGCGTCTCCGGCGGCGGCAGGTGCGGCGCGATTTCGTCGTAGCGCGCTTGGGCGGTGGGGAGCACGGACTCGCGCTGCTGGTGGTAGAGCGTCGGGAAGAAGAGAAAGCGCGGGTGCTCGACCTGAAAGCCGCCGCGGCCCTCGGCGATGCCGCCCTTGCGCAGGAGGAGGATTTGCTCCCCGCGCCCCAGCGCATCCACGATGATGGCCCATTCTTTGAACGCCGTTCGCATGGCGCGAGTGTAGGAGGTCACGCGTCAGGGGCCAAATCTGTTTATGGATTTGACAGTTACCTACCCCCTCCCTAGCGTCGCGCGCCGAAACACTTTCTATGGCCGACAACTTGAAATTGCCCGCAGGCGCAGCCCCACCACCCGCTGCGGGGTCCAAGGTTCAGCCCAAAAAGGAGACTGTCCGCATCAGTCTCCCCCCAAAGCCGTCCTCGAAGGAAACCGTCCGGCTCGAACTGCCGCCGCGCACCGGCGGGGCAGCTCCAGCCCCCGCGCCTGCCGCCCCCAAGCCAGCGGCTCCCGTGATGCCAGCGCCAGCGGCCCCGAAGCCAGCGGCCCCGGCAGCCCCGGCCGGGCCCGTGGCGAAGCAAACCGTCCGCCTTTCCCTCCCGCCTAAGCCGTCGGCGGCGAAGGAAACCGTGCGGCTCGAACTTCCGCCCCGCCCCGGCGCGAAGGCCCCCGCGCCAGCTGGCGGCAAGGAAATCAAGCTCGTGGTCCCGCAGGTGGACGAGTCAGCGTCCAGCGCCAAGATTCCCGAGTCCAACGAAGCCAGCGAAGCGGAGATGCCGACGATGGATTCGTCGCAAGCCGCTCCGCCTGCCGCTCCAGCCGCCGCCGCTCCAATGCGCCCCCCCGGCGGTTTGAAAGGTGGCCCGCCCGGCAGCAAGCCGCCCGCTGCCAGTTCTGGACCGGCACCCGGCAAAGTAGTTGCCCAAGCCCCCGCCTCCGCGCTCCCCGACTCCACGCCCTCCGCGATGGCCATGCCCGTCAAGAAGGCGCTGCCCAAGGCGGAGTCGGCCCCCGCGCCGGTGGCTGCCGCTGGAGCCGTCGTAGTGCGTTCGGCGGGCTGGTTCGATTACACGCTGGTGGTGCTCGCCTTGGGTGCCGGCATCGGTGCCGTCGTGCGGCTGCTCATGATTCTCGGTGGTAATTAATCTGCCACTCGCAACGCAACTAACTGTTTCTCCTATGGCTGAAGGCCCCATCCTCAACGTCACCGCAGCTTCCTTTGAAGCCGATGTCCTCAAGTCCACCGTCCCCGTCCTCGTGGACTTCTGGGCCGAGTGGTGCGGCCCCTGCAAGATGCTCCTCCCCGTCCTCAACGAGCTGGCCACCGAATACGCCGGCAAGGCGAAAATCGCCAAGATCAACGTGGATCAGGACGGCGCGCTCGCCGGCCAGTTCGGCGTGCAGAGCATCCCGGCCCTGTTCTTCTTCAAGGGCGGCAAGGTCGTCGCCCAAGTCGTCGGCGTGCGCTCCAAGAAGGACTTGAAGGCGCAGCTCGACCAACTCCTGCTCCCCGCCTGAGCAGCCTGAGGAGGTAACATGGCCCTCCTCCTCACGCCCCGCGCCCTCGCCCAACGCGGCGAGTTCTACTACCAGCTCGGCTCGATGATCCGCGCGGGACTGCCGCTCATCGGCGCGCTCCAGACCATCGAAAAGAGTCCGCCCGCCGCCTCCTATCGCAAGCCCGTCGCGCGGATGATCGTCGAGTTGAAGAGCGGCAACACCTTCACCGGCGCGCTCGAAACCATCGGCGACTGGCTGCCCATCTTCGATAAGGCGCTGCTCGAAGCCGGCGAGAGGTCGGGGCGCCTCGACGAGTGCTTCCGCCTCTTGGCCAGCTACTACGAAGAGCGCGCCAAGCTCACGCGCGAGGTTATAGGGCAGATGATTTACCCCTTCTGCATTGTCCACTTCGCCCTGCTCGTCTTCCCGGTAAGCCTGCTGGTCGGAGCCGTCTTGCGCGACGAGTGGACCGCGCTCTTGGTGGAGAAAGCCGTGGCCTTCGGCACGCTTTACGGCATCGGTGCCGTGCTGGTGCTGGGTGGCAGCGGCGCGCGCGCTCAGTGGTGGCGCGCGACGATGGAGCAAGTGCTCACCGTCGTCCCCGTGCTCGGCAGCGCCCGCCGCAACCTCGCCCTCGCCCGCCTCACCGCTGCGCTCGAAGCCCTCTTCTCCGCCGGCGTCGGCATCGTGGATTCGTGGGAGCTGGCCGCGCGCGCCAGCGGTTCCCCCGCACTTGCTCGTGAAGTGCTGAAGTGGCGTCCGCAGGTCGAGACCGAGCAGTTGACGCCCGGCGAAATCCTCGGGAACAAGAACGTCTTCCCCGCGATGTTCACCAGCCTCTACCGCACCGGCGAAGTCAGCGGCCAACTCGACGACACGCTCAAGCGCCTCCACGAATACAGCCGCGTGGAAGGCCACCGGCAGATGCAGATGTTCACACGCGGCCTGACCATCGGGATCATCCTCCTCATCATGATCGCCATCGGGTTCCAAGTGGTGATGTTCTGGATCGGCTACTTCGACAACCTCGGGAAGGTGATGTCGCAGTAAGGGGACAGGAGTGGAGCAAGATAAGGATCAGGATTACGAGCAGGAGCCGAACCTCTTGCTCGTAGTCCTAATCTCAATCCTGCTCCTTCCCTTCTCACCTGCGTTCGCACACAATACGCCCATGACCGTTTCCGAAATCCTCTCGGACGAGCGCCTCCGCCAGGACGAGTTCCCCGTCTGCCGCAGCAAGGCCTACCTCGCCCACGCTGGTGTCGCGCCTCTCGCGCGCTGCGCCGCCGATGCCATTGGCCACTACAGCTTCCTCGCCGCGCAGGACGACCAAGAAACGTGGCTGCCCAAGCTCCACCGCGCCGCCCGCGAGTCCGCCACCAAGCTTCTTGTCGGCGCGCAGTCGGATGAAATCGCCTTCGTCGGTCCCACCTCGCTCGCGTTGAGCATGGTTGCTGGCGGCCTCACCTTCCGCCGCACGGACAACATCGTCATCTACCACGACGACTTTCCCTCGAACGTTTACCCGTGGATGGCCCTCGCCGCCCAAGGCGTGAAAGTCCGCTACCTCAACACCCGCGAGCTGGGCCGCATCCGCCCCGTGGACGTGCTCGGGCAAGTGGACGAGAGCACCCGCCTAGTCGCGCTCGGCTCAGCGCACTTCCTCGCCGGTTGGCGCATTGACCTCGACGCGATTGGCAAGGCCCTGCGCGCGCGCGGCATCCTCTTCTGCGTGGACGCCATGCAGACCCTCGGCGCGTTTCCCGTCTCCGTGAAGCACGTGGATTTCCTCGCTGCCGACGGTCACAAGTGGCTCCTCTCCCCCTGCGCCGCCGGCGTCTTCTACGTGCGCAAGGAAGTGCAGGACAAGCTCCGCCCCATCGCGCTCGGTTGGAACAATGTCCGCTGCCCGAACTACGCCCCGCAGGACGAACTCGCTTACCAGCTCGGCGCACGCCGCTTCGAGGCCGGCACGCACAACGTCCTCGGCATCGTCGGCTTGAAGGCTTCGATGGACATGCTTGCCGAAATCGGCGTGGCGAACATCGCCGCCGAGCTGCTCCGCAAGCGCGCGTTCCTCGTCCCCGAGTTGCAAGCGAAGGGCTGGACCGTGCTCAACGCCGCCGCTCCGCCCGAGAACTGCGCCGGCATCGTCACCATCACGCGCGAAGCCACCGATTTACCGGCCATCCATCAACGCCTGACGGACGGCGGCGTGGTCACCTCGCTGCGTGCTGACCGCGCTGGCAAGCAATACATCCGCCTCTCGCCGCACTTCTACAACACGGACGCCGAGCTGGCCCAGGCGGTCGAGTTGCTGTAGCCGCTCGGGGTGAAGTCGCGCTTTCCCTTAGCCATGAACCGGAGCGCATGATTCGAAACATCATCTTCGACTGGTCCGGCACGCTGGTGGATGACTTGCCTGCGGTGCTGCGCGCCACGAACCATTGCTTCGTCTCCGCCGGCAAACCGGAGCTTTCGCTCGACCAGTTCCGCGCCGAATTCTGCCTGCCGTTCCAGCCCTTCTACGACCGCCACCTGCCCAGCGTGCCCATGGCGCAACTGGAGCAGTGGTTTCACGAACGCTTCCGCGAAGTGCAGGACCTCGTCGAGCCGCTGCCGCACGCGCGCGAGTTTCTTATCTTCTGTCGCGAGCGCGGCGTGCGGACATTTCTCCTGAGCTCGGTGCATCCCGACCACTGGGCGACCCAGGCAGCGAGTTCGGATTTTGGACAGTTCATCGACCGGCCCTACACCGGCGTCTGGGACAAGCGGCAAGTCATCCAGCAACTCATCGCCGAGAATGGCCTCGACCCGCAGGCCACCGTGTTCATCGGCGACATGGCGCACGACATCGAGACGGCCAAGCACGGTGGCGTCCATTCCGTGGCCGTCCTGACCGGCTACAACAAACTCCCGCAACTCCGCGCCGCCGCCCCCGACCTCATCGTCGAACACCTCGGCGAACTCCGCGACCTGCTCATCCGTGGCGAGATGCGCCTGGCCTCTCAACACTCAACACTCAACTCTCATCCCATTCCAATCTCCACCGTCGGCGGCCTCATCCGCGATGCGGACGATCGCGTGCTCATGATTCGCACGCATAAGTGGTCGCACCTCTGGGGCATCCCCGGTGGCAAAATCAAGTGGGGCGAACGCTCCGAAGACGCACTCCGCCGCGAGCTAAAGGAGGAGACGAACCTCGACATCACGGACATCCGTTTCGTGCTGGTGCAGGACTGCATCCACTCGAAGGAGTTTTACCGCGACGCCCATTTCCTCCTGCTCAACTACACCTGCCGCGCCGCTGGCTCCGCCCCGCCCGTCACGCTGAACGACGAGGCGGAGGAGTTTCGGTGGGTGAAGGTGGCCGAGGCGCTGGGGATGGAGCTTAACCAACCGACGAGGACACTTTTGGAAGAGGTTGAAGGGTTGAAGAGCTGAAGAGTAGCCACCGTTCACGCTCCCACTCTTCAACTCTTCTCCCACCATATGCCCACCGACACGATCACCCTCATTGATCTGGAAGTTCACTACCACGTCGGCGTGCCGGACGCGGAGCGGGCGCAGCCGCAGCGGTTGTTGCTCACCGTCGAGATGCAGCACGACTTCACGCGTGCCGCTGCGGGCGACGACCTGCGCGAGACGATTGACTACTACGCGGTGTCGCGACGCCTGCTGACCTTCGGCGAGGGCCGGAGCTGGAAGTTGATCGAGAAGCTCGCCGCCGACATCGCGGTGCTGGTGCTCGCGGACTTCGGCGCGGAGGCGGTGAGCGTGGAGGTGAAGAAGTTTATTATCCCTGAGACGCGTTACATCAGCGTGCGGCTGAAGCGAGGGAAGAAGTAATAAGTGATTAGCCTGTGCGGATGGAGGGACGGCTGCGGTCCCGACTAAGCACTAATTACTAATCACTTTCCCCGCCCTCACTTCTTCACGCCAAACACCTCCACCAGCTTGCTCGTCAGTGCCGCCGCGCTCGCGCCGGTGCTCGCCGCCATCCCCGCCGCCAGGCCGGAGATGTAAGCCGTCGAGGCCGACGTGCCGCTCACGTAGTAGGTCCGCCCGCCGAACTGGATGATGCTGGAGCCCGGCGCGATGACATCCACGAAGTCACCGCGATTCGCGTAGCTGGCGAGGCCCGTCTTGCCCCCCGCCGTCACCGCGAGCACCTCGGGATACGCCGCCGGATAATTGGGCAGCGTGGTCGGCTCGTTGCCCGCCGCCGCGATAAACAACACGCCGCGCTCGGCTCCCTTGATGATGACATTGTGCAGCAACTGGCTGTCCCCCGCGCTGGCGAGGCTGAGGTTGATGACCGTCGCGCCCGCGTTCAGCGCCTCGGCGATGCCCAGCGCCACGTTGAACGTGCTCGTGTTCTCCGCATTCCCATACACGTCCACCGGCAGCACGCGCACCGAAGTCGTCGCACCCGCGTCCTGCGTCGTCGCCAGGCCCCGTAGCAACGTCTCGAACATTGAGGTGCCGTGCGTGGGGCTGGTCGTGCCCGGCGTCGCCTCGCCCGCGACCGACACGCCCGGCAGGAGGAACTCGCTGAACGGCGAATTCTTTTGCACCGCCGCGTCAATCAGCCCCACGCGCAATTGCCCTGCCGGCGCGCTTGCGTCGGGCTTGAGATTGAGCGGCAGGGCGGAACTCGCGGCCAGCAGCTCGGCCACTCCCGGACGCGGGATGGCGTGATTGTAATCCACGTCGAACTCGCTGCTCCCGTTCAGCGCGGCGGCAGCCTGACGCGCCGCATTCTCATCGGCGAACTTCAGCCGGTATGCGCCGAACTGATCCACGCGCCCGGTGACTTTCCCGCCGAGCCGCTTCGCGAGTTCCTCCGCGCTCTCCTTGCTGCCGGGTTTGCGCAGCAGGACGAGTTCGTCCGCGATGGGTTTGGCCTTGGCTGGCTCGCGGCGCAGCACGGGTTGCGTGGCCTCGCTGAGGGAGGTGCGGAAGACGAAGAGCTTGGCGGGCGCGTTGCGCTGGGGCAGCACGGCGAAGCTGAGTTCGCCCAGCAGCCGCCCGAGCGCATCGCCAGCGGGGAGGTTGTTGAAGCGCACGGTCACTGGCTCCTTCAGCCGCGTGTCTGGCTGCACAAAGACCTGCCAGCCGGTGACCTCGGCGAGGCGCTCGAGCAATTGCGGTAACGTCCAGCCGTCAATATCCGCATCCACGCGCTCATTGCCGCCGCGCCAGACCAGCTTATCCGCCGCGTGTCCCGGCGCAGCGGCCCAGCTCAGTGCCAGCAGGACCAAGCACAGGCGGGTTCGTAATACGCGCTTCATGCGGGACACATACCATCGCGGCAACCCACGTGCGAGCCGTCTTTCTACACCCTGCCCACGCGCAAGGGTATCTTGCGGAGTATCGTCCGCCCCGTGAAATGAAGATTGCGCCGCCCCGCTTGGCCCTTAACTATTCGGCCTAGGTTCGGGACGTAGCTCAGCCTGGTAGAGCACTTGGTTTGGGGCCAAGACGTCGCAGGTTCAAATCCTGTCGTCCCGACCACTCAGCCTAAAGGAAGCGGAATTCGAGCCCCTACTACCTGTCACCCGCACACGCAGAGAACACTTGGATCAGCTCCGCGCCACCGCTCAACTGATTCTGGATTTCACGCCGCGCCTGACCCGCCCGCCGCGCTCACCATCGGCGAGCTGTTGGATCAGTTCGTGACAGCCAAAGCGCGCGCGGGCCGCTTGATTTGTTCTCTTCGCCAGATACGCACCACCATCAACTCCGTGCTACGCGAGCAGCGCGGACGGCCCGTGACAACGGTCATAACGGGGGAACTGGAAGTCTCCTTCGCGGGCTTGGCGATGTCGCCGCGCACGGTGACATCCTCAGCGACTACATTGAGGTGACAGCGGCAAAGAGTAAGACGCGGCGACGGCGGTTGACGGCGGCGCGGGCTCCGGTCTGTGACTGTGTGGTCGCTGCCTTGGCGGCATTCTGTAAAGGGACAAGGCTTGGTCGTGCTGACCCGCGAAGGTATCGGCGCGGCGTTGTTAAGCCACGCGGGCAGCGACCCAGCGCGGTGATGAAGCGGTTCTGTGTCGGGAATTGTTTTAGGGCAACAACCGCTGGCACTTGCTCTTCCCTCTCCCCAGCGACCTTGCAAGCAACTGAGATGCGCTCGCGGTTAGATAAATCCCAAATCTCCGCTTGCAATGAATCAGACGTTGCCTACTCTCCCCCTGCTCTTCTTACGGAAGCGAGCGTAGCTCAGTCTGGTAGAGCGTCACCTTGCCAAGGTGAATGTCGAGGGTTCGAATCCCTTCGCTCGCTCCAATTCTCTACCAAGGACTTACAGGGTGTTCTCTGTTTTAGTGATGGTTTCGTGACACGGTTTACCGCCGTGCCGAAACCATCATTCCGTGCCCCACCGTTCGCCATCCCTTCGGTTTATCTTCTCTGTGCTCATCGCGTCTCTGTGGTCCACCAAGGTATTCCTACGGCATCGTTCCGGTTAAGTGCGCTGGGGAATTGGCTCTGTCCCCTTCCCTTTTACCGAGCGCCATAGGTCGGTCGCCCCCGACGGTCCCAGAGCCAGAGGAGCGCGAGGCCGATGGCTGCGCCGGACGCATCCAACGCCACGTCGGCGAGGGAGCCTTGGCGTGAGGTGGTGAAGGTTTGGTGCCACTCGTCACTCGCGGCGTAGATCACGGCGAGGGCGAGGGCGAAGGCGGCGTCGCGCCAGAAGCTCGGGGTCGGGTGGCGTGGGGTGCGCCGCTTCGCCCGCCAAATCAGCACGGCCAGCACGGCGTAACCGGCGGCGTGGCCGGTCTTGCGCACGGCGAATTGCACGCGGTCCAGCGCCACTGGTGAAATGTCCGGCATGAGCCAGCGCAGGAGCGGGACCAGGATGCGGGAGGTTTGGCGGGGCGCACCGAGGTCGGTCGATGCGCCAAAGATGAGCGCCATCCACAGCGCCACCGGGAGCCACGCGAGGTGGTTTCGGCGCATAGGGGAAACCGACTTACCCTTGGGCGGCGTGGTAGGCATCCACGCGGGCGGCCACGTCGCGGAACTTCATGTCCACTTCGTAGATTTGCTCGAAGTGGCTCATGGCTTCCGCCGCTTTGCCCGTCTTTTCCAACAAGGTGCCCAGCGTGTAGAGCAGCTCCTTGCGCTCGTCGTCGAAGGTGACCTTTTCCTTCAGTGCGGTCTGGAGCTTGCGGGCCGCCATGTCGTTCATGTTGCGGGCGGCGAGGCAGCGGGCGCTGTATAGCATCGCCTGGAGTCGGCGGGCCGGGTGGTTTTCCGCCTGTTGAAATTCGGGCAGGGCCTCGCCCAAGCGCCCTAGGTTGAAGTAAAGCACGCCTAGTTCGAAGCGAATCGCCTTGTCGGCCGGATACCGCTCCACGCGCGAACGGCAGTCATCCAAGACGAAGGCGTCCCGCTGGGCCACGAGGGCGGCCTTCTGCTGTTCGTAGTCCTCTTGCGCCGGGTCGAGCTGTTCGATGACCTGGTTGAAGCGTTTGGCGATCGCGTCATTGCGCGCCAGCTCCAGTGCCGCGTCCATCGCGCCGGGGATGGCCTCGATCTGGTTGTAGAAGTCGATGGCGTTGTAGAAATCCTTCTGCTGGGCGTAAAGCTCGGCGATGTTGCGCAGCAGCTTGAGGTTGCCCGGCTCGGTGGCGAGGCGAGCCATGTATTGCTCGATGAGGCTCTGGGACTGCGCGGCGTCCTTGGTGATCCGGGACTCCTGTTCCAGGGTCGCGGCCTCGGCTTTGTTTCGGAGGGCTTGGCGGAAGTTGCCGGTGCCATCGGCCAGGTTTTCGTAGCCGCCTTCGCTCAACGTGCGCGTGGCGGAGATGTTCTTGGCCATCTCGTGCAGGTGCGGGTCGTTGGGATGCTGCTTCATCAACGCGGCGAAGATGGCCTCGGCCTTGTCGTTCTGGCCGATGGCCGTGTAGGCCTCCGAAAGCCGGATGGAAATCTCCTTGTCGGCCGGGCTCTCCTGCCGCAGCGCCTCGAGTGAGAGAATCGCAGTGCGCGGCAGCTCGGCGGCCACTGCGGCGTTGGCGAAGATGTCATGGGCGAGGCTGCTCTTCGGATCGTTGGCGAGCACCTGCTCGGCGACGAACATGGCCTCCAGCGGCTGGCTTTCAGTGATGAGCCGGGCCTTGGCTAAGGCCGGGCTGCTGCTGGCGCTGTTAACGAATTTCTTGAGGAACCCGGCGCCGGCGCCGGCCTTCTTCAGGGCCGCCTTCCGCAGCGTGCTGCGACCGGCCAGGAAACCCGGCTCGGCCTTCAGGATGGCCAGCAACAGCTCGATGGCGTAGTCCAAATTGCTCCGTTCCACGGCTAGCAGACACTTCTCGTATTGTTCCCGCGCCCCGGGGGATAGCTCATTTAGGCTCTTCTCAGGCATGGACAAATCCTAGTAACCGGCCAGAAAAAATCCATTTCATTTCTCAGGAGAACGAGCGGAGAACGGCCACTTGGTATCCGCAGCCCAGCAGATGAACCCCCTGCTCCCAGCTCGGGGTGAAAGAGAACCCATGCGCCGCTGCCGCTCTCGATTTCAGCCTTCCTGGTAGCCGCCGAGAGGAGGAGGCGGAGCTGTCCGAGCGCCGTCGCCTCCGCCTCCTGACCTCGGCGACTACCAAGTTCATGGAGAGAACCCGGGGCTCGGTGGCTGCGGATCCACCACGCCTCCTGCATTGCCGACAAGTAGCCTAAACCGCAACTGCCAGCCCTGGACTACCGGCTCAGAAGATGTTGTTCGTCGCCCAGATGTTGTCCACGTTGTTGGACAAGTTGAGGTAGGTCCACGGGTCCACATGGTTGTCCACGAAGAGGGCGTTCGCCCGGAGGTTGTGGCGCGGGCCGACTTGATGGCCGCTGCCGTTGCCCTGCGCGTAGAGATACCATTGGTCGGAGCGCCACACGGCAAACCATGTGGTGAAACGGCAATAAGGCGGAGGCGGGCCAACTTGCGGAACGCCTGTGTCACCCATCAGCCAAACTTGGCTCGTGCGGTTCATCTCGGTGATGCGGCGGCTGCCCAGCGGAACCACAACGCCCATCGGATTTACCGTCGCTGCATAACGGATGATGGTGCCTTCGATCACCCCCATGCCCAGCTGCCCGGACGGGTTGATGTCCTCGTCCCGCACGGACGGGCACTTCCAGACGACGTTCGCGCCATTGGTGGGCGGGAGGTATTTCCCCTGGGTCATGATGTCGAACCACCAGTTGTTGGCGTTGTTGTTCATGTATTCGTAGCGGTTCAAATCCACGAAGCGGCCATCGTTGTCTTCCGCATAGATGGTCATCGCAAGGCCGATCTGCCGGAGATTGTTCACGCACTTGATGCCGCTTGCCTTCGCCTTCGCCTTGGCCAGCGCGGGCAGGAGCATGCCGGCCAGGATGGCGATGATGGCGATGACCACCAGCAGTTCGATCAGGGTGAAGGCCAGACGGCGGAGTCGATGACAAGGGGCGGACAAGTTCATGTTTATTTTCTGCCACGGGTGGCTTCCACCCGCAAGCCGCAGATGGATTAGCGGTGTATTTGCCTCATTCATCCTCCTTCACCCCAGCGAGCTTCGCCCCCACGGCGCGGCGGTCGGTGACGATGGCGCGGAACTGCCACGTCGCGCGCGGGTCGAGGGCTTGGCGGTAGTCGGTGGCGGTGCCGACCTTGGTGCCGGCGGCGTCGAGGAGCTCGAGTTCCACGCGCACGCCGAAGCGCTGGTGGTCGGAGTCGTTCTTCAGGACGCCGGTGACATAGACAAGGCGGCTGCCTTTCGCGCCCTTGGGCTGGTCGAGCGCGACCTGGGTGATTTTCAAATCGCCGAGGAGCTTCGGGCCTTTCGGCACGGTCGCCACGGGCATGACGGGCGCGGGGGATGGGGGAACGGGTGGCGTTGCCGGAGTAACAGGCGGTGGGGTGCCCTGCTTGGCGGCGGGTGCGACAGCGAGTGGCGCAGGCGGGGAAGATGCGGCGCTACCCTCGCCCTCGGTCGGTGGCGGACGGTGCTTCAAGTGGTTGCCCACCACCAGCACCACGGCGAGGACGATGGCGAGGTTCACCGTCCACAAGCACACGCGCAGGAACGAACTCCGGACGGGCCGCACGCCACCGGTGTCCACAGGTCGGATGGCGGATGGCTCCACTCGCTTGATGCCAGTAGGCGCGGGCTTGGCGGCGGGTGGGATAGGCGAAGGTTTGACCGGAGAGACCGGAGCGGGAGCGGGAGCGGGAGCGGGGGAAGAGACTGCCGCCGCGCGCGGGAGCAGGACAGTCTTCCCGCACTTGCCGCAAGCGCTCGCGCCGCCGCCAGCGTAGTCAGGATACTGCACGTCTGCGCCGCAGTGGGGGCACTTGCACTTGAGGTATGTCTTCCCGGCGCTCACGGATTGAGGTGACGGGAGACGTTAGTCATCGGGCGGAGAAGCGGCAAGGCTCGTGACCCCCCAAGCGACGGAATACGGAGCGGTTCAGCCGGAACGGGGCTGTGGAAATCCCGAAGGAACCACTGCGACTCGATGAACACAGAGCATTCCAATCAAAAGCGGTGGTGCGCGGAGGGGCTTGGAAGGGTGACTCCCGGAGGCCAGCCGCCGTGTCCATCGCGTCTCGGTGGTCCCTTCGGGATTTTCGACTGCATCGTCCCGGTTTAGGCAAACGCCTCGCGAATCGCCCTCGCCGTCCCCGCCACGCCGGTGAGCCGTTCGGGGCGACCGTTGTGCTCGAAGAACAGGTCGTCGTTCGCCAAGCCCAGCGCGTGCAGAATCGTCGCGTGAAAATCTTTCACGGACTTCGGGTCTTGCTCCGCGCGCAAGCCGATGGCGTCCGTCGCGCCGATGCTTTGCCCGCCCTTCACGCCGCCGCCCGCGAGCCAGCCGGTGAAGCCGTAGGGGTTGTGGTTGCGGCCCGCGCCGCCTTGCAGCATCGGCGTGCGCCCGAACTCACCCGCCCACACGACGAGCGTGTCGTCGAGCAGGCCGCGCTGCTTGAGGTCCGTGAGCAACGCGGCGGTGGCCTGGTCGGTCTGGTGCGCGTTGCGTTCGGCGTAGTCCTTGTTGTTGTCGTGGCCGTCCCAGCCGTATTTGTCCACGCCCTGATAGACCTGCACCACGCGCACGCCGCGCTCCAGCAGCCGCCGCGCGAGCAGGCACTGGCGACCGTATTGCGCCTTGATGCGCTTCGGATCGTTCACGCCGTAAAGCTCCAGCGTCGCCGCCGTTTCGCCGGTCAAGTCGCCGACATCTAGCGCCTCCGACTGCATCCGATACGCCAACTCGTAGCTCGCGATGCGCCCGTCGAGATCGAGCAATCCGGGCCGCGCGTCGCGATGCGTTTTGTTGAACGCCTGAATCAAATCCAGCGTGTCGCGCTGCGTGCCGGCCAGATCGGCGGGCGGCTTCAGGTTGAAGACCGGTTCACCCTCGTGCCGGAACTTGGTCGCTTGAAACGCCGCTGGCAGAAACGCGTTGGACCAGTTCGCCGTGCCGCCGAAGCCGCCGACCTGGAAGAGCACCACGAAGCCGGGAAGGTTTTGGTTCTCTGAGCCGAGGCCGTAGGTGAGCCACGAGCCAACGCTGGGCCGGTCGCCGAGGATGACGCCGGTGTTCATCTGGTAGGTCGCGGGCGCGTGGTTCGAGGACTCGCAGTGCAGCGACTTGATGAAGCAAAGGTCGTCCACGTGCTTCGCAGTGTGCGGCATCAGCTCGCTCGCCCACGCGCCGCAGCGACCGTGCTGCGCCCACTTCCACGAGCCCGCCAACAGCTCGTTCTTCGACGAGTTGAACACGCCGCCGACCTTGTCCTTGATGCTCTTGATGCTGTCCGGCACGGGCTTCCCGTGGAGCTTGTGCAGCTCGGGCTTGTAGTCGAACAAGTCCATGCTCGGCGGCGCGCCGTATTGGAAGAGCCACAGGACGCGCTTGGCCTTCGCTGCGAAGTGCGGCTGGCGCGGCGTGAGCGGGTGCATCAGGTCAATGCGCCGGTTCTGGGTGAAGTTCTGGCCACGGGCGGAATCAGCGAGCAGGGCGGACAAGGCCAGCGCGCCCGCGCCCCCGCCGCAGCGCAGTATGAAGTCGCGGCGGGAAGACAGACTCGGTTTGGGGTTGGGAAAGGGGTTCATGGCTCAATCCACATACACAAACTCGTTCACGTTCAGCAGCGCGCGGCAGAATTCCGGCAACGCAGTCTTCCCGTGCTTGGCGAGAAACGCGGCGGCTTGCTGGCGCTCGTTCGCGGTGGGCGCACGTCCCAAGGCAAGCCAGACGGCGCGCTCGATTTGCTTGGCGGGGTCGGCGCCGGCTTCGGTCGCGACACGGACGGCGAGGGCTTTCGCGGCGCGCTGCGAGAAGTCGCTGTTCAACAGGTTCAGCGCCTGCGGGGCGACGGTCGTCACGTCGCGGCGGGCGCAGGAGAACGAGGTGTCGGGCAGGTCGAAGACTTGCAGGAACGGCAGCGGCACGCAGCGCTTCTGGATGAGGTAGAGCGAGCGCACGTCGCAGTCCTCCTCCTTGTCCGCATACCAGCCTTGGCGACGCCCGTTGTCCTTGCCTTCCAGCCCTTCGAGCACGCCGGGCTGGGCCTTGAGGATTTCGTCGGGCAACGGCGGCCAAAGCGGCTTGCCACCGGCGTGGGGCCGGAGCTTGCCGGACACGGCGAGCAAGGTGTCGCGCATGGTCTCGGCGTCGAGGCGACGCGGGTTTTGACGCCAGAGGAGGTGGTTGTCGGAATCCACGTTCTGAGTTTTTAGTTTTGAGTTCGGAGTTGGTCGTCCGGTGACCAAACTCGAAACTTCGAACTCGGAACTTGAAACCTGTCTGTAAGCCGCGCTCGTCACCATCAGCCGGTGCATCGCCTTCACCGACCAGCCGCGCGCGATGAATTCCGTGGCGAGCCAGTCGAGCAGCTCGGGGTGCGTGGGCTTGGGGCCGGCGTAGCCGAGGTCGTTCGGGTTCGCGAAGAGGCCGGTGCCGAAGTGGTGTTGCCAGAGGCGGTTCACCAACACGCGGGCGGTGAACGGGTTTTGTGGCGACGCAATCCACTCGGCCAGCGCGAGGCGGCGGCCCGTGGTGCCAGAGGATGGGGCTTTTACCTTCGCGGGATTCGGGTCCAGCACGGAGAGGAAGCCGGGCTGAACTTCGTCGCGCGGCTCGGTGAAGTCGCCTTGGTAGAAGAGCTTCGTCGGCTCGGCGTTGCCGTCGCTCACCGCCATCGCGACGGTGAAGGCGCGCTTCTGTTTCTTCACCTCGTCCACCTTCGCCGTCAGCTCGGCGTGACGCTTCTTGCCCGCGTCGTCGAGCGCGGCGAGGGCGTCCTTGTCGCTCACCTTCACCTTTTCCAAGTGCGGTTCGAGCTGCTTCTTCGTGGCGTCGTCGCGCTTGGCTTCCTCGGTCTTGAGCAGCTCCTGGATGTCAGCGGGGAGCTTGGCGATGCGCTCGGCCCGCAGTTTTTTGCGCGCGGGCACGAGTGCTTCGTCCACGGTCTTCTGCGCCTCGGCCACCTGCTTATCCACGGCGACGTTGTGCGCCTTGATGGCATCCTGCTCAGGCGCGAGGTCGATGGGCTGGTCATCGCGCGACTTCACGGCGGCGAAGAAGGCGCGGAAGCGGAAGTGGTCCGCCTGCGAGAGCGGGTCGTATTTGTGGTCGTGGCAATTGCAGCAGGAGAAGGTCAGGCCGAGGAACGCGCTGCCGGTCGTGTTCACGAGGTCGGCCATGAGGTCGTTCCGCGCCTTGCGGTCCTCTTGGAAGATGCTCGCCGTGCTGTCGTAGGTGCCCAGCCGGAGAAAACCCGTGGCGATGAGCGCGTCGGCCTCCGCAGTAGTGCGCGGCGCGGCGGCGAGCAGTTCGTCGCCCGCAAGCTGCTCGCGGATGAATTGGTCGTAGGGCTTGTCGGTGTTGAGCGAGCGCACGACGTAATCGCGGTAGCGCCACATCTCCGGGCGGAACTCGTCGCGCTCGTGGCCGTTCGAGTCGGCGTAGCGGACCACGTCGAGCCAGTGGCGGGCCCAGCGTTCGCCGTAGCGGGGAGAGGCAAGGAGCCTGTCGGCGAGATTTTCGATTGCCGATTGCCGATTGCCGATTGAGGAGCACTCGCGGACGAACGCTTCAATGTCCTCGGGTGTCGGCGGCAGGCCGAGGAGGTCGAAGTAGAGGCGGCGGATGAGGGTTCGCGGGTCGGCCTCGGGGGAGAAGGTGAGTTGCTTCTCGGCAAGCTTGGCGAGGAGGAAGCGGTCGATGGGATTGCCGATTGCCGATTGCCGATTGCCGATTGAAGGCAGCGCCGGCCGCACTGGTTGCTTCAGTGACCACAAGTCCAGGCGTTCGCCGCGCCAGATTTTGCGGATGGGATTTTCGGGGTCGATCCAGGCGTCGCCGAGGGGTTTGGTGGACGCGGCGATTTTCAAGGCAAGCTGGCCGTGGCCGGGGGCGTAGGCGTCGAGACTCGCCACGTCGGGGCCAAGAAGGACGCTGTCGAACAGGGCTTCCTCGCCCTTGTCACAGGTCGGCGCGAGGCCGGTGAGCGTGCAGTTTCCGAGGTCACGCCAGAGGTCCACCGTCACGACGGTCCACGCCGTCGGCGCGGCGTCACTGACGGAGATGGCGGCCCAGCCGGTGGTGTTCGGGCCGGCGACGTAGCGGCCTTTCGGGTCTTTGGCATCGGGCCATGCGCCGCTGCGGGCCAGCTCGAACATCACGCTGCCGCCGCCGCGCTTCTTCCAAGCGAACCGCATGAAGCGCACCTGTCCCGCTGCGGGCTGCGCGCGGACCTCGAAGTTCCAGCCGGGAATCTTCGGCCCTTCGCGCTGGAGCGGGGTCATGCCCAGCGCGGCCTTGCCGCGAAACACATCGTCGGTCACGAGCCGGGCTTTGCCGTTGCCGCTGGTGAGCGCGCCGAGGAATTCCGCTTCGTCCTCGAAGAGCACGGCCACGGGCTCTGGCCAGGGCGCGCCGTCCTTCACCCAGGCTTCGAGCGCGGCGATGTCCTTGGTTGGGAGCTTTTCCTTCGGCGGCATCGCGAGGTCTTTGTTCGCGTGGCGCACGGCTTGCAGCAGAAGCGACTTCGCGAGGTCGCCGGGGACGAACGCCGGGCCATGCTCGCCGCCCTTGAGCGCGGCGGCGCGGGAGTCGAGGCGGAGGCCGCCCTTCTGCTTGTCCGGCCCGTGGCAGGAGACGCACTTGGTGTCGAGGAGCGGCTTAACGTGCTCGCGGAAGCGCACCGGGTCCGCACTGGCGGCGACCGCGAAGAGCGACAGTAGGGCGATGAAGAAGCGGGCGTTCACGGTTCGTGGTTTGCTTCAGTCATGGACTGGCGGGTGAACCACAGGCATTCACCGGCAGGCCGGTTGGTTGACGGCTCTCCGCCGCGCCGATAGCGTCACGCCCTATGATGGCTGGAACTGCAACGGCAACGACGGCGAGCGCGCAACCGAGTTTTCGCGTGGGCGATGAGCGCCTCATCAAGCTCACCGCCAACGCTGCAAAAAAAGTTTCCACGCTGCTCACCAAGCAGGGGCGGCCTACCGGCGTGTTGCGCGTGGCCGTCATCGGCGGCGGCTGCTCCGGCTTGCAATACAAGATGGACCTCCAGGACCGCCCGCAAAACCGTGACTTCCTCGTCGAGAGCGCGGGCGTGAAGGTGGTGGTGGACCCGAAGAGCGCGCTCTACGTGACGGGCAGCGAGCTGGACTACGTGGAGGCGCTGACCGATGGCGGCTTCAAGGTGACGAATCCCAACGCGGCGACGAGCTGCTCGTGCGGCGAGAGCTTCAGCGCGTGAGCGATTGCTTTGCCTTGCTGGAGGAGCCGCGCCGCCCTTGGCTGGACGCCGCCGCGCTTAAGACCAAGTTCCTCGCCCGCTCCGCCGCCGTGCATCCCGACCGTGTCCACAGCGCGCCTGAGGCGGAGCGCGCGGCGGCGCAGGAGCGTTACACTGCGCTGAACGCCGCGTTCAACACGCTGCGCGAGCCAAAGGATCGCTTGCAGCACTTGCTCGAACTGGAGTCCAGCGCGAAGCCGGGGAACATCCAGTCCACGCCGCCGGAGCTGACAGAGCTGTTCTTCGCCGTCGGTCAGCTCTGTCGCGATGTGGATTTCTTTCTGCTGGAGAAGAGCCGTGCGAACTCGCCGTTGCTCAAGGTGAAAATGTTCCGGCGCGCGATGGAGTGGACGACTCAGCTCAACGCACTGCAACAGCGCCTAGGCGCGCAGCGTGGCGAGCTGGAGACGCAGTTGCAGGCGATGAATGAAGCGTGGGCGACTGCGCCAGTAGAGGCGGAGGCGCGTCAGGCGGCACTGCCGCTCGCGCGGCTGGAGCAGCTTTACCGGACGCTCAGTTTCTTGAGCCGGTGGGGTGGGCAGTTGCAGGAGCGCGTGGTGCAACTGGCGTTTTAGGCCCAGGAACTGCGGAGGGACGCAGAGGAAGATTCTAATAAGGAGAGCAGGAAGGCAGGAGAAGCGACCGCAGGGCCGCGTTCCGCCTCTCCAGCCTTCCTGCCCTCCTTATAAACTCCCGCGTCCTACCTCCTGGCCTGGCCGCGCTTGCGCTTTGAGGGCGCGCCCCTACTTTCCGCGCCCATGAGTATCGCGACCAAGACGGGTGACCGGGGCACGACGGGCCTGATGTATAACCGCCGCGTGTCCAAGTGCCACGCACGCGTGGAGGCTTACGGCACGGTGGACGAGCTGAACGCGGCGCTCGGCTTGGCGCGAGCGTCGGCGCGACAGGCGTTCGTTAGCGACAACTTGCTCGTCATCCAGCTAGACCTCGTGACGCTCATGGGCGAGCTGGCAACCGGGACGGAGGATTTGCCGCGCTATGCCAAGGACGGCTTCACACTCGTGAGCGCTGAACTCACTGCGAAGTTGGATCAGCTCGTGGCTGAAATCGAAGCGCAAAGCATCACGTTCAAAGGCTGGGCGACGCCGGGCGCGACACTGGACAGCGCGGCGCTCGACGTGGCGCGCACGGTCTGTCGGCGCGCGGAGCGACGCGTGTGCGCGTTGCACGAGGCGGGGCAGTTGGAGAACCCGGAAATCATCATCTACCTCAACCGGCTGGCGGACTTGCTCTGGCTCTTCGCGCGCTGGGTGGAGACCAAGGCGGGCGACCGCGCAACGTAGGTCCGACTTGGCCTCTGGATTGGTTCTCGGCGTCCGCTCGGCGCTCTTGCTTCGCCTCACCTCCTGATGAGCCCGCGCTTTCCGTTTGCTTCCCCGCGCGGCAACTGGCAATTCAACCGCACCGATGAGACGACTTGCTCTGACTCTGTTGCTGGGTTGCACCGTGACGTTGACCGCCTGCCGCGAGCAGCAGCCGCCCGCCCCCGCGCCGAAGGCCACGCCGGCTACCGCGTCCGCCGGGCCGGTCTTCCGCCTGCACTTCGTTGGACTCGAGAGCCTCGCCACCGGCACCAACACCGCCCGGCTCAGTGCGCTCCTCAACACCCCCGAGGCTGTCGCCACGCGCAAACAGGTGCATGACCGGCTCGCGCAATCGCTGCCGGACGCGCTCTTCGGCCCCGACGCGGCCCGCACCAACCGCGCTGCGCTCCTGCGCCCACTGCTCGATGACCTAGCGGCTAGCAAGTTCCTCTTCGAGACGCACGACGAACGCGCTGCGAGCTGGATGCTCACCGTTTTCCTCAACGCCGAACGGCGCGCGCGGTGGAACACGAACCTCTGGCAGGCGGCGGATTCCAAGCCCGTCGCCCTGCCCGCCGTGAACCCCGGCGGCACCGCTTGGAGCACGAAGACAAAGGACGGCAGTTTCCTCACGCTCGCGGTGTTCGACGACTGCCTGATGCTCGGCCGGAGCGCGACCGGCGCGGCTCCGATTGGCAGCAAGCCCGGTCCGCATCCCGCGCTCTCGACGAACGTGATTGACCTCGTCGCCGACCTCGCCCGCCTCCAAGCCGCGCTCGATTTGCCGAAGTCCGTCGCCTGGCCGCATTTCTCCCTGAGCGTCACCGCGAAGGGCGAGACCCTCCGCAGCGAGGCCACGCTGAAGTTCGCCGACGCCACGCCGTGGCAACTCGCCGCCTTCCGCCTGCCGACGAACTCCGTGCGCGACCCGCTCATCAGCTTCACCGCCGTGCAGGGCTTCGGCGCGTGGCTCGCGCGCGTGCCGGAGCTCAAGGAGTGGGAGCTGAAGTCCACGCCCAACCAGTTCTTCACCTGGGCGCGCAGCGACGTGCCTTACAACCTCCACGCCGCCGCGCCCATGCCCGAGGCGTCGAACACCGTCGTCCGCCTCGCGCCGCACGCGCTCCACACGCTCGGCACGAACGTGGCGAAGGTCGGCCTTGGGCGCATCGCCTTCACGACGAACCGCACGGAGCTGGGCTGGGTGGGGATGCCCATCCTCGTCCCGTTTGTCCGGCCCGCGCCGGAGCCGGGCGATGACTTTCTCCTGTTCGGCAGCATGGCCGGCATCATCCCGATGGGGCCGAATACGAACCCTCCGCCGGCTGAGCTGTTGAACCAGTTTCTCCCGCGCACGAACCTCGTTTACTACGACTGGGAAATCACCGAGGCGAAGCTCGCGCAGTGGGTGCCCATCTTCCAACTCTCGGCGATGATGTCAGCCACGCCGTCGTTCCCCGGTGCGGCCGCTGCGCATGCGTGGCTCCGTGGGGTGTCGCCCAAACTCGCCAACACCATCACTGAAGTTACCGCCACCTCGCCCACCGAACTCCACGCCGTGCGCCGCTCGGACCTCGGGCTGACGGCCATCGAACTCACCCTGCTCGCGCGCTGGCTGGACAACCCGGCCTTCCCCGCCTTCGCCTATCCGACCAATGCGATGCCGACGATGCCGGGCGGTGTGCCCAAGCTGCCCAGCAAGTAAGTGCGGGACGTATGCGTAACGCGTCACCAGCGACGCGCTCGCCCTCTGGTTAAGCATTACTCGTTGCCTATTACGTTTTGCATTTTACGCCCTTCCCGCTCCCGCTACGTTCGCTCCCATGCTGAAACTCGGCGTCAACATTGACCACGTCGCCACCGTCCGCGAAGCGCGCTATCGCGGACGCGCCACCGGCGAGCCTTGCCCCGTGGCCGCCGCGCTCGTGTGTGAGGCCGCAGGCGCGCACGGCATCACCGCCCACTTGCGCGAGGATCGCCGGCACATCCTGGACCGCGATGTGGTCGCGCTGCGAAAGCAGATTTCCACCCGCCTGAATCTGGAGATGGCCAACTCCGAGGAAATCATCCGCATCGCTCTCAAGCTCAAGCCCGACATCGTCTGCCTCGTGCCGGAGCGCCGACAGGAAGTCACCACCGAGGGCGGCCTCGATGTCGAAGGCAACCTCGCGGCGCTCAAGCGCACCGTGCGCCGCATGAACGACGCGGGCATCGAGGTCAGCCTCTTCATCGCGCCCGACCCGATCCAAGTCGCCGCCGCCGCGATGACCGGCAGCCAGTTCATTGAGCTGCACACGGGCGCTTACGCCGAATGCTTCGGCAAGGCACGCGAGCGCAAGGCCGAGCTGAAACGCCTCGCCGCCGCCGCTGCGCAGGCGCACGAGCTGGGCCTGCAAGTCAACTCCGGTCACGGCTTGAACTGCGCGAACGTCCCGCCGCTGCTCGCCGTCGTCCCGCACCTCGTCGAGCTGAACATCGGCCACAGCATCGTCAGCCGCGGCCTCACCATCGGCCTTACCAAGGCGGTGAAGGAGATGCTGGCGGTGATGAGGTAACTTTCCGCTAACCAAACCATGAAAGCCCTCCAACTCGAACAACCCAAAGCCTGGCGACGCATTGACATCGCCGAACCCGCCGCGCCCGCCGCCGGTGAAGTCCTTCTCCGCGTCCATCGCATCGGCATCTGCGGCACGGACATCTCCGGCTACCTCGGCAAGATGCCCTTCTTCAGCTACCCGCGCATCCCCGGCCACGAGCTGGGCGTCGAGGTGCTCGCCGTCGGCGCGGGCGTCACGAACGTCGCGCCCGGCGACCGCTGCTCCGTCGAGCCTTACATCAACTGCGGCCACTGCTACTCCTGCCGGCGCGGCCACACCAACTGCTGCGAGACCAACAAAACCCTCGGCGTCATGTGCGACGGCGGCATGACCGAGCGCATCCTTCTGCCCGCGCGGAAAATGCACCCGTCCAAGAAACTCTCCTTCGACCAGCTCGCGCTCGTCGAGACGCTCGCCATTGGCTGCCACGCGGTGAACCGTGGCGAGCCGAAGCCCGGCGAGGCCGTCCTCGTCATCGGCGCGGGGCCGATTGGCCTCTCCGTCGTCGAGTTCGCCAAGCTCTCCGGCGCGAAGACCATCGTCATGGACATGAACGAGCAACGCCTCGCCTTCGTGCGCGACACCATGGGCGTGCCCGACACCATCCTCACCAAGGGCGACGGCGAGGAGCTGAAACGCCTTGCCGAGCTGACCAATGGTCAGCTCGCCGACGTGGTGGTGGACGCCACCGGCAGCAACAAGTCCATGGGCCAAGCGTTGAGCTACTGCGCCTTCAAGGGCCGGCTCATCTACGTCGGCATCACCCAGTCTGAAATCAGCTTCCTCCAGGCCCCCGCGCTGCACCGGCGCGAGCTGGACATCCGCGCCAGCCGCAACGCCCTGCCCGGCGACTTCACCCGCATCATCCGCCTTATCGAAGATGGCCAGATCAACACGGGCCCGTGGATCACGCACCAAGCCGCCTTCGAGGACATGATCGGCGTCTTCCCAAGCTGGACCCAGCCGGAGACCGGCGTCATCAAGGCGGTGGTGGCGGTGGATTGAGACGCCCGCGAAGTAGCGGGAAAAGCAGGTCCGTGCTTCAAGCCTGACCCACTGACTTCTAGCCACCGCTCAAGCGGGGGCTCTCCATGGAAGGACAGGCAGGGACGCGCTGTCCTACTTGGAGTGTCGGCCACTCGGCAAATCGGTGTTTGCTCCGCGTTCCATCCGTGGCTAAAACCTTCGGACCATGAAGCCAATCGCACACACGCCCCGTCGTTCTTTCCTCAAACAACTCGGCACCGCCGCCTTCGCCGCGCCGTTCATCACGCGCGGTTTGATGGCCGCGTCGCCGAATGAAATGGTGCGCCACGCCAGTTTCGGTGCGAGCGGGATGGCGGGGGCGGATTGGGGTGCGATCACCGGGCACAAGGCAGTTAAGTTCGTCGCGGTCGCCGAGGTGGACCTCGCGCGCGCGGAGGCGGCGAAGAAGAAGTTTCCCGAGCTGAAGGTGTATCAAGACTGGCGCGAGATGCTGGACAAGGAGCACAAGAACCTCGATTGCGTGAACGTCTCCACGCCTGACCACATGCACGCGCCGATGGGCATGAGCGCGATGCAACTCGGCCTCCACGTCTATGGCCAGAAGCCGCTGACGCATGATGTGTATGAGTCGCGCCGGCTGACCGAGGTGGCGCGGGAGAAGAAGCTCGTGACGCAGATGGGCATCCAGGTGCATTCGAGCTACGAGTATCGCGCGGCGGTGCAGCTCGTGCAGAGCGGCGCGGTCGGCAAGATCAAAGAGGTCCACACGTGGAGCAGCAAGAAGTGGGGTGACACCACACCGCGCCCGGCAACCAACGACCCGGTGCCGGCGAACTTGAACTGGGATTCATGGCTCGGCGTGGTTTCCGAGCGGCCGTTCATCGGCGGCGGTTATTACCATCCCGGCAACTGGCGCAAGCGGCTCGACTTCGGCACCGGCACGTTCGGCGACATGGGCTGCCACATCTACGACCCCGTCTTCAAGGCGCTCGGCGTCACCGCGCCGCTCACCGTGCGCAGCGAGGGGCCGAAGCCGAATGAACACAACTGGGCCAACGACGCCATTGTCCACTACGTCTTCCCCGGCACGCCGTTCACCGACGGCAAGACGGTGAAGGTCGTTTGGTATGACGGCAGCCAGCGTCCGCCGGCGGACATCGTGGCGTTGCTCGGCAAGGTGAAGCAGCCGGACCAAGGCTCGATCTTCATCGGCACCAAGGGCGTGATGGTGTTGCCGCACGTGGGCAAGCCCATCTTGTTGCCCGAGGAGAATTTCAAGGACTTCGCCCTGCCGAAGCTCGACAACGTGAACCACTGGCATTCCTTCGTCGAGGCCGTGCGCGGCAACGGCAAGACCTCCGCGAACTTCGACTACGCCGGCCCGCTCACGGAGACGATTCTGCTCGGCGGCATCGCGTCGCGCTTCCCGCAGACCACACTGGAGTGGGATGCGAAGGCGCTGGCGTTCAAGAACGTGAAGGAGGCGAACCAGTATGTGCGGCGCACGTATCGCAAGGGTTGGGAAGTGAAGGGGTTGAGCTGAGGTTTTCTTAGCCACGGATTGAACACGGATTGAACACGGACCGGATTGAATCCCGGTCCGTGTTTCCTTTTGGGGCACGGCGGACGATCACCGGAATTCGTCGTTCGTAGTCTTCGCGGCCTTCGCGCGCGCCCTTGCCCACTGGCCTCAGGGTTTCCCCCATCCCCCAATCGGAGCACCTGCCCGATACCGCGCCGCTCGCCCGCGCGTAGGCTGGGGCCATGAAAACAAACACGTTCGCCGCCACCGAGAAGAAGCAGACCGCCAAGGTCATCCGCGTGCAGTTTGCGGCGGAGGTCGCCACGAGCATCCCCGTGCGTCAGGTCGCGCCCCTCGCGTGGGTGCCGCGCCGCCCGGTGGCTGCGCCGACCGCCCAGCGTCCGTCGCTCCACTTGGTGCTCACCGTCTTGGTGGCGTTCCTGACGGGTGGATTCGTGAAGCCGGCGAAGGCCGCGCTCCCCGGCGCTTCCACCGATCTCGCCGTGCTGGTGGTGACGGCCACGACGAACGACGCGGTGCTCCCCGCCATCCGCCAGGCGCTGGATTTCATCGGCACGCCCTACACGGTGCACGTGGCCACCGCCCAGCCCGGCGCGCTCACCGCTGACAAGCTCTTCGTCGGCACGCGCGGCTTCTACTCGGCGGTGATGCTCACGGACGCGGCGCTGGCCTACAGCCCGGATGGCAGCACCTGGGCTTCCGCGCTGACCACCACCGAGTGGGCCACGCTGAACCAATACGAAGGCGACTTCGCCGTGCGCCGCGTCAACTGGAGCGGCTATCCCACGCCCGAGAACGGTTTCAACTGGCCGACCGGCGCGTTCGACTCCACCGGCGCGGCGGCGGTTGGCACCTGGCGCGCGGCGGCCAAGCCCTCGTTCCCCTACCTCGTCATGACCAACCAGTTCGCCGTCTCCAACGTCTGGACCTACCTCGCCACCCCGCTCGACACGAACACGACGACCTGGCTCGCCGACGCGCAGGGCAACGCGCTCATCGCCGTGGCGAAGCTCGCCGGTGGCCGCGAGGTGCTCTCGCTGACCTTCGACAACGCGCCGTGGCTCATCCACTCCACCGTCCTCTCCCACGGCCTCGTGACGTGGGCGAACAAGGGCCTCTTCCTCGGTGAACGCCACACCTACCTCAGCGCGCAGATTGACGACGTCTTCCTCGCCGACGAGATGTGGCTCGGCGGCGAGTTCCGCCAGAGCGCCAAGGACTGGGCCGCGACCATCGCTTGGCAGACGAACTTCAACACCCGCACCCTCGGCAAGAACTTCCGCTACGACATGGCCTTCAACGGCCTCGGCACCGTCGCCGGTCAATACGAGAACGATGACCTCACCCCCTACGTGCTGACCAACAAGGCGATGTTCAAGTGGATCAGCCACACCTACACCCACACCAACCTCAACACCGTGGACTACGCCACCGGCCTAAGCGAAGTCGTGAAGAACAACCAAGCCCACGCGGCGCTGGTCCTTCCCAACTACAGCAAGCTCAACATGGTCACGCCGCAAATCTCCGGCCTCACCAACCCGCAGTTCATCAAGGCCGCCTACGACGCCGGCATCCGCTACCTCGTGAGCGACACCTCCATCCCCAGCCACCGCCCGGCCAGCCCCAACACCGGCGTGCCGAACTGGGTGGACGCTCGCATCCTCATGATCCCCCGCCACGCGAACAACCTCTTCTACAACGTCTCCACGCCCGCTGAATGGGTGAGCGAATACAACACCATCTACGGTGCCTACTGGGGCCGCGACCTCAGCTACGCCGAGATTCTGGACAACCAGGCCGAGCTCCTCCTGGGCTTCCTCCTCAAGGGCGACATCAGCCCGCTCATGTTCCACCAGCCCAACCTCCGCGACTACAACGGCGCGGGCAACACGCTCCTCGGCGACCTGCTCAACAAAGTCGCCGACAAGTATGAGAAGCTCTACAACTTCCCCGCGCTCTCCCCGACGATGAACAACCTCGCCCTCCGGTTGCAGGACCGCATGGCCTACAACGCCTCCGGCGTGGTCGCCACGCTGAACGCGGACAGCACCCTCACCCTGACCGTGACCAAAGCCGCGAGCATCCCGGTGACGGGCCTGGTCAGCGGCGGCATCGTGAGCTTCACCGGCACCGTTGCCCCGGTCGTCACCACCGCGACCTACGCCGGCCAGCGCACCACCACCGTGACCCTCGCCGCCGGCCAGAGCGTGACGGTGAAGAAGCTGTAAGCTGTAAGCTGCAAGCGGTCAGCGCGAAGGGCCTCCTCAATCGGAGGCCCTTTTCGTTGAGGGTGCCCCTCCGGCAGGGCAAGAGGTGAGCTCGGCGCATCTGCATGGCCGGGCAGGTGTGGCATCGCACCGGGGACACTGGCCGACCGGACTCCGAAGGTCGGCTGTGGCTGCTGGGCAAGGCGCAGCCGGTGAGGCGCGCGGGGGGCTTGGTTTGCGCGGAGTATCCACAGGGAGATTCACCAGGAGAGGAAGCGTCGCCCGGACCAGCTTCTGCACCGTCCCCCGGGGCAGGTTGAGCAGCGGGTTGCGGAGTCGAGCATTGCTGCGGGTCACAGAACCGCGCGCCGTCGTCAATCGGGTGAGTGCCCAGCTCCCGGTTTGTGCCGAAGCACGGCAAAATTGTTGGTTCCGCTCCGGCTCCTCGCTAGCATCGCGACCGCTGACAGCACCACCTATGAAGAACCGCTTTACGATCGAATGGGAGGACCGGTTGCGCCAACTCGATCTCGTCCGCTGGGGGTTGTGTCGCGCCAAGCTGGCAACAGTGCCGACGGCCAACGATGCCGATCCGCAATCCATCGCCCGCGCCATCCACCATCTTTGCGGGGCCGCGCGGCTGGCCACGAATCACCGCCTGCTGCTCGGCATCGAGGCGCAGATCGCCGAATTGGTCCGACGGCTGGATCGCCGTCCGATCCGCTGGGTGGAGTTCGAGCCGACGGCCGAGAGCAACAAGGTGGAGAAGGGACTCCTGCTCAAGCCCTGGGTCAGCGAGCGGGAGAAGGGCGTGGCGTTTGTGTCCTTCGAGTATCAGTGGCAGCGGCTGCTCTCGCATTGTGACTTGGAGAAGTTCGCCCAGCGCTACCTGCTCGTCGTTTCGCCCACGTGGAGTCCGCCGCACAGCTTGCTGGACTGCGTGTTTCCCGCCGCCTATCCCGGTCCGGTCTTCACGCTCCTGAGCAACCCGGCGGACCTGGAGATTTTCCCGCGCCTGGGGAAAAACAACGTCATGGTCCCGCTCTACGCTTCGAGCTGGGTGAACCCCAGTTGGTATGAGCCGGTTCCCTTTGCGCAGAAGAACATTGATCTGCTGATGCTGGCGAACTTCGGCAAATACAAACGCCACCACGCGCTCTTCCGCGCGCTCCAAGACATGCCGCGCTCACTCAAGGTCGTGCTCATCGGCACGCACAACGGCAAACGCTCGCGTGCGGTGCTAATGGCTGAAGCGGAGGCGTTCGGCGTGGCGGATCGCTTCGAGTTACGCGAGAGCGTGACCGATGCGGCGCTCAATGAGGCGCTGCGCCATGCGAAGGTCAGCCTCATCCTGTCCCGGCGCGAGGGCTCGTGCGTCGCCGTCGTCGAGTCCATGTTCGCGAACACGCCGGTGGGGCTCTACGAGGATGCGGCGATCGGCTCGCGGGTCTTCATCAACGCGGCCACCGGCTGCTTCCTCCAACACGCGAACCTCGGCGCGCAGCTCACCCGGTTCATCGCCGAGGCCGAGCGCTACACGCCGCGCCAGTGGGTGATGGATAACGAAGTCTCTTGCTTCGGTAGCACCCGGAAGCTGAACCAGCAGTTGAAGGAGCACCAGCTCGCCGCCGGGCAGGCGTGGACGCAGGACATCGCGCCGCACCATTGGCGGCCGGACCCGCGGCTGATTGAGACCGCTGACCGTGTCCGGCTGCGGTCGGAATTTGAGGAGGTGCGGCAGCGGTTCGGCGTGGAGATCGGGATGCCGAAGCTCTACGAGGCGTGAGCGCGTCCAGGCGGACTTCCGATTTGCTTCAGCGTGGCGGGGTGACTAAGAATCCGCCCGCGCGTCACTGCTCAAGCCATGAACCAACCCATCAAACTCCACCTCGGCTGCGGCACCAACATCTACCCCGGCTGGGTCAATCTGGACTGTGCCAAGCTGCCCGGCGTGGATGTGGTGCATGACCTGAACCAGCTCCCGCTCCCCTTCGCGGACGGCACGGTGAGTGAGATTCTCTGCGAAGACGTGTTCGAGCACGTGAGCTACGTCCCGCTGCTTAAGGAGTGCCTGCGGCTGCTCGTGCCCGGCGGCCAGATCCGCATCCAGGTGCCGCACTTCACGGCGGTGAACAACTTCGACGACCCCACGCACATCAACATGTTTTCCTCGAAGACGTTCAACTACTTCGCCGGGAATACCTACGAGGGAAAATTCCGGGGTTACTACTTCGACTTCCGCTTTTCGCAGATGACCCGGAAGCGGCTCACCTTCAACAACGGCCTACCCTTCTGCTTCAACTACCCGGTGGCCTGGCTCGTGAACTCGCACTGGAAGATGATCGCTTACTACGAGGCCACCGGGCTTTCGCGCCTGTTCCCAGCAGTGAATCTCCAGGTGACGCTGGTAAAGTAAGCGAAAGCCGAGGCCGCTCCTCAGCCCTTGACCGGTGGCAAAGGGCGGGCGGAAACCAGCGCGGTGAACACCCGCCGCACCTCCGCGCGCCAGCCCGCCAGCGCCTTGAAGAACGCGGCGGGGCTCGCGAAGCCGCAGTGGGTCGCGACGCGGGCTTGGGCTTGCGGATCGGCGGGCAAGCTCAGTTCGGCTGCACCGCTCCAACGGCCGAGGATACTTTCCAAACGGCGGAGCTGTCGGTAGCTGGTGAGCAAGGCGTCGGCGTCCGGCGTAAGCAGCGTGCCGGACTGGCGGGCACGGGCGAGTGCCCGGAGCGTGTTCGGCTCGTGCCAGCCGTGGGCCAGGCACGCGGTCTGCGCGAGCAACTCCAGGTCCGCGAGGCCACCCGCACCGGTGCGGAACGCCAGCGGCTCTTGGTCCGAGGGGATGCGCACCGGTTCCCGCCGCGTCGCCAGTTCGGCCAGCCAAGTGGGCGTGGAGCATGTGGGGCGACTGCGCGGGACGGCTTTCAAGCCGGTGTCCAGCGCCAGCTTCCCCACAATGCGCACGGTGTCCGAACTGCCCAGGCCCTGCGCGGGCCGCGCCGTGCGCTGGCCGTCCGGACGGAAGTCGCACAGCTCGCCACAGAGCTGCACGAACTCGCGCCCCACCTCCGCATTGCCCGCGACCCAGCGGGCGCGGCTCAACGCCTGGATTTCCTCCAACGAGGCGCGTTGCCGGAAGTAGTCCTCGCTCGCGCCGAGCGTGGTGATGAGCGGCCTCGAATCGCCACTAGGCCAGCGATACGCGGCAATGGCGAACCCGCGACCCAGCGGAGTCGAAGCCGCGAGTAAGGCCACGACTTCTTCGGCGATCGGCTGGAGCGGGGCGAGGTTTCCCGCGCGGTCGTCAGCGATGAACAACACATCGAGGACGGAGCCGTAAGTGAGTTCTTCGCCGCCCAGTGGGCCGAGACCGAGGATGGCAAACGGCGCGGTCAGGCACTGATGGCGGCGCAGCGTGACTTCGAGGGCGTAGCGCAAGCTCGCCTCCGCCAGCGCGCTGAACTCACTCAGGAGTTCTTCCAAGCTGGCGAGGCCGTGGAGGTCGCGCAGCCCCAGGCGCATGAACTCCGCGTGGCAAAAGCGCCGCAGCCAGGCGTGCGGGTCGGCCTCGTGCAAACCGTGGCGCAAGCTGGTGAGCAACTCGACAGCGGTCTTGGCGTGGTGCAGCCGGTTTCCCTGTTCCCAATCCTCCACCAAGTCCGGCGTGCGAATCGCCACCTCGCCGAGGAACTCCGAGCGGTCGAAGAGCCAGAGCAACAACTCGAAGGCCTTCGGGGTGCAAGCCCACGCCTCGTAGAGCGACGTGCGCGCGCCGTAGGCAGTCACGAATCGGTTCAGTTGGGCGAGCACGCGGGCTGGGTCGGCGAGGACGGGCGCGGGGAGGCGCGCAGCCTTCGCACGGGTCGCGGGTTTCGGAGCGCCGGTCTCCAACCCGGCGCGCAGCGGCTCGGAGACCGGCGCTCCAACGGAGGACGGGCACAGCGCCAGCAGCTTGGGCACGAGTTGCCACGCCAGCTCGCTGGCGCGCGGCGCACCGTGCGCGTGGTCAGCCCCATGCACGAACTCGTGCAGCGCTTGCACCGCCGACGCTGGCGCGCGGAAGGATTTCGCGGCCAGCAGTTCGAGCCACTGGCCTTCGCACCCCACCAAATCGCGCGGGAGCGGCGCGGCCGCGACGGCTTCCTCGACTTGGAGAAACTTCTCATACACGCGGCGCACGCGGTCGCCGTGCTGTTGACGCGCAGTCTCGAAGTCGCGCAGGCCGGTGAAACCCAGCAGCACGGCGAGTCGTTCGCGGGCTCTGCGCTCGGTGGGGAGGAGGTGTGGCTGGAGTGGGTTCTCCAGTTGGAGGCGATGCGCCACGTCGCGCAGAAAGCTGTAAGCCTCGGTCAGCCCGAGCGCCTCGTCAGCGGTCAGCAGATGATAGCGCGCGAGCCGCTCCACGGTGGACAGCGTCTGCGCGCTTTGGAGAAACGGCGTCTTGCCAGCGTGGAGCAACTGCAACGTCTGGGCGATGAACTCAATTTCGCCGAGGCCGCCGCGCCCGAGCCGCACGTGGCGGTCGCGCTCGCCGCCCGGCGCGGACTCCGTGTCGAGGCGGCGCTTCACGGCGGCGATTTCCGCCAGTCCGCCGTCGGTCAAGGAACCCGGATAGCGGAAGGGCTGCACCATCGCCAAGAACTCCCCCGCGAGCGCCGCGTCCCCCGCCACGCCGCGCGCTTGGATGAGCATCAGGCGCTCCTTGGCCCCGCCCCACAACGAGTAGAAATTTTCGTAGCCCGCCAGCGAACACGCGAGCGGTCCGGCCTCGCCCTCAGGCCGCTGGCAGACGTCCACGCGGTAGTGCGCACCCTCGGGATGGAGGCGCGCGACCTCCGCTAGGAATTGCTCGACGAGCTGTTGGAAGAACGCGTGGTTGGCCATGCCGGTGCCGCCTGCCTCGGTCGGTTCCGGCGGCACCGCGAAGACTTCGCCTTCCTCGGCATACACGAAGAGCAACGCCACGGCAGTGACGTAGTCCAGTTCCTGCCCGCCGAGTGGCCCCAGGCCCAGCACCGCGAAGGGCGTCGGCTGCCAGCGCTCGGCGGCATCGCGATGCCACGGGGAGCCGAGGCGGTCGGTGAGCTGCACGAGGCAGAGTTGCAGCACGGCGCTGAGGCAGAGGTCGGCGACGTTGGCCAACTCCCGCGCGAGGTCCGGCCCCAAGCCCAGCCGCGCCAGGTCGCGCGCGGCGATGCGCAGATGCTCGCGCTGCTGGAACTGCCGGAGTTGGGCGTGGGCGACGGCGAAGTCGCGGCGGGCGAGCGCGGGCTTGAGGAAGGCGTTTACCTCGCGTCGCAAGCTCTCCTCGTGACGCGGGGCGGAAAGCCGTTCCGGGGCGAGCACGGTCGCAAGCCAGTCCGGGTGTGCGAGGAGCACCTCGCTCAGGGTCGGGGCCCCGCTGAAGAGCGTCGCGAGCACGCGGGCCGACTCGGCGGAAAGCGTGCGGATGGTCGCCTCGCCCGCCACGGCGGCGAGCAGGCCGTGGTAGTGCTGGGCACGCTTGGAGTCAGCGCATTGGGCGACGGCATCACGCCACACGGTTCGTTGCACGGCGGGATTGAAGGGCAGGAGCGGAGGAAGTGCCAAGCGGCAAAGCGGCGGACGCGAAGACGGCACGGAGGGAACCGCGCTTGCCACCGAGACGCCCCAGCTCTCCAAGCATCCGGTCGGGGCCGCAAGCCCCGGCCAGCCGAGCCCGCGCAGCAGCGCGGCCTACCGGGTTCATGATCCCGATGCGCTCCGTCCGCAGCGCCGGTTTCCCGGTTTCCCGAAGTGACAACAACCCGGAATTACGCAACGCTCCGCGCCACGTCGGGACGCCCCCGGCCTTATTGCCATGGTTTACTTCACCATCTACCTGAAGAATCTCAACAACGGCACCGGCTACGTGGACACCGCGCTGGCCGACGACCAGTTGATGCGCGACTACCTCCAGTTCCTCGACATCGGGGTGAAGGCCCATCGCGCCTACGCCGTCGTGGACGGGGCGGCCAGTGCCGCGCCCGTGGGTATCTTCGCGGTGAACCTCGCCGACGTGGCGGCCATCACCGCCACCGCGCCCCCGGCACCGCCCGCCGCCGCCGAGCCGCCGGGATCCGCAGTTGAGCCGGAGCCCAGCGCGCGGTAGGCTCCGCGCACGTCATGCGCCCCCCAGCCGCTACGCGGGAATCGCCCTCAGCTCGTCCGGAAGTCGCGCCAGTTCATCCCCTCGCCGCCGCCCTGTTGGTGTTCGTGGACAACCTCTGGATGCTCGCGGACTGGAACGCCGTCACTTGGTTCCTCACCATTCCGCTGAGTTTCCTTTCCGTCGCCTTCCCCACCGTCTTCCTCCAGCGCTTTTTGCACCGCGACGGCTGGGGCAAATCACTCGGTAAGGGCCTGCTGCTGGGCGTGCTCGCGGGCGTGCCGACTTCCATTGCGGGAACCCCCGTCGGGCTCGTGCTGCTGACGTGGGCGGGGATCGTCGGGGCGAAAGGGTCCACCGCTCCGTCCGCGCACGCGGTGAGCCCGTCCATCCCAATTGAGGCGCAAGTCATCGCCACTCCGCCTCCGCCGCCTCCCCCGCCGCCCGGTTCAGCACCGCCGCCCGTGCCCCCGCCCGCCGCCCCGATTCCTCCCCGCCGCATCGAGCCGTGGTGGGTGAAACTCCTCATCGTCCTGCTCCTCTGCGGAACCATCCTCCTTGCGACCAAGATGGTCCTCGACCACACCGCTGGCCTCGCCGCGAAGTTCCGCCAAGCCCACATCACCGAGACCTTTACCTCCGCCCTCCCCAAGCTCGCCCGCACCCCCGGCGGCAACCTCGAACTCGCCACCGCCACCGCCACCGAGACCCTCACCCGCACCGACGAGCGCACCGTCGCCTGGGACATGATTTACCTCGGCAAGACCGTCTCCGAGATCTCCGTCCCCGTGACCTACCGTTTCCACCTCCAGCTCCGCGACCCCTGGAAACTCGACGTAGTCGGCACCACCTGCGTCGTCCGCGCCCCCGCCATCCGCCCCAGCCTCCCGCCCGCCATCCACACCGACGGCATGCAGAAACGCTCCGAAGCCGGCTGGGCGCGCTTCGACGCTCGCGAGCAAATGGCGGAACTGGAACGCACCCTCACCCCCCGCCTCACCCGCCACGCCGCCGATCCCCGCCGCCTCGCCCTCGTCCGCGAAGAATGCCGCAAGACCGTCGCCGAGTTCGTCCGCGACTGGCTCCTGCGCGAAGACCATTGGCGCAAGGACCGCTTCACCGCCATCCAAGTCATCTTCGCCGACGAACCGAGCGAACCTGCCCTCCGCCTGCCCTGACGCCGGGCCGCCGCCTCGCCCCTGGCGAACCGCCTCCAAACCGCCCAAATCAGAACGCCAAGCGGCGTAAACCCGAACTCCACAGTCGGCGGCGTCGTGGGGCAACGCCCTAGGGCTTCGAAGTTCGGGTAAAGCGGCAAGCTTGGCTGGAAATCGGGGCGGAGGAATGGTTCCCAGCCCAATGTGGGAAGCCTCGCTCCGGCTGCGCCCGCTGGCGTTCCGGCCCGCCAACTTCGGCGTCCGGCATCAATACAACCGCGTGGACTCGTCCTCGTGGATGGGCTTCTCGAATTGGTCGCTGCTGAACTCCACTCGGAAGCGGCTGTCGTCGGGCCGCAACGCCTTCGTCAGCACCCGCCAACTGGCCTTGGCCTTCGCGTCCAACGTGGGCAGCACCTCCATGGTGAGGGCGCGGCCCGTGGCCCGCACCGGCGTGGTGCCGCTGCCGAAGACGAATTCCTGGCTGTCCGGCACGGTGCAGGTGATGCGGATGCCGGTGCCGACTTGGTCGCCTTGGTTGGTGATGGTGATGACGTAGGTCACGACCTTGCCGACTTCGATGGGGTCTTCGAGGTCCACGACCTCCACGCCAAGGGAGTGGATGCCGATGATCAGCGTCTGGCATTCGCACTGGGCCGGGCGGGCGACCACCCCGTTGGCGGTCGGCTTGAAGGCCACCTTGCCCGGTGTGCGCATCGTGAGGGTCACGCAGACCTCGCGGCTGGCGTTGGGCGCGAGCTGGCCCAGGTCCCAGAGCACGTGGTCGAGATTCGTCGAGCCGCCCTCCGTGGCGCTGTGGAACGTCGCCCCCGGCGGCAACGGCAGCGTGAGGGAGGCCTGCGGCTCCGGCGCGTCACCGGGGTTGCGGACGGTGAAGCAGACCTTGAACGGCCGCCCGGTGAACTCGCGCGGCGGGGCCTGGCAGACCAGTGCCAACGCGGGCACGGGCACGGGCTTGGGCACCGGCTTGGGCTCCGGCCCGAGGTCCACGAGGAAGAAGTTGCTACAAGCTTTCGGCGTGATGCACCGGTAGCGCTGCCCGCGCGAACTGAAGGTGAACGCGTAGGCCGGGGCCGGTTCCGTGCCCGCCCAGAGCACGTCCCGCAAGCAGATGGCGACGCCGTCCTTGCGCGAGGACATGAAGGGCATCCGCGTGCCGATGGCGATGGGCCACTCGCTGATTTCCTGCGTGAGCGCCGCGCGGTGGAGGTCCTCCAAGTTCCCCGCCCAACCCCACTGCGCCAGAATCGAGGCGATGTCCGGGCGCAACTTTTCGTCGCGGAACCGATCCCGCAAATCCTCCGGCGTGTGCATCGTCGGCGCGAAGCGCGTGGCCGGATGGCCGAGCCGGGTGGCGCGATGCTGGGCTAGGGCGGGCGCGGTGAACAGGAGGGGGAGGCCCAATGCCAGCAGCAAGATGACCGACGAGGCACGTTTCATGGCGGACACGCTCCCGAAAAACCGAGGTGGAAACCAGCCAATACTACGCGGCGATCGGTGCCCCTGAACCCAGGAGCGCGGGTTTGTAACCCGCAGCGCCTCGCGCCTAATGAGGACGCTGGGTCGGTCCAGCGGGTTGCGTAGTCGGCCGCCGCTGCGGGACACAGTCCCGCGCTCCGCGCGACCTTCGGTGGCGGTGTAAAGATGCGCGCACCCAACGCGGTGCCGGAAAAGAAATTGCACGCCTGCGGGCCGGGCCGGATATTCTCCACCTCATGCGCCACCGCTGGTTCCTCTTGCTTCCGCCGCCCTGCTGGTCGGTCTTGTCGCTGACCTTGTTGTTGCCACTCCTCGTCCGCGCGGCGGCTCCGACCAGCCCGCCAAAGTTCGACGAGGTGTTCCAGCTCATCCGCACGAACCTCGGTGGCCTGAACCCCGCCGACGTCGAGCGCGCCGCGCTGAAAGCCCTGCTCACGCAGTTGGACGGCCAGGTCATCATCGAGAGCAGTCCCACGCCTGCTGCTTCTCAGCCGGTCGGCCCGCTCGTAAGTAAGTCCGCCGTCTTCGATGACGCCTTCGGCTATGTCCGCGTCGCCCACGTGAGCGCCAAGCTGGACGAGGCGCTGGCGGCGGAGTTCGCCAAGCTCGGCGCCAACCGCAAGCTGAAAGGCCTAATGCTCGATCTGCGTTACGCCGTCGGCGTGGACCAAAAAGCTGCCGCGCGCACCGCCGACCGCTTCCTTGCCACCGAGCAGGTGTTGCTCACCGTGGAAGGCGAAGCGCTCCACTCCACGGCGAAGACGAACGCCATCCAGTTGCCGACCGCCATCCTCGTGAACCGCCAGACCAGCGGCGCGGCGGAAGTGCTGGCCGCGTTGCTGCGGCAGAATCAAGTCGGCCTGCTCGTCGGCACGGGCACGCCCGGCGGCGTGCGGCAGTTCAAGGACTTCACCCTCAGCACCGGCCAGCGACTCCGCATCGCCACCGGCGAAACGAAGCTCGGCGACGGCCAAGCGATGCCGTCCACCGGCTTACGTCCCGACATCGCCGTCACTGTGGGCGCAGAAGAAGAGCGGGCTTTCTTCGCCGAGCCGTATCGTAACCTGGGTGGCGCGGGCAGCAGTGCCAACGCGGCCAAACCGGGGAAAGGCTCACCCGTCCGCATCAACGAAGCCGAGTTACTCCGGCAGATGAAAGAAGGGCAGAACCTCGAAGTCGCCCCGGTGGTTACCACTCCTTCCGTCGCCCTCCCGCAAGTGCGCGACCCCGCACTGGCCCGAGCACTGGACTTGTTGAAGGGACTCTCCGTCGTTCGCCCGTCGCGCAGCCCGTGACGCCAACTCACTTCGCCGACTGATATAGCCGCGCGAGGTCCAGCAGCATCGGCTCCAGCAGCTTGTAATACTCCGGCTCCGGCAGCGCGGACTTGTCGTCGCGCAGCTTGCCGATGGCCAGCTCCAACTCGTCCCGCTTCGCGCGCACAGCAGGCGGCAGCTTCCGCTCCTGTTCGCTCCGCACGAGCACGAACTGATGCGCGCGCAAGCCGTCCGCGCTCGCGCCTTCCTTCGCCTTCTTCACCGCGCGCACGCCGCGAAACCAATCCGGCGGCGTGCCCAGTCCATCACCATTGTCATCAAGCAGTGCATGCTCCGTCGCGAGCCGGCCCTCGGTGTTGTAAAACTCCGCCACGCGATTCGCCGCCACGAGATACGCCTCCAGCAGCGAGGTCTGCCCGTCCTTGTCCAAGTCCGCCTCCGCGGTGCTGATGGCGTCGGCGAAGTGCCCGCCGAAGCGCGTGAAATTAACCTCCTGCCCGCTGCGCGTCGCCGTCACGACGATGCGCCCCGGCGCGGCGAGCTTATTGATGAAAGGCCCGCTAGCCGACGCACAGTTCACCACCGCGACGGGCCGCTTGAACGGCTTCAGCCACTCCGCCAGCTCGCCCGCGCCCAGGTCTGGCCCGCGCAGGTTGAAGCGCGCTTCCTTGCCATCGAAGGTCCCGTGGCCGAGCAGCACCAGCCACACCTCGCCCGCGCCGTCCTTCGCCTCCGCCTCCAACGCCACCTTGAAGCGCGCGAGGTCATTTGTCTCCGTCGACCGCCCGATGGTCACCAGCTTCGCCTGCGCCTGCGTCGCGACCTTCTCCCACTTCGCCGCCGCCTCTGCGAACTGCTTGCCGAACTCCTCCTCGCCCGCCGCACCGACGAGGACGAAGACAGTGGGTTTGTCCGCAACCGGCTCCGCTGCGCGCACGGCGCTGGTGAGCAGGAACAGCAGGAACCAGCAGAGAATTCGCACCGTGCGAGCAAGTGCGTGCCCTTCCCCCTCACCCCGGCCCTCTCCCTCCGGGAGAGGGGGAAACGCAGTCCGCTCCGGGCTGAAGTCGAGCGCGCTAGGTTGCTCAAAGTGCTGGCTGCCATTCTCCCTCTCCCGGAGGGAGAGGGCCGGGGTGAGGGGAAAGGGCTGCGAGTATTTCAACATGAGCGTTGAGCCCGAGCGACGCGCAGCCATCGAAAAGCTACTGTCTGTCGCAGCTCCGTTGCTTGAATTCAATCTCACGGCAACCCCCTCCTTCTCCGCAGCCCCCACTCCGCAATGAAGCACGCCAACGCGAAGGCGAACACCAGCGGTTGATGCCACAGCGGCATCGTCCACGCCTCGGTCACGGGAGCCTTCAAGCTCGGCAGGCGGCTGGCGAACGAGCCGAGCGCGCCCATGTCCACGACCTCGCCGCCGGTCTGTTTCGCGATGGTTTCGAGCAGCGCCCGGTTCGGCTTCAGCGAACGGAATTCCTCCGCTGCCAAGTCCGTCGTCCAGCCCGCCACAGCCCGGCCCGCCTCCGCGCCGACGTTGTTCGTCGCCGTCGCCTCGACGTGGTAGCCGCCCGTCTCACGCGGCACAAAGGTCGCCGTGTAAAGCCCCGGCTCCGTGGTGGACGGCTCGGCGGGCAGGCGAATCGCCGGCGCGTTGCTCACGCCGCCGAGGACGGGCTGCACGTTCAGCATCACCGTTGCGTTATCGAGCGGCTGAAACTTCAAGTCGCGCATGCGCACGCGCAGCTCGACGGCTTGGTTTGCATCGCCGGGCTTCGGCTGCACCGCGAGTTCCACCTTGTTCGGCACATCGGCGACGAGCCAGCGAGCGAGCTGCCGCCACGCCTTGTCCATGTCTGCGTGCATCTCCGGCTCACGCAAACCCCAGCGCCACACGTCGCCCACCGTCACCACCGCCGTGCGTCCGTGGCCGAAGCGCTGCGTCGCCACCGCCGGGTGCGCCCGCCCGCCCGCGTCTGTCACGGTGGCGATGCTGCTCGCGCCGGGCTTCAGGTCGCGCACTTCGTTGAGCAGCGCAAAGCCTGGCATCGCTTCGAGGCGCGACTTCTCCTCGCCCTCGGTCGTGCGCAAGCGCGCCCACGACTGGAGCCAGCCCTCGCGCGTGAGGCCGAGCCGGAGGTTCTCGCGTGGCGCTTCGTCCGGCGAGCGGTCGAGATAGACCGGCAGCATGTCGCCGATGGGCGTGCGCAAGTAGCCGCCCTCGTGAAACGTCTCCGCCCCGCCGAGCATGAGAAACCCGCCGCCGCGCTCGCTCACGAATTTTTGCAGTAACGCCTTCTGGTCCAGCGTGAAAAACTCCGCCTCCAAGTCATCCACGATAACCGCGTGGTAGCCGAACAGCTCCTCCGGCGTGCTGGGGAAACCCTTCGCCAACTCGTCCGCGTCCTTCGTGTTTAGCCGCACCAACACGGGCTGGTCGTAGCGCTGGACTTCGTCCTTTGACTGGTTGCCGAAGCCACGGAAGAGGGGGTTGCTCGATTCGCCCGCGCGCCCACGAAACGCGAACTTAGGCTCGCGCTTCGCGATGCGAATCAGCCCGAGCAACTCCACTTGGTCGTCCTCGGAAAGCGCGCGATTGAGGAACTTGAACTCCCAGTTGGGCCGCCCGCTGACGTAGAGAATACGGAACGGCCCGCGCCCCCGGTCCACAGCGAGGACGCGCGTGTTGTTCGCGAGCGTGGCCTCGGCGGACGTCTTCGCGTCCGTAAATTGCCCGCCCTCGCCCTGCGCTCCGACGCGCACGCGATAGAAGGAAACGCCCCGCTGCTCCGGCTTGAGCTGGAAGCGGAACGCGAACGTCTCGCTGCTGCCCTTCACGCGCACCGTCTGCTGCTCGATGACCTTGCCCGCGCGGTCGAGCAGCTCCGCCTTCACATCCGCGCCCGCGTAACCGCTCGCGGTGGCTTCGGCCTGAATCGTCACCGGCGCGTCCTCGAAGGAAGTCTGCGTCACGCCCACGTTCACCAGCGCGATGTCGCGGTCCGCGTCCTCGCGCCCAATGACGACGGGGTAAATCGGCGGCAAGCCCTTCAAGTCCGGCAAACCGCCGCCAAGGTCCGTGGCGTTGCCATCCGTGAGCAGCACGACGCCGGCGATGGGCCGGTTCCCGAGCCGTTCCTTCAACGTCGTCAGCGCGCTGCCTATGGCCGAGGAGCGCCCGTCGAAGTTGAGTTCCGTGAAGTCCGTGCTGGGCTGGAGCCGCGAATCGAACACGTAGCCGCGCACCTCGAAGTTCTCGCGCAGCTTCGTGAGCCAGTCCGCGCCCTTGCCCGCAAGCGCGTCGCGCAGGAACTCGCCCCGGCTCTGCGCATTGCCCCGGTCGTGGATTTGCATCCCTTGGCTGTTGTCCGCGACGACCGCGAGCAGGTTCGCCCCCGGCTTCACGCGCTGCCCCGTCCACAGCGGCTCGAGCAAACACAACGCGAGCGCCGCTAATCCCAGCCCCTTCAGCAGCGCGCACGCAGTCCGCAGCCCCCGGTCCGCCGCCGCCCGCGCGTAACCCCACCCCAGCGCCGCGAGGCCGAGGCCCGCGAGCACCAGCACCGGCACCAGCCAGTCGCGCCCGGAGAGGATGAGGGAGGCGAGGGTCATTCGTTGAAGAGTGCTGGAAAATTGCGCCGCCCGTGAAGCACACGGATAACTTCGATGCCGTTGGGTTGGGGGCGGTAAAAGATCACGTAGTTACCAACGACCCAGCTCCGAAGGTGCGGAGACAGCTCTTCCCGCAAGCGTCCGATTTCCGGCATCCGAGCGAGGAACTTACACTGGGCATCAATCTCCTCCACCAACCGGTCAGCCGCAGAGACGTTGTCGTCGGCGATGTATTCCCAGATGTCACAGAGGTCCAGTCGGGCTTCTGGCGTGCGTAAGGCTTCGCCGTGCATCAAGCCTTGATTCCCAGTCGTCGCCGGCCCTCGGTCTTGATTTCCTCGATGTCCAGCGGAGCCAGTTCGCCCCGGTCCGCCTGCTCCACACCTACGGCAATCGCACGGCGCAACTCCTCCAACTCGCGCCGCCGCATCTCCTCGGAACCTGCCAGCCAGTGCAGCAGTTCGTAACGGTCCTCGGCAGACACTTGTTCGGCTGCCGCCTTGATTTCCATCAGTGTGCTCATGGCTGAAAATTACTTCTGCGTCCCCTTCGGCGCAACGCCCGCCTCCGCCTCGCTCTTGCCGAGGTTCTCGTAATACTTCCGCACCAGTTCGGAGAAGCGGCCCGGCACCGGGTCGCGGTCAATCGGCACCATCGCCTCGCGGTTGTCGCGCTTGGCCAGCTCCTCCTCGATGCGTTGCCGCACCTCGACCAGCGGCTTCATCACTTGTATCCGCACGAGGTCCCACTTCGTCGGCTCCAGTCCGGTGCGCTTGAACTCCACGCGTTCGGCCCGCACGCGCTCGCGCACGGTCTGCAACTGGTTCCGCAGCTCGGTAGAATCCACCATCTCCTCCACGTCGCGAAGGCGGTCGCTGAAGTCCGCGAAGCCCTTCTCACTCGTGATAGGCCCGGCCTGCTCGCCCCCGCGCTCGGCCACGACGCCCGCCGGAAGAATGCCTTCAAAACCGCCGCGATTCCCACCGCGCTGGTCTGAGCCGCCGCGTTGATTGCCGTTCGGTAAACCGTCCTTGCTCCCACGCTGACCGGCGTTGGCCTGCTTGCCGTCTGGCTGACCGGGCTGCTCACCACCGGGCTGCTGACCGGACCCGCCGCCCTTGCCCTGACCTTCGCCGGGCTGCTCGCCCTTGCCATCCTTTCCGTCTTTGCCATCCTTGCCACCGGGTTGCTGCCCGCTCTTCCCGCCCTTCCCACCTTCCTTGCCCTCGCCCTGTTTGCCTTCGCTTTGCTTGCCACCTTTACCGTCCTTGGAGCCTTCCTTGCCTTCGCCCGCTTTGCCGTCCTGTCCCGACTTGGAACCCTGCTTGCCTGCTTTGTCGCCGGGCTCTTTGCCTTCGCCCGGGTCAGCTCCGGCCTGCGGCTCACCTTGCTTGCCGTCTTTGGAAGCCTGCCCGCTCTTGCCCTCACCTTGCTTGCCATCCTGCTTGCCGGGTTGCTTGCCTTCGCCCTGCGCCTGCTGGCCTGACTTGTCTTTCGCGTCGCCGGGCTGCCCACCGGCTTTCGGCTCGCCGCCCTTTTCGCCCTGCTTCGCCTCGCCCCGAGCCAGTTCGCGCTCAAGCTGCCGCGCGAGGCTGTCGAGCGTCTTGGCCGCCTGCTTCAAGGACTCCGCCTCATCGCCCAGCACGCCCTCCGCAGCGCGCTCGACACCCTTGCGCATCTCCTCGATGCCCGCGCGCGCCCGCTGTTCCACCGCCGACGCCGGATTGTTCAGTCCGTTCTTCGCCAGCTCGCCAGCGATTTCGAGCGACTTGGTCGCGCCGTCCGCCGACGCCTTTTCCAGCAAGTCATACATCCCGCGCGTCAGCATCCCGCGCAGCGCCAAGTCGTTCTTCGTCTCCTTCAAGTTCTGCGCCTCGCTCTGCGCCTGCTTGCGAATCGCGTCGTAAAGCTGCCGATGCAACAGCGGCTCCGCGTTCTCCGACTGCTCGGCGATTTGCGTCGCGCGGTCCACGAGGCTGGCGACGCGCTTGTTCTGCTCCGCCAATTCCTTCGGCAACTCCGACTTCGCATCCGGCTCGGTGAGCGACTTCTTCTTGTTCTGCTGCGGCGTGGCGGTCAACTGCTTGCCCAACTCCTCCTGCTTCTGCGCGATGTCCCGCGCCTCCTGCCGGAGCTGCTTCATGTCTTCGGCGAACTGGTTCGCGTTCTTCTTCCGCAAGTCGTCGCGCATCTCCTGCAAGTCCCGCTGCGTCCGCGTGCCGCTCGCCAGCGCCTGCGAGACGTTGCCTTTGTCCATCTGCTCCGCCGCCTTCTGCGCCGCGTCGCGCGACTGGTCGAGCTTCTGTTTTGTGTCGGCCATGCGCTGCTGGTTCTCCGGCTTCTCCGCGCGCTGCTTCAACTCATCCAGCTCCGCGAGCATCTGTTTCTGCTCCTCCTGCAAGCGCTTCAAGCGCCGGCGAATCTCCTCTTTCTCCTGCTCGTTCTTCGCCTCCTGCAACGCGGTCTGTAGCTCCTTCAACCGCTCGTTCAAGTCGCCCTGCCGCTGTGCCAGCTCGCGCAACCGGCTCATGAACTGCAAATTCTCCTTCTGCTCCGGCGACTGCGGCGGCTCGGCCTTGGCCTGCTTCTGCTCCTCGTAACGGTTCTTGTTCATCTTGAGCTCAAGCTGGTCCACCTGCCCCTGCCGGCCCTGCTCACCGCCTTTGCCGCCCTTGCCGCCCTTCTTCTCGTTCACCTTGAACTCCCGCTCCGCCAGCTTCAGCAGCGCCTGATACGACGCCTGCTGTGCCGCGACCGCCGCCTCCAGCTTCTTCGGCTCACCCTTCGCCTCTTCCAACAGCTTCAGCGCCCGCTCCATCTGCTTCACGACCTCCGCCATCGCCGCCTGCGCCCTTGGGTTCTCGGACTTCTCTGCCAACTCCTTCGCCATCTCCAACGCCTTTTCCTGCGACTCAATGAGCACGCCAGCATCGGACTGGAAGTTCGAGGGAGCCTTCGCCGCCGCTGGCGAACGCTGCTGCGCCAAGATAAACGGTGGCGCGAGCAACAACCCGCTGACCACGCCGAGACAAGCGAGGGCGGAAGCCCAGCGTGCGCCGGTAGGGTGAGACTCCGTCGAACCCCATCTGCCGACGAAGGAGGCCCGAGCACTGCGAGCATCTCGGCTGGCCGCGTCTCCGCCCGAGAAGCTCGCTGCGCTCGCCTCGCTGCGCTCGCAATGAGGCTCGACGGAGTCTCGCCCTACCGGGTTGGCGGCGCTTGGCTGGGTGCTGGGAGTTCTCATGGCGTGCTTCCTTTTGAACGGTTCAGAAAATCGTCTGGCGAGGGTTGGCGTTTGTTGTCGTGGAGGTTGCTGGCAACGGACGCTTCGTCGGTGGCAGGACGTTCACCGGCACCTTCGTCACCGGCAGCGCCGTCCCCTGCTGCCGACGCAGCTTCCACGTCGCGTTGATGATTTGCTTCTGCAACTCCGCGAGCTTGCCCATCTTCTCCTGCGGGCTGCCCTTTTTCCCGTCCTTCTCCTCCTCCTCGCCTTCGCCAGCGCCGCCCTGGCCTTGGCGGAAAATCTCCTCGAACGGCCGCACCTCCGCAAAATACATATCCGTCGCCGTGCGCCGCACCTCGCCGTCCGGCCCGACATCGTCCGCCCACGCGAACCACGCCACGAGCTGGTCAGGAGCCGCGCCGAGTTCCTCCAGCCGCAGCACATGGCTGAACGCGCGTTTGTCCTTCGCGGGCGAGCCTTCGCCGAGCTGAAGCAGCGTCGGCTCCGCGCCGCCGAGCGAGTAGGCGATGCCATACGCGCGCAGCCCGAAATCATCCCACGCCTCGCCCGCGAACTGAATCTCCTCCAGCGCCGACACCCGCTGGTCGCCGCGCGGCGACGCCAGCTTCAGCTCCGGCGCGCGGTTCCGCAGCGCGTCGAAGACAAACTGCGCCGACACCTTGTTCGTGCGCCCGTCCGCGTCCACGAGTTCGAGCTGGAAACTCTGGCTGTTAGTCAGCGCGAAGTTCGTGAGCGTGGCGAAGGGCTTCGTCGCATCCGTGCCGAGCGTGACGATGTCGCCGTCCTTCTTCGGCAACAACCGTGCGGACTTCACCGGTTTGTTGAGCTGGAGCGTGTAGGTGAGCGCGGAGCCTTCCACCGCGCTGATACGACGCGTGTCCTCGATGGTCTTCTCCGGCAACTGCGTGTAGGCGGGGAAAGTCAGCTTGGCATCCGCGCGCTCCAGCTTCGGATGCTCAAACACCTTCACCGCGAAGTCCCGCGTGCGCTGCCCGGCGAACTCGACGCGATAACTTAAGTCCTCGTTCACCTCCGGCACCGTGCCGCCGAAGACGGGGTCATCGAGCGACTTGGTCAGCGCGATGGAGCGCGTGACGTTCGTGCCCGCGCCGAGCACGAGCGTCGCGCCGGGCGGGAGCTTGCCCTCGAACTTCGCTAGCACCACGAGGCTGTTGCCGCGCTCGATTTGCGTGTCGCCCGGCGTGACGGAGACGCTGTCCAGCACGGCCTTCGCCGCGGCGGCCTGTTGCACGACGGCGATGCTGTGGGTGCGCAAGCCCATCAGCGCCGCGACGAAGAACGCAAACGCCGCGAGGTGCGCAACGTGCGCGAGCGCGAGCTTCCGGGCGGGAAAGGCGTCGGTCCAACCGAGGTTGCGCCCATGCACCACGGCCTCGGCGATGACGCGCTGCTGAAGGAAACTGAACTGGCCGTCGGCATCAGGCTTCTGCTCCAACGCGGCGAGCAAGGCGGTCTTCAACTCGGGATGTTGCTGCTCGATTTGCCGCGCGAGCCAGTGCGGGTCGGCCTTCGCGGACAGCGTGGCAAAGCCCATCCACAGCGCTGCCGCAAACCCGACCACCCCGACCAGCGGCACGCCGACGCGGTATTCCACCCCGAACGCCCCGAGCGCGATGGCGAGCAATCCCGCGAACGCCCAGCAGATGGCCAGCCCGCGCCAGAGTTGCAGCCGACGGTAGCGACGCGCGACCGGCTCCAAGTGCTCGTTGAGGAGGGGGGCAATCATCGCGCTAAGACAGACGCCGCAGTTGGTTGGAAAGTTCGGATGGAGCACGGACGCCCACGTCCGTGTGCTGAGAATGCTGCGAACGAGCAGCGCGGAATTGCGGACGCGGGCGTCCGCGCTCCAGACGCTGCGGCCTCGCAGCCCTCTCATTAGCACCGGGCTTCAGTCCGGTGTTGAGGTGGCGACGAGCGAAAGCCGTTTCAACGGCTTCGCGGCCGACCGGGCCAAAACCGCTGAAACGGTTTTGTCCGCCTTGTCGCTGCGACACCCGGCTGAAGCCGGGTGCTAATGAGAGGGTGGCGATCGTCATTTTGCCAGTGATGGGAACAGGAACGCGCCGGCTAAGAGGTAAATGGTCCCGACAAGGATGCACATCCATGCCGCGCCCCGATTCCACACTGATAGATCGGA
>JBDKJY010000024.1:0-99846 GCA_039796295.1 Verrucomicrobiota bacterium
CGCGTTGGAGAACGGCATCCCCATCGCCGTGGTGCGCGTGGCCTATGACAGCGTGGGCGTGGACGTGCCGGCGGATGTGGAGCGCGTGGAGCGCCTGCTGGCTGCCGGCAACTAACCGCGCCCGACATGGCCCTTGCATCCGCCTTCCGCACCGACATCATCCGGCGCGATTGGCATCCACCCACCTACATTTCGTGTCCTCGGTGGCGCGCGTTTCAGCCCCCGCTCGGAAGGCTGCGCCAGCCCGCAGCCGCCTAGGGGTTGAGCGTTGGACGGCGCGTGTTGGGCGATGTGCGTTGGCCTCCCTGCTTACAGCTTTCAGCTTCCAGCTTTCAGCGCTCGCCGACTCTCTCTCGCTGCGTCCCATCGCCGACACCACGCTCATCGAGACGGCACCAAACAACAACCTCGGCGGGCAGCCCTTCGCCAACTCCGGCACGACCCAGAACTTCACGCGGAACCGCGCGCTCTTCCGGTTCGATGTATCGGCGATCCCGACCGGCGCGCTCGTGGACTCCGTGGCGCTCGTCCTCGAGGTGACGCGGCAGCCGGTGGATGGCTACGCGCCGGGGGATTTCGGCCTCCACCGGATGCTCGTCTCCTGGGGCGAGGGCGTGCAGACCACGGCCAATCCCGGCACGCCGGGACAGGGCGCGCCCGCCGGTTCCGGCGAGGCCACGTGGCTCGCGCGCTTCGCTCAGACGGGGCCGAACTGGTCCGCCCCGGGTGGACTGGCGGGGACAGACTTCGCAGCGACCGCCAGCGCCGGGCAGACGGTCTATGGCACGGCGAACTCGCCTTACTTCTTCACCTCTGCCCAGCTCGCTGCTGACGTGCAGCTCTGGCTGGGCAACCCCGGGACGAACTTCGGCTGGATGCTGCTGGCCACCGATGAGGGACCGAACTTCACCGCCCGCCGCTTCGGCTCACGCGAGGACTCCGTGAACGCCCCGCAGCTCCTCGTGCAATACACGGTTGTGCCGGAACCGTCGGCGCTCGCGCTGGCGGCGTTGGGAGCGGGCTGGCTGATGCGCCGGCAGCGGCGACGCTAACTAGGCAGCCCGGCGGACGGACCGGAGCATTGCCATCGCCGTCCGAGGCACCGAATCAGGCAGAGCAGCCTCGCACTCCAATCACCAAGGGGCGGTGGCAAGCCGCCGGCACGATTCGCCGCTTGCGGGGCGACGGCGGGTTCCGGCAATGTTCGCGCCCCTGTCGCCGCAGTTGGCGGGACGGAATTATTTCATGCAGAGCACGCACAACTGGCACATCCAAGCCGCGCGGACGATCATTACGCCACGCCAACTCGCCGACTCGTTGCCGCTGACAGAGGCGGTCGCCGAGACCGTGGTCGCTGGCCGACGCGCGGTGCAGAACATTCTCGATGGCAAGGACCAGCGGCTGCTGGTGATCGTCGGCCCATGCTCCATCCACGACCCAGAGGCGGCGGTGGACTACGCACAGCACCTGATGCCGTTGCGGCAGGAGTTCGGCGACCGGATGGAGATCGTCATGCGGGTTTACTTTGAGAAGCCGCGCACCATCCTCGGGTGGAAAGGGTTGATCAACGACCCGCACCTCGACGGCTCCTGCGACATCGAGACGGGCTTGAAGGTCGGGCGGAAGCTCCTGCTCGACATCGTCGGCCTCGGGATGCCGGTGGGGACGGAGTTCCTGGACCCGGTGGTGCCCCAATACCTCGCCGACCTCGTGAGCTGGGCGGCGGTGGGCGCGCGCACCACGGAGTCCCAAACGCACCGCGAGATGGCGAGTGGTTTGTCCATGCCCGTCGGCTTCAAGAACGGCACGGATGGCAGCCTCGAAACCGCCGTCAACGCCATGAAGGCCGCGCGGAGCGCGCACAGTTTTCTCGGCATCGACCCCGACGGGCGCACCTGCATCATCCAAACCACGGGGAACCAGTGGGGCCATGTTGTCCTGCGCGGCGGCAAGCACGCGCCGAACTACGACGAGCGCAGCATCGCCGAAGCGGTGCAACAGCTCCGGGCCGCTGACCTGCCGGGCACGCTCATCGTGGATTGCAGCCATGCGAACTCGGGCAAGAAACACACGCGCCAGCAAACCGTGTGGGAACACATCATCGCGCAACGCGTGGCGGGCAGCCCGGCGGTCATCGGTGTGATGCTCGAAAGCAACTTGGAAGAAGGCAGCCAGCCCTTGGTCGCCGACCTGAAGCAGTTGCGCTACGGCGTGTCCATCACCGACGCCTGCCTCGGGTGGAACGACACGGCGGCGTTGCTGCGGAAGGGTCACGAAGCGCTGGGGCGGGTGGGAAAGTGAGTTGGTAAAAAAGCGAGCGAGGGAAAAGCTTTCTCGACCACCGCTCACCTTCGCGCATTCTCACGGGCTCGCTTTCCCGCTTTCTCCCCTACTCCTCCGCCAGTCGTTCCAAAGCGGTGGCCCGGAACAACTCCGCATCGGCTTGTCGCTCGGCTGTGCCTTCAGCGAGCGTTCGGGGAAGGTTTTCACGTTCGCCCAGTCCGCCAATTGCCCCGATTTCGGCCGCTGAACCGGTAGTCGCCGCCGCGGCTGGCGGAGGTATCCAGCGGCCGATCGGCAGGTCGGCCCTAACAGGTTCAAGGGCCGGGGTGAGGGAGAACGGCCGCGAACGTGGAGTCGGGTTCCAAGCGCCTGAGCTACCCCTAACCCGCCCGCTCAGTCCAGCGGCTGCTTCTCGAAGTCGGTTGGGTTCACCCAGCCAGCCTTGAGTTTCTCGGCCTTCATGTAGCGCTCGTAGAAGCCCAGGTGACCTTTGTTCGCGTGCGGGTAGCGGTCGAACACGTCGCCCTTGCCCGCCATGCGCGGGTCGCCTTGCTGGCGCAGCTCGGCGTGGAGTTGGGCTTTGAGCGCGGCGAGTTGGTTTTTCGCGGTGGCGCTGGGCGCGAGGTTGTTCACGCAGTCGCGGTCGGCGCGGAGGTCGTAGAGTTCTTCGGCCGGGCGCTTGCCGAAGGCCAGCGCCCACGGGATGTCAGCGGCGCTGAGGCGGTGGGCATCGAGGATGAGGGACTTCGTGGGGCTGGCGTCCACGTTCAGGTAGCCGGTCTCGGGGTTGCACGCGGGCCAGCGCGTCGGTTCGAAGTTTTGGAGGAAGAGCACATCGTCCTTCACGATGCCGCGGATGGGATAGCCCACGTCGCCAGGCCGGCCGATGTCGTGGCGCTCCATGCCGATGAGCACATGGTCGCGTGCGGGGTTCACGCGACCGGATTTCTCCGAGCGGAAAATGTCCGCGAGGCTGCGGCCGGGACTCGCTGCCATGCCCGTCTTCGCCCATGGGATGCCAGCCAGCTCGACGAAGGTGGGCGCGACATCAATGAAGCTCATGTAGTCGTCCACGACGCGGCCCGCTTTCTTGATTCCGGCGGGCCACATGGCGGCGAAGGGAATGTGGTTCGAGGCCTCGTAGGCGCTGCCTTTGCCGCGCGGGAAGGGCATCCCGTGGTCGGCGGTGACGATGACGAGCGTGTTCTCCAGCAGGCCGCGCTTTGCCAGTTCTGCCAGCATCCGCCCGAGATGCCGATCGAAGTGCTCGACCTCGAAGGCGTAGTCGAGCAGGTCGTTGCGGACCGTGTCGTTGTCCGGCCAGTAGGCGGGCACGCGGTCAATGTCCGTGAGCTTCTTCCCGCCCTTTGCCACGCCGGAACCGAACTCGTAGCCCCGGTGCGGTTCAATCGCGCCATACCAGAACGCCCACGGCTGGTTCGTCGTGGTGGTGTCGAGGAAATCGGTGAAGTTCGCGGCGTAGTCGTTGTTGCTGATGCCGGTGGTCGGCGGCGGGGCTTTGTGCGCGTTGAAAGCCTTGCCCGTCATCTGCCGCGCTTGCCCCAGCACGTTCGTCGCGACGCCCGGCCCCCAGCCCTTCATCGTGTGGCCGACGGTCCAGCCGTTCTCCGCGAGCGCCTCGCCCCAGCCTTTAAACTCCGGCGGGAAGTAGCAGATGTGGTTCGCGGCTTCCTTGAGTTGCCAGGAGTTGCGGCCGGTGAGAATGCAGGCGCGGGACGGAGCGCACTTGGCGTTCGGGGTGAAGGCGCGAGTGAAGAGCACGCCGTCCTTCGCCACGCGGTCGAAGTGCGGCGTCTTCACCCAGCGCGTGCCGTAAGCGCCAGCATGCGCGCCCCAGTCGTCCGCGATGGCGAAGAGAATGTTCGGCGGGCGCTCGGCGGCGCGCACCGTGACCGCAAGGCAAGCGAACACGAGCAGGCAGCTCAGGCGAAGTGAGTTCAGTGACATGGCGGCGACGGTAGCAAAGCGGTGCGACGAGGGAAGCTCGCGCCCGCCCACTACTTCGCCGACCACCAAGCATCGAGCAGCTTGGTCAGTCGCTCGACTTTCGGCTGGTCCGCGCTCGCGAGGTTCTTCTCTTCGTGCGGGTCTTTGGCGAGGTCGTAGAGCTCCACCACGTCGTCGGGTTGGTTGCGTTTGCTGGGGACGATGAGCTTGGTATCGCCCTCGATGACCCAGCGCCACTTGAGGCTGGCGGCGGGGTTCTGCATGTCCACGAAGTTGTGGGTGAAGCACTCGCCGTAGAGCGACTTGCGCGCGGCGACGGCTTTGTCATCAAGGAGGTTTAAGCCCGGCATCTGCGGCGTGGGCTTGAGGCCGGCGGCGACGAGGAGCGTGGGCATGAGGTCGAGCGAACTGGCAAGGTGTGGGGACTTCTGCGGCGTCACTTTGCCCAGCCAGCGGACCATGATGGGCGTGCGGAGGCCGCCGTCGTATTGCGACTGCTTGGACTTCTCGGCGTAGCGGCCGGTCTCGGGATTGGTGATCCAGCCGTTGTCGGTGACGTAAACGACGATGGTGTTTTCCGCGAGGCCCTGCTCGTCGAGGTGCGCGAGGAGCTGGCCGCAGGTTTCATCGAACCACTCGACCATCGCCCAATACTTCGCGACGGGGAGCGACGGGGTTTTGTCTTTGTATTTGTCGAGGATGCGCTGGGGCGGCGTGTGCGGGTCGTGCGGCATCATGGGCGCATACCAGACGAAGAACGGTTTTTTCTCCTGCTTGGCCGTGCCGATGAAGTCGTAGATCGGTTGCATGGTCTTGCGCCCGATATCGAGGCCGGCATCGCCGTGCCGTCCGCCCTGGGTCATGCCGTGGGTGAAGCCGCCGCGGCTGAAATGCTTCTGCCACCACTTGCCGGTCTGGAGGCTGAGATAGCCCTGCTTGCCCAGCTCGCGCGGGAGCGTGGGGACGGCCTCGATGAACTTGGACATCAGCTCGCGCCCTTCCTCGAACTGCGGCGACTTCTGGAACGCCGGACCCTTCATGCCCGGCACCGGCGGCGGGTCGTTGCTCGTGACCTTGTGCTGGTGCGGATACAGGCCGGTGATCATCGAGGCGAGGCTCGGGCAGCAGAGGCTGGAGGGCACGTAACCGCGCGTGAAGGTGAGGCTCTGAGCGGCGAGCTTGTCGAGGTGAGGCGTCTTCACCGTCGGGTGGCCCATGAAGGAGTAATCCCCCCAGTGGTGGTCGTCCGAGACGATCATCACGATGTTCGGCGGCGCGGCGGACAAGCGCAGGGCGGCGAGCAGAACGGCGGCGCAGAGGGCGAAACGGCGGAGCAAAGTCATGGCGGAGTTAAGTATGGGGCGGCAAACCCTGTCAAACCCGGCGGCGGAGTGCGGGACTGTTTCCCGCAGCGCGTGCAACTCCCCATGTGTGCTGGACAGCTCAGACGCTGCTGACTGGGGCGAGGCACTGCGGGACACGGTCCCACGCTCCGCCCCTCCGGCTTCGGCATTGGCAAACTTTTCCGCCGCCCCTAGCTTCCTGCCCATGTCTTTGAACCGCCGCCGTTTCTTCAGCCGCTCCGGGCTGCTGGCCGCCACCTCGCTCGCCGCCCCCGCCATCGTCCGCGCCGCCGAGCCGGGCAACGCCCAGCCCGGCCAGAAGCCGCGCCACATCATCCACCTCGTCGCCGACGGCATGGCGATGGCGACGCTCTCGATGGCCGACCACCTCTCGCGCGCCGGGCGCGGGCGCGGCCTCTCGTGGATGAACCTCTACAACCAGCCCGGCACCGTCGGCTCGTTCATGGACGTGCGCTCGCTCAACTCCCTCGTCACCGATTCCTCCGCCTCCTCCTGCGCCTGGGGCAGCGGCTCGCGCATCGTCAACGGCACCGTGAACGTCCTGCCCGACGGCACCGTGCTCACCCCGCTCTACACGCTCTTCGGCCAACAGGGCTGGAAACGTGGACTGGTCACGACCACGGAGATCACGCACGCCACGCCGGCGGGCTTTGCGGCCAGTGGCCTGAAGCGCGAAGCGGCGGAAAGCATCGCCGTGCAATACCTGGAGCGTGGCGTCGAAGTCCTCCTCGGCGGCGGGCAGAAGTATTTCGACGCCACCCGGCGCAAGGACAAGCGCGACCTCGTGCCCGACTACCAAACCGCCGGCTACCAGGTCTTCAAGACCGCGAAGGACTTCGCCGCTGCGAAGAACGACGGTAAGTGGCTCGGCATCTTCTCCAACAGCCACCTGCCGTTCACCGTGGACTGGAACCACGACGCGAAGCTCAAGGAAGCCGTTCCCCACCTCGCCGAGCTGACGCGCAAGGCGCTCGCGAAGCTGGAGAACGAGAACCATTTCATCCTACAAGTGGAGGGCGGGCGCGTGGATCACGGTGCGCACATGTGCGACGCCGTTGCCGCGCTCTACGACCAAATCGCCTTCGATGAGGCGCTGGACGTTTGCCTCGACTTCCAGAAGCGCCACCCGGACACGCTCCTCGTCATCACCACCGACCACCCGACCGGCAACCCCGGCCTCAGCGGCTTTGGCAGCAACTACGGTTTCAGCTCCGCGCTCTTCACCAACGTCCAACGCGTGAAACGGTCTTTCAGCGAAATCTTCAAGCGCCTCAACGTCCCCGGCCCGGACTCCGCCCCGCTGGCGAAAGGCGCGGTCGCGCCGAAGGTCTTGGACGACCCGAAGTTCATCGCCGAAGTCATCCGCGAGGCGACCGAGTATCAACTCTCCGCCGAAAAAGCCGCCGCGTTCGCGCCCTTCCTCACGCGCAAGGGCAAGGCGCAGTTCACGCTGATGAACAGCAACGTCGCCCAACTCGGCCAGCTCATGGCCAACCACCTCGGCATCGGCTGGACGGGCACGGCGCACTGCTCGGACTACGTGCCGCTGGTCGCGCTCGGGCCGGGGGCAGAGCGCTTCCGGGGCTTCATCCAGAACACGGACGTGTTCCGCCACTACACGCAGCTCGCCGGGATTGACTTCAAGAACCCGTCCGCCCCGATCAAGGAAGACCTCAAGGTGCCGCAGGACTTGGACAAGGACTTGCAGAAGGAGAAAGAGAAGGAGGCGAAGGAGAAGTCCGCCGCGCTGTGGTCGGAACAACACTGGGTCGCGGCCTGAGGATGCGTGACGCGTGACGCGTGACCTCGTCCGAACGCGCTCGAACGCACGCCCCAACTCAGAACCCAAAACCCAAAACTCAGAACCCGCCGCCGCCGTGCTCTCCTTCTTCCTCACCGACCTGACCCTCTTCCTCGCGCACCCGCTGGGCTGGCTGTTCATCGCCTTCTGCCTCTGGATGCTCGTGGACGCCTTCCGGCGCGAGGAGTGGATGTGGGTGGCGTTCATCATCCTCTTCCCGCTGCTCAACGCAGTGCTCTACTTCTTCATGGTCTATCGCGCCGCGCCTTCCTTGCCGACGCGCGGCTTTGTGATGCCCGGCCAGCAGGACCGGGGTCGCATCGAGGAGTTGGAGAAGCAGATTCACCTGCTCGACAAGGCCCATCACCACGCGGAACTGGGCGATATCTACTTCAAGCAAACCAAGTTCAAGCCAGCGGAAGCGTGCTACCTCGCCGCCCTCGCCCGCGACCCTGCGGACCTCGACGCCCGCGCGCATCTGGGCCAATGCCTCCTCCGCCAAGGCCGCGCCGCCGAAGCGCGCGGTTACCTTGAAGACGTGTGCGTGCAGAACCCGAAACACGACTACGGCCAGTCCTTGATGGCGTTGGCGGAGACGCTCACCACGCTGGGGCAGGCGGATGCTGCCATCGCGATTTGGGAACAAGTCGTGAGCGAGCACTCGCACGCCCGCGCCCGCGTGCAGCTCGCGGAGTTGCTCGCCGCCAAAGGCCAATCCGCCCGCGCCCAGCAGCTCGCCGAGGAAGTCATCTCCGAGGACAAGCACGCGCCCGACTACCAGCGGAAGCAGGAGCAGCCATGGGTCACGCGGGCGAAGAAGCTGGTGAAGCAGGTGGCGTGACCGGAGCGCGTGGTCCGTAGCGCGGGCAGCCTTGCCCGAGGCTTCTCCCTCTCCCCTTCATCGGATGAGGGGAGAGGGCTGGGGTGAGGAGTTACGTGCGTCGGCGTATGTGGCCTTACCCCTCATCCGGCCTGCGGCCACTTTCTCTTGTCCTCCGAGTAGAGCAGAAGGAAGCGCCCGCGTCGGCGCATCTCCAGCCGTTGTCTGCTCCAATCATCCGGCCTGAAAACTTTTTTGCCAACCGCCCACCGCGTCCGGCACTCTCGCCCCGATGAGTTTCACTGAGTTGACGGAGGCTTTCTTCACGAAGTCCGCCGGGTGGGAAGCGGTTAAGAACGCGCGTTCCCTGCTCGCGGGCGGCAAGGTGTTGTCCTCGAACTGGACGCCGCCGCTGCTCAAGGGCGTCGTGCAGGAAGGCACTTCCTCGTATCGCGCCGGCTTGGTCATCAAGGGGCCGGTGGACATGGAAAACCTCTGCACCTGCTGGGCCTCGCGCGAGTCCGGTATCATCTGCGCCCACTCGGTTGCGATTGGCCTGCATCACTTGCAGCGCGAGAAACCCGCACCACGCGGGAGCGACACGGCGACGCCGCTGCCAGCGCGGCTCGGAGCAACTCGACCCGTGGCCCGCCAGCCGGAACCGCAAGCCGGGCCAAAGCTGAAACGCGCCGCGAACGGCGAGCGGCTGGAAATCACCGTCATCTTTCCGCCGACCTTCGCGGCGGGAATTGAGCGCGGGAAGGTCATGGCCACGTTCGAGGGCAAGTGGGCGCGGGGCCGCGTGCCCTTGAGCGCGCTGCCGATGAACCAGCCCTTCGCGCTCTCGCCCGAGGACACGCGCCTGTTGGACAAGGCCGAGCGGCTCGCCGACAACGAAACGCCCGGTGGCCTCATGCTCAACCTCTACGAGCTCACCGAGTTGCTCGACGCGCTCGCCGGGCATCCGCGCGTGGCGCTCGGGCGTGGGCAGCCGCTCGTCATCGGCGCGACTTCGTGGCGCGTCCCTGTCGAGGTCACGCTAGAAACCTCCGGCGAGATTCGCATGAACCTGCCCGTAGGCCTGCGCGCGCCTACGCTCATTGCGGGCGAGTCCCTTTGGGCGTTTCGCGGCGACTCGTTGGAGCCGGTCGGTTTGCCGAAGCAGTGGCGCTCGTTGTTCCAAGCGCCGATGAAACTGCCGCGTGCGCGGGTGCCCTTGTTCCTCAGCCAAGAGCTGGTCGTGCTCGAAGCCGAGAGTGAAGTGGACGCGAACTTCGGCATTGATGAGTTCACGCTGGAGCCGCAGTCGCCGCGTTTCATCCTCGCGCTGAACGGCGGACTGGCTCAAGTGCAGGCGCAACTCCAGTGCGCCTACGGCCCGCGCATCATGACCGTGGGGGTGACCTCGAAGGACGAGTCGCTCTGGCTCCCCGACCCGAAATGCACCACGCGCTACTCCACGCGCGACTTCGGCGCGGAGGTCACGGCAGGCGAGCGGATGCGCCGCGCGGGCTTCAGCGGCCCCGATGCTCAAGGCCGCTGGAATCTCCACGGCGAGAGCAACGTCGTGCGCTTCTTCGCGAAGGACTACCCGCGCTGGCAGAAGGAGTGGGAGGTCTCGCTGGAAGAACGGCTCCAGCACAGCACAGCGAAGAACTTCGAGCGGCTGGAGCCGCGCTTCGAGATTCGGCCCTCGGGCGAACGGTGGTTCGATGTCGAGATGTCGCTCGCGTCGGCGGACGGCGAGAAGTTTTCCGCCGCCGACATTCAGCGGCTCATCCTGTCCGGCAACGGCACCACGCGCCTGAAGAACGGTCGCATCGCGCTCATCGACACGGGGGCGCTGGAGGAATTTCAGGAGGTGCTGCGCGACTGCGCGCCGCAGCAGCACGCGAAGGGCTACCGCTTCAGCGACGTGCAGGCGGGCTTCCTCGACGCCACGCTCCGCCAGCAGCCCGGCTGGCAGGTGCAGGCCGCCGCCGGCTGGCGCGAGCGCGCGGCGCGGCAGAGCGGACAGGCGAAGCTCACCTGTCCGCCGCTTGGCCCGCTCGAGGACGTGTTGCGCCCGTATCAGAAGCAAGGCGTCGCGTGGTTGCAGTTCCTCCGCGAGAACAAGTTCGGCGGCATCCTCGCCGACGAAATGGGCCTCGGCAAAACGCTCCAGACGCTGGCGTTCCTCAAGTCGTGTCACACGAACAAGAAGCTCTCCGGCCCGGTGCTCATCGTCTGCCCCACGTCGCTGGTCTTCAACTGGGTCGCGGAGGCGAAGAAGTTCACGCCCGAGCTGAAGGTCGTCGCGCTGCACGGCACGAGCCGGCACGAGTTGTTTGACGAAGTGTCGAAGAGCGACCTCGTCATCACCAGCTACGCGCTCATCCGGCGCGACGCGGAGAAGTATCGCGAGTTCGAGTTCGACACGCTCGTGCTCGACGAGGCGCAGCACATCAAGAACCGCCAGACGCAGAACTCCCAGGCCGTGAAGGCCGTGAAGGCGAGCTACCGCGTCGTGCTCACCGGCACGCCGATGGAGAACTCCGTCCTCGACCTCTGGAGCATCTTCGACTTCCTCATGCCCGGCTATCTCGGCTCGGCCACGGACTTCAAGGAGCGCTATGAGCAGCCCATCACGCGCGACAAGGACGAGGCCGTGCAGGCGCGGCTCGGGCGGCGGTTGCGGCCCTTCATCCTGCGCCGGCTCAAGACCGAGGTGGCGAAGGACTTACCCGCAAAGCTTGAACAAGTTTCCTACTGCGAACTCACCGACGACCAAGCGGAGATTTACAAGCAGGTGCTCGCCGTCAGCCGCAAGGAAGTCATGGACGCCGTCGGTGCGCAGGGCGTGGCGAAGAGCAAGATGATTGTCCTCAACGCGCTGCTGCGCCTGCGCCAGATCTGCTGCGACCTGCGGCTGCTCAAGATGGAGAACGCGGAGTTCACCGACGAACATTCCGGCAAGGTGGCGATGTTCGGCGAGTTGCTGGAGCAGGCCGTGGACGGCGGCCACCGCGTGCTGGTCTTCAGCCAGTTCACGACGATGCTTGCGCTGCTCAAGGACAAGCTAACGGCGGAGAAGATCGAGTATTGCTACCTCGACGGCTCGACCACGAATCGCGGCGCGGTGGTGGAGAAGTTCCAGGGCAACGCGAAGATTCCCGTCTTCCTCATCAGCCTCAAAGCCGGCGGCGTGGGCCTCACGCTCACGGGTGCGGACACGGTGGTGCACTTCGACCCGTGGTGGAACCCAGCGGTGGAGGATCAGGCCACGGACCGCGCGCACCGCATCGGCCAGACCCGCGTGGTGACGAGCTACAAGCTCATCGCGCGCGGCACGGTGGAGGAGAAGATCCTGGCGCTCCAGCAGAAGAAGCGCGCGATCATCAAGGCCACGCTCGGCGGCGAGGAGACGCTCGCGGACAACCTGACGTGGGAGGAGATTCAGGGGTTGTTTGAGTGAGCGCGCCTAGCTCATAATGTCGGGCTCGGCCAATTCTGGCCCCATCTCAAAATCACCACGCGCACCGAGAGGAAGCCCGATTGCCGCAGAAGGCTAGCCGCGTTGGTGACTCGGTTCGCGTCATACCCCATCGCCTCGATCCGAATTACTGCGCAGTCATGTTTGGGCAACGCACCGACCAGCGCGTGGAAATCAGCGGCAGTCGAAAGCTCATTCGTGAATCCCATCAATGCTGGCCAGACCAGAGAGAGGGAATTCTCACTTCGGCCCTCCGTCAACACAACATTCGCCTCCGCTACCCACTTACCTCCTTCAGCGGCCAGCAGCAGCATTCTCTCCTGCTCCGTGCTATTCGTGGCGTCTGGTTGTGATTTTGGAGTCACAGGAGGCTCGTCACATCCTGTCAGCGCCAGTGCGAACACAAATGCGCAGGTGTGGCGCAGAATGTTCTGCTTCTGCCGGTTCAAGGAATTCACGCCTTTGATTCTCCACTTCCGGCGCATTCTGTCAAAGCGGCGGCTTGGCTACCGAAACTCCTCCACGTCCAGGCCGCTGCCTTCGACGATGCTCTTGAGGGTGCCAATCGGGATGGGCTTGCTCCCGTGCATCGCCACGATGACCTGTCTCCCGTTGGTGTGCCGCCACTTTTGATGGCTGCCGGACTGTCCTGCCAGCATGAAGCCATGATGCCGCAAAACCTTCACGACCTCCTTCGCGTTGCAGACTGGATACCGCTGGCTCACGGCACCGCTAGTTCGAGGAATTTCGCGCCCTTGGCCAGCTTCATCGGAGCCGGCTCGAACCACAGAGCCAATGCTTCCCTGGCGTTCGATATGGCCTCCGCTTCGGTGTCGCCAGCGGTGGCGCAGCCGGGCAGTTCGGGAAACACGGCAGACCAACGGTTCGTTGCCTTGTCCAGTTCAACCAGCAGGCGCAGCTTCATACTTTGAAAATAGGGTTGTCCTTCACCGCAAGCAAGTCCGGCCCCGCGCAACTCGGCGAGACCACGCTCGGCGGCGAGGAGACGCTCGCGGACAACCTGACGTGGGAGGAGATTCAGGGGTTGTTCGAGTGAAATAGGTCGCCGCGTTACGCCTGACCTCGGACGGGCGTAACTTGGCACCCGCACCGCGCGGTCCCCTCCGACTCACAATCCCGCTCCTTTCCCGCCGCCCGCCCCTCACTTCGCCCGGGGATGGTGCTCCTCATGCACCTCGCGCAACCGCTGCCCGGCGACGTGCGTGTAAATCTCCGTGGTGCTGATACTGGCGTGACCGAGTAGCTCCTGAATCACGCGGAGGTCCGCGCCATGCTCCAGCAGGTGCGTGGCGAAACTGTGCCGCAACATGTGCGGCGTGACCGGACGCTCCAGTCCCGATTTCCGCACCCGCTGCTTGATGCGCTGCCACATCGTCACCTGGCCGAAGGCCGTGCCGCGCCGCGTGAGGAAGACCGCCGCCGGGGACTTGGGCCGCACGAGTTGCGGGCGCGCAACGGTGAGGTAGCGGTTCAACGCCGCCACCGCGAACTCCCCGACGGGCACTACGCGCTCCTTGTTGCCCTTGCCGATGACGGTGACAAAGCCGGCCTCCAAGTGGAGTTGTTCCAGCCGCAGCCCGCGCAGCTCCGCGAGCCGCAGGCCGCTGGCGTAGGCCAGTTCCAGCACCGCCTGATCGCACAGCTCGGCAGGTGTGCCGAGCGTGAGCGGCGTGAGGATTTGTTTAATCTCCGCCTCGGACAAGCCCTTGGGCAACCGCTTCCACCGGCGCGGGTGCGAGAGATTTTCCGCCGGGTTCGCCGGCAACTTCTTCTCCGTCTCGGCCCATTTGAAGAAGGCCCGCAGCGCGGCGATTTGGAGGTAAAGACTGGACATGCTCAAGGTCGCCTTGGACTCCTCCGGCGCGGTGGCCAACTTGCGATCCCGCTCGTGCTGGAGGAAGTCCGTCAGCTCCGGCAACTGCACTTGGCTCCACTCCTTGATCCCGCGCGCCTCCGCCCAGACGATGAAGCGGTCGAGCAAGGCCTTGTAAGTCCGCTGCGTGTGCGCCGCCTGCCCGCGCTCGTGGCGCAGAGAGAAGAGGAAGTCTTCGACGAGTGGTTCCAAGTTGGGCACGGGACGGGAAGGTAGCGCGCGGCGAACTCGGCGCGAGCAAAAGCTACCGGGCGCGGCGACAGCGAGCGCGGCGAGTAGCGTTGCAGACTTAGCCGGAACGATGCGGTTGGAGGCTGGGTGGAACGAGCCACCGGCCCGTTGCGGCGGGCGACTCGCCCGCCGCTTGAACTGCGCCGAAAACGCACCGATTGGTTCGGTCGTTGCCGGTGCCCAAGCTCGGCGGCGAGTTTCCGCCGAGCACGGCCAAGTGCCGAGGCTGTCCGGCTCCCGACCTATCCGAACAGCCCCATGACCGGTTTGCCCGAAGAGAAGGGCGGACGGATGATGCCAGTGTTCTTCCCGAGGTCGCTCAGGGGCACGCCCAAAGCGTGGAGGATGGTGGCGTGGAGGTCTTGGGGCGTCACGGGATTGCTCTTCGGAGCGGCCCCGGTCTTGTCCGACTCGCCATAGACGGCCCCGCCGCGAATGCCGCAGCCGGCCACAATCGCGGAGAAACATTGCGGCCAGTGCTGCCGACCGGGCGGCCCCTGCGTGAGGATCACCGGCGTGCGGCCGAACTCGCCCACGGCGACCACCATGGTGTCCTCCAGCATCCCGCGCTCCTTCAGATCGGTCAGGAGGGCGGAAAGTGACTCGTCCAAGCGCGGCAGGCAAAAGTTCATGCCGTAGGAACCGTCGCTGAAGGCGTTGCCCATGCCCATGTTCCCGCCGTGCATGTCCCAACTGGAGGCGGGTGGTCCGCCGCCGGTCTCTCCCGGCGCAGGGCCGACCCAGCCATTCACGGTCACAAAGCGCACACCCGCCTCCACCATCCGCCGCGCGAGCAGCAGGTTCTGCCCCAGCGGGTGCATGCCGTAACGCTCGCGGACGGCCAGCGGCTCCTGGTTCAAGTCAAACGCCGCGCGCCCTTCCGGCCGCGTCATCGCGTCGTAGGCCAACTCGCGAAGCTCATGCCAGTCCTTGGCCTGCGGTTCTTCTGCGAGGCGGTTCGACTCCAGGGTGTCGAGCAGCTTGCGCCGTTCCTGCATCCGCGCGGGATCACCGGAGTCATAAATCTCCGGGAGCTTAAACTTCGGCATCGCCGGATGGTTGTCGGCCGAGCCAATGAACACCGGCGCGTAACTCGATCCGAGATAACCACCGGAGCCGATGTTCGGGGCGCAGAAGACCGGTGCGCCCACACACTTAATGAGCCACGCGTTGGTGATCAGGTTGCGCTCGTTGGAAAGATTCTTGGCCACCACCGACCCGATATAAGGCAAGTCATCGGGCACGCCTTCCCGCACGCGCTCGACCACCTGCCCGCAGAGCAGGTTGTGCATGGCGTCGAAGTGGTTGTTGATCGGGCGGGGATGCGACATCGAGCGGATGAGGCAAAACTGATCAGTCACCTGGGAGAGCTTGGGGTGGAGTTCGCTCAACTGCATGCCCGGCACCTTGGAACGGATGGGCTTGTAAGGTCCGCGAATCTCGGACGGCGCATCGGGCTTCAAATCCCAAGTGTCGAGGTGGCTCGGGCCGCCGCACAGGAGCACAAAGATGCAGCACTTCTTCGAGGCCACCGCCTTGCCGGAGTTGTCGAACTTGTCCTTCCCGACGACCAGCCCGGGAACCGCGAGGTTGAGCAGGCCGACACCGCCGGCTTTGAGCGCCGTGCGCCGGGAGGTTTTGGGGAGGTTCATAGAAAATATTGGGTTGAGCTGAACTGAAAGGACTTGAGCCCGAGCCTACCTCCCGATTTCCACGACGCAACGAGATTACTTGAAGTGAAAAACTAGGAGCGAACCCGTGATGAGGCGTCAGAACGCCCGGCTTCAGCTTTCTTCAACTCGCTGCTAGCCTTCAGGCCAGCAGCTTGCGGCACGCCGCTTCCAGCTTCTTCATCTGCTTGGCGGACTTGGCCTCGATGTAGCAGCGGAAGACCGGCTCGGTGCCGCTGGCGCGGAAGGCGACCCACTCCCCATCCGGCAGCAGGAATTTGAAGCCGTCCGTGGTGATGAACTTTTGCACCGGGGAGGAACCGATGTGGCTGGGGCCGGCGGTCAGCTTGGCAACAATGGCGTCCTTTTGCTCGGCGGCGATGCGGAGGTTGATGCGGGTGGTGTGGAATTCACCGGTCTGCTTCTCCAGTGCCTTGAGAATGTGGCCGAGGGATTTCTTCTCGGTGGCGACGAGTTCGGCCATGAGCAGGCAGGCGAGAATGCCGTCCTTCTCGGGCACGTGGCCCTTCACGCTCAGGCCGCCGCTCTCCTCGCCGCCGACGATGATGGGTTCGCTCTCCATGAGCGCGCCGATGTATTTGAAGCCCACGGGCGTCTCGTGGAGCGGCACGCCCAAGAGCGCGGCCACGGCGTCCACCTGGTGGCTCGTGGGCACGGTGCGGACGACGGAGCCGGTCCAGCCACGGTTCTTCTTCAGGTGGTAGAGGGCGAGGGCGAGAATCTGGTTCGGGGTGAGCCACACGCCGCTCTTGTCCACGATGCCGAAGCGGTCGGCGTCGCCATCGAGGCCGAGGCCGAACTGGGCCTTGCCGGCGAGGACGAACTTGGAGACTTCCTCCATGCCGTGCGCGTCCGGCTCCGGATGGTGGCCGCCGAAGAGCGGGTTCAGCTCGTTGTGGAAGGTCGTGACCTTCGCGCCGCCGTCTTCGGTGAGCAGCGTGTCGAGGTAGCCGCGACCGGTCCCATACATCAGCTCGACGGCGATCTTGAGCTTCGCCTTCCGAATAGTGGCGAAGTCAATGAGCTTGCGGATCTGCTTAAAGTAGTCGGGCTGCGGGTCAATGTTCTTGCACGAGAACGTGCCGACGACAGCAGCCTTGAAGGTCCAGCCCTCGGCCTGGCGCTTGGCGATGTTGGCCTCGATTTGATGGGTGACTTCGGGCGTGGCGGGGGCGCCGTTGTAGGTGGAGAACTTGAGGCCCTGATACTCCGCCGGGTTGTGGCTGGCGGTCATGTTGATGCCGCCGATGGCCTTGCGGACACGGATGGTGTGCGCGATGACGGGCGTGGGGGCGTCGCGCTGGCAGAGGAGGCAGGTGAGGCCGCTGGCGGTGAGCACCTCGGCAACGGCGAGGCTGAACTCGCGCCCGAGGAAGCGGGTGTCGTGGCCGATGATGACGACGGGCTTGCGGCCCTGAAGTTGAGAGTTGGGAGTTGAGAGTTGAGAGTTGAGGTAGTCCGCGATGCCTTGGGCCGCGAGGCGGACGCCATCGAAGGTGAAGTCGCGCGCGATGAGGCCGCGCCAGCCGCTGGTGCCGAATTTGATGGAGATGCTCATGGAAAAGTTTTCAGTAATCAGTGTTCAGTCAGCGCCGGAAATCGAGGCCGACAAAAAGACCGGGCGCTTGGCCCCGTGGAAATTCCGCATTCCGCATTTGCCACTACGAATTAGGTCAGTTCTTCCAATCCAACGCACCCTTCTTCAGCGCGTAGAGGTAGCCGATGAAGAGGGTGCCGACGAAGGACGCCATCGAGCCGAGGATGAGCGCGGCGTTTTGGGCGAGGACTTCCCGATAGACGACAGCCCACGGGTAGAGGAAGACAACTTCGATGTCGAAGAGGATGAAGAGCATCGCGACGAGGTAGAACTTCACCGAGAAACGAGAGCTGCCACCACCGATGGGAAGCATGCCGCACTCGTAGGGCGTGTCCTTCATCTGCGTGGTGCGCGCGGCGATCTTGCGATTGAGGAGACGCCCGGCGATCTCAGACAGGATCAAGATGCCGCCCGCGATGGCGAGGGCCACGAGGAGAAGGAACAGCACCGGGACGTATTGGGCCAACTGCGAATCCATGCGGCGGACGGTAGAAATGCCCCCTGGCCTTGGCAAGGGCAAAGGCCGGTAATAATCCTGGGGCAAGGGCACGGTGCGGACCGCAGCTCCGGCGATGGGCCCAACCGCTGGAAGCTCCCAGCGTTATGGCGGCCGGGAATTGCTGCGGGTTGCAAACCCGCGCCCCGTGCAGGAGCGAACCGCTCCGTAAGCTGCACGACCACACAACGCACTTGCTTTCACCAAGGCGGGCTGGCAATAAACCGCGCACCTTGTTCAAGCGCGTTGCCAAAGTTGCCGTGATTCTGGCGGTGGTCCTCTCGGTGGGGCTGCACTGGGCGCTGCTGCAATCCGTCGCTTGGACCGGCATGTTCGTCAGCTTCGCGCAGCAGACCACGCTGCAGGAGGCGTTCACCAAGACCTTCGATGGCAAGAACCCTTGCCGCATCTGCAAGCTCGTGCGCGACGGGCAGAAGTCCGAGACCGAACAGGCGTCACTCCTGCCGCTGGTGAAGATTGAATCGCTGCCGTGTGCGACCGCCATGGTGCTCACGCCGCCTGCTCCGCTTTCGCCCCCGACTGCTCGTGATTCGCTCGCCGCTCGGCGAGTCGAGTCGCCTCCCTCTCCGCCGCCCAGAGCGGCCTAGTCCTCCACCCAAGCCCGCGTGATGCCGGGCTGTGGCTGGCCATTTGGCCTAGCCGTTTAAACAGCCTGTCTCCCCGCGCGGACCTCCATCCGGCCTTACTGCCGTGCTGTAGGAACCCTTGGGCGGAGCGGCGAAACTTAGGCGTGGACCGTGATTGTCCTTTCCGTCCACGCCGGTTCCTCCTGCCGCCGCTCCCCCTTCACTTAACCCCGCCACCGGCTTGTGCCCGGTCGGCCAGCAGGAAAGCAGATTAAACAATTTAGGGATGCGGGACGGATGAGTTGCCGGGTGGTTCGTTGACCTAACCCGCCCGGACGCTGCACCACTTCTGTCCCGCATCCCCTCAGTTCCCGTCGGAAAACATATGAAACAAACAGCAAAACATCGCTCCTCCACCCACGCGCGCCTGTTGCCTTCTTCGCTGGCGCTGCTCGCTGGCGCGCTGGCGCTGCCGGCACAAACCGCCACGAACCAGCCGCCGAGCACTGTGAAGCTGCCCGAGGTCGTCGTCACCGGCACCGCCGCGCCGACCGCCCGCACCGTGCCCAGCGCAGCGCAGGCGTTGGATCAGATCAAGTCCGTCCCTGGCGGCGCTAGCGTCATCCCGGCGGCGGAGTTCAAGACCGGCCGCGTCTCCACCATGAAGGACGCGCTCGAATACGTCCCCGGCGTCTTCGTGCAACCGCGCTTCGGCTCCGATGAAGCCCGCCTCTCCATCCGTGGCTCCGGCCTTCAACGCACCTTCCACGGGCGCGGCCTCAAGCTGATGCTCGACGGCGTGCCGTTGAATCTCGCCGACGGCGGCTTCGACATGCAGGCCGTCGAACCGCTCTCGGTCGAGTATCTCGAAGTCTTCCGCGGCGCGAACGCCCTGCGCTACGGCAGCACCACGTTGGGCGGCGCGATTAACTACGTCTCGCCCACCGGCTACACGGCGGACCTCGCGCAAGCCCGCGCGGAATACGGTTCCTACGGCTACGCCCGCGCTCAAGTCAGCAGCGGCCAAGTCATCGGCCCGGTGGACTACTACGTCTCCCTCACGCACAACTCGCAGGACGGTTTCCGCGCGAACTCGAAGCAGAGCACGCAGCGCGTCTCCTCGAACTTCGGCTACCGCCTCAGCGACACCATCGAGAGCCGGATGTTCTTCACCTACGTCCTGAGCGACTCGGCGCTGCCCGGCAACCTGACCAAGGCGCAGTTGGAAGCCAACCCGCGCCAGGCCAACGTCGCGAACCTCGCGGGTAACCAACACCGCGACTTCGAGCTGCACCGCGTCGCGAACAAGACCACGTTCACCCTGCCCGACGGCAATCTGGAACTGATGGCCTTCGCGTCCCACAAGGACCTCTACCACCCCATCTTCCAGGTCGTGGACCAGAACTCGAATGACATCGGCGCGGACATTCGTTATCGCCGCACCGCCGACCTGCTCGGTCGCCAGAACGAGTTCACGCTGGGCTTCAGTCCGACGGCGAACTTCGTGAACAACGCGCAATATGTGAACGTGGCGGGCAGCCGCGGGGCGCAGACGCTGCAAAATGACCAGCAGTCGCAGAACCTCGACTTCTATTTCGAGAACCGCCATTGGCTGAACGACCAGTTGTCCCTCGTCGCCGGCGCGCAGGCGAGCTGGGCGAACCGCGAAGTCATCGGGGAAATTGCCGTCCCGCCGCCCGTGGCCACTTTCAACCAAGAATACCTCTCGTTCAGCCCGAAGGTTGGCTTCATCTACGAGACCAGTCCGAAGGCCCAAATCTTCGGCAATGTCAGCCGCAGCTTCGAGCCGCCCTCCATCTCCGAGATGGGCAACGTCACCATCGGCGGCCTCCCCACCTACGTGTTCCGCGAGGCCCAGTCCGCGTGGACCGTCGAGTTGGGCACGCGCGGTGAGCGCGGGCGCTTCGCGTGGGATGTGACCGTGTATCACGCCTGGGTGCAGGACGAGCTGCTCGCCTTCGCCGTTCCCGGAGCCGCCGCCGGCGTCACCTCCACCATCAACGCCAGCACCACCACGCATTTCGGCGTCGAGGCCGGCGCTTCCTTCCGCGTGGTGGAAAGCTTGTTGCGCCCCGGCGAAGGCTGCCAGACCGACGCCCTCGTCTTCCGGGGCAATTACCTCTGGAGCCGCTTCCGCTTCCAAGACGACGGCACCTACGGGGATAACCAACTGCCCGGCGTCCCCGAGCACTACCTCCGCGTCGAGCTGACCTACGAGCACCCCAGCGGCCTCTACTTCGGCCCGAACGTCGAATACACTCCGTTCAAGTATCCCGTGGACATGGCCGGCACGCTCTTCTCCGACCCCTACGCACTTGTCGGCTTGAAGGTCGGCTGGCGCGCGGTGAAAGGCCTGAACGCCTTCGTCGAAGTCCGCAACCTCACCGACAAACGCTACGCCGCGACCACCGGCGTCCTCACCGACTCCCGCCTCGCCGGAGCCAGCGGTGCGCAATTCCTCCCCGGCGATGGCCGCGCCATCTACGGCGGCCTCGAATGGAAATGGTAAATCAATCGCCCTGCTCCCCGCCCGGACCACGCTCTGGCGTTGCGGTCCGGGCGGGCGCAGTGGACTCTGCCCCTCGCCCGCCAACCCTATGAACCGCCGCCACCAATCCCCCTTCCGCCTCGCCGCCCTTTGCCTCACCGCACTCGCCCTGGCTGGCTGCAAACCCGCGCCCGCCCCCGCTCCGGTTCTGCCGCCCGCACCCATGCCGACGGCCGCGAGTAGCAACGCACACGCTGGTCACGCCGGACACGCCGGGCATGGCAACTCATCCACCGCCAAGCCCGCCATGAAAGCCGTTGCCCGGCTCGGCGTGGAAAGCCTCGACGTGTATGCCGATGGCGCAACGCTCCACCTCCTACTCGCCAGCTATCCCGCGACGAACCAACCGCCCGTCCTGCTCCACCAGCGTTCCACCGACGCTGGCGTCACTTGGTCCGCACCCGTCCGCGTGGACGCCGGAGCCACCACACCGAAGTCCCCGCATCGCGGCATGGACGCGCAACTCGCCGCGCGCGGCTCGCATCTTATCGCGCTCTGGGGCACCGCCGGCACGGGTCTTTTCGGCAGCGGCCCCATCGCCACCGCGCGTTCGGAGGACGGCGGCGCGACTTGGAAACCCGGCCCGAACCCCGCCGATGACGGCCTCACCACCGGCCACGGTTTCGTGGATATCGGGGCCGATGCCGCCGGCACCTTCCACCTCGTCTGGCTGGACAGCCGCGATGGCAAGCAAGGCCTGCGCTACGCCGCCTCGACCGATGGCGGCAAGTCGTGGAGCAAAAACACCACGCTCAAACCCGAGACCTGCGAGTGCTGCTGGAACACCTTAGCCCTCGGACCCGACGGCTCGCTCCACGCGCTCTTCCGCGACAAGAGCCCGCGCGACATGGCGGTGATTTCCTCCACGGACCACGGCAAGCGTTGGACGGACCCCGCGCGCGTCGGGCGGTTCAATTGGGACTTCTCCGGCTGCCCGCACGTGGGTGGCGGCCTGGCGGTGAGCGGCAAGACCTTGCACGCCCTCGTCTGGACCGGCGCGACGGACCACGGCGGCGCGTATCACATCAGCTCCGCCGACCAAGGCCAGTCGTGGTCCGCCCCGCAACGTATCGGCGACGCCGATGCCCGGCGCGGCGACCTCGCCAGCGCCAGTTCGCATAGCCTCGCCGCCGTCTGGGACCGCGTCGCTGACGGCGAGAGCACAGTGCTCGGCGCGACCTCCGCTGACGGCGGCAAGACCTGGGGCGAACCCAAGCAACTCTCCGCCAAAGGCACCGCCGCCGCTTACCCGCGCGTCGTCCCCGCCACCAACGGCTACCGCGTCTTCTGGACCGAGTCCGTCACCGGCCAGCCCACCGCTTGGAAGACCGCGACCCTGGCCCAGTAGCGCCCGCTGCAAATGAACGGAAACAATTCGCAACCCGCCGGATGCCGCGCGCCGCTGGAGCCGACACATTCCCGCGGTCGCTAGCTATTCGCACGTTTGCCGCCATGACCACCGCCGCCACTTTGCCAACCGCTCCCGCCGCCCCGGCCGAAGCGGATGGCAAGGAGACCGCGCTCGCCCCGGTCATTACCCTCGTGCTCTGGCTTGGCTGCCTGCTCGTTGGGACGCTCGGCTTCGTCCTGCCCCACGCCCGGCCCCGACCGCCCGTGCCGCCTGCGCCGGTCGTGCAGGCGGAACTCATCAAAGTGGAATTACAGTCCGCACCGGCCGTGGCGCCGCCCATCGTCCGCTCGCCCCCGCCGGACCCGGCGCAACCGCCGCCGCTCTTCACCCCCGCCACCCCGCCTCCGACGCCGCAACTCATTGCCGTCGCGCTGCCCACTCCAGCCGTGGCCTTCGCCCTGCCCATCGAAGCGCCCAGCCGCATCGTCGAGGTGAAGCAAGCCACGTTCGTTCGCCCCGCGCCTCAGCCCGCCCCGGCTCCCGCTGCGCCCAGCCCTGCGCCGGCCATCGGCACCGGCCAACCCGCCGTGAGCCAAGGAACCGCCCCCGCCGTGGACACGCTCACCTTCGGCTATGGCGAGGGTAAGCAGCCCAAGCCCTTGTATCCGCCATCTGCCGAGCGCGCCGGCCAGGAAGGCACCGTGGTCATCCGCTTCAGCGTGGGCACCGATGGCCGGGTGCTCGCAGCGGAGCCAAGTTCGCCTTCCCCGTGGGGGGCCTTAAACCGCGAGGCAGTGCGCGTCATCCGGGAGCAATGGCGCTTCAAGCCCGGCCCCGTGCGACTGCACGAAGTCGCCATCCGCTTCCAACTGACCAAGTGATTTCCAAAATGAACCCGCTGCTCGCCAACGTCGCCGTGGACCTCTTCCTCAAGGGCGGTCCCATCATGTGGCCGATCCTCTTCTGCCTCCTCGCCGCGCTGGTCGTCGTTGTCGAGCGCACGCTGTGGTGGTGGCAGCTCAAGCGCCGCTGTCACGACGCGCAGTTGCGCGAGGCCTTCGACGCCATCGCCGCCGGCAGTTTTGACCGCGCCGTCTGTCTCACCGAGTCCTCCGGCGATCCGTTCCTCCGCACCGTAGGCGAGGGCCTGCAACACGCGCACACCTCGCTGCTGGGCGCGATGCAACTCCGCGCCACCGACGAGCTGGAACGCGCCGAGAAACGCCTGTGGATTCTCGGCACGTTCATCACGCTCGCGCCGTTGCTCGGGCTGCTCGGCACCGTCACCGGCATCATGCACTCGTTCAGCTTCGTCGGAGATGAGGCGCTCGCGCCGTCGAAAGTCAGCGGCGGCATTGCCGAAGCACTCATCGCCACCGCCGGTGGACTCGGCATCGCGATCCTCTGCCTGCTGCCCTACAACTGGTTCAATCGCCGCCTCGCCCACTACCGCGCGGGCTTGGAGCGCACCATCAACCACGTCGAACTCCTCGTGGAATCCGCCAAGCACCACGGCCACGACCTCGACGAATTCGCCCGCCAGCGCGCCCTCCGCGAACGCGCCCGCACCTTCCGCCCGAAAGAAGAAAAGCCCCCCGCCCCCGTCGCGACCCGCTGACGCTCCGATTCCCCATTCCCTAACCGCCATGCCCGTCAAACTTGGCTCCAAGCTCCCGCCGGAAAGCGCCGAGGCGCGCATCGAGATCATCCCGCTGATCGACATCATGTTCTTCCTGCTCGCCGCGTTCATGCTAGTGAGCCTGAGCATGGTGAACCTCAAGAGCTTGAAGGTGAACCTGCCCACCGCCACCCAAGCCACGGCGGACCCGCAGCGCGACCTCGTGAACATCTCCGTGGACAAGGCCGGCCTCGCCTACCTCAACGCCAAGCCCGTCGGCCCGAACGAACTCGCGCTCGGCCTCGCCGCGTTGGCGAAGACCAACGCCGAAGTCCGGGTCTTCATCAGCGGCGACCAGGACGCCCGCCACGGCGACGTCATCCGCGTGCTGGACATCGTGCGCGGCACGGGGATTCAGAAGGTGGCGTTTGAGATTCGCGCGCCGGACTCGAAATGAACCGCTTTCTCCAATGGTTCAACCTCGTCGGCGTGCTCGCGCTCGCCGTGCTCTGCGTCCTGCAATGGCGGCTGAACCGCCAGCTCAATCTCGACCTCCACGCCGCAGAGCAAGCCCGCCATCAGCAGTCCACGCGCTTGGACGACCAAGCGAAACGGCTCACCGGCACCACGTCGGACCTCGATGGTTTCCGCGAGCAGCTCACCCGCGCCACGACCACGCTGAAGCAGACGGAAACGAAACTTGCCCTTGCCGAGCAGCAGTTGAAGCAGCTCACCAACGAGCGCGATCAGCTCAAGACCAGCGTCACCAACTGGGCCGCAGCCGTGTCCGCGCGCGACGCCCAGCTCAAACAGGCCAGCACAGACCTGAGCCAGCTCGCCGCCGACCGGAACGCGACGGTGCTGAAGTTCAACGAGGTGGCGCAGCGGCAGAACGCGCTGGTGAAGGACTTGGAAAGCCAGCTCAAGGAACGCAACGCCCTAGCCGAGGAGCTGAACAAGCGCACGCGCGAGTTCAACGCGCTGGTCGAGAAATACCACGCGCTGGCCAAGCAGCTCGAAGCCAAGCCGCCCGCCAAGCCCGCGCCGTGAACCGGGGCGGGAGCGGGACGTTCACGGCGGCTCTTGCCGCGCCAATTTCTGCCCGCGAATCACGCGAATCCTCGCGAATGGGAACAGCGGCAAAGTCCCCTTCCCCTTCCCGATGATTCGTGTGATTCGCGGCCAAACTCCCGGTCGGTTTTAGCGACTGAACACTTCGCCCGCGCGGAAGCCGAGCCACACCGCTACCAGACACAGCGCGACCGAGACCAGGACATTCCCCGCCGCCGCCGGCCAATGGTCATCGCGCACGAGTTGGAGCGTTTGCAGGCTGAACGCGGAGAAGGTGGTGTAGCCGCCGCAAATGCCCGCCATGAGAAAGGCCCGCCCGTGCTCACTGCCCCACCAGCCCGTGGACGGTTGCGCGGCTGCGGCGAACCCGCCGATGAGGAACGAGCCGGTGACATTGACCAGCAGCGTTCCCCACGGAAACGCCTTGCCAGCCAGCGTCGTGACCCACTCCGCCAGCCCGTAGCGGAGCATCCCGCCCAGCGCGCTGCCGAGGCCGATCCAGAGGTAAATTCGCATGACGGGAGGCTAGGAACGGTCGCGTTGGCGGGGAAGGACGAAAGCGATTGGAGCGCGGACGTCCACGTCCGCAGCAATCCTCGTAGTTGAAAGGGCCTGCGGACGTGGGCGTCCGCGCTCCAGTGCGTCAGCGGAAATACGCGAAGCCGAAGGCTAGAGCGAGCCCCACCGCCGTTGCCCACCACAGCCAGCTCACGCCCTTCGCTTTCGCGCGGCTGTCTCTCCGCTCACCGAACTCCTCCTTCACAAACTCGTCGTAGTTAAACTCGTCGTCCGGCAAGTCCAGCCGCTGGCCGGTGGCGCGGTCGTTCCAACCGGTCCGCTCATCCGCGCCGCACTGCGGGCAAGCCAGCGCGCGACGCGGCACGTCCGCACCGCAGTTGGGGCAGGTCTCGGGGGGCATACGACACCACTGCGATGCCTTATCGTTTTGGCGGTGGTGTCACAGCCGGGACTTCACCGAGAGCCGCACTAAACAGCTTGAGTTCCTTGTCATACAGTTCCTTACAGAAATCTCGCCCCTCCCGAATGACATGCTCGATTCTTTCACGAACGGTATCGCCCTTTGGTTGACGCTGATGGCTGGACGGCGACGCTCTCATGACCGCGCCTCTTACGGCTGGAGCACGATAATCCGCTCCGTAGGTTGATTCTTTCCTGAGGAAAACAAGCTGCACTGTCTCAGTTTGGAAATTGCCACGTCCCGGAGCTGCGCCTCCGTTCAGCCAGAGTGCCACTCTGTCTTTTGCAGGAGGCGCTCCCTTGAGCATAAGCAGGACGCTGCATTCGTAGCGCCCCCAACCGTCCACCTCGGCGGCCGCATCGTGTCTATCGATGTGGACTATCATTACCGTGTCCGACATCTCGATGAGCTTATCAAGACCGGGGAACCCATGGACTATGATGGCATGCGACTTAGCGACTAGCATGAGTAAGACAAAAACGACTAGGCCCATTTTCTTCATACGAGTCAGGGGTTTGCGTGTTTCTTCAGGAACCACTCCACGAACTTCGGGATGCCGACCTCAATTTTCACCGTCGGGTTGTAACCCAGCTTCGCTCGGGCCTTGGAAATGTCTGCGTAGGTGATGGGCACATCGCCGGGCTGGGGCGGCTGGCGGTCGATGTTCGCGGTCCTGCCCAGCGCCTTCTCCAGCAGGGCAATCAGGTAGTCCAACCGCACGGTCTGCGACTCGCCGAGGTTGAAGATGTCGAAGCCGAACTCCCGCCGCGTGCAGGCCAGGATGCCATCCACGGTGTCGGTCACATAGGTGTAATCGCGCGCCGTCGAGCCGTCGCCGAAGACGGGGATGGGCTTCCCCGCGCTGATGAGCGAGGCGAACTTGTGGATGGCGAGGTCCGGCCGCTGGCGCGGACCATAGACCGTGAAGAAGCGCAGCATGGCGATGTCCATGCCGTAGACGTGGTGGTAGGTGTGGCCGAGCGCCTCGCACGCGAGCTTGCTGGCGGCGTAGGGCGAGATGGCGCTGAAGATGGGGTCCGCCTCGCTGAAGGGCACCTTGGCGTTCACGCCGTAAACCGACGAGCTGCTGGCGATGGTGACTTTGCGGACTTTTCGCAGGCGCGCCGCTTCGAGGAGGTTCACGGTGCCCTCGACGTTCACGCGCTGGTAGAGCGCAGGCTGTTGCAAGCTGGGCCGCACGCCTGCACGCGCCGCGAGGTGGATGACTTGGTCAAACGGCGCAGAGGCAAAGGCTTCTTCCACCGCCGCCACGTCCGTCAGATCGCCGTGCACGAAGGTGAACGGCAGCGCGAGGGACTGAAGGTCGCGGAGGTTCGCCTGCTTGAGGGCGGGCGCGTAGAAGTCGTTCAAGTCGTCGAACGCGCAGACGGAATGGCCTTCGCGCAAGAGCCGTTCGCAGACATGGGACCCGATGAAACCGGCACCGCCGGTGACGAGAATGTTCACGCGGGGAGGGTAGCCAGTGGGAGTCGCCCGCGTCGAGCCGGAGTGCGGGTTCGCCGTTGACAGCCGCCGCCGTCGTCCGCTGAATGCGCGGCGCAAACACAACGCCGACACTATTGTTCAAACCATGAAATTGACCTCCACTCTGTTCACGCTCGCCACCAGCGCGCTGCTCTCGTTCGCCGCCGATGAAGCGGGCTTCAAACCCATCTTCAACGGCAAAGACCTCACCGGCTGGGACGGCAACCCCAAGCTCTGGTCCGTGAAGGACGGTGCCATCACCGGCATCACCCCGCCAAGCGAGAAGGACCCGAAGAAGGGTGCCATCACGCACAACACCTTCCTCGTGAACAAGGAACTCAACACGAAGGATTTTGAGCTGCGCCTCAGCTACCGCATCGTCAACGGCAACTCCGGCATCCAGTATCGCAGCAAGGTGCTCCGTCAGGGCGACTGGGGTCCCATCGTCGGTGGCTATCAGGCCGACTTCGAGGCGGGCAAGACCTACAGCGGCATTCTCTACGAGGAGCAGGGCCGCGGCATCCTCGCCAAGCGCGGCGAGAAGACCACCGTCAAGGAAGTCGAAGGCAAGACCAAGGTCGAAGTCACCGGCGCCACCGGCAAGTCCGAGGACATCCAAGCCAGCATCAAGAACGAGGATTGGAACGACTACGTGGTCATCGCCAAGGGCAACCACCTCCAGCACTTCATCAACGGCAAATTGACCGTGGACGTGACCGACGAAGGCGGCGCGAAGGCCGCGAAGGAAGGCATCCTCGCCCTGCAAATCCACGTAGGCCCGCCGATGACGGTTCAATTCAAGGACCTTCGCCTCAAGGAACTGAAGTAGTTCCCAGTCCCGGCCACTTCGAGAGCGCGTCGCGAGACGCGCTCTTTTTTTGTTCGTGCGCTTCCGTTAACTTGCCGCCGTGGACATCGCCGCCAACCTCGCCCACCTCCGCGAACGCCTCGTCGCCGCCTGCAACCGCGTGGGCCGCGACCCCGCGTCCGTCACGCTTATGGCCGTGAGCAAGCACCAGCCGCCCGAAGCCGTCCGCGCCGCGCTGGACGCTGGGATCACCTGCTTCGGCGAAAGCCGCGTGCAGGAGGCGAAGGTCAAAATCCCGCTCTGCCCCGGTCGCGCCCGCTGGCAGATGATCGGCCACCTCCAGTCCAACAAGTGCCGCGACGCCGTGGCACTCTTCAGTCTGATCCAGAGCGTGGACAGCCTCGCGCTGGCGCAGGAGCTGAACAAGCAGTGCGAGAAAGCGGCGAAGACGATGCCCATTTTCCTCGAAGTCAACGTGGCGGGTGAGGCGAGCAAGTTCGGCTATCCCCCCGCCGCCTTGCTTGCTGAGTTCGGTGAACTGAGTGACCTGCCGCGCATCGAAATCCACGGGCTGATGACCATCGCGCCCTACTCCCCGAAGCCCGAGCGCGTGCGGCCCGTGTTCCGCCGCCTGAGCGAACTGCGGATCGAGTGCGAGCAACTCCTCGGGGCACCGCTGCCGCAGCTGAGCATGGGCATGAGCAGCGACTTCGAGATCGCCATCGAGGAAGGCGCGACGCTCGTGCGCATCGGCACCGCGCTCTTCGGCGAGCGGGCGAAGAAGGTGGTGGAGAATGCGGTGTTGGCCGATTGAGTGGGTGTCACCAGATTTGCCCGCGAAAGACGCTAACCATGCCAAAAGAAACGGCGGCCAAGACGTGCTCCCCATTTCGCGTTGTTTCGCGTGTTTAGCGGGCAGACATAGTTTTTACTCCGCCTCCGGCTACCGCATGAGCTACGTTTTCCGACACGCATGAAGACCCTTTACCTCGATGTGTTCAGCGGCCTGAGCGGCGACATGTTTATCGGCGCGCTGCTCGACTTGGGCGCGGACTTCCGCCAGCTCGAATACGGCCTCGCGAAGCTGAACCTCGACGGCTACCGGCTGGCGCACCGTCGCGCGGCCAAGTGCGGCATCGAAGGTGTGAAGTTCGACGTGCTACTGACCGAGCCAACCACGCCGCCGGAGAGTAACGGGCCTGACTATCACGCGCTCTCCCACAGCCACAGCCATGGCCCGGGCGACCACTCGCACGCGCATTCGCACGGGCCGGGGGACAGCGACCACGCGCACGACGGCAGCCGGAACTTCCGCCAAATCAAAGCCCTCATCCGCACCAGCACGCTCTCGGATTGGGTGCAGGAAAAGTCCATCGCCGTCTTCCAGCGCATCGCCGTGGCGGAAGGGAAGATTCACGGGATGCCGCCGGAGCAAGTCCACTTTCACGAAGTCGGCGCGGTGGATTCCATCGTGGACATCGTGGGCGGCTGCCTTGGGCTGGAGCTACTTGGGTGTCCGCGCGTGTTCGCCTCGGCGGTTGTCGAAGGCACCGGCTGGGTGCGCTGCGCGCACGGACGGATGCCGTTGCCCGCGCCCGCCACGTTGGAAATCCTCGGCGCGCGCGGCATCGCCCTGACGCAATGCGAGGAGCCGCGCGAGCTGCTCACGCCCACTGGCGCGGCGCTGCTCGCGGAGTTCGCGGAAGGCTTCGGGCCGATGACCGGCTTGGTCGCGGAGAAGGTCGGCTACGGCGTCGGCACGCGGGATAATGACACGCGGCCGAATGTGGTGCGGGCAGCGTTGGGCGTGATCGCCGAGGGAAGTAATCAGTGTTCAGTGTTCAGTGCTCAGTCGGACCAGCCCGCCGCCGCTGCGGCGCACGACTGGGACTCGGACACCGTCGCGGTGTTGGAAACGAACTTGGATGATGTCTCGGGTGAGCTGCTCGGCGCGTTTGTGGAACGGGCGTTGGGCGCGGGCGCGCTGGACGTGTTCCACACGCCCATCCAGATGAAGAAGAACCGCCCTGGCGTGCTGCTTACCGTGCTCTGCGCGGCGGCGGACGCGGACCAGTTCGCCGCGCTGATGCTCCGTGAGACGAGCGCTTTTGGTGTTCGCCGCACGCTGGCCGAGCGCCGAAAGCTGAAGCGCGAGTTTGTCACGGTAAAGCTTCCCGAAGGCGACGTGACGATGAAGCTCGGTAAGCTCGACGGCGTGGTCGTGCAGGTCGCGCCCGAGTTCGAGTCCTGCAAGCAAGTCGCCGCGAAGTCCGGCCTGCCGCTGAAGGCCATCTACGAAGCCGCCCTTGCTGCGGCGCGAGCCACTGGCACGTGGTCACGCTCGTGAGAGCGTGGCTGGGATGAGATTTGTCCCACGCTCTCACGAGCGTGGCCACTCACCCCTCAGGGCAGCGTCGTTTCCACCGCCTCCAGGCGTTCACCCGCCACGGTGCCCTTCACCAACAGCACGTTCTCCTCGTCCTTCAGCCGCTTGAAGACCTCCGGCGCGGCGCGTTTCTGGAGCGTCAGGTCGCGCACGCCGTCGGCCTGGCAACTGAAGAGCTTCGCGAAGCCTTTATAGACCCGGGGCGCGCCGATCACGCGTGCCCAGCCGGAGAAGCGCGCTTCCACCGAGCGCAGTCCCCGCCCCTCCAGCACAAGGAAGCAGTAGGGCAAGCTCCGTAGATCAATCCCCATCCGCTGGCCGAACCGCACCCAGTTGCCATCCGCCATGAGACCCGGCGGCGGGTCGGCGAAGTTGTGGCACCAGTGCCGTTCGTTGCCGGCGGTGAGCAACCCGCACGCGGCCTGATGCGTGCAGGGCGCAACCACTTCAAACTCGTCGCGCAACCGCTCGCGCATCGCGATGAGCGCCCGGCTGTCCGTGTGCGAGCCGGGTTCCACCCAGAGCACGGCGTCCGCGCGACGGGCGAGTTGCACCAAGGCTTCACGGTCCGCCTCGGGCAGTTCATTGAGCACGTGACTCAGCAGGAGCAGCCCGATGCGCCCGGTCTCCGGCACGCCGGGGGTCACCGTGAGCTGGGGAAACACCGCCTCCGCCCGCGCGGCGGCGAAATCCATCGCCAGCGACGAGCGGTCGAACACCCGGAGTGCCGTGAATTGCTCCAGGCCGAACTCCCGCAGCACGCACCGGCCCGCCACCCCGCTGCCGCAACCCCAGTCCAGCACTTCCCCCGGCGGCGGCGTCCACCCGCGCAGCTTCAGCTCCGCCAGCACCGCGTCCCACTTCCACGCGATGCGCTGGGCGAAGGTCAGGTCGTAGTTCGCGAGGTCGGCGGGCGCCCGCCAATACGCGCCCGCCGCCCCGGCCCCGGCGAGGAAGCCGTCGCGCAGCCGTTCCAGCGTCGCCCAATCCAGCGTGTCCCAAGTGGTTTCAACCTGTGTCATGACGAACTCATAGCACTTCCGCGCCCGCCCGGAAATCCTTCACCGCCCGCCGCTGCTGCTGACTGCTGACCGCTGACCGCTACTTCTCCCGCCCGCCGCCCGGCTTGACGGAAACGCCTCGCCCTCAAAGACTGTCGCCCGTGTCGGCCCAAGCCCGCCGTCCGCACGGCCCCGGTCCGCCACGCCGCCCAACCTCATGTCAGACAACCAAAACCGCCCGCCCTCCGGCGCCGAAGTCGGCCCGGACCAGGTGCTGTATTTTGGCGAGAAGCTCGTGGTGTGCGCAGTCAAGGAGATGCCAGAATGGGAGACCAGCGAGTCCTCCCGCCCGGCCATCGAGTTCGAGGACAAGCGCTATTACCTCTCGCGCAAACTGCGCGGCGACGAGGACCGCCCCATCCGCTACGAGTTGGCCCCCTGGCCGGACTTCGCGGGCGTGCGGCCCAAGGTCGTGATCGTCTATGACGAGGACTACGTGGCGTTGCGCGACGGGGCGTTCAAGAAGATCAAGCCGACCACCGGTGGCCACCGGACGAACTGGCGTTTCCTCTACCCGCTGCTGGGCTTCTTCCCCGCGTCGTTCAAGGAAGACGTGCTCGAGCCGCACGGCATCAACCCGCTGCGCGTCTCGCTCATCACCTGCATGTGCGCCTACGTGTTCTTCCTGGCGGAACTCATCTGCCTCTTCTTCTTCAGCTTCGGCCTCTTCCAGAAGTTCATCAGCCCGCTCATCTGGCTGGACTACCTCGCCGTCGTGCTGCTGCCCTTCGACTCCGCCGTGCGCTTCTACGAAATCCTGAACCGTGAGCGCTACCCCAGCGGCTTCTTCGAGTGGCTGCCGAAGTTCCTGCTGCGGCGGTGAAGCAACCATGCTCCAGCGACGCTCATGGCTGTGCTGGTGGTTCTGTTGGGCCTCACTGCTAGTAATGCCGTTGAGCGCGCGGGCGGACGGCAAGGTCTTCTCCCAAGTAACCGCCGTTAAAACCACCACGCCGGACCAACGGGCACTGCTCCACTTCGCGGGCGGCACGGAGACCCTGGTGGTGGAGACAACCTTCGTGGGCGCGGGCACGAACTTCGCGTAGGTCGTGCCGCTGCCCGCCGTGCCGGAAATCACTGCCGTGCCGAGGACGATGTTCACCAACTTGGAGCGGCTGTTTCAGCCGGAGGTGATTCACAAGCAGACGCGGTGGTGGGTAGGGATGGCCTTGCTGGTAATCTTGGGTGCCATCTTGCGCCGGTGGCCCAACACGCAGGTCAAATTGGTGCCAGCGCTCCTGTGTATAGTGGGATTTCTGTTCCTGCTGGGATTATTCCTCCCATCTCTTGCCAAAGCCAAAGGTTCAGCCGGCATCTCCATCGAGCAAGCCGGTGTCCAAATCCTCACCCGGCAGACCGTCGGCACCTTCGACACCGTCACGCTCAGTTCGCCCGACGGCGCGGCGCTCACGCGCTGGCTAAACGAACACGGTTTCGCCGTCCCCGCTGCTGCCGCGCCGGTCATCGCGGACTACGCGAAGCAGGGCTGGGTCTTCGCCGCCGCGAAGTTGAGCCGGCCCGACGCCTCGGGCAAAACCAGCCCGCACCCGCTGGCCTTCAAGTTCAAGACCGACCGCGCGGTCTATCCGCTCCGCCTCACCGGCGTGGAGAACGACCGCTGCCTCGTGGAGCTTTATGTCTTCGGCGAGTCGCGCGCGGAACTGCCGGGCTTCAAGGTGGAGCAATGCCTCGCGCCGGAGTTCACGCGGGAACTGGCCAAGCCCATCAGCCCAGAGGACGAACCTGAGAAGCCCGCCTTCCGCGAGCCAAGCCCCGGTCAGCTCCGCATCCGCCACCCCGCGCTCCGCTCGCTCGTCGTGGGCGCGACCGTCGGGACCAAGCTCGTCGGCACCCTCGACGCCGAGGCCATGAGTCGGGACGCCTTTGTCGCGTGGGTGCCCTTCGAGCGCAAACTGGCCAGCTACTACAGCCGCGAAGCCGCCGGGACGCGCGCGCTGAACCTCGGCGTCGCCGTGCTCCTGCTCACGCTGCCGTGCGTGGGCTTCTGGCTGTGGCGGAACGACCGCTGGTGGACCGCTCGCCTCGTCGCCCAAGTTCTTGGCTGGGCCATCGTCGTTGGGACGGGCTACTTCGTCGTGTTGCCGAAGGTGGAGGTGGAAATCAGGCGGGAGCGCCATTTCTTCGCTTGGTCGAGACCGAGCCAGTTTGTGAACCTAAAGGAAACGGTTCAACAGGTGGCGCTTGATTCAGGAGCCGGGCCGGTGCTGTCGAGCGCCTTTCCAAGATGGGACCTGAAGCGGTTGCAGGCTGCCGTGGAGGCTCCTGCCGACCGCCACTGGAACTTCATCCGAGTAAACGCGCTCACCGGCGAACCCCTCCGCGAGGAAGCCACGCCTGGCAACCTCCTCTTCCGCCCCACCGAGCGCGGCACCGAAGTCCTCTGGCACGACGTGGACTGCGTCGCGCACCTCCTCGGCACGCTGCCCACCCGCGCGCCTTGAGGGGGAGAACCACGAAGACACGAAGGACACAAAGAGGAAGCGGGCGACGGCAGGCCGACGATAAACCATCATTCCTGTCCGCTTGCGTTTCACATTTCCAACAAGTCCCCCTTTGTGTCCTTCGTGCCTTTGTGGTTCTCCCCTCTGCCATTCCGGCTTTGGCATCCGCGCGTCCGTCACTTAGCCTCCCCGCCATGCAAGTCCGCCTCGCCGCCCTCCTCGCGTTGTTCGCGTTCGTCGCTCCGCTCTCCGCCGAGCAACAGACCCACCTGTGCCGCTGGTGCTCCGCGCAGTTCGCCCCCGCGCCGGTGGACTCGCCCGCCTACCGCAAATACGCCCCCGACCGCCGCGTGGACATCCTCCACCTCGCGCTCGATGTGACGCCGGACTTCAAGGCCCGCAGCATCGCCGGCACCGCGACCGTTACCTTCAAACCCATCGCCACGCCGCTGGAAGAGCTGCGGCTGGACGCGGTGGACTTGCGCATCGCGTCGGTGACCAGCTCGGAGAAGTTGCTCGGCCACCAAGTCACCGACCGCGAGATTGTCTTCACCTTCGCCCCGCCGATTCCGGTCGGGAAGGAGGCGCGCGTGGTCGTGAAGTATTCCGCCGAGCCGCGCAAAGGTCTCTACTTCCGGACGCCGGAGATGGGTTACGCCGAGACGCATCTCTGGACGCAAGGCGAGCCAAGCGAGGCGCGGCATTGGTTCCCGTCCTTCGACCATCCCGTCGAGAAGTTCACCAGCGAGATGACCTGCCATGTGCCCGCCGGCATGGTCGCGCTCTCGAATGGCCGGCAAGTTTCCGCGCAGCCCGGCGCGGGCGGACTCACCGCGTTTCACTGGGTGCAGGAGAAGCCGCACGTGACCTACCTAATCACGCTCGTGGCCGGACAGTTGAAGAAAATCGAAGACAAGCACCGCGACATCCCGCTGGAGTTCTGGACCACGCCCAGCGACCTCGCCGCCGCGCCGAATTCCTTCCGCAACACCAGGCACATGATGCAGTTCTTCGAGCGCGAGATTGGCGTGAACTACCCGTGGGCGAAGTATGGCCAAGCCGCCGTCCACGATTACCACTGGGGCGGCATGGAGAACACCAGCCTCACCACGCTGAACTTCCGCACGCTCTTCACCGCCGAGACGGAGAACCTGTTCAGCAGCGACAGCCTCGTGGCGCACGAGCTGGCGCACCAGTGGTTCGGCGACATGGTGACGTGCAAGGACTGGAGCCAAATCTGGCTGAACGAGGGCTTCGCCACCTACTACGACTGGCTCTGGCAGGGCGACCACGGCGGCACGAACGAGACGCTCTTCGCCCTGCACAGCGCGGCCAAGGGCATCCTCGCCAACGCGAACGAGACGCGCGGCATCGTGTGGCGGAAGTTCGGCGAGCCGGAGGAGATGTTCAATTACCTCGCCTATCCCAAGGGCGCGTGGGTGCTGCACATGCTCCGCTGCCAGCTCGGCGCGGACCTTTACCGCCGCTGCATCCGCACCTATCTCGACCGCCACGCGTTCGGTTCGGTGACAACGGAGGATTTGAAGAAGGTCATCGAGGAGCAGTCGGGCCGGAGCTTCGACCGCTTCTTCGACCAATGGGTCCACGGCATCGGCGCGCCGACGCTGGACGTGACTTACGCGTGGGACGAGAAGGCCAAGCTCGCGCGCGTTACCGTGAAGCAGACGCAGAAGATTTCCGACGAGGCGCACCTGTTCCAGTTCCCGCTGACGCTGCGCTTCAAGTCCAAGTCCGGCACGACCGACCACACCGTCCAAGTCCGCGACAAGGAGGAAGACTTCTACCTGCCGCTGAAAGCCGCGCCCGACGTGGTGCGCGTGGACCCCGGCCTCACGTTGCTGGCGCGCATCAACTTCAAGCCCGCCGCACCGATGCTCTTCGCCCAGCTCGCGGACAAGAGCGACTTCACCGGCCAGCTCCACGCGCTCGACAATCTCGGTGGCCGCAGCGATGGCGAAACCATCGCGAAGCTCAAAGCCGCCTTGAACAGCGATTCGCACTATGCCATCCGCACGCGCGCCGCCGACTTGCTCAAGCAAGCCCGCACCGACGAAGCGCTCGCGGCGCTCATCGCCAGTGCCGGCGGCTTGCAGCCGCCGTCCGATGCCCGCGTCCGCAACGCCATCGTCTCCGCGCTCGGCGGCTTCTACCACGACGACGCCTTCGCCGCGCTGAGGCACACGCTCACCACCGAGAAAAACCCCGGCATCCAAGCCACCGCTCTGCGCGCCCTCGGCGCCTACGCGAAGCCCGAAGTCCGCGACCTGCTCGTGAAGTTCCTCAACACCCCGAGCTACCGTGACCGCCTCGCCGAGGCCGCCATCGCCGGCATGAAGGCGCAGGACGACCCCGCGTTCGTCGCGCCGTTGCTCGCCACGCTCCAGTCACGCGAAGCCACGCTGATGAGCACAGTCTTCTCTGCCGGCCTCGACGCGCTCGCCACCCTCGCCCGCAACGAAGCGAAAAAGGATTCCATCCGCGACTTCCTCACCGCCCGCGTGAACTCGCCGAAGGAACGCGTCCGCCTCGCCGCCATCGCCGCGCTGGGCACGCTCGAAGACCCGCGCGCAATCGCTGCGCTGGAGACCTTCACTGCCCTCGCCGCCGACCGCCCCGAGAAAACCGCCGCCGACAAAGCCCTCGCCCAACTCCGCACCGCCCGCAAACCCGGCGAAGACCTGAAGGGCCTCCGCACCGAAGTCCTCGACCTCCAGAAGTCCAACCGCGAGCTGAAGAAAGACTTGGAGACGCTGAAGAAGAAGCTGGAGCCAAAGCCGTAAGCCGGAGCGCGGATGTGCTCCCGCCTTCGGGGCGCAGCTCATTTGCTTGCAACCCGCTTCTGCGTTCAGTGCCCTTCTCCCTCACCCCAGCCCTCTCCCGCTGGGAGAGGGAGGCACGCCAGCCGCGTCTCGAACTGCTGAACCGTGCGGATGCACAGGCCGGCGACGAAGCGCCTCCCTCTCCCTTGGAGGGAGAGGGCCGGGGTGAGGGTGAAAACGCGCGGGGTCTTGTGAGCAACGAATTCACCATCCCCCCTTGCCCTGCGAGAAACTGAGATGCGCCCCCGCACCTTCGGCACCGTGTTTTCTCCTTTTCTCCCCGCGCCGCTTGGCCTTTAGTCCCGCCCTGTTTTGAACTGAAATTGAACTCATGAAAATCGTCCTCGCATACTCCGGCGGCCTCGACACCTCCGTCCTCCTCTCTTGGATCAAAGACACCTACGGCAACGCCGAGATGATCTGCTTCTGCGCCAACATCGGCCAGGAAGACGAGCTCAAGGGCCTCGAAAAGAAGGCTAAGAAGACTGGCGCAACCAAGATTTACATTGATGACCTGCAAGCGGAGTTCGCCAGCGACTTCATCTATCCGATGCTCCGCGCCGGCGCGATTTACGAGGGGCAATACTTCCTCGGCACCAGCATCGCCCGCCCGCTCATCGCCAAGCGCATGGTCGAGATCGCCAAGGCCGAAGGGGCAGACGCCATCGCCCACGGTGCCACCGGCAAGGGCAACGACCAGGTGCGCTTCGAACTCACCGCCGCCGCGCTCGCGCCCGAGCTCCAGATCATCGCCCCGTGGCGCGACGAGCGGTATCGCAAGGACTTCCCCGGTCGCCAGGCGATGATTGATTACTGCGCCGCCAAGGGCATCCCTGTGCAGGCCAGCGCGAAGAAGCCCTACTCGATGGACCGCAACCTCCTGCACATCTCCTACGAGGCGGGCATCTTGGAAGACCCGTGGTATGACAGCTTCGACCTGAAGAATCGCGAGTATTTCACCACTCTCTCTGTGCTGCCCGAGGACGCGCCGGACAAGCCGGAGTATGTCGAACTCGACTTCGTGAAGGGCGATTGCACTGCCGTGAACGGCAAGAAGCTGACGCCCCTCCAGGTGATGAAGACGCTCAACAAACTCGGCGGCAAACACGGCGTGGGCCGCGTGGACATGGTCGAGAACCGTTTCGTCGGCATGAAGAGCCGCGGCGTTTATGAAACTCCCGGCGGCAGCATCCTGCACTACGCGCATCGGCAGATGGAGAGCCTCACGATGGACCGCGAGGTCATGCACCAGCGCGACGCGTTGGTGCCGAAGTATGCCGAGCTGGTTTACAACGGCTTCTGGTATGCGCCCGAGCGGCTCGCGCTCCAGGCTTACGTCGAGGAGAGCCAGAAGAACGTCACCGGCACCGTGCGCGTGAAGCTCTACAAAGGCGGCCTCTACGTCGCGGGCCGCAAGAGCCAGTTCTCCATGTATAATCCGCACATCGCCACGATGGAGGCTGACCCGACCAAGGCCTACAATCAGGACGACGCCACCGGCTTCATCCGCCTCAACGGCCTGCGCCTGCGTGTGAACTCGACGGTGAACGGGGCGAAGAACTTGGCGAAGTAGGCTTAAACTGTTTCCACTCACGAACGCCGCGCCACTCTGCTGGCGCGGCGTTTTGCTTTTGGGCACACTTCGCGTAATGAAGCCATCGAGTTGTTTGCTGTTCCTAGCGTTGGCGATGACGGCGCACGCCGCCGAACCGCCGCCGGTGCGGCCCTGCTGGATTCAAATCGTCGAGGAGCGCACGGGTTGGCCGGTGCCGCTGGTGGAATTGCGCACGACGCATCACGCGCGGTTCGTGTCGGACAACTCAGGCAACATCGCTTTCGACCTACCGGAGTTGATCGGGCGAGAGACGTGGTTCGACGTGAAGGCGGATGGTTACGAAGTGAAGGCCGATGGGTTCGGGATGCGCGGCGTGCGCTTGAAGCCAGAGCCGGGCAAACTGCTCACGGTGGAGCTAAAGCGGACGAGCATCGCGCGTCGGATGGGACGGCTGACGGGCACGGGCCAGTTCGCGGAAAGCCAGAAGCTCGGGCTCCCGCGTGACTGGCCCGAGTCCGGCATCGTCGGGCAGGACTCCGTGCAGAACGCCGTGCATCGCGGGAAGCTATTCTGGTTCTGGGGCGACACGACGCTCGCCAAATATCCGCTCGGCATGTTCGACGGCACGGGAGCGACGACGGACTTGCAGCCAGTCAGCATGCCAACGCCACCGCTGCGCGTGCGGCTGAACTACTTCACCAACGCCACAGGCGTGCCACGCGGCATCGCACCGATGCCGGGAAAGGGGCCCACGTGGGTGACGGGCGTGGCGAGTGTGCCGGACCAATCAGGCACACCGCGCCTCGTGTGCGCCTACATGAAAATCAAACCGCCGCTCGAAGCCTACGAGTGGAGCCTCGGGGTGTGGCACGAGGAGAAGAACGTTTTCGAGCCGCTGAAGACGGTCTGGACGAAGTCCGACGCCACGCCGAAAGCGCCGCCGATTCCCGAAGGCCATCCGGTGGCGTGGAAGGATGCGGCGGGCAAGGAGTGGCTGCTCTTCGGCAATCCCTTCCCCACGCTCCGCTGTCCGGCGACCTTCGAGGCATGGCAGGACGCGAAGACTTGGGAGGTGCTCAAGCCACAGGCGAGCTTGACTGGCAGCAACGGCGAACCCGTCAAGCCGCACACCGGTTCCATCGCGTGGCATCCGTGGCGCAAGCGTTGGGTGACGGTCTTCATGCAGGCGTTCGGCAAGCCGTCCGTGTTCGGCGAACTGTGGTATGCGGAGGCGGCCGCGCCGACCGGCCCGTGGGGCACGGCGGTGAAGGTGTTAAGCCACGACAACTACACGTTCTACAATCCGCGCCTCCACATCGAGTTCACGCCGGCCAGTTCGTCGCTACTCTACTTCGAGGGCACCTACACGACGCAGTTCGCGGACAAACCCACGCCCACGCCGCGCTACGATTACAACCAATTGCTCTACCAGTTGGACTTGAATGACCCGGCGCTGCGCCAGGCGCAGCAGCCTTGAGCACCAGCGGACGCCGGGACAGGTCAGGGACTCTTGGATTGAAAAGCTCCGCGTGAAACGAAGAAGGCCGCCCGGTGGGCGGCCTTCGAGGTGAATCAGAGAATCAAGCTTGGCTCACGGCTCAGCCAGAATCTTGGCGCGCTCCTGATGATACTGACGCGGGGTGATCTTGTCCGTGAGGTATTGCTGCAAGAGTTCCTTGAGCCGCTGATCCTTCGGCTTGATGACGACTTTCTTGCCGCCGCTGGGGGCGGTCACCGTCGGCGGCGCGGGCGTGGGAGCCTTCGTTGTGCCGGGGGTGGTGGTAGGCACGGCGGGCTTGACCATCGCCTTGCGCTCGGCCTCGGCGCGTTGGCGTTCGATTTCCTTGAGGCGGGCTTCAGTTTCGGCAGCCTTCTTCGCGTCGGCCTTCTTGGCGGCTTCGGCGTCCGCCTTGGCTTTGGCCTCGGCCTTCACCTTGGCTTCGGCGGCTTCCTTCTCCTTGCGGAGGGCATCGGCGATCATGCGCTTGGCTTCCTGGTCGGCCTTCAACTTCGCCTCGGCTTCCATCTTCACGGCGAGGGCAGCGGCTTCGCGTTCAGCGCGGGCGGCATCCTGCTGCGCCTTCATCGAGGCCTTGAGGGCGGCTTCGGCATCGGCCTTGGCCTTCGCGTCGGCGGCGAGCTTGGCCTTGGCCTCGGCTTGGGCTTGGGCCACGGCTTGCTCCTGCGACTTGCGCATGGTGGCTTCCTGGGCTTCGCGAACTTTGCGGTCTTCCTCCAGCTTCTGTTTGGCGAGCCGTTCGGATTCGGCCATGGCCTTGCGTTGAAATTCAAGCTTCGCCTTGGCTTCCACTTCGGCGAGGCGCGCGGCTTCGAGTTGGGCTTTGCGAGCGGTTTCGATGCGGGCATCGGCGGCGGCCTTGGCCTGGCGGGCGTGGTCGGCGGCAAGCTTGGCGCGGGCTTCCACTTCGGCTTCTGCGGCCTTGCGCTTGGCTTCGACTTCGGCGGCGGCTTTCTTCTCGGCTTCCAACTTTAGCTTGGCGTCGGCAGCCGCCATCTTCTCGGCTTCGAGCTTCGCCTTGGCGGCGAGTTCGGCTTTCTTGTCGGCTTCGACCTTGGCGAGGCGGGCGGTTTCGGCTTGGGCCTTCTTGTCGGCTTCGAGTTTCAGCTTGGCGTCAGCGGCGACTTTCTTGTCGGCGGCGGCTTTGTCGGCGGCGGCTTTGCTGGCCATCTCAGCCACCTTGTCGGCTTCAAGCTTGGCGAGGCGGGCGGCTTCGGCCTTGGCCTTGTTGTCGGCTTCGAGCTTCAACTTGGCATCGGCGGCGAGCTTCTTGTCGGCTTCGAGCTTGGCCTTGCGGGCGAGTTCGGCCTGCTTCTCCAATTCAATCTTCGCCTTGGCGTCGGCGGCTTTCTTATCGGCCTCGGCCTTGGCGGCCATTCCGGCTTTCTTCTCAGCTTCAAGCTTGGCGAGGCGGGCGGCTTCGGCCTTGGCCTTGTTGTCGGCTTCGAGCTTCAGCTTGGCTTCGGCAGCGGCTTTCTTATCAGCTTCGAGCTTGGCCTTGCGGGCGAGTTCGGCCTGCTTCTCCAGTTCGATCTTCGCCTTGGCATCAGCAGCTTTCTTGTCGGCGTCAGCCTTGGCTTTGGCTTCGGCGGCGAGCTTGGCTTGCCTGTCGGCTTCGGCTTTCGCAGCGGCGGCTTCGGCCTTGGCTTTGGCTTCGGGGGACATAGTGGCCGACTTGGCTTTGGCTTCCGCAGCCCGTTTGTCGGCATCCGCTTTGGTCTTCGCTTCCGCAGCGAGCTTTGCCTGTTTCTCGGCTTCGGCTTTGGCCTTGGCGGCGAGGGCGGCGGTGGATGAGGTGGTGGCCGTGGCCATCTTGGCTTTGGCCTCGGCGGCGGCTTTCTTGGCGGCTTCTGCGGCGAGCTTCTGGTCGACCTCGAGCTTGGCTTTGGCGGCGGCGGCTTGTTTATCGGCCTCGATCTTGGCGAGGCGTTCGGCTTCGAGTTTGGCTTTCTTCTCGGCTTCGACCTTGGCTTTGGCTTCGGCGGCGGCCTTCTTCTCGGTCTCGAGTTTGGCGAGGCGCTCGATCTCGGCCTTCTTTTCCGCGGCGAGCTTGGCTTGTTTGTCGGCTTCGAGTTTGGCCTTGGCTTGGGCGGCGGCTTGCTTGGCGGCGTCTTCGGCAGCTTTGGCCTTGGCGGTGGCTTCCATGGCCTGGGCGCGCTTGGCGGCGTCGGCGTCGGCTTTGGCCTTGGCTTCTTGGGCGAGCTTGGCTTTGCGGTCGGCCTCGGCTTTGGCTTCGGCTTCGGCTTTCATCTTCTTCTCGGCGTCGAGCTTGGCCTTGGTTTCGGCAGCGGCTTTCTTCTCGGATTCCAGCTTGGCGAGGCGTTCGGCCTCGGCTTTGGCGCGGGCGTCAGCGGCGGCTTTGGCTTTAGCGGCTTCGGCCTGCGCTTCGGCTTCGGCTTTCATCTTCTTCTCGGCGTCGGCCTTGGCCTTGGCTTCGGCGGCGAGTTTTTTGTCGGACTCAATTTTGGCGAGGCGTTCGGTCTCGGCTTTGGCTTTGGCTTCGGCAACGGCTTTGGCTTTGGCGGCGTCGGCTTGGGCTTGAGCAAGTTTGGCCTGCTCGGCTTTGGCTTTGGCTTCTTGTTCGGCCTTGGCCTTGGCGGCGGCGGCGGCGGCGGCTTTGGCGTGGTCGGCGGCGAGTTGGGCGGCGCGGACGGCGTCGGCTTCGATGGAGGCTTTCTTGGCGGCTTCGGTGCGGGCGAGTTGGGCGAGTTCGGCCTTTTGCTTGGCGGCGGCAAGTGTGGTGGGGATGGCGGCTTCAGCGGCGGCGCGGGCGGTCTTGGCTTGGGCGAGGGCGGCTTCGGCAGGGGGGACGGCGGCGCGGGCTTGTTGCTCGGCGCGGGTCTTGGCTTGCTCGTCGGCTTGGGCGGCGGCGAGGGCGGTGGCAGCGGACGACGCAGCGGAGGGCGCGGGTTTGGTGGCGGCGAGCTTCGCGGCTTTGGCGGCCTCGGCGTCGACTTCGGCGCGGGCAGCGGTGGCGGCTTGGGCGGTGGTGGCGGCGGTGCGCTGGGCGGCAGCGGCTTTGCTGCCGGCTTCGGTGGCGGCTTTGTTGGCAGCGTCAGCGGTGGCTTGGGCGGTCTTGGCGGCGTCGGCCTTGGCCTTGATGGCGGCTTTGGCGGCGTCGAGGGTGGCTTGGGCGGTGCGGGCGGTCTTGGCGGCGCTCTCGGCGTAGATGGTGGCGGCTTGGAGGGCGGCTTGGGCTTCGCGCTCGGGCTTGTTCTTGACGGTGGCGGCGTAGCCTTCCTTGGCGCGGAGGGCGTCAGCGGCGGTTTTGTTGGCGGCGGTGAGGGCGGCTTCGAGGGCGGCGAGGGTGGTGGGTTTGGCCTCGGCGGCGGCTTGGGTGGCGCGGGTGGTGGCGGCTTGGGCTTCGGTCTTGGCGCGGGCTTCGGCTTGGGCGAGGCGGTTGGCTTCGGCTTGGGCGGTGGCGGCGGTGTCCGAAGCGGACTTGGCTTTGGCGTCGGCAGCGGCTTTGGCTTTGGCGATGGCGTCGGCGGCTTGGAGCTGACGGCGGGCTTCGGCTTCGGCCTTGGCTTTGGCTTCGGAGTCGGCTTTGGCCTGGGCGGCGGTGGCGGATGTGGTGGCGGATTGGGCCGACTTCAACGCGCTGGCGGCGCTGGCGGCGGCGGACTTGGCTTGGTCGAGAGCATCGGCGGCTTTGGACTCGGCGGTGCGGGCGGCAGTGACGGCGGCGGCGGCGTGCTTCTCGGCGGTCAGGGCGGCAAGGGATTCGGCGGCGGCGCGGGCGGAGTCGGCGGCGGCGGCTTGGGCGTCGGACTTGGCGCGGGCGGCCCAGGCGGCGGGGTCGGCTTTGCGGGCGGCTAGTTCGGCGGCGCGTTTGGTTTCTTCGGCTTGTTTGGCGGTTTGTTGGTCGGCGAGGCGTTTGGCGTCGGCGTCAGCTTTGGCTTTTTGGTCGGCGGCAATTTTCGCCTTGGCAGCGGCGTCGGCTTGTTGCTTGGCGAGGCGGTCGGCGTCGGTCTGGGCTTTCTTCGCGGCGTCGGTTTTGGCTTTGGCGTCGGCTTGGGCTTTGCGGTCGGCCTCGATTTTGGCGCGCTGGGCGGCGTCGGCGTCGGCTTTGGCTTTGCGGTCGCGCTCGGCTTTGATGAGGGCTTCGGCTTTGGCGCGAGCAGCGGCTTCGGCTTGGGCTTCCTTGTCGGCGGGGGCGGTGGCCTTGGCTTTGGGGTCTGCGGCGCGGGTCAGGATGGGCGCGAAACAGAGGCTGCCGGCAAGCAGGATGGCAAGCACGGTGAGTTTGAAAAGCTGCATAGGGCGGAGGTTTTAGCGAAGGGGCAGGGTTGAATCAACTTGAAATACGGGCGCTCGGAGCGGGAAAGAGGCGGTGCCAGGCGGCGGGCCACGGGAGGCGCAGGAGGGAGCTGAGGATGATGCCGCGGACTTCGCTGCGGGAGGTTTTCACGGTGACGGTCGGGTCGAGGATGTTGGCGGCGCGGAGTTTCTCGATGGTCTTGATGCCGATGAGAACGGGCCAGGCGCAGGCGAGGCGGACGCGGATGAAGCGGCGGGGGATGGTGTTGGTGTATTCCCAGCCGGCGGCGAGGTGGGCGGTGGCTTGGTCGAGGTAGGTGTGGTAGAGGGCGCGGAACTCGGGCTCGCGGGCGGGATTAAGGAGGTCGGCGGGGGTGAGGCCGAAGGTGCGGAGGCGTTCTTCCGGGAGGTAGCAGCGGCCTTGGCGGAGGTCGCGCGGGAGGTCGCGGAGGATATTGACGAGCTGGAGGCCTTTGCCGAAGCGGATGCCGTCGTGGAGGAGTTTGGCGTCGTCGAGGGGTGCAACGGGGAAGAGGTGGGCGCGGGTGATGCGGGTCCAGAACTCGCCAACGCAGCCGGCGACGCGGTAGGTGTAATCGTCCAGCTCGGCTTCGTTTTGCAGCGCGGCGATGCCGGTGGGGGACGCGCTATGGAAGCGCCGCAAGTCCAGTTCCTGGCCGCTGGTGATGGTGGCGAGGGTTTCGCGAATGCGTTGCTGGTCGGAGTAGGTGAACCGGTTGAAGACGCCGATGGCTTCCTCGATGCGTTCGAGCAGGAGGCGTTCGCCGGGGGAACTCTGGCGCTCGGCGAGCGCGCCGAAGTTCACGGGGATGAGGCGCGTGCCGGCGATGCGCTCGCGGAGTGCCTCAAGGGCGTGGAGGCGGTCGGCGAGGGGGACTAGCTCGGTGTCCGCGATGGTGTCCGTGGCGCGGGCGAGGAGGTAGGCGAGGCCGATTTGCGGACGAACGGGCTGGGGCAGGACGCGGAGAGTGAGGTAGAAGGAACGGGAAACGTCCCGCAGCAGCGCCGTGAGGAGCGGCGATTGCGGATGCGGAATGGCGGTAGCGTCGTAGCCTGACTCGCTCATGCGGCCAAATCGGTTGGTTGCACAACTCAGCCGCGAGTTCCACTGCCTGTGGCAACGGCGGTGCGCGGAAGATGGGGGAGCGGGGGCAAAGTGCAAAGTTCAAAGTTCTGCCTTCAACGCGCCTCGCGCGCGGAGCTCGCCACCGGTTGAGGAGTCACGCGGCTTCGCAGCTCGTAATCCGGGTCCTACGCCCGGGACCGCCACACAATTGTCACTTTCCACTCCCACGCGCCCTGCCTAAGCTCCGCTCCCTTTGACATGGAATCCACCGTCACCCAGTTCGGACCGAAGCACTTCCTCAACCGCGAGTTGAGCTGGCTCGCCTTCAACCAGCGCGTGCTCGACGAGGCGCTGGACCCCACGACGCCGCTGCTCGAGCGCGTGAAGTTCTTCTGCATCACCAGCTCGAACCTCGACGAGTTCTTCGAGGTGCGCGTGGCGGGCATCAAGCAGCAGATCGAGAGTGACGTGGTGGAGCGCAGCGTGGATGGGTTGACGGCGAGCGAGTGCTTCCGCGCGCTCAACCGCCGCGTCCGCACGATGGTCGAGGCGCAATTCCGCTGCTGGCGTGAAGAGCTCGTGCCCGCGCTGGCGAAGAACGGGATTTGCTTCCGCGACGTGGCCGAGCTAGACGCGGCGGATCGGCTCTGGCTGGAAAGCTATTTCCTCCAGCAAGTCTGGCCGGTGCTCACGCCACTCGGCCTCGACCCCACGCACCCCTTCCCGCAACTGCTCAACAAGACGCTCAACCTCATCGTGCAGGTCGAGGTGCAGCGCAACGGCGAAGCCCAGCGCCGGCTGGCCGTGGTGCAAGTGCCGCGCGGACTGCCCCGGCTGGTGAAGCTCCCGCGTGATGACTCGCGGCAAGATTACGTCTTCCTCGCACACCTCGTCGGCCACTACCTCGCCAACCTGTTTCCGGGGACGACGCTGCTCGGGCATTGGCAGTTCCGCGTCACGCGCAACAGCGAGCTCTACATTGACGAGGAGGACTCGGCGAACTTGCTCAAGGCCGTCGAGAACGAGCTGCACAACCGCCGCAAGGGCGAGGCCGTGCGGCTGGAAGTATCGGCGGACTGCCCGCCGGAGATTCGCGCCGAGCTGCTGACGCAACTCCACCTCGCGGCCGACGACCTCTACATCATTGACGGCCCCATCAACCTGGTGCGGCTCCTGGCCATCGTCGAGGGCGACCACTCGCCGGAGTTACGCGACGCACCGTTCATCGCGCGTCCGGCGGCGGCGTTGCGCGACCAGCCGGACATCTTCGCCGTCGTCCGCGAGCGCGACGTGTTGCTGCACCACCCGTTCGACAGTTTCAGCAGCGTCGTTGACTTCCTCGCACACGCGGCGGAGGACGCGGATGTGCTCGCCATCAAGATGACGCTCTACCGCACGGGTGGCGACCCGCGCATTGTCGGCGCGCTGATGAACGCCGTGCGCAACGGCAAGCAAGTCACCGCCGTCGTCGAGCTGAAGGCACGCTTCGACGAAGCGAACAACATCGCGTGGGCGCGGCGACTCGAGGAGGCGGGCGTCCATGTGGTCTATGGCCTCGTGGGCTACAAGGTCCACAGCAAGCTGACCCTCATCGTGCGCCGCGATCCCGATGGCATCCGCCGTTACGTCCACCTCGCCACGGGTAATTACAACGCCACCACCTCGCGTTTCTACACGGACCTCGGCCTGCTGACGTGCCGCCCGGACTTCGGCGACGACGCGTCGGCACTCTTCAACCTGCTCACCGGCATCTGCCAGTTCCAAGGTGCGAAGAAACTTCTCATCGCCCCGTTTGAGCTGCACAGCCGGATGGTCCAGCTCATCGAGCGCGAGACCGCCAATGCCCAGCGCGGCCTGCCCGCGCGCATCATCGCCAAGATGAACTCGCTCGTGGACCGCGAGGTCATCGAGGCGCTCTACCGCGCGTCGCAGGCCGGCGTGAAGGTGGACCTCATCGTGCGCGGCGTCTGCTGCCTGCGCCCCGGCGTGGCGGGCGTGAGCGAGCACATCACCGTGCGCAGCGTCGTGGACCGCTTCCTCGAGCACAGCCGCATCTTCTACTTCGAGAACGCCTGCCAACCGGAGGTTTTCGTCGGCAGCGCGGACTGGATGCCGCGCAACTTCTTCCGCCGCGTGGAAGTCGTCTTCCCCATCGAGGACGGCAACCTGCGCGACCGTGTGAAGCGCGAACTGCTCGACACCGTGCTGGCCGACAACGTGAAGGCCCGCGTGCTGTCAGCGGATGGAACTTACCGCCAGCTCACGCCCAAGCGTGGAGGCAAGGCGCTCCGCAGCCAGGCGGAATTCATGCGGCTGGCCACGAGCGGAACGGTGGTGAAGGGCAAGGCCAACCAAGAGAAGAAGCGCGCCGCCGCGGTGAAGCTCCGGCAACGGCCGTAAGCGGTCAGGCCTTCTTCACGAAGCAGGCTTTCAGGCCGATCGCCGTGCCGTCGAGCTTGCAGGAGATCTCGTGGTCGCCGTCCACCAAGCGGATGGGCTTGGACTTCGTGCCGCCTTTGAGCACCTGCGAGGAACCTTTCAAGGGCAGGTCCTTGATCAAGATCACGCAGTCGCCGTCCACAAGCACGTTGCCGTGGGCATCCTTGACGACACGCGCGGCGGCGGGCGCTTCCGGCTCGGCGGGGCGCTCCCACTCGTGACCGCAGGTGACGCATTCGTAGCGGGCGGCATGTTCCAGCACCTCGGTCATCTCGCACATCGGACAGGCGGGTTTGCTCATGGCACGAGATGCTACCCCCGCGCCGCGCTGTGACTCAACCGCGCACTTGGCCGAAGGCTCTGTGCGCCAGGTGCGTCGGATGCGCCGTGAATCCACTCTTACTGCCCGCCTCCCGAAGAAATTTTCTCGCCCGCTCACTCGCATCGGTCGGCGCACTGACGGCGTTGCGGGCGGTCACCGCGCCCGCACCGGTGACCGGGGAGTTCTGCCTCGCAGCGTTTTCCGCCGACGTGACCGTGCCACTGGGCCACGGGATGATGGGCGGCGCGTGGCTTTCCAAGTCTGTCGCCGACCCACTGTTCGCCAAGGGCGTCGTGCTCCTCGGTGGCGACAAACCCGTCGTGCTCGTCTCGGTGGACTGGTGCGAAATCCGCAACGCCGCTTTTGACCGCTGGCGCGACGTGCTCGCCGAAGCCGCTGGCACCGAGCGGCAACGCGTGCTCGTCTCCAGCACGCACGTCCACGACGCCCCCGTCGCGGACTTGGAGGCGGAGCGCATCCTGCAGGAGCACAAGTGCGCGGGCACCGTGTGCGACGTGAAGTTCCACGAGGAAGCCGTCCAACGCGTCGCCCAAGCGCTCCGCGACAGCCTCAAGTCCGCCGCGCGCGTCACCCAGCTTGGCCTCGGGCAGGCGCGCGTGGAGAAGGTCGCTTCCAATCGCCGCTACGTGCTGCCCGACGGCAAGGTTTCCTACGGGCGCATGAGCCGGAACAGCAACGTCCTCGCGGCTCAGGCCGACGACGGGGACATCGATCCGATGCTCAAGACGTTGAGTTTCTGGAACGGCAACACCCCGCTCGCCGCTCTCAGCAACTACGCCGTCCACCCCATGAGCTACTACGGCGGCGGCGAAATCTCGGCGGACTTCCCCGGCCTAGCGCGGCGGCGGCGGCAGGAGGACTTGCCGAACGTGGCGCAGGTTTATTTCTCCGGTTGCAGCGGGAATGTCACCGCAGGCAAATACAATCCGGGCATGCGGGAAAACCGCGCTGTGCTGGCGGGCCGGATTTACCAAGCGATGGCCGAGGCGTGGCGCGACACGAAGAAAGTGCCGCTGGAGAAGCTGGCGTTCCGCTCCGTGCCGCTGACGCTGGAGCCGCGCAATGAACCGGAGAGCTTCACGATCACAGGCTCAGAGAAGCTGCTGGCGGCGGACCAAAAACCCTTCGCGCAATGCTTGGCCGCGATGAATCTCTCGTGGCGCAAGCGCGCGGCGGCAGGTCAGCCGATTGACGTGCCCGCCGTGGACTTCGGCCCGGCCCAGTTCCTCCTGCTGCCCGCCGAGGCATACGTCGAGTATCAGCTCCACGCCCAAGCGGTCCGCCGGGATTCCTTCGTCATGGTCGCGGGCTACGGCGAAAGCGCGCCGGGCTACATCCCCGTCGAGCGCGCGTGGGAGGAAAAGGATTCCAACCTCGGCGACTGGTGCTGGGTCGCACCTAGCAGCGAGGCGCGGATGAAGGCGGCGATCGAGGCGGCTTTGCGGAAGTGACGCGCGCGGCGGGCACCAGCGGGGTGCCCCAGCACAGAATCGAACCGTGATCAGCCGTTTAGGAAACTACGGCTCCCTCCGCAATAGCCTGCGCTTCAGAACGCTCATGCGCAGCCGCTCGGGCGCTTTCTGCGGCACTTGCAGGAGTAACCTGCCACCCCTTTCTGTCACCCGCTCGCTTTGGCACCAGAGTGGTGCCCCCGCCCGGAATTGAACCGGGATAGGCGGTTTAGGAAACCACAACTTTATCCATTTAAGTTACAGGGGCCTGGAACGCTAGCGCGTGTGCAACCAACCCAACAATGTTTACAAAACTCAATCCCATTGTCCCGCGCAGAACGAATCGGCGCGAAGCTGGTGGATTATGTTCATTGAGATTGAAACCGCAAGCACACCCACCGCGCAAACTCCTTTCGGTAGCAGCCTCGCGCATCAGGTTGCGGGTTGGGTCACTGGTTCCATGCCGAAGTAGATTCTCCCAGCCTCCCCTTGCGCGCTGATCTCGACAAGCCAAGCGGTGAGGAGTTGCAAGGCAGAGTTCAAGCGCTCGGGCTCGGTTTGGCGGGGCACGGTCCCCTTTCGGGGGGAGGCAACGCTGCGACTCCGCGAAAGGGGCGGAGCGGACAGAGAATGCGCATTTTCAGAACGCCATCTTCACCGGCGGCGGCACGGAGTTTGTAGTCCAGAAACTTCCTCATAGAATATTCGCCGTTCCTGGTCAGCCGGGCAGCACAGCCTCGCCTTCACCAACCCGTCGCCGCGATTTCACAATTGTCATCTGTCCAACCCCGAATCCTGTCAGCTACATGATAGGGGTTGAGACTGTTGGCCGTTTCCACCCCTGCCATCACGGCAGTGGATGTTTGGGCGCAAATCTTCCGATTCACGCCGCGCAGTCTCGCCCCCGCAACCTCCCGCCCATGACTGCGACCATTGCCCCACCCAAACCCACCACCCTCGGCTCCCGCGTGCTCGCTCGCAGCGGACTTGCCGACCGCTACGCCGTCCGCCTTGCGCGTGACCGCGCGGACTTGCTCGCGGCGCAGACGCTGCGCTTCCTCGTGTTCAACGTGGAGTTGAACGAAGGCCTCGAAGCCAGCTACGCCACCTGCCGCGACACCGACCCGTTCGATGAAGTCTGCGACCACCTCGTCGTCGAGGACCGCACGAGCGGCGACATCGTCGGGACCTATCGCTTGCAAACCGGAGTGATGGCAGCGGTGAACAAGGGTTTCTACAGCGCCGGGGAATTCGACTTCGCGCCGCTCGCGCCGATGCATGCGGAGATTGTCGAGCTGGGCCGGGCGTGCGTTCACAGCCAGCATCGGAACATCGCCGTGCTCGCGTTGCTCTGGCGGGGCATCGCCCACTACGCTGGCGAGCGCGGCGGCCGCTACCTCGTCGGGTGCAGCTCGCTGCCGACGGTGGATCCGGCGGTGGGCGCGGCGGCCTACTCGCAACTCATCCGCACGCACCTCGCACCGGAACCGTGGCGCACCATGGCCGTGCCGAGCTACCATTGTCCGATGGACCAAATCGCGTCGGCTCCCGTCCGGCTGCCGCGGCTACTCACCGGTTACTTCTCGCTCGGAGCCAAAATCTGCGGCCCGCCCGCGCTGGACCGCGAGTTCCGCACGATTGATTTCCTCACCGTCCTGGATTTGGAGCAACTCCCGCCGGGCGCACTGGGCTGAACCATGAATTACCTGCTCTCCCTCCTCCGCTCGGCCGGGCGCTTGGTCGCGTTCCTGTGCGTCGTCAGCTGCGCGCTGTTGCGCGCGGCGTGGCACGCACGGACAGAGCGCCGCCTGCCACGCACCACGCGTTGCGCCCGCTGGTCGCACTACTGGAGCCCACGCGTGCGTGGGTGCCTCGGGGTCACGGTCGAAGTGCATGGGCGTGCCCCGGACGGCGGGATGCTGGTCTGCAACCACGTCAGCTACCTCGACATGCTCGCGCTCACGGCGGCGACGGAGATGGTGTTCCTCTCGAAAGCCGAGGTGCGCCACTGGCCGTTGCTCGGGCAAATTGCCCATGCCGGAGGGATGCTTTTCGTGAACCGCGAACGGCGCGCGGATGTGGCCGACCTCGCTCCGGCGATCGAGTCGGTCATTGCCGAAGGCGTCGTGCTCACACTGTTCCCCGAGGGCACCAGCACCGGCGGCGACCGCGTGCTGCCGTTTCACAGCTCACTGCTCGCACCCGCCGCGCGACACGGCTGGGCCGTAACCCCCGCGTTCATCCGCTACGAGATCGAGGATGGGTCGGTCGAAAACGAAATCGCCTACTGGCGCGACATGACGTTCCTGCCACACTTCCTGAATCTGCTGCGCAAGCGCCGCATCCGCGCGGTAGTCCGCTTCGGCGAGCCGCTCCGGAACTCGGACCGGAAAACCCTCGCCCGCGACCTTCACTGCGCCGTCCTCGCCCTCGCGCCAGCCCCGTTCAGCGCAACGCCCACCGCAGGTGGCGCAGCCGCGTCCCGGACACCCGGAGCCGCAGCCGCCGGCGGGCCCAGCCACCGTGCCGGAGCGTCTCATCCCGAAACCGCTCGATGAGGAAGTAATACGCCTGCGCATCCCGCGTGTGGCCCAACTCGCGGATCAACTCCAAGTCCCGCGCAAAGAACTCACGGCGCACCAGCCAAACCAGACCCGCCAGCGGCAGCACCGGCGAACCGATCGTGTTCGGATTGCCTTGATAATGAATCCAGTCCTCCGGCTGATTGCCCAGCGCGGCCTACGAAGAACCCGCCGGAAAGCAATCGTCGTATTCCTGCGTGTAGAGCGTGAAGGCCAGCCCCAACTGCTTCACGCCGCTGATGCAGGACGCCTGCCCGGCCTTGGCCTTCGCCTTGGCCAGCGCCGGCAGAAGCATCCCGGTCAGGATCGCGATGATGGCAATGACGACGAGCAATTCGATGAGAGTGAAGCCGGTGCGACGGGAAGCAGCTGAGCTGGTGCGCATGATTGACTGGGCGGATTGACCGCACGCCATTCCGTGAGTAAAGGGACGAATCCGGTTCCGATTCCGAAGCCGGCACGGCGCAAATCAGGAGCCAAGCGCAGATGAACAGCTCGCCAGTTCGGCGCGCTTCCGCTACCCTCTTCACATGATCTCCGCTCATCTCCTTGGCATGTCGAATCGCCGGCAGTTTGTGCAGCTCGTATCCGCCGGTCTGGGCGCGGCGGGTGCAGGCGCATCGCTCTTCGGAGCCGCCGGGGCCACTGGTGCCGAAGGCCAGGTTCTATACAACGGCATTCGCCTCCCCACCCCGTGGCCGCCGCAGCCGTCCACGCCCACGCCGAAACCCGCGCCGTTGCCGCCGCACCTCGCCACGCCGCCGGCGGTCATTCCCATTGATGTAGGCCGGCAGCTTTTCGTGGATGACTTCCTCGTCGAACAGACCTCGTTGCAGCGTGCGTTTCACCTGCCCGTGTGGCACCCGGCGAATCCCGTCCTCCAGCCCGACCAGCCGTGGGAGAAACTCGGTCCATCGCCTATGGCCGCCGCATTCAGCGACGGCGTGTGGTGGGACCCGCGCGACCGGCTCTTCAAACTTTGGTATATGGCCGGCTACCGGCGCGCGACCGCGCTGGCCGTGTCCGAGGACGGGGTGAAATGGCAGAAGCGCAACTGGGGCGTCGTGCCGGGCACGAGCATCGTCCACACCGGCGACCGCGATTCTGCCAACGTCTGGCTCGACCTCGACGAGCCGGACCCGCAGCGCCGCTACAAACTCTTCCGCGCCCACCGCGAGGAGGTCAACGGCCGTGGCGAATGGTCGTTTGAAATCCACCTCTCGGCGGATGGCGTCCACTGGGGGCCGGTCGTGGGCAAGAGCAACGGCATCTATCCGCGCAGCACCGTCTTCTACAATCCCTTCCGCCGCGTCTGGGTCTTCGGCCTGCGCAAGGACTCCTCCACCGCCATCGGCCGCTGCCGCCGCTACTACGAGTGCAAGAACGGCGTCGAGGACGCCGCGAAGAACCCGGAGGAACGCAGTTGGTGGGTTGGCGCGGACTCGCTCGATCCCGCGCGCGCCGACACGAAGCTCGTCCCGCAGCTTACGAACATTGACTGCGCCGCCTACGAGAGCGTCCTCCTCGGCCTCTACACGCTGTGGCGCGGCAAGGCGGACGCGGCGACGGGCCGGCCCGAGCTGAACGATGTCTGCCTCGGCTACAGCCGCGATGGGTTTAACTTCGTGCGCCCGGATCGCCGGCCCTTCCTCGGCCTGTCCGAGCGCAAGGGCGACTGGAACTGGGGCAACGTCCAGTCCGCTGGCGCGGGCTGTCTCGTGGTCGGCGACCAGCTCTACTTCTACGCGAGCGGGCGGCGCGGCGGGCCGGCGGAGTTTCCGGACGGCGACGGCTGCACGGGGCTGGCCACGTTGCGCCGCGACGGCTTCGCCTCGCTCGACACCGAGACCGAAGGCACGCTCACCACGCGCCCCGTGCGCTTCACCGGCAAGCATCTCTTCGTGAACCTCGCGGCCCCCTCAGGCGAACTGCGCGTGGAGATTCTGGATGAACGCGGCGAAGTCGTGGCTCCATTCACGTCCGCCAACTGCGCCCCGCTCAAGGGCGACACGACCAAGCTCGCCGTCCGCTGGCAGGGCGCAGACGACCTCAAGGCCATTGCGGGCAAGCCGGTGAAGTTCCGCTTCACCCTGCGACGCGGAAAGCTCTTCGCCTTCTGGGTCAGCCCGGAGACGAGTGGCGTCAGCCGTGGCTACGTGGCGGGCGGTGGACCAGGCTTTACCCAGTCAGCAGACGTGTGATCCAAGCCCGATGCGATTGCGTTTGCCGCGTTGACAGCCGGTGCCGAGTCCGGTTGCTTCGCGACATCCAGACTCCCCGTTGGCCGCCGTTCCTGGCACTGCTCCTCACCGCGTTCGCGCTGTGCGCTGCCGATGCGCCGCTCGGTTTCCCTGCCGCACAAGGCGCAAAGCAGCTCGCACTCGAAGCCCGCCACGACCAGGCGCTAACGGCTGAGAATCTCAAGACATGGATGCGCGAGATGACCGCGCGTCCGCATCATCTCGGGTCGCCAAAAGCAACGGAGAACGCGGAGTTCGTCGCGCGGCTATTTCGCGAGTGGGGCTATGAGACGGAGACGAGGTGTTCGGCGTGTAGTTTCCGACGCCAAAGACGCGCGAGTTGTCGCTGCTGCGGCCCTTCCCCTTCAAGGCGTCGTTGACGGAGCAGATCATCCCAACGGACTCGGCGGCCGCCGCCCTCGCGCCAGCCCCGTTCAGCGCAACGCCCACCGCAGGTGGCGCAGCCGCGTCCCGGACACCCGGAGCCGCAGCCGCCGGCGGACCCAGCCACCGTGCCGGAGCGTCTCATCGCGAAACCGCTCGATGAGGAAGTAATACGCCTGCGCATCCCGCGTGTGACCCAACTCGCGGATCAACTCCAAGTCTCGCGCAAAGAACTCACGGCGCACCAGCCAAACCAGCCCCGCCAGCGGCAGCACCCAGCGCGGCAAGGCGTGCCAGAAGGTGCGCGTCACAAACGAGGTGTGATCACATTCCCATTGGGCGATGGCCTGCTCACTAAAGCACGGCAAGGTTGGTCGGTCGGAGTTCAAAGTGTTCAGCCAGCCATGGTCGAGGAGGATTTCAGGCATGGTCAAAGTGGTTAGGCCAGCACTGCTTCGGCGAAGTGCGGCACCGAGGTGTCCTCGCGCAAAATCGTTTCCTCCCCGGCCAGCCGCCGGTGCAACCCCTCGCTCCAGTCTTCCGTGAGATAACGGAACAGCCAGCCGCCGCTGCGCCGCAGACGCTGATACGCGGCCTGCAAATCCAGCACCATCGTGATGCGGCGGTTCGGGCAGTTCAGCTCACCAACCTCATGCGTCGCCACCGGCTCGAAGCCCATCACGCGGGTGTGGAAGAGATACGGGCTGTGCTTCTCGCCCTCGAAGATGTCCGTGACGTAGTGCGTGTAGCCGCGCTCCAGCGTGTCCCGCACAGCCGCGCGCATGAGCGACGCCGCGATGTAGTGGTTTCCCCGGTGCTCCGGCAGCACGGCGAAGCGGCCAATCTCCGCGACGCGGCTGCGTTTCACAAACTCCGCCACGTCGAAGCGGGAGCCAGCCACGGGCTGGAAGCCGTATTGCGCATAGACTTCCAGCGGTGGATTGAACAGCACGCGCAACACGCCGACCGGCTCGCGGTTGCGCCGCGCGAGGAACCACGCCACGTCGAAGCGGTCGAGGTCGTCGGGGGAGAATACTTTGTTCCCATCCGCCACCCAGCGCTTCTCGCGCTCGTAGGTGGCACGGAGAACTTGGAGCGCCTCTTGGCGTTCGCACTCGGAGATGACGGGAATCACGGTGATTCGACTGAAGCTAATCATGGGTTTTCCTTTCGTTGGACCAGGTTTTTCCAGACAGACGGGCAATCTCACTCATCACCCGCGCATGCCACGCACGGGTGGCGGCAGCGGTCAGGTCACGCTCGGCAGGCGGCACCAGCGGCGGGCCAAACTCAATTTCCATCGGCGCAAGTTCCGGGATGCGCGCGGCGTGCGTGTGCTCCGGGAAACGCACGCCCGCAGGGATGACGGGCACACCGGTTTGCAAAGAGAGCCGGGCCGCCCCGTTGAAGCCGCGCAGCAGCCGGTGCGGGTCGCGGTTAGTCGTGCCTTCCGGAAAGATGCCGACCGACGCGCCGGCGGCGAGCCGTTCCTCCGCGCGAGTGAAGGCGGGCACGCGGTCCGTGAGCCACGGGCGCAACACATTCAGAAAGCGCGGGCGGGCGGGCTTGCGGTCCAGCGTGATGACATCGCCCGCGCGATAGATGCAGGCGATGCCGGGGACGAGCTTGAGGTTCCAGTCCGCGATGAAATGCAGCGGCTTTCCCGCGCGCTGGTGCAGGAGGAAGGCGGGGAGAAAGAGCGCTTCCAACTTCGTGCTGTGGTTCAGCGCGAGGACGAATGGGTCGTGCTCCACCGCGATGCGCTCCAACCCACGCACGCTCACGATGCGGCTGCCTAAGGCCAGCAGCAGGCCCCGAATCACCCCGCGCGCCAACGGTCGCCCGAACTTGTGCGGCATCGGCGCGGACAAGATATCGCCCACGGTCAGCGGCAACCGGCCACAGCGCGCGGCCACCGGCGCGGCCAAGCTGGCTTCCCGTTGGGAGACGATGGCAGTGGTGGTTAGCATGAGCGGCTTGCCTTTCGCACCGAGTTGAACACCGCGAGATGGGGAGCCCGTGGCGGCGGCGTTACGATTCCGTGAAGCCAGCCCCGACCAAGCGCCGCCGTCAAAAATTGAAACCGGGTTCCGGCGAAGGAAACGCGGGAAAAGTCGCCGGAACCCGTGCCTCGCCACACGGCGAGGCGGAGTTAAGCTGGCCTTGCCCCGTCACAAACCCACGTCCCTCCGGTCACATTCGCGCAAAGTCCCACGCCACCTGTGTCACCGGTTCTTAACCCCCTCGCCACACCACCGCCACGCGCCCGCCGCATAATTGCCACCTACTTATGCCAGCGCTTCACGCCCAAGTTCTTTTTGCCAGCACCGACCCCGCCGAGCGCGCGCGGGCAGACGCCAGCCTCGCCACCGCCTCTTGCCGGGTCCTATCCGCCGGGGACGGCCCCGCCGCGCTACGACTCGCGCGCACACGCCAACCGGACCTCGCGCTGCTAGACCTGCACCTGTCCGGCCTCGATGGTCTCGAAGTCTGCAAAGAACTCCGCCGCGACCCCGCCACCGCGCGCATGCCCGTCTTCATTCTCAGCCAACGCAACCACCCGACCGACCGCCTACTGGCCCTCGAACTCGGCGCGGACGAATTCCTCCCGCTCCCCTGCGACCCGCGCGAACTGTCCCTGCGCGTGCGCAACATGATTACCCGCACGCGCCCCGCCACGGAGCCGCCCGCGCAGCTTCACATTGGCGAACTGGTCGTGGACTTGTCCGCGCATGAAGTCAGCGTGGCTGGCCGGCAGCTCCGCTTGTCCCCGACCGAATTCAAACTCCTCACCACCTTGCTCGATCACCAAGGCCACGTGCAGACACGCGCCGCGCTCCTCCGCCAAGTCTGGCCCAACGTCTCCCTCGCCACCGACCGCACAGTGGACACCCACGTCCGCCGCCTGCGGACAAAGCTGGGCCAGCTGCGCCCCTGGATTCGCACCGTGCGCAACACGGGCTACTGCCTCAAGCCGGAGTAGCCTACGGAGCTGGGACCACCTGGGTCGGAAAACAAGCGGACGGAGCGGCAGCCACCGCCAAACACGCAACACTCTCAAGGGGTCAACTTAACTAACTTGGCCACCTACTCCGTCCGCAACACCCGGTCACTCTGGTGATGCCGTGTCACGAGCCAGCGGCACCGGGGTGACGTTTGCGTCAAGGCAGCGCCTTCGTGGTGCCCCCCGCAAAGGACGCACGGGGCTTAACCGGGACCATGTGGTCGAAAACCTGAGCTGGAACAACTCCTTTGAAACCACAAAGGCACAAAGAACACGCAGGCCAGACAAGAGATTCAGGGAGGTGGCGAAGACCGGGAAGCTGCTCCAAACGGGCGGCTGGCTTGGTTGAGCAACCCCGCTTCTGCGCCTGTGCTTTGCGTCCTTGGTGTCTTTGCGGTTCCAACCAACTGCATCGTTCCGGCGTAAGCGTCCAGTGCCACCTTCATCCTACCGCCAGCAGCTGGGGCTCCACACCAGTCTGCCCGATTCCGACGGTTTTAAGCCTACTGCGTCTGGCCATTTGCAACCAGTTGATGGCTGTCCAGCGATGGTCTCAGCCCATTCGTCGGCTGTTCGAGGTGATTTGTCGTCGGTAGCAGCCAACTCGCGAGCCGCGCAGGTCAAAAAGTTGGCTGTAGGTGGCCAAACGTCCGTTGTAAATGGCAATAAGCCGGATGTAGATGCCCGTTCGTCAGATGTAGATGGCCGTTCGTCGGATGTGAATCCCAGTTCGTTGAGTGCGGAGGCTGGTTCGGCGGGTGTGGAAGGGCACAGTGACCTCGCCGCGCCGGTTGGGCGGCGTTATGCCACCGAGCGGCGCGCTGGAGCTAGCGCGACCTACCACCCACTACTTCTTCACCCACTCGATGCAGTTCACCAGCAGGGTCTTGAACTCCGGCAGGTCGTGGGCGCGGGCGTCGTGGCCGAGGGTGAGGCCGGCGATGCGGGCTTTGGCGTGCTTCACCACGAAGACTTGCGGGTAGTCGCCAGGCTTCTGCGTGGAGGTCGCAGTGGCGAGGACTTCGATGGGCGTGCCGGTCGCGTCGGGCTGATAGTAATAGAGTTCGTCGGTGATGCGGAAGCTCGGGGGAACGCCTTTCATGATGGGGTGCGCGGGGTTGGTGGCCTTCACCTCGTATTCACCCAGGCGGTCGTGGCCGCGCGAGCCGCCGCCGGCCAGCTCGCGGTTGTATTCCGGCCAGTCGCGGTAGTTATACCAGACGCCGGCGTGCAGGAGGACGACGCCTTTGCCGGCGGCGACGTGGTCGAAGAGCGCCTTGCGCGCGTCGGGCGTGGTGAAGGCGGGGGTGTTCACGCTGAGGACGAGGACGTCCACGGTCTTCACGTGGTCCACGAAGTCGAGCGGGCTTTCGGTGTAGTTCACGGAGAACTTGCCGGTGGCCTTGAGCAGCGCCACATCGGCGAGGTTGAAGAAGCGCTGGAAGTCGTGCGAGCTGCCCCCGCCGAGGAGCAGGACTTTGGTGCCGGAGCCCCACTCGATTTTCGCGGCGCGCTGCGGCGGGGCGGGCGGCGCTGCGGGAGCGACCTTCTTGGCCGTGGTGGCCTCCGTGGAATATGGGGGCGCTATCCGAATAAATACATCGCTCCTCTTGCCCTTGTCGGCGGGCGCTGCCGGCGCGGCGTTCGCGGCGAGGACGGCGTCGGCGCTGAGGTCGGCGGTGATGGCGAGGGTGGTGGGCGCGACGATGTTCCCCGCGCTGGTGAAGGTGAGTTTCTCGATGACGCCCTCGCCAGTGAGTTTGCGGCTGGCGAGGCGGACTTGCGCGTTATTGCCCACGACGCCGCGCACGAGCTTGGAGTTGGGCACATCCACCTCGCGGATGTAGTCGGCGATGTCCTCGCCGTTCTTGAAGGTGAGTTCCTCGGTCTTCCCACCCGCGTAGTGAGCGGTGACTTTCAGCGAAGGCTCGGCGGCTTGCCCATACGGGAAGGCCCAGCCGCCGACGTTGCCGAGAATGTGCAGTTGCTTGGCGGCGAACCCGACCTTGGCCTCGACGGTCTTCGGGAAGGTGCGTTGCGCGTAGCTGTTCGGCGGGCCGCCTTTGAGCACCATGATGTTTTTCGGCTGCTTGGCGGGATCCACGATGTTGAACGGCACTCCGTAGGCGTTCACCGCGCCAGACTTCGTCAACGGCAGGGAACCCTCGTGCGGCAGTGGGCCGGCGTAGAGGCCGTCGCGCGTGCTGGCGGTGAAAGCGCTGTTCAAGTCAATGAACCGGAACCGCGTCTCGGAGCCGACGATGAAGGCTAGCACGTCGCGCAAGCCCTCCGCACCGAGAGCCTCGAAGCCCTCGGGCATGAGCGAGCGGCCGGTGTTGCGGCGGGACTTGATGTCGGTCTTCTTAACTTCCTTTTCGCCCGCGGCGTTCTTGAGGACGACCACGGCCTGGTTCTCGCGCACCACGATGCCGTCGGTCAGCTCGCCGTCCTTCGTCTCGATGCTGATGGCGACATAGGCGATGTCCACCTCCTTGTTCGGGTCGAGAATCTGACCGAGCAATTCCGCCGGGCCATGCGCGCCCATGCCAGTGAGGTTGGGGCCGACGTTGTTGCCGAGCGAGCCGAGCAGGTGGCAGGTGGCGCAGTTCATCGTGAACAGCTCCTTGCCCTTCGCGGCGTTGCCGGGCTTCTGCACCTCGGGCATGAACTTCGCGAGCAGCGCGGCCTTCTCCTTCGCTTCCGGCCCGCGCAACTTGTCCATCAAGTCATTCGCGCGCTTCGAGACGGCGGCGTCGGGATGCACGCGGAGGCGGTGGATGTTCGCCGGGCCGAGGACGGTGGGCGGAATCACGTCGGTCTCCAGCGCGGTGAGCAAGGCGGTGGCCCATGTGGTGCGCTTGAGAAGCTGGTTGAGCGCGGCGGACTGCGCCTCGCCGGAAAGTTTCGGCAACACCTTGGTCAAGTCCGTGGCGAGTGAAGTGTCGGTCTGCTCGCCGATGGCTTCGACGACGCGCGTCTGCAGCGCGGCGCTCGCACCGGAGGCGAGGGCGTTGAACACAGCGGCCTGCGCGGCGGGCACGGCACTGCGGATGGTGAGGAGCGTAGTGGCGATTTCCGTGCGCGTGTCGTCGGGCTGCGCCTTGTCGGCGAGCTTGGCGATGAGTGCTGCGCTGACGGACTTCACTTCGCTCGCGAGCGCGTTCGCATCCCAACGCACCGCCAGCGGCAGCGCGGCGGCGGCGACGCGGGTGTTCGGCGAGGTGAGCAGCGACTTCAGCGCGGCAGAGAGCGGCGCGCTGGCGGCGGGGTTGCCCTTCGACGCGGTGCTGAGCGCATTCAGCATGGAGACCTTGAGTCCGTCAGCGGACGCAGGGCGCGCGGCGAGCGAGATGACGAGCTTGGCCGCGCCGTCAGGGCTGCCCGCACCGAGCCGGTCCGTGAGCGCGGTGACGAGCGGAGTCAACTGCGCGAGGCCGCCGCTGCTGAACGTGGCGTCGAGGAACAGCTCGGGAGCGTTGCTCGCGATGACCATGAACGCGGCCTTGGACCAGTTGTCATCGAGCGAGGGATACGCGGCGACGAGCGCGGCGGCCGCCTGCGAGTCCATTGTGAAGTTTGCGAGCGACACAAGCGCTTCGAGGCGGACACGCGGAGAGGAGTCACCAACCAGTTTGACCAGTCCATCTCGCATGTCGCCGATGGTTTTGACCCACTTAGGGTCGGTTGCGAGGGATCCCATTGACCCGCTGGGCCTAGTAGTCGCCGCGACGAAGTTGGCGTAGCTCGTCCCGGCTATCCTCGCAGCGTTCTTCCTAACGCTTTCGGATTTGCTTCGGAGAAGGCCAATGGTGCCTGAACGAAATTTGGAGAGGTTCTCATCCACCCACATGGCGTGGATGCGGGCGTAGTCGGGAGCGTTCTCATTCTCTAGGAGTTTGTCCCATGCGATTGCGTCCTCCACGGGTGGTTGGGTAAGAGAACCTTCATCCTGTCGCTTCTCCACATACAGCCGGTGGGCAGTCATGCGGACGTGGCTATTCGGATGCTCTAGTGCCTTGATAAGGTCTCCGTGAGTGGCTTTCGCCAGATTCGGCAACGTCAGTCTTTTCGCATCCTTGTGGTCCACGCGCCAGATGCGGCCGTAGTAGTGGTCGCGGTCGGGGCGGATGGCGGCGTTGCGGGGGCCGTGCTTGGGGCCGCGCGTGTCGTTGTGGATGATGGCTTGGTTGCAGAAGTCCACGACATACATCGCGCCGTCCGGGCCGGTGCGGACTTCGATGGGGCGGAACCACAGGTTCTTGCTGGCGATGAATTCCAACTCCTCGCGCGACGCCTCCTTCTCACCCGCGAAGCTCACGCCGTCCGCCTTCACGAACTCGTGGTGCAGCAGGTTGATGGTCGGCTCGGTGGTGAAGTAGCTGTAGTTCCACTTCGCGGGCCACGCGCCGCCGTCGTAGATGACCGTGCCCGCCGCCGCCGTGAAGCTGCCCACCCAGTCAATCTGCACATACGGCAGCGAGTCGTAGGGGATGAGCGAGTAGCTCTTCGGGCTTTTGCGCACGACGCGAAAGCTGGGCGTGCCCTTGACGCCGGCCTTCGCAAGCTGGCTCTCGGCCATGACCGTGTGCATGAGCAGGTCGCCGCTGGTGGGCTGCGTCCAAAAGACTTCGTTGTCCCAACTGATTTGCAGGCCCCAGGTGTTTCCGCCCTTCGAGGAATACTGCTCGAACGCCGAACCGTCCGGCTTGAAGCGCACCACGCCGGAGCCGACGCCGCCGAAGTCTTTCGTGCCGTCGCCGCTCTTCACACTGCTCGTGCCGCTGTAGCCGTGCGTGCCGTAAATCCAGCCGTCGTAACCCCAGCGCAGGTTGTTGAGCACCGCGTGCGTGTCGCGGTTGCCGAGGTTGGTGTAGAGCTTCTCGACCTTGTCAGCCTTGCCGTCGCCGTTGGTGTCGCGCAGGAGCCACACGTCCGGCGCGGCGGCGGCGATGACGCCGTCCTTGTGGAAGACAAAGCTCGTGACGAGTTCGAGGCCCTCGTAGAATACTTGCTTCTTGTCCATCACGCCGTCGCCGTCGGTGTCGGTCAGGATGGAAATGCGGTCGTAGGCTGGGCGCTCGTAGCGGTTGTCCGCGCCAATCTTCGCCTCGGGCTGCCAGCGCTGCACGTAATCGCTCGGCGCGGGCGCGTAACGACCATCGGGATACTCGGGCGTCTCGGCGACCCACAGCCGGCCTTGCGCGTCCCAATCAATGTTCATCGCCTTGTTGATGAGCGGCTCGGCGGCGACGAGCGAGAGCTTGAACTCCGGGTGGATGTCGAGCGTGGACGGGATTTGCTCCGGCCTCGGCGTGCCGCCCTCGGGATAGCGCAGCGCGGCGACTTCGTTCGGCTTCGCGAACTCGTCGAGGTTCGCGCGCTTGCCGGTCCAGGCGATGCCGCGCAGCAACACCGCCCGATACGCGAGGTGACTGAAAGTCGCCATCTTGTGCCCGAGCAAACTGGTGAACGCACGATACGGCTGGCCGCCGTCGCGTTGATTCTCAAACGTCCACATCTGCGGCTGGATGTCATACACGCTGATTTTGCCGGCGGCGGGCTGGCCGTTCTTCTGGTTGCGGCGGTTCTCCGCCATGTGTGGCGTGTAAGCCGCGCCAAGCACGGTCGCGCGCGGGTCCATGTCGAGGTCGTAGTAAATCTCGTCGTCGAGGTCGAAGTTCGCCGTGCCCTGCGAGATGGGATGCGTGCGGTTGACGTAGTAGAAGGACATTTTGCCCTCCAGCCATCGGGTCTTCCCATGCACCCACGAGCCGCCGATGACAGACTTCCAGTAGTCCGAGCCGTCCTCGATGTTGCGCGTGGGCACCGCCGCCGTGTGCAGCACGACCACGCCGCCGCCGCGCTTGAGGAATGCCTCGAAGCCATCGCGCAGCGGGCCCTTCGGAAACGCCCCACCGTCCTGCGCGAACATCACGAGCACGTCGGTCTTGGCGAGCTGCTCGGGTGTCGGCAGCTCAAGGCCACCGTCCACCTTCATCCCGCGCTCGGTGAGCAGCGTCGTCCACTCGCCGAGGAAGCGCGGGTGCGCGTGGACTTCCTGGCCACGATTGGACTGCCCGCCACGGATGAACACGCGCAGCGGCTCGGCGGCGGATGCGGTGACGGCGAGCCACGTGGCGAGGAGCGGGAGGAGGAGGTGCAGTTTCATAAAAGGTTGGGTGCTGGTGTGGTCGAACTTGGCTGCGCGTGGTGGGCTAGCGCTTCTTCCCAAACTTCTTCGCCGCCGGGGCCTTCAGCTTCTTGAAGTCGCGCGTGAGGTTCGTCAGCGATGCCTCCACGCCCATGCGCTCCAGGCTGCTCGCGCCGACGAAGCCGACGGCGTCGGTGCCTTGCATGACGCGGTTCGCGTCCTCGGGCGTGTTGATGGGGCCACCGTGGCAGAGGAAGAAGATGTCCTTCCGCACGCGGCTCGCGGCATCAATGATTTCCTGCGTGCGCTTCAAGGTGAAGTCCCACGTCACGACCGCCTTCGTCACGCCGATGCTCCCACCGACCGTCGTGCCGACGTGCGCGATGATGGCATCCGCGCCCGCCTTCGCCATCTCGACGGCTTCCTCAGGCGTGGCGACATACACGATGCTGAACAAGTCCATCTTCCGCGCGAGGGCAATCATCTCGAACTCCTTCTGCACGCCCATGCCCGTCTCTTCGAGCACGCCGCGGAAGTGGCCATCCACGATGGTGTGGGTGGGGAAGTTGTTCACGCCGCTGAAGCCCATTTCCTTCACCTTGCCGAGCCAGTGCCACATCCGGCGGCGCGGGTCGGTCGCATGAACGCCGCAAATGACGGGAATCTCCTCCACCGTGGGCAACACCTCGTATTCGCCAATCTCCATCGCGATGGCATTGGCATCGCCATAGGACATGAGGCCGCAGGTCGAGCCGTGGCCGCTCATGCGGAACCGGCCGGAGTTGTAGATGATGAGCAGGTCCGCCCCGCCCTTCTCGATGAACTTCGCGCTGATGCCCGTGCCCGCGCCGGCGGCGATGATGGCGTCGCCCTTCTTGATGGTGCTCATCAGGCGGTCGCGAACTTCTTTACGGGTGTAGGGATTTCCTTTTCCGGTCCAGGGGTTGGGCATGGTGTGAGATCAGTTAATTTTCAGTCGCGTAGTGCTCGTGTGGCAGCAGCTTGCGGCACGGTCCATGGTTTGAAAATGGCAAAGACGTTGGGCCCTCTGTCCCGCTACGGCGCTGGTGAGAATCCGCTTCTCGCCCGATCTGCGGTCGTTACGCTGCGCTGCATGAATTATCGCACTCCCCTGGCCGCGCTCGGTTTGGCCTTCGCCTTGGTCGCTACTTCCTTGCCCGCGCAGGACGCCCCGTTCCAGCGCACGGAGGATGTCATCTACGGACGCAAGTTCGGCGTGGCGCTGACGCTCGATGTGTTCCAGCCCACAAAGACGAACAACGGCTGCGCGGTCATCTACATGGTCAGCGGCGGCTGGTTCTCCTCCAAGGAAAGCGTCAACGCCGGCAACTACAAGGCCTTCCTCGACCGCGGCTACACGGTGTTCGCCGTGGTGCATGGCTCGCAGCCCAAGTTCACCATCCCGGAAATCACGCAGGACATTCAGCGCGCGGTGCGCTACGTCCGCACCCACGCCGCGAAGTGGGGCGTGAACCCGGACAAGTTCGGCGTCTCCGGCGCGAGCGCGGGCGGGCACCTCTCGCTCACGCTCGGCACGCAAGGCGGACCAGGCAAAGCCGACGCGAAAGACCCCGTGGACCGCGCCAGCAGCGCCGTGCAGGCGGTCGCGTGCTTCTTCCCGCCGACGGACTTCCTGAACTACGGCCAGGCCGGCGAAGACGCGGTGGGCGTAGGCACGTTGAAGAATTACAAGGCCGCCTTCGGTGCGCGCGCCGACACCGAGGACAGCCGGAAGCAATACGGTCGCGAGATTTCCCCCGCCTACTTCATCACCCCGAAGCTCCCGCCCACGCTAATCCTCCACGGCGATGCGGACAAGCTGGTCCCCTACCAGCAAGCGGAACTCTTCGTGGCCAAAGCAAAGGCAGCCGGCGTCACCACGCAACTCATCAACCGCCCCGGCAAAGCCCACGGCTGGCCGGACCTAGTCAACGACTTTCAGCTCTGCGCGGACTGGTTTGACACGCATCTGCGCGGGATCAAGCCAGCCACCAAGTGATTCATCAGCCTACCTGGCCCCAACAAAACGGGGCTGAAGGCTTGATTGGGAAAGCTCGAACTAGCAGGCGGTGAGTCAGCGTGAAGCTGGCGGAAGGAGTAAGGTTCGAACCGGATGCAGCCTCAAGCCGTGTCCCTTCCCGGCTTACCGGGCTTACCCCGCGTTGCCTTTCTCCCCGGCCCCGCTATGCTCCCGACATGGACAAACGCTCGCGCCCCTCCACCAACCCCGCCCTCGAACAACGCATCCGCGAGCTCATCGCCTTCAAAGGCGGCGGCCACAACGAAGACCTCGCGACTCGCGACATCATCGCCGGTGAGCCCTTCCATATCATCACGCCCACGCCGGAAGAGGCCGACGACGCCGAACACCTCGACCTCCAGCGCCTCGCCTTCGGCTTCAACCGCCACGACAACTCGCCCTGCGACAGTTGATCGACGTGCTGAACCAGTATTGAACGGTGCGCTGGGCTCCGACCCGTTGCGAACAGTCCGCAACGACTCGGTGCCGGGTCAGAGACCGGCGCTCTAAAAGGGAACACGGGCTTCAGAGGGCACACGAAGTTGATTGCCGCCGAAGCCCGTCGCGACCTCACACGAGGCCGCTAAAAGGTAGGGACGCGCTGCCGCGCGTCCGAGCCGCCCCGCAGGCCGGCCCGGCCAACCCGTCACGGCGTCTCCACGAGCTTGTATAGCCGCAGGCCCGCGCCGCTCGCCGCCGGGTCCACGATCTTCAGCGCGCCGGCCTCCAGCACCAAGGCGTTGGGCAGGAGCGTCCAGGTGCCGCCGAGATTGCTGGTGACGTAAACCCCATACTTCGCTGACTGCGCGGTCGTGACCGGAGTGCCGTCGCTGTTGCGCATCACTAGGCGGGGCAAACCATCCGGCGCACGCTCCATCCCGATGGCCTTCAAGCCTACCGGCAGGATGACGTTGAAGCTGCCGCCCACGTAGCTCGCCCCCACGGGGTTTGCGTTCACATCGGCGACCTCGCGCGGCGAAGCGGCGGTGTCATTGAGCACGCTGACCGCGGTGTTGCCCGTCCCGATGACGGTGAAGGTCAGCGTGATCAAGTCCCGCGTGCCAGCGGCGAGGCTAATGCCGGCGGGCATCACCAGCACCAAACCCACACGGCCCCCGCTGGCGCGCTGCGCGTTTGCCGCCACGGTGGCTCCCGGTGCGCCGCTGCCAGCAGCGGCGCTGACGAAGGTCAACACGCCGGGGTCGAAGCCGAGACTGAACTGCACGCCCGCCTCGTTGCCCTGAGCATCGAGCTGCACGCTCACCGTATTCGCCCGGCCCGCGACCAAATTGCCACCCACCACGCGCAGCGTGCGACCACTCGTCGCCAGCAGCGCCTCCGGGCGCAATGAAGCGCCTTGCATCGTCGGGCCGCCCGGCGTGCTCGGCGTATCCAAGCCGTTGGCGAAGCGCATGGTTTGCACCCAATCCGCAACAGTGATGTAGCCATCGCCCTTCGTGCCCAGCGGCGCGCAGTCCGCCCGCTGAAACTCACCGCCGACTCCGAAGTTCGTGATCGTTGCGAGGCCGGAGACGAAGTTCCCGATCTGCACCGCGTCGCTCACGGTCACGCTGCCGTTGCCCGTAGGCCGTGGTGTCACGTCCCCTTCCATGCCAGCAGGCAGCGCGCTGATGCTCACGTTGCCACCGGTGTAGAGGACGTAGGGGATCACATCTGCGTCGGCCTCCGTCACCTGTCGGGTCGCCACCGCGCTGCTAAAACCAATCGGCGTGGTCCCCGCTGCCGCGCCGCTGGCAGCGGTGAAGGTCACGGTTAGCAAGAGGTTGGTGCCCGCCGGGAAGGCCGCCACCGGAGGCTGGCTAACCACCAGCCCAAGCTGGCCGCTGGCCGCGCCGGTGCTGTTGGGGAACAGCGTCAGACCACTGTCCGCCGCCACGCTGGCAAAGGTCAGCACGGCGGGATCAAACGTGAGCGTGAACGCCACGGCGCTCGCCGTGCCATCCGCCGCCAAGCTCACCGGCACCTCTACCGTCGCACCGGCCACCACCGACGGCACGGCGCTGACGAAGACCTTCGCGCTGGCGAGGGTAATGGTGAAAGTCTGCCCCGCGCTGGTGTCCACGCCGGGGCTGGTGCCGCCGGAGTCTTGCGCGCTCACGGTCACGGTCACGACGCCCACTGCGCCGACGGCCGGCGTGTAGGTCAAGGTGCCGGAGGGCGAGAGCGCAGGCTGATCGGTGAAGAGGGCGTGGTTCCCATTGACCATGGTGAAGGCCAACGTCTGCCCCGCCAGCACCTCATCCGCCGGGCCGACGGAAAGGCCCGTGGCCCAGTTCGCCACCGAGACCGGGCCGTCCCCGGGATAAACCAACTGGTCCGCTCCCTTGGTAAAGCTCGGCGCGTCGTTCACCGGCAGCACCGTCACCACGAAGCTGTTGGTCACAGCCAGGCCGCCCGCATCCGTCGCACTCACCGCGATCTGGCTCATTCCGTTGGCGTTGGCGGCGAAGTGCAGCGTCAGGTTCGTCCCGCTCGTGATCGTGGCTGTCACCAGCGCCGTATTGGTATTGAACGCCACCGCGTAAACCAGACTCGTCACTGGCGTCTCCACATCGCTGAAGAGCGTCGCCAGGTTCGTCACGACATTCGCCGCGTCCTCACTCACCGTGAAGTCCGCGAAGGGCAGGACCACCACCGGCGCGTCGTTCACCGTTGTCACCATGATGGTGAAGGTTTGTTGCACCGAAGCCACCGGCACTCCGTTGTCAGTAGCCGTCACGGTGACGGTCGAGCTGCCGCTCGCGTTTGGCGCCGGGGTGAAGGTCAGCCCACCGGCGCCATCGATGATCGGCGGAGCGGAGAAGAGCGCAGGGAAAGTGTGGCTCACAACTACCGTCACGGTCTGCGTCGTCTCCGTGCCGCTACCCGGACTGAGGCTGGACAGGAATCCAGTCCGGGTTTGCGGCCCGGCGTCCTCGGCGACCGTCACCGTGCCGCCCGCGAGCGAAAAGCTGGGGGCCGCGTTCTGCGCGCCCACGGCGATGACGAGGGTCTGCGGCGCACTCGTGTCCACGCCGCCGTTGGCCGTGCCGCCCGTGTCTCGGGCGCGGATCGTGACCGTGGCAGCGCCGTTCTGGCCCGGCGCCACGGTGAAGCTGAGGTTGCCGGCCGCGCTCACCGTCGGTTGCACGGTGAACAAGTTCGAACTGCTATTGGCGGTCACGTAACTCAGTGTCTGGGCCGCCTCGGAGACTGGGCCGGCACTGGCCGACGCGATCACGGGAAGGCTCGTCGCCCCACTGCTGGCAGCCACGGTGATCAGCATGCGCGACAGGGTGAACATCGGCGCATCGTTCACGGAAGTCACCGTGATGGTGAAGGTGCCGATCGTGGCATCCACCCCGCCATTGGCCGTGCCGCCGTTGTCCCGGGCGATGACGGTGATCGTCGCTACGCCACTGGCGTCCGCCGCCGGGGTGAAAGTGAGGGTGCCGTTCACCGCGATGGCGGGAGGGACGCTGAACAGCGCGGGGTTGTTGTTGCTCACCGTGTAGTTCGCGATGCTCTCGGTGGACTCGTTGCCAGGGCCGAAACTCGTCACGCTCACGAAGCCGCTGGCCGTGAAGCCCCCGATGTCTTCCGACACGACCACGTTCGAGGCAAAGCTGATGCTGGGCGATTCGTTCACCGGGGAGACCGTGATGGTGAAGGTCTGCGGGGCGCTCGTGTCCACGCCCCCGTTGGCTGTGCCGCCGTTGTCTCGCGCGCGGACGGTGACGACGGCGTTGCCGAAGGCGTTCGCCGCTGGTGTGAAGGTGAGCGTGCCATTCGCCGCGATGCTCGGCTGGGCGCTGAAGAGCGCGGGGTTGTCGTTCGTGAAGAGCAAGCTGACGGCCTGTCCGACTTCATCCGCCGGGCCAGCAACGATGTTGGTGACCATCAGGCTCACGGTCTGAGGGCCGGAATCCTCCAGCACGGTCAGCGGGTTGGCGGAGACCGAGCCGTCGGTGGCATACAAGACCACGTTGTGGAAACCGCCCGCCCCAATCGCGATGACCCCGCGCAGGCCCGCCGGGATGGTGACCTGACCATTTTGATTCTCGCCCCACGCTTGGATGGTTCCATCGCGCTTGAGCACCATGCTGTAGTGGTCGCCCGCCGCGATGGCCGTCACCCCGCTCAACCCTGCCGGCACCGCCGTCTGGCCAAAGCCATTGTAACCCCACGCCACGACTGTCCCGTCGGCTTTCAGCGCCAGATTGAACTCGCGCCCGGCATCAATGGCGATCACGCCGCTCAAGCCGGCCGGCACCGTGCGTTGGCCCCAAGAATTGTCGCCCCAAGCCACGACCGTTCCATCGCTCTTGAGCGCCAGCCCGTGCCGTTGACCCGCCGAAATCGCCGTCACTCCGCTCAAGCCCGCCGGGATGTTCCGCTGGCCGAAATCATTCCGGCCCCAACCCACGACCGTGCCGTCGCTCTTGAGCGCCAGATTGTAGGCTTCGCTCGCCGCGATGGCCGTGACGCCGGACAGGCCAGCCGGGATGTTCGTCTGGCCAAAGTCATTCTTACCCCACGCCACCATCGTCCCGTTGCTCAATAGGGCCAGACTGTGCGTCCAGCCCCCCGCCGCCGCCATCACCCCGGTCAAGCCCGCCGGGACGGTTGACTGGCCATCGTCATTCCAACCCCAGGCAAACAACTTCCCGTCACTGCGGATCGCCAAGCTGTGATACCAACCCGCCTCAATGGAGGTGACCCCGGTCAAGCCCGCCGGGATCGACGACTGGTGAACGTTGTCCTTGCCCCAAACGATCAAACTCGTATTCGGCATGGCCCGGCCGCCGCCCAGCAGGCTGGCATTGAGCGAGAAGGACGGCGCGTCATTCACCGGGTTCACCGTGATGGTGAACGTGTTCGTCGTGCGGTTCAGCCCGCCGTTGGCCGTGCCGCCGTTGTCCTGCGCGACCACCGTCACGGTGGCAGTGCCAATCGCATTGGCAGCCGGGATGAAAGTGAGCTGACCATCCGCCGCGATAGCCGGCTGGGTGCTGAAGAGCGCGGGGCGACTGTTGGCCACGGTGTAGTTGGTGATGCTTTGCCCCGCCTCGTTGGCGGCCCCGTAACTCGTTGCGGAGGCGAATCCCAGGCCGGGGTGCGGCGCCGGCGGCTCGTTCACTTGCAACGTCGCCGCCCGACTGGTGGCGTTGCCGCCCGGCCCGGAGACCTGCACGGCGTAGCTGCCGTTGTGTGCGCTCGTCACGCCCGTCAGCGTGAGCGAGGAACCGTTGGCCCCGACCAGCGGCACGTTATCGCGCAACCACTGGAAACTGAGCGGCGCGGTGCCGATCGCGGCGGCGTGGAACGTATGGTCCGCCCCCACAATGGCGACTGCGCTGACGGGCGGCACGGTGATGAAGGTGGCGTCTTGCTGGTCCGGCAGCGGGCTGCCGTCTAGCTCGCGCACGTAGGCCAGCAGGTTGTCGCGGTCCCCAGCCGTCAGCGCCAGCACGCGGCGGTGCGGTTCGGCGAGCACGAAGTCGTCGGGCGTCGAAACGACGATATGATCCACGAGCAGTTCAACGGCCCCGGCCTCGAGGACGATGGTGTTGTTCGCCCCCGCAAGGAGCGGCACGTCCTCGAAGCGATACGTCAGCCAGTTCACCCGGCGCTCAGGCGGGTCATTGAAGGCCTGCGGCAGCGTGGCCGAGTAGGTGGTGCCGTTCACCCGCATGATGAGCGGGGCCGGGCCGTTGCCGGTGCCGTAACGCACTTCAATCGCCCCCAGTCCACCCGCGCCGCCGTTGACGGTGGCGAAGGTGACCGTGGCCCCGTTGCCAACGATGACGAACGCCTTGCCGAACGCGGTTTCGTCGTAGTTCAACACGTAGTTCACGTCATTGCTCACCACCTGCGTGGAGCCGGCCAGCACGGTCAGTTCGGCGGGATACAAAGCCCCACCGGCCACGCGGAAGACATCCTCCAGCGTCGCCGCCGAGCCGTCGTGGAAATATGGCGCAGTGCTCCACACGCCGCGCAGCGTGGGTGTGTCGATGCCGGTGAGTGGTCCGCCCAACCGTTGTCCAGAGGTCGGGCGCAGCGTGCCGACGTTATGCAACTGGCCATCCCGCATCGTGCTGCCCGTGTGGCAGCTCGCGCAGTTCTGCGCGGCGAAGACCGCCGCGCCCGCTTGCGCCGCCGAGGTGAGCGAACCGTCCGCTGCGCGAGTTGGACTGCGCGGAAGCGTCTCGTTGCCGAGGCTCGATACGTAAGCCGCCAGCGCGTCGAGATCCGCGTTCAGCCCGGCCTTGGGCAACCCCAGTGAAGTGTTGGCCGCCGCAAACTGGGCCGCCGTGAGGAAGCCCGTGCCGCCGAACGCGCCGCGCACGTCATGCTCGAAATCCTGAATCTCGTCGAAGTTCGCAGACCAGTGGACGTTCCCGTGGGCGGTGCCGGAGCGACCGTGCAAGGTGATGGTGTTCCGCAGGCCCTCGCCCCGTCCGCTGAAGTCCCAAACGCGCCCGTCCTGCGCCCCATCCACATGGCAGGAAGCGCACGAGATGTAACCCTCCACGCTCATCCGCCGGTCACTGGCGTTGTAAAAGATTTCCTTCCCGCGTTTGACCTGCGGCAGCACCAGCTCGACGGCGGCGGTGGTGAAGTTGGTGGCTGGAATACTGACTGCGCCCGTGCGGAGGAACTCGTCCAGCTCCAGCACCGTCACCGTGCGGCTCGTCAGGTTCTGCACGAAGGCTCGCCGTGTCACCGCGTCCACCACGATCCCCTGCGGCGCGCCGCCGACCGCGCGGCGCGCCACGCGGCCGCCCGAGCCAGCAGCACTCTCTGCCTGGAGCGCATCGAAGATGGCGAGGTCGTTGTTGCCCTGCTGCGTGGTGAAGAAGTAATCGCCGAGCGGCGAGAGCGCGAGCGCGCTGGCGGAGTCGCTGTTGTCCATGTCAATCGCCCGCACCACCGCTCCGCTGGTCACATCAAGAATCACGACGAGATTGCGGACGGCGTTTTCCTCGTCGAGGTCCGCCCCCGTCGCCGCCCCCTTGTCCGTGTTCGGTTTGTTGGCCGCCACGAGCAGCCGCGTGCCATCGCGCGAGAAGGTCAGGCCCGCGAGGTAATTGGGCACGCCCTTGCCCTCGTTGGGCGAGTCGCGGTGCGCCGCACCGCCCAACTTGGCGATGCGGAGGGTGCGCAACAGCGTCAACGACGCGGTGTCCACCTCCCACACCTCGGCGTGACCGCGCGCCGAAATGAACCGGGTGACGTAGAGCCGCGAACCGTCCGCGTTGAGCGCGAGCGCGCGTGGCGTGGGGCCTACCGCCAGTGTGCCCGTGGCGGTGCGGGTCGCGGTGTCGAAGCGCACAATCTCACCGCTGCCGAACATCGAAACGTAAGCCGTGGCACCGTCGGGCGAAATCACGATGCCGAACGGGGCGCTGCCATAACGCACCGGCAGGGACAGTGCGCTTGCGCCCAGCACGTCGATGCGATCTCCCTTGTGACAGGTCACCCACGCATTGCCCGCGCTGTCGAAGGCCACGTTGCGCGGCTCCGCGCCGACCGTGCGTTCTGTGCCGCGAACCAAGGTGTCGGCGTGGAGGGTCTGCACCGTATTGTTGTCGGGGTTCACCACCCACACCTCCCGGCTGGTGGGATGCAGCGCGATCGGCCCGCTGCGCGGCGCACCCAGCCCGGACATGGATCCACTCAGCACCGTCACCGTCAGCGTGCGCGTGGCCACCAAGCCGCCCGGATCCCGCGCTTGCACCGTGGCGGCGTAGTGCCCGTCGGCCGCGTAACTGTGAGTCGCGGTAGCGGTGGCACCGAAGGCCGTGCTCGCGGTGCCGTCGCCGAAATTGAAGCTGTATTGAATCGCCTGCCCCTCGGGATCGGTGGCCGCCGCAGTGAACGTGAGGCTTTGCCCCGGGCTGGCCGGGTAGGCCGACACGGTGAAGGCATTCACCACCGGCACGCCGGGGCTGGCGCTCGGCAACACCTCCGTTTGGCTCGCGGCGGGAGCGAAGAGCACGCTGTCCTCCAGCACGACCACGTTCGAGGCGAAGCCGATCTGCGGCGCGTCATTCACCGGTGTGACCGTGATGGTAAAGGTCTGCGGCGCGCTGGTGTCCACGCCCCCGTTGGCCGTGCCGCCGTTGTCTTGCGCCCGCACGGAGATGAGGGCGGTGCCCACGGCGTTCGTCGCCGGCGTGAAGGTCAGCGTGCCGTTGGTGCTGATGGCCGGGGCGACGCTGAAGAGCGACGCGTTGTCACTGGTGACGAGGAAGCTGACGGTCTGTCCCGCCTCGTCCGCCGCGCCCGGTTGGATGTTGGTGGCCACCCCCGGGAACGTGCGCGCCCCCGCGTCTTCCAACGCCGTCACGCTCGCCGTGGAGAGCGCGAAACTCGGGGCCGCGTTGTTCACATTGACCGAAACCGTGAAGGTGTTCGTGCTGCGGTCCACGCCGCCGCCGTCCGTGCCACCGTTGTCCTGTAGCACGACGGTGATCGTCACGGTGCCCGTCGCATTGGGGAGGAGGGTGAAAGCCAGGCTGGCCGTCGTCGCACCGGGCGTGAAGCTCACTGTCGGATGCGGGACCAAGGCCGGATTCGAAGAGGTGGCGGTGAGGTTCGTGACCATCTGCGCGGCATCGCTTGCGGGCCCGGGCGCAATCCCGGTCAAGAGGGCAGGTGAAACTGGAGTGCCTTCCATAAGGGCCTGCAGCGGCACCGCCGCCATCACCGGGGGCTTGTTCAAGCTGAGATTTTGCAGGCGCGCGATCCGGTTGCGCGCGACGCCCGCGTAGGTGGTGAAGGAGCCGCCCACCACCACGCTGCCATCCGCATCCAGTAACAGCGCCCAAACGGTGTTGTTCGCGCCGGTCCCGGGGTTGAAGCCGGTGTCCAGCGTGCCGTTGGCATTGAGCCGCGCCACGCCATTGCGGGACTGCCCGCTGACGGCGGAGAAGTAGCCGCCGATCAGCACCTTGCCATCCGCTTGGGCGACCGCCGTCAACGCATCGGCGTTAATGAGATTGTTGCCCGTGTTGAAGGTGGTGTCCCGCGAACCGTCTCCGTTGAGGCGCAGCACTCGGTTCTTCAGGCCGATGTAGAGGCTGCCGGCCACCAAGACTTTCCCGTCCCCGGTGATGCTGACGCCGGTGATGGAGCCGTTGTCCAACGTGGCCGGGAAGAAGCTCGCGTCCACGGAGCCGTCCGCATTGAGCCGCGCAATGCGGTGGCGTGTCGCCCCGTTGACCGCCGAGAAGTAGCCGCCGATCAGCACCTTGCCGTCCCCCTGCACCACGACGTTCTGAACATACGCATTCGGACCGGTGCCCGGGTCAAAGGTGGAGTCCAGCGAACCATCGGTGTTGAGGCGCGCGACCCGCGGGCGAGCCGTCCCGCTGACCGTCGAGAAACCGCCCGCAATCAGCACCTTGCCGTCCGCTTGCACGGCGACAGTCTGCACCACCCCGTCCGGGGTGCCCGTGGGGGCAAAAGTCAGGTCGAGTGAACCGTCCGCATTCAGCCGCGCCACGCGCGTTCGGTTGGTGCCGTTGCAGCTGTAGAAACTGCCGGCGATGACGATCTTGCCGTCCGGTGCCAGCGCCACGTCGTTGACCGGAGCCCCCGCGCCTGTGCCGGAGGCGGTCGCGAACCCAGCGTCGGTGGAGCCGTCCGCGTTCAGGCGCACGAGGCAGCCGCGCGCCTGCCCGTTGAAGCTGGTGAATTCCCCGCCGACGATCAGCTTGCCGTCCGACTGGCGGGCGAGACTGAGCACCCGTGCGTTCGCACCTGTGCCGGGGTTGAACGTGGCGTCGAGATCGCCCGGCACTGGCGCTGCCGCGCGGGCGACATATGGGAGCAAACCGAGAACAACCACAGGGCAGAGGCGAGGCAGGAGTTTTTCATAGCGTGTTGACTTTCACCACTGTCCCCTCTCCTTCGGGAGCTGGCAGCCCTCCGAGGCTATGCCAGGTTCCTCCGGGCGCAAGAGCCTACACCCTAGGGGAATTCCTGACGGACGAGTCACAGACAGAGCCTCTCGAACACGCCTGCGTCGCTGCCCGACTGTAGTCGCGTTCAGTATCCGCCCCCCCGCAACAGCCCTCGCGCCCCCCACGCACGCGCGTGCCGCCCGGTTTTTCCTTTGATAAGCCCGCTGCAACCCGCCAAAGTCCGCACCCTTTCGGCACCACGCTGACCGCTGAAAGCTGACCGCTTACCGCTACCATGAAACGCACGCACCACTGCAACGAATTGCGCCCGGAACACGCCGGGCAAACCGTCACTCTCACCGGCTGGGTCCACTCCCGCCGCGACCTCGGCGGCGTCCTCTTCATCGACCTCCGCGACCGCGAGGGCCGCACCCAGACCGTCTTCGACCCGCAGGACTTGTCCAAGGAAGTCTTCGAGACCGCCACGCACCTGCACGCCGAGTCCGTCATCGAAATCATTGGCAAGGTCCGCGTCCGCCCCGCCGGCACGAACAACGACAAGATCCAGACTGGCCAAGTCGAAGTGCTCGTGAAGGAAATGGTCGTGCTGAACCACGCCGAAGTCCTCCCCTTCCCCGTGGACGACCCCGAGGTCGCGAACAAGGTCAACGAAGAGCTGCGCCTCCAATACCGCTACCTCGACCTCCGCCGCCCCGAGATGGCGCGCAACCTCCGCGTCCGCTCGAAGGTCGCCACCGCCACGCGCGTGTTCATGGACGAGCAGGGCTTCCTCGAAGTCGAGACGCCCACGCTCTTCAAATCCACGCCCGAGGGCGCGCGCGAGTTCCTCGTGCCGAACCGCCGCGAGCCCGGCACCTTCTACGCGCTGCCGCAGTCGCCGCAGCAGTTTAAGCAAATCCTCATGTGCGGCGGCATCGAGCGCTACTTCCAGCTCGCCCGTTGCTATCGCGACGAGGACCTCCGCGCCGACCGCCAGCCCGAGTTCACGCAGGTGGACATCGAGATGAGCTTCATCGAGCGCGAAGACATTTATGTACTCATCGAGGGCTTGCTGAAGCGCGTGTGGAAGACCGCCCTCAACATCGACATCCCCACGCCCTTCAAGCGCATCAGCTTCGAGGAAGCGCTGAACCGCTACGGCATTGATAAGCCCGACACCCGCTTCGGCATGGAACTCGTGGACTTCACCGAGGACTTCCGTGCCAGCACCTTCAAGGTCTTCAGCGGTGCCATCGCTAGCGGCGGCGTGGTCAAGGCGATGAACGCCAAGGGCATGGCCGGCGCGACGCAGGGCCAAATCGAGACGATGACCGAATACGCCAAGAGCTTCGGCGCGCGCGGCCTCGCCTACATCAAGGTGGAGAACGGCGACTGGAAATCCCCCATCGTGAAGTTCTTCTCCGAGGCCGAGAAGACTGCGCTCAAGACCAAACTCGCCATCGAGGAAGGCGACTTGATTCTCTTCGCCGCCGACCAGTGGCTCAACGCCTGCGAAATCCTCGGCAAGATTCGCCTCTACTGCGCCGACGTGCTGAAGACCCAAGGCAAGCTCGTCCTCGACCCGAAGCAATTCAATTTCCTCTGGGTCATCGAATTCCCGCTGCTCGGCTTCGACCGCGAGCTGAACCGCTGGTATTCCAGCCACCATCCCTTCACCGCGCCCGTGACCGACGACATCCCGCTGCTCAAGACCGACCCGAAGAAAGTCCGCGGCCAGCACTACGACATCGTGGTCAACGGCGTGGAACTCGGCGGCGGCAGCATCCGCATCCACCAGCCCGCCGTGCAGAAGACCATCTTCGAGGAACTGCTCGCGATTCCGCCCGACGAGACCCAGCTCCGCTTCGGCTACATGCTGGAAGCGTTCAAGTATGGCGCGCCCCCGCACGGCGGCATCGCGCTGGGCTTCGACCGCCTCATCGCCATCCTCTGTAACACCCCGAGCATCCGCGACGTCATCGCCTTCCCGAAGACCGCGAAGGGCGTCTGCCTGATGACCGACTCGCCCAGCGGCGTCTCGGCGCGGCAGTTGAAGGATTTGCACATCGAGGTGAAGGCGGCGGTGAAGAAGGAAGCCCCGGCTCCCGGCGCACCTGCCGCCTGAGCAAGGGCGAGCAGTGAATGCCTCCTAAACCCAACCAGCCATCTCCCTCTCCCTTCATCGGATGAGGGGAGAGGGCCGGGGTGAGGGGTTGCGCGTCGGCGCAAGCGGCCGCACCCCTCATCCGGCCTGCGGCCACCTTCTCCCCTCGCTCCGCGAAGGGAGAAGGCGCGCAGCGCGTCCCTGCCGTTCCTCTTACGCCTTGAACACCCCCACCGCCGTATCACTGCGCAGGCCGATTTCGGCATCATCCGAGACATACACCGCCTGATACTCGCGGCGCTCGGTGGCCGCGCCGTTCAGGTTCGGGCGATTGTCCACATACGGCGAGAACGTGTCCCGCGCCAGGAACGTGAACACCGTCTCGCCCCCGCGCTTGCTGTAGATGTTCACCCCGTCCGAGATGCTCTTGTTGAACCCGATGACGACCTGCCCGTTCTGCGTGTCCTCCACCGTGAGCGTGGGCTTGGACGTGCCTAGGTCTGTGCTGTCCTCCGGGCCGATGATGCCGAGCTGCTGGCCCAGCGCGGCGGTGTAGGCCGGATGCTCCTTGAGCCGGCGCGCCAGCGCGCGGGCGGCGGTCTTGATGGTCCGCAGCGACGTGGCGCAAGCCTCGGTGGCCGTCTTCGCGGCGTTCTTCGCCGTCTGCTTGGCGTCCACCTTCGTGTGCGCCGTGGCGTTGTCGGCGGCCACCGCCGCCACTTCCGGGTCCGTCAGGCCAAACGTGGCCTTCAAAGCCGCGACTTGGTTCTTCAGGTTATCGTGCCAGAGGAGCAACTGTGGGTCTTGGTCAGGCAGATAGTCTTGTTTTGCCATAACTTTGGTCCTTTCAACTGTTTCTGTGGTTTTCTGAACCTCAAACAGGCCCCGGCGGAACGATTTTCCCGCACGGTGAAATGATTTTACCGTGCGACGGAAACAGTCCGCCGCGCGGATCAAACCCACGCCCGTGCGGTGGTTTGGCTTCCCCGTGCCCGGAACACGCTTCCGGGATTGCTGCAACCATTTCCCCACGCGGAGAAGCAGCCCCACCGTGCGATGGACGCCCTCACCCGCGCGGGAAACGCCGCTGACCGTGTCCGGTTACGTGAGCCGGACGCGGGTTGGCAACAGCTCCGCGCTGCGGATTTAGGAATCCAACCTCTGTCTGCTGTTCGGGGAAATTCGTAGCGAAGCGGGCGGTGTGGAGCAAGTCAGAAATGGAGGGCGGCGGGTAACGGAAAACCGCTACTTTGGCCGGTTCTTGGTGAGGCTTCTCTGAATTTGGTCAAAGACGGCCTTGGTGAAGTCACTAACAAACTTCTTGAGTTCATCCTCGGAGAACCAAGTCTGGTAAACCAGATAGCGACGAATGCCTAGCTTCTCGCAATAGAATTCCATTCTAAGATTTTCGTATCGAGTTTTAAACTCGAACGAGAAAGAGAAAACATTAGTTCCGTCTTTAAGGAAATGTTCCCAATGGAACCAAAAACTCAACTCTCGCTCCAGTGCATGTGCTTCTGCACGGTCGCGTAACCAGTTGATGCAATCCATTCGGGTTCCACGTGCTAAAAAACGCCCACCTGAGTCGTATAAAATGTCTCCACGGTGCGTGGCAAAAAACTCATCAAACTGAGCCAGTTTCGCATCTAGTCGGGTTAGCAACGGAATGAGGTGCTTCTCGAAATGTTGGCGCTGAACGTCTAGCGAGTATTCCAACGGTATCGGAACAGCTTGCAGCTCTTGTTTAAGAAGGGCCACCGCCTTGTCCACATCATCGTAGTCTTCGACCGAGTCCCCACGTGCTCCGCGTAAGTATAGGGTTTCCGAGTCTAACAATCCCTGTGCGACGAATTCTACCAATCCAACGTATTCACCCACATCAGCCCGCCGTAAGGCAGCCACATAGGAGTCCTTTTGAGACTTCTTCACAACCACGGGCGGGAAGTCGTGGCGTAGTAAGACCAGATTCATTAGAACGCGGGCGAGCCGACCATTGCCATCATCGAACGGATGGATGGCTAAGAATTTGTGGTGCAACAGCGCGGCGTGTTGAACGGGATGAAGCTCACAAGTTGTCTCCAGCTTCCTGTGCCATTCCACGAGTTCGTGCATTTTTGGAACGACGTCATCGGGGGTAGCATAACGGTGGATTTCTCCCGTTGCTGTTCTAACACAGTTCGGTTCGACCTTGTAGGCTCCGAGCTTCACGCGCTTTTTTGTGACGCGCCCATTTTCGGTAATCGCGTCCACGTCGTAAGGCTCGCGAAGTAGAATCTCGTGCATCCGCTTGATGGCTGTTTCATTCAACCGTTCGTTGTTTCGGATGAATTCAGGGAGGAGCTCAAGGAGTTCGTCGTGGCCCTTGATGTCGGTGTGATCCCTGTCGCGCTTGTTCGCGGCAATACCATCCTTCAGCAACGCGTGCGTCTCACCGAGCGTCAGAGAATTTCCTTCGATGGCGTTGGAGTGATAGTTCCAGTCGAGGCGGAACTTCTGCATGACGCGATGCTCCACTTCGGGCTTTAACGGCCGAAGCTGGTCAATCTCCTTCTTGAGCGCATCCACCTGCGCGAGCAATTCGTTCAGTTGCATGGTGAGGTTGTAGCCTGTTCGCCAGTTACATGGCAAACCGCGTGTGCGGCGGCCAGCATTACGACTGCTTGGCCGGCCAAGGGTCCGCCCCTATGCTCGCCCGCGTGACAGGTGAAACGCATTTCAAAGGCTGGGCCAAACCCGGCCCGGTGCCGCCGGGCTTGAGCGCCGGCCTGACCGTCGCCCCGGACGAGACGCTGGATGCCATCAGCGGGCACTTCCGCCTGTTCCAATTGCGCGACGGCCACCGCTTCTCGACGGACGACATCCTCACCGCGTGGTATGGCACGAGCTGGTGTCCCACGGCGCGCACGGCGCTGGACCTCGGCAGCGGCATCGGCACGGTGGGGATGATCGTGGCGTGGCGCTTGCCCGGCGCGCGGCTGGTGGCGGTGGAGGCGCAGGCGGCCAGCGTGGCGCTGGCCCGGAAGTCGGCGCGCTTCAACGGCGTCGAGGCGCGCTACGAAATCCGCGAGGGGGATTTCCGCAGTCCGGACGCGCTGCGGGCGGAGGAGCGGTTCGACCTCATCACGGGCAGCCCGCCCTACTTCCCGCCCGGCACCGGCGTGGAAAGCGAGCATCCGCAGAAGCTGGCTTGTCGCTTCGAGCTGCGCGGGACGGTGGCGGACTATTGCAGCACGGCGGCCAAGCATCTCGCGTCGGGAGGCTTCTTCGCGTGCGTATTTCCCTACGAGCCGGCGCAGTTGGTGCGGGTGGAGGCGGGGGCGCGCGAGGCCGGACTGGTCATCGTGCGTCGTCGGCCCGTGGTCTTCCGCGAGGGCGATGCGCCGTTGGTCGGCTTGTTCGGGATGATGCGGGCGACGGATTTGCCCGAGTGGTTTCGCAGGCAGACTTGGACCGATCCGGAACTCATCATCCGCACGCGCGAGGGGAAGATTCACCCGGAATACTCAGCCGTGAAGCTGGCCATCGGCTTTCCGCCGTGACTACTTCCCGAAGCACATCAGCCGCTTCTCGGTGCGCAGGTAGATGCGGCCATCCACAATCGCCGGCGTGGACATGACGGTCTCGCCCATTTCATTGCGCGCCAGCACTTCAGGTGCGCTGCTGCCGTTAAAGACGGTCACCGTGCCTTTCTGCGAGATGGCGATGACGTTACCATCCGCCGCCGCGAGGCTGGAGTAGTAATCCCCCAGCGCGCCGAGCCGTTCGTCGCGGTAGCTGACCTCGCCCGTTTTCGCGTTATAACAAGTCGCCATGCCGCCGCTGCGGACGGTGTAAATGCGGCCCTGATAGAAGAGCGGCGAGGCCACGTAAGGCAGGCTGCGGTTGTGTTTCCACACGACGTGCGTGTCGGTGATGTCGCCGCGCCCGCCGGGCTTGATGGCGAAGATGGCGTTCTCCGCCTGCACGAACTGGTCGGCCATGCCGAGATATTCCGCCTTGGTCACGAAGCCGTCCTTGTCCAAATCGAACTGGGTGAAGCGGTCGCGGAACGGGCCGGTGGGGAACTCGTCCTTGGCGAGGTTGCCGTCCTGGTTCTTGTCGTGCAGTGCGAGGAACTCGGCGTGCGGCGGCAGCACGAGCTTGTCACTGGCGTCGCTGCCGATGTTCCAGCTCGCGATGTAGAGCAAGCCATCACCGGTGGTGGGCGAGGCGTTCGCCACGCGCGCCATGCCGCGACAGGTCCAGCGCAGCGCGCCGGTCTTGGGGTCGTAGGCGGAAAGCTTCAGCGAGCCGTTGACGATGAGTTCCTCGATGCCGTCGTGTCGCCAGACGAAGGGCGTGGCAAACCCGCGCCGGTGGTCGGAACGCGGCACTTTCCACGCCTGCTTGCCCGTGCGCTTGTCCACCGCGACGAGGAAGGAGTTCATGTCGCTGTCGCAAAGCTGGATGACGAGGTCGCCGACGAGGATGGGCGAACTGCTGGAGCCGAACTCGACTATGGGCGCGGGCAACGGGTGCCGCCACAGCTCCTTGCCCGCGAAGTCGTAAGCGAGCAAACCGTAGGAGCCGAAATAGACCACAACGCGTTCGCCGTCCGTGCAGGCCGTGGGGGCGGCGGGATTGCTGATGCGGTGAGCGGCTTCGAGCTTCTCGGCGGGCGCGGGGGTGTTCCAGAGGACTTTGCCGGAAGCGCGGTCGAGCGCGAGGGTGACGAGCTTCCCGCCGTCCACGCCGGTGAGGAAGATGCGTTCGCCCCAGAGAACCGGCGAGGAGTGGCCCATGGGCAACTCCGTGCTCCAGACCATGTTTGTCTTCGGCCCGAAGTGGACGGGCGGCTTGCCCGTGCCGGCACCCACGGCGTCGGGACCGCGGAACTGCGGCCAGTTGGCGGCGTGGGTGGAGAGGGTGAAAAGCGACGTGGCGAGGAGGAGTTGGAAGCGCATGAACGTCTTTGGCGGACAGGGGGAAAGTGTTCAGTATTCAGCGCTAGCAGTTAGCTATCAGCGGTCAGCCGTCAGCGGGCAGCGGGATGCAGACGACCGGCTGACCGCTGACCGCTGACCGCTCTCCCGCTTTCGCCTTCTCAACTTCGCCGTCCCTGTTCACCCTCCGGCATGGACACACTGCTTTTCCCCGGCGGGAAATTTCTGGGCATCGAGTGGCACGTTTGGAAAGCCGTCGGCTGGCTGGGCAACGCCGTCTTCTTTTCGCGCTTTGTTGTCCAGTGGTATGCCACCGAGAAACGGAAACAAGTCGTCGTGCCGTCGGCGTTCTGGTGGCTCAGTCTCACCGGGTCGCTCCTGCTGCTGGCCTACGCGCTGTTCTACCAGAAGGACTCGGTCTTCATCTTCGCCTACGCCTTCACGTGGATTCCCTACATCCGCAACCTCATCATCCACCGCCGCCACAAGCACGCGCACATCCTCTGCCCGGGCTGCGGCCTCAACTGCCCGCCGCAGTCGAACTACTGTCTGGATTGCGGCGCGCCGCTGAAGGTGGAGGACGAAGGCACGGCGCATGCCGAATAACTTGGAGCGCGGACGCCCGGTGGGTTGAGAAGGCCGGCGGAGTCTCCCACTAGCGAGCGGCCTGGAACACCAACGCCGCCTGGTTCCCCCAAAACCCCGCCGAGACGGACAGGGCTGAACTCACCCCCGCCGCCTCCCGACTCGCCCGCAGCACATTCAACTGCATCGCCGTGTCGAGCGACGTGCAATTCGCCGTGCCGGGCAGCCTGCCTGCCTGCATCGCCTCGATGCAAATCAACGCCTCCAGCGCGGCGGACGCGCCGAGGCAGTGACCGGTCACGGCCTTTGTCGAGGAGCACGGCACCCGCGTCGCTGCGTCGCCGAGCGCGAGCTGGAGCGCGTTCGCCTCCGCCAGGTCGTTGAGCAACGTGCCGGTGCCGTGGGCGTTGACGTAACCCAGTTCGGTCGGAGCCACGCCGGACAACGCCAGCGCTTCGGTGATGACGCGGCTCAAGCTCGCGCCGGTGCGGTCCATCCCCACGCGCTCCTCGCCTTCCGCCGCGAGCGACCAGCCGGTGAGCCGGGCGAGAATGGTTGCGCCGCGTCGTTGGGCCGAGGCGTGCGATTCCAAGATCAGGAAGCCCGCGCCCTCGCCGAGCACGATGCCGTTGCGCGCGGCGTCGAAGGGCTTGCACGTCCGGAGCGGGTCGGCGTCGTGGCCGAGGATGCCGGCAGCGTGAAGCTGTGCGATGACGAGAGAGTTCAAGGGCGCTTCCGCCCCGCCCGCAATCGCCACGTCCACCGTGCCGAGGAGAATCTGCTGCGCGGCCAAGGCAATCGCTGCCGCGCCCGAAGCGCACGTGGCTGAGACGGTCAACGCCGCTCCGTGCGCAGGAAAGGCGAGCGAGAGCATCCCGCTGATGTTCGCCAGCGAGCAATGTGCCGCGTCGGAGGGACGCGCACGGTTGCCACCGAGGTGGGGAGGCGGATTCACCTCGCTGCCCAGAGAGGTCCGCCTCCTGACCTCGGCGGCTACCGAGTCCGAGAGTTTCCCCACGGCGCCGCGCGAGGTGCCGACGAAGATGCCCACCCGCTCCGGAGCGACCGGCTGCGTGTCGAGTCGCGCCGCGCTCCAAGCCTCCACTGCCGCCGCGTGGGCGAGCTGGGCGCTGCGGTCCAGCTTGCGCGTGAGCCGAGTGAGCGGGGGATTTGGCGCGCGGCAACCAGCGACCTGCATACCGCTCGGAGCCAGTTCCGGAGGCAGCCAGTCCGCCGGGGATTCGCCACGCAACACGGTTTGCCAGAGTTCCGACACGCTCGCCCCGGCTCCGCAAAAAGCCCCCTGCCCCGTCACGACGACGGGGTTCACTCGGAGCAGTTGTTGGAGCAGCGGCAGGTTCACGCGCGGGGCGGACAGGTAAAGCAAAGCGTCGCCATTTGCACGCTCTTCCCAAGCGACTGGAGCGCGGACGCCTACCTCCGCAGCCGCCCAACTGCGCTGAATCCGTGCAGATGAAACCTCACGCAAAGGGCGCAAAGGGGAAGCGAACAAATCCACTGAACCCACCGAAATTTCGCTCACCGTCTCGTGACGCGCTTTCCCGGACGCATCAGTCCACTTCCTTTGCGTCCTTCGTCTCCTTTGCGTGAGACACTCGGCTTTGAACAGCATGGTTACGCCAGAGGAAGGTCTTGCGGACGTGGGCGTCCGCGCTCCAGTAAGCACGTTGCTTCCCTCGCTCGCCGCTTCCTGCTACCAACCCGCCCCATGAACGCAACGCAACGCACCTTCGAGACACTCCTCGACCGCTACTTTGAAAAGCACCTGGCCGAGAACCCGGTGTGGGCCAACTACAGCGGCCTCCGCGCCGGCGAAGGCAAGCTGGGCCGCGCCACACTCGCGCATCAGCAACGGCTGGAGAAGCACCGTCGCCAGACGCTCGCGGCGCTCGACGCGTTGAACCCACGCGCGCTCTCGAACGAACAACACCTCGACCGCCTCGCGCTGCGGGCGATGCTGAATCGCGAGTGCGAGGACTTCGCGCGCGGCAGGCATGAGCTGGAGCCGGACGCGCTGGACGCGGTGTTGAGCCTCCTTCAGCACGAGCTGCTCCGCGGCGATGACGAGCCAGCGCGGGCGAAACAGAACATCCTCGGCGTGTTGCGGGCGACGCCGCGCTTTCTCGCCGAGGACGCCGCCGTCGTGACGCGGCCCGAACGCGTCTGGCGGAAGGTGATGGAGCAGACCTTCGCCGGAGCGGATTCGCTCTTCGACGCCGTGGACACTTTCCTCGGCAAGCCTGTGACCAAAGCAGCGCGCCAGGCCGCGCAGACCTACCACGCCACCGTCCTGGCCCGCCCCCTCGCGCCGGAAGGTTCCTTCGCCATCGGTGCGGAGGCAATGCAGCGGCGGGTGCGGGAACAAGTGGGCTTGGACTACACGCTCGCCGAGATTGAAACGCTCGCGCTGGCCGAGGCGCAACGCGTCGGCGCGCTGCTGGATTCGGCGTGCAAGCAGTTCGGTAAGGGCCGTTCCGTGGAGGAAATCATTTCTGCCGCGCGCGCCGAGTGGAACCCCGGCGCGGACTTACCCGCCGTCTATCGCGCGGAAACGCAGCGCGTGGCGGATGCGTTTCGGGCCGCGCAGGCCATGTCCTTTCCCACTGGCGACGAACTTCAAGTGCGCCTCGTCCCGGAGTTCATGCGGCACCTCTATCCCACCGCCGCCTACTCGTCGCCCGGTGCGTTTGAGAAGCGGCAACGCGGCATTTTCTGGGTGAACGACCTCAGCCTCACGAAGACCACCGAGGCGGAGAAGCTCGCCGAGCGGCAGCAACACTTCGGCCTCAGCCTCACCGCCGCACACGAAGCCTATCCCGGCCATCACCTCCAGTTCGTCACTGCGAACCGCCACCCGCGCAAGTGGCGACGCCTCTTCGCCCACGCCGTTTTCTACGAGGGCTGGACGCTCTGGTGCGAGCAGATGATGGTGGACCTCAAGATTGACCGCACTCCGTGGCTGCGCGTCCAGCAGCTCCACGACGCCCTCTGGCGCGTCCACCGCATCCTCGTGGACCTGCGCCTCCAGACCGGTCGCTACAGCTACGAACAAGCCGCCGCGCACCTGCGGAAACACCTCGGCTTCACGAAGGCACGGAGCGAGGCGGAGATTAACTGGTATTCCGCGTCACCCACCGTGCCCATGAGCTACTGGCTGGGGCGCTTGGAGAATGAACGGCTCCGCGAACGGCTCGTCGTGGGGCGCGGCTGGAGCTTGCAGCAGTTCAACGACTGGCTCCTGAGCTTCGGCACCTTGCCGCAGGCGTGGATTGAACGGTATGGGTTGGAGTAGTTCCGCTGTGCAGGCTGGAACCACCACGGCACGAAGGACACGAAGACCGCTGATAGCTCTCCCGCCTCAGTTCCAGTTCAAGTCCTCGGGCTGCTCGGACAGCAGCCGGTATTGCCAGCCTTGCTGGCGCACGAGTTTGGCCCAGAGCTGGTTGTCCGCCGGGGCGAAGACCAGTTCCAGCGAGGCCGGGTGGGTGAGCCACGCGCCGCGCTTCATTTCGTCGTCGAGCTGGCCGGCCGACCAGCCGGCGTAACCGGCGAAGATCTTTAGTTTTTGCGTGGGCGAGAAGGAGCCGCCCAGCTCAACCAAGTCGTCGAGCGAATGGTCGAGCTGGAGGTTCGGCAGCACGTTGGCATCGGGCACGAAGGTGTCGGAATGCAAGTAGCTCAACGCCTGCGGCTGCACGGGGCCGCCGAGATAGAGCGGTTGATCTTTGAGGGTGTCCGGCAGGTCGGCGACAAGCGCTTGGCCGACTTTCTTGTCGGTCGCGTGGTTGACGATGAGGCCGAACGCGCCCTCGGGGTCGTGCTGGCAGATGAGAACGACGCTGCGATGGAAGAAGGAACCCGCGAGCTTGCCGCCATCGAGGAGCAACTGGCCTTTCAGTGATTTGAATTTGCCCGGCATCGTGACCTCGGCGTCAATCTGCAACACGCTTGCCGGGCTGACAACCCCGTTTATGCTCGGGGCATGAAACCGCTGCTGTTGCTCCTCCTGCTCGCCGCCACCCTTGCCGCCACCGGCTGCCAGACCGACAAGGGCAGCCGGGAGTTCATCCCGGGCAGCGGCTGGACGCCGATGCGCAAGTAAGCGCCGGGTCACTCGATGACGAGGACGTCGGCGGCGGCAAGCGTGGGCAGGGTGATGATGACGGTGTCGCCCTCGCGGCGCAGGGGCAGCGGGGTCTTGGCGTGGAAGCATGACCAGGCGCGCGTGGCAGCGGGCAGGTGGCTGACGCGGAGCTCGAGGTTCTTCCGGTTGCCGTCTTTCTGCTGCGCGAGGTTGACCAGCGTGAGGAGGGTGGACTTGGGGGATTTGAGGCGGTTGATGGCGACGCCGCGCTGGCTGGCCTGGGTGTCGGGTGTGACGCCGGCTTGTTTCAAGGGTTCCAAAATCAACGAGGCAGCAGTGGCATCGAAGTCCATCGGCTCGATCATCCACGGGCTGGTCTGGGTGCCGCCTTTGCCCATCGGGGTGAACGGGATGGCGGGCTGGAGGTAGGTCTGGCCGGGCAGCGCGCCGGTGTAGAAGGCGCGGCCCCGGCCGGAGGCGTGGGAAATCCAGGCGGGCTGGCCGTTGCTGAATTTGCCGAGCACTGCGGCGGCCGCGCTGGGCGTGAACTCCTCGCGGCTGCACAGGGCTTTGAGGGTGCGGCCGTCGGTGAGGTGCATGGTGTCGAGGGGTTTCTCGAAGAGCAGTTCGAGGCGGGCGCGCAGCGGGCCTTTGAAGGGTGTGTAGGCTTTGGCCAGGCCGCGTCCAAAGACGGCGTCCAGCTCGGTGAGGGGTTCGTCGAACTCGTCTTTGCGCGCGGCGCCGGCTGTCGCGACGAGGGTGCCGCCGGCGGCGACCCAGGTCTGGATGGCGGCGGCGGCGCGGCGCTGGAGGTTGCGGCCGCAGACGTAGAGGGCGGCGTAGTTTTTGAGGAGGCCTTCGGCGCAGTCGGCTTCGGTGACGAAGTCCACGCGGTGGCCGGCGTTGCGGAGGGCATACCAGAGGGCCTTGCGTTCTTCCTGCGAGAGGTTGGTCTCCTCGCTGCCGGGGACGACGGCACCCTGGCTCTTGCCGTTGAGTTCCCAGACGTCGCTGGCTTCGCTGAGGAGCAGGGCGATCTGGGCGGGTTCGGTGCGGGCGGGGAGGAGGTGGTCTTCGAGCAGGCCGGCCATGCCGGAGATGGTGCGGAGGGTTTTCCAGATGGGCATCCCGCCGCGGAAGGTGACGTAGTTCTCGGTGCTGAAGGCATCGGGGCTAGCCCAGAAGAAATCGAGGTCTTTGACGTTCTGGCCCCACTCGAGCACGGCGCATTGGAGCAAATACTCCGGCGTGTTCCCGGGCCAATGCGGCATGCAGTAATACATCATCGGCTGGTTGCGGTAGCTCGCGCCCTTGCGCAGGTAGGCGGCCTCGAAGTCCACCACGAGCCGCGAGGCTTCCGGCTGGCAATAGGTGTAATCCTCGGTCCACGCCAGCGTCATCGCGCCGTGCTTGAAGGACTCGATGAAGGAGGACTGGTGCATCCAGTAGAAGGGGTGCATGCCGCCCATGTTCGCAGTGGTGTGGACGTCGCTGCCCAGCTCGCTGCGGATGGCGGCGGTCTTGTCCACGAACGCGGCGATGCCCTGCGCGGTGCGGAACTCGGCGCTGTGCCAGTAGAGCCGCTTGAGCTTGGCGAGGCTGGCGGGGTTGTCCTGCTGCTCCTTGGGCAGCACGCCGATTTGGACCGCGATGGCGGCGGACATGGCGGCGAGGGGTTTCACGTCGTCCCAACTGGCGAGGCCGAGGCGCGCGGGCGTCTCGCCGTGCTTGCGCAGATACTCACGGAAGGCATCGACCTTGGCCGGGTTCTTCACATCCACGGCGGGCAGACCGATCTCGTCGCCGTAGGAGACATAATGGAACTGGTCTTGCACACCGCCTTCGCGCACATGCTTGATGATGACGGCGGGGTCCTGCGTGTGGTGGTAAGTCAGCGAGCGCTCGATGATGGAGCCGCGCGCCTTCGCGAGTTCGAGCATGCGGGGAACCGCTTTCGGGTCGGTGTTGGCGGGCAGGGTGTTCAGCCCGATGGCTTCGCGGAAGGCCAGTTCAGTCGGGAGGTCCGATTCCCCGGCCCCAATGGAGCCGGTGCCAGCGAAGAGTCGGAGCCGCTTGGGAATTGGCCCGAGGCGCGGCGTGTCGTCCAGTTCGCGCGTCACGGTGCGATACACGTCGGTGAGCTTGAGGGTGTGCTTGACGCCCTCGGCGCGGTGCAAGTCCGGTTGCACGAGCAGGGTGAGCGCGGTTTCGCCCGCGCCCAGCTCGAAGGACTTCACGATTTTGGCCGCGCTCGGGGCCGTCGCGAGATCCACGGCAAAGGGCACGCTGGAACTGGCGGGCTTGCGCGGGGAGCCGGGTTTGGCATCGGGCGGCAGGGCCTGAATGGAGTAGGGCGAGCTGCTCTCCGTGTTCATCGTGGGGCCGAGATCATACCACGGCGAGGCTTCGCCGGGCGCGATGGGTGTGGGCCAGTCGCCGGTCTTGCCGCCGTCGAGCTGCTTGCCGGCGGCGTCGTAGAACTTCACCTGCTCGCGATACTGGGCGACGTAGTAGTCGTTGGGCCGGTGGCCCCAGTGGTTCCACTTGATGCGGATGGGCTCGGCGGCGGACTTCGGGTTGCGGAAGCGGAAATAGACGTGGTTGGCGCGGCGCAGCTCGTCGAGCAGCGGGTAGCGCGGGAACTTCGGCGCGGAGAGCGGCGCGAGGTCGGAGGTGATGAGGATGGCGTCAATGGAGCGCGCGCCTTTCGGCTCGGGGCTTGGGGCCTTCGCGAGCACCACGCGGTAGCGGCCCTTGGCGAGCGTCGCCTCGTATCCCTCGGCGGCGTCGTGGTCCATGCCCCAGTTCCAGTAGAGGTCACCCGACGTGAGCTTCGAGGTGAAGCAGTAGTGCTTGGCCGCCTCGCGCAGGCCATAGGTTTGCTGGAACAGGGCTTTGCCCCCGCCGGTCGGTTCGATACGGATGCCGAAGGCGTAATTGAAGAAGGGCGGGCACTCATACTTGGCCCAGACCTTGTAGGTGCCGTTGGTGGGCACTTCAATTTCCGCCGTGACCTCGGCAGGCGTGTCGGTGGCGTCGGCCATCGCGTTGCGGAGACGGCTGGCCCAGACGCCACCAAAGATCATGTTCTGGTAGAGGTCATGCCCCCAGCGCCCGACCTGCCAACCCTTGCCGGGACCGAAGCGGTCCTGCGCCACGCCCTTCATGTCCTCGCACTCGATGATGATGCGCGTCGGCTCCGGCCCCGGCGGCGGCGCCGCGGCGTGGAGGGAGAGAACGGAGCCGAACGCGGCGACGACAACGGCACAGGCGAGAATGTTCATGAGGTGACTGGAGCGTGAAGGACGGCGTGTCCGGGCGATAATTCACCGGCGGGGCGCGGGCAAGCCGGGCGAGCCAACGTCAGCGGGGTGCACGGGTGCGCTAGTGGAGCGGGCCTTCCTACGTGGGCTTCGTCCTTCAACTGTGGCAGACAGATCCGCATCGGCCGGCTCGCCAAGACGGTTGCCGCAGCGGCGGTCCGCACTGCGAACGACCGGTCACTTGCTCCGCTTCGGCCGGTTCATCGAGAGGATGCTCAGGCCGCGGAAGCAATTGCCGGAGCCACCAGTGATGACGCGTTTGACCGGCTGGCCGGTCTTCGGATCCGTGGTGAGCGCCGCGTCCTTCATACTCTGCTGCACCTCGAAGCGACGCGGCTTCTGCTTCGGGTTCGTGGGAATCGTCTCGTAGATGTAGAGGGCCATAGAATGAAATGCTACTGGCCCCAATGGACACAGGAGAAGCGCTGCGGTTCAAGCAGATTCCCGGAGGAGCCGGGACAACTGCTGATGAAAAAACCGCCGGTAGCTTGCGCTCCCGGCGGTTTGAAGTTCCTTCGTGGCGTCGCTCAGTAAGCGGCCTGCACGCCCTTGATCGAGCGCTTGGGCATCCACGGCATCAGGCCACGGAGGCGTTCGCCGGTCTTCTCGATGCCGTGGTTCTCATCGGCGGCGAGGAGGGCGTTGTATTTCTTGTAGCCGCCCTTGTATTCGGCGACCCAGTCCTTGGCGAACTTGCCGGACTGGATTTCCTTAAGCGCCTTCTGCATCCGCTTCTTCACGGAGGCATCAATGATCTTCGGCCCGACGCTCACGTCGCCCCACTTGGCGGTCTCGGAGATGGAGAAACGCATCCCGGCGATGCCCTTTTCGTTCATCAAGTCCACGATGAGCTTCAGCTCGTGGAGGCACTCGAAGTAAGCCATCTCGGGCGAGTAACCCGCCTCGACCAGCACTTCGTAACCGGCCTTCACCAGCGCGGTGCAACCGCCGCAGAGGACGGTTTGCTCGCCGAATAGGTCGGTCTCGGTCTCTTCCTTGAAATCCGTCTCGATGACGCCGGCGCGGGTGCCGCCGATGCCCTTGGCCCACGCGAGCGCGACCTTCTTGGCAGCGGCACCGCCTTGATGCACCGCGATGAGTGCCGGCACGCCTTTGCCCTCGGTGTATTGGCGGCGGACGATGTGGCCGGGGCCTTTGGGCGCGACCATGATGACGTTCACGTTCTTGGGCACCACGACGGTCTTGAAATGGATGGCGAAGCCGTGGCTGAAGAGGAGGGTCTTGCCCTTGGTGAGGTTGGGCGCGATGTCCTTCTCGTAAGCGGCGGCCTGCTTGGTGTCCGGCAGCGCGACCATGATGACGTCGGCGCGGCGCACGGCCTCGGCGGTCGGGACGACCTCGAAGCCCTTTTCGCGCGCGACGGCGATGGACTTGGAGCCTTCGTAGAGGCCAATGATGACGTTGAGGCCGCTGTCCTTGAGGTTCAGCGCATGGGCGTGGCCCTGCGAGCCGAAGCCGAGGACGGCGAGGGTTTTGGTCTTGAGCACGCCGAGGTCGGCGTCTTTGTCGGTGTAAACTTTAGCGGGCATGAGTGTGTTACGGGTTACAGGTTGCGTTGCTGAAAACTGAATCTGGCTTCGGATTCCTAGCTACTTGCGGGGCAAGGCCACCTTGCCGGTGCGCGTGAGATCGAGCACGCCGAAGTTCTGCATGAGCACGAGGAACTTCTCCACCTTGCTCTCGTTGCCGGTGATCTCGATGGTCAAGCTCTTGGGCTGCACATCCACAATCTTGGCGCGGAAGATGTCGGCGATCTGCATCACCTCGGCACGGGATTTGGAATCCACGCCCACCTTCACCAGCACCAGCTCGCGGTCGATGTATTCGCCGTCCCTGAAATCAATGACCTTGAGCACCTCGACCAGCTTGTTGAGCTGCTTGACGATCTGCTCCAGCGTGGCGTCGTCGCCGCGCGTGACGATGGTCATGCGCGAGACGCTGGCGTCCTGGGTGGGCGCGACGTTGAGCGTGTCGATGTTGTAGCCGCGCCCCGAGAAGAGGCCGGCCACGCGCGTGAGCACGCCGAACTTGTTTTCCACCAGCACTGAAATCGTGTGTCGCATAAGGCTGACGGCTCAAAATTGCCGTCAAAGGGCGCGCAATGTAGCAAGTGGCCGGAGACGGTCAATCTTGGTTTTGGGCTGGCGACGAGCGTGGGCCACCTCGGGCAAGCTGCCCTGCCGCCGCACCGCCGGTGCTTGGGCCGAAGTAAGCTTTCCCTTGACTTGGGTTGCGCCGCGCGAGCGGGTTTGTTACGAGTGGCGGCATGAAATTGCCCTTGGTCTTGGCCCTCGCCACCTCCCTCGTGCTCGGCTCCGCGCAAGACACGAAGAAGGCTGGCGAGCCGCCGTTGCCCTTTCCTCGCAAAGGCAAATACGGCTACCGCGACAAGGATGGCGAGTTCCTCATCCAGCCACAGTTCGACTACGCGGGGGAGTTCAGCGAAGGCTTTGCGGTAGTCGGCCTCGGCAAGTTCCCGGCCACCAAATGGGGCTACATCAATCTCCTCGGCAACCTCGTCATCCCCGCGCAGTTCGAGGGCGCACACGACTTCTCCGAGGGCATGGCGGCGGTGAGTTTTGGCGGCAAGCTCGGCTACATTGACCGCGCCGGAAAGCTCGTCGTGTCCGCAAAGTTTGATGAAGCGCAGAAGTTCAAGGACGGCCGGGCCCGCGTCCGCATCATCGCGGAGGGCTACGGCTACATCAACAAGCAGGGCGAGCTCATCGTGCCGCTGCAACGCTGAACCTGATGCCCCCGCCGCTCTCCGCCGCGCCGCCGCCCGCCGTCCGGCTCGCCAACGTCACCAAGACCTTCGGCGCGCACACCGCGGTCCGCGACCTTTCGCTCACCGTCCCCACCGGCTGCACCTACGGCTTCATCGGCCCCAACGGCTCCGGCAAGACCACCACCATCCGCACCATCCTTCACATCTTCCACCCCGACTCCGGCGCGGTGGAAGTGCTCGGCGAGCGCAGCACCCGCGCCGCGAACGACCGCATCGGCTACCTCCCCGAGGAGCGCGGCCTCTACAAAAAGATGACCGTCCGCCGCGTGCTCGCCTACTACGCCGCGCTCAAGGGCATGGCCCGCGCCGACGCCGCCCGCGAGATTGAGAAGTGGCTTGCGAAAATGGGCTTGAGCGAATGGGCCGACAAGAAGGTGGAAGCCCTCTCCAAAGGCATGGCGCAGAAAATCCAGTTCATCGCCGCCGTCGTCGCCCGGCCCGAGCTGCTCATCCTCGACGAACCCTTCTCCGGCCTCGACCCGGTGAACCTCGAAGTCATCCGCACCGCCATCCTCGAACTCCGCGCCGCCGGCACCACCGTCATCTTCAGCACGCACGACATGGCGATGGCCGAGACGATGTGCGACTTCATCTTCATGATTTACCGGGGCAACAAAGTCCTCGACGGCACGCTCTCCGACATCCAGCGCAGCTACGGCGAGGACACCATCCGCGTGAACTCCGCCGGCGGTGCGGAACTCCTCCGCAGCCTCCCCGGCGTCGAGCTCGTCCGCGACCTCGGCCAGTCGCAGGAACTCCGCCACCCCGACCCACAAGCCCTCCTCCGCGACCTCGCTCCGCGCACGACCGTCCGCCATTTCGAGGTCACGAAACCCTCGCTCCACGACATCTTCATCCGCATCGCGCAACCGGATGCACAGGAGCTGGCCGTTCCCAAGACGACGGGAGGTGGCTCGTGAACAAAATCTGGCGCGTCGCCGCCACCGAATATCTCAACGCCGTCCGCAGCAAGGCCTTCCTCGTCGGCGTGCTGCTCCTGCCCGTCATCATGGCCATCTCCATCGGCGTGCAGTTTTACGCGCAGAAGAAGACGGACCTCACCCCGCGCCGCCTCGCCGTGCTCGACCGTTCCGGCCAGCTCTACGAAGCCCTCGCCGCCAAGGCCAAGGCCCGCAACGAAGCCCTCCGCACGAAGCCCAATTCCGTCGCCGTCGAGCTGCAAGGCCAGCGCCTCAAGATGGATCTGCCGCAGCAACCCGAGTTCGTCCTCGAACAATTCCAGTTCCCCGGCGACGACCTGAAAGCCGCTGAACTCCAACTCTCCGAACGCGTCCGCCGCAAGGAACTCTTCGCCTTCCTTATCATCGGCCAGCACATCCTCACGCCCGACGCCACCAACCACACCGAGCTGCTCTACCACACGCAGACGCCCACGTTCCACGAGCTGCCCGGTTGGCTGGACGCCACGCTCAACGCCGAAATCCGCGAGCGGCGCTTCACCGCCGCCGGTGTGGACTCGAAGCAAGTCCGCCAACTCTCTAGCCAAGTGCCGCTTCACCGCCTCGGCCTTGCTGAACAGAAGACCTCCGGCGAAGTCATCGCCGCCAAGCACGAGAACCGCATCGCCACCCACGCCGTGCCGCTGGGCGCGATGTTCCTCCTCTTCATGACGGTGATGAGCAGCGCGCCCGCGCTCATGAACACTGTGCTCGAGGAGAAGATGCAGAAGATTGCCGAAGTCCTGCTGGCCAGCGTCTCGCCCTTCCAGCTCATGCTTGGCAAGCTCCTCGGCACCGTCCTCGTCTCGCTCACCCTCTCCAGCATCTACCTCGTCGGCACTTCGTGGACGCTCTGGAAATACGGCCAACTCGTCCACGTGCCCGGCCACCTCTTCGCTTGGTTCTTCGTCTTCCAACTGCTCTCCCTGCTCATGTTTGGCTCTATGTTCATCGCCGTCGGCGCCGCGTGCAGCGAAATCCGCGACGCCCAAAACCTCATCGTCCCGGTGATGATGACGCTGATGATTCCGATGCTCACTTGGATGGCCGTGCTGCAATCCCCCGCCAGCCCGTTCGCCCGCGCGCTCTCACTCTTCCCGCCCGCGACGCCCATCATCATGTTCCTCCGCATCGCCATCCCGCCCGGACCAGCGTGGTGGGAAATCGCTCTCAGCCTCGTGCTCACCACGCTCTTCACACTGGGCTGCGTCTGGGTCAGCGCGAAAATCTTCCGCCTCGGCATCCTCTCCCAAGGCCAGACGCCGAGCATCCCGAAGCTCATCGCGTGGGTCTTCTCGAAGTGACTCTGTAGCGCGGCGGCAGAGCGCAGCGGCCACAGCGCTTTGGCGGGACCTGATTCTATTTCACAGATGAAACACGGACCGAACACGGATTCATGCACGCCTTCGCCGCCCGGAGCTTTCCGGGTTTCATCCGTGTTTCATCCGGGGCTAAAAAAGTTTGGTTTCGGTGGCCCGCTGTGCCCGTCCGGAGCACTTCGAACTCAATAGACATCCCGCTGGTAGCGCTTTTCCTTCTTGAGCGCGGCCACGTAGGCGGTGGCTTCATCGGCAGTCTTCCCGCCAGCCGACTGGATGATTTGGTGCAGCGCCGCGTCCACGTCCTTCGCCATGCGGCTGGCGTCGCCGCAGACGTAGAAGCCACCGCCTTCCTCCAGCCACGCGAAGAGTTCCTTGCCGTGCTCCAGCATCCGCGTCTGCACGTAAATCTTCTCCGCCTGGTCGCGGCTGAACGCGAGGTCCAGCCGCGTCAACGTGCCGTCGCGCTGCATCGCCTCAAGCTCGTCGCGGAAGAGGAAGTCTGTCTCGCCGCGCTGGTCGCCGAAGAAGAGCCAGTTCTTGCCTCTCGCACCCGCAGCCTTGCGCTCCTCCAGAAACGCCCGGAAGGGCGCGATGCCCGTCCCCGGGCCGACCATGATCATCGGCGCGTCGGGGTTCGCCGGCGGGCGGAAGTTCTTGTTGTGATGCACGAAGACCGGCACCGCGCCGCCCGTCGGCACGCGCTCGGCGAGAAAGGTCGAGCACACGCCCTTGCGCGCACGACCCAGCGAGTCGTAGCGGACCACGCCCACGCAGAGATGCACTTCGCCGGGATGTGCCTTCGGGCTGGAGGAAATCGAGTAGAGTCGCGGCTGAAGTTTTTTGAGCAACGCGACGAACTCAGTGGGCGTGAACTTCGCGGTCTGATGCTGGTGCAGCAGGTCAATAATCTCGCGGCCCCAGAGAAACTTGGTCAGCTCGCCGTTCGCACCGGACGCCGTGAGCTTCTGCAACTCCACGTCACCCGAGCGCCCGGCCACGGCTTTGAGCAACGGCGTCGGGATGCGCGCGATTTCGTAGTGATGAATCAGCGCCTCGCGCAGCGGCGTTTCCTTGCCGTCGCGGTCGGGCACCGGCTCCTCGCCGGAGCGACCCAACGCGCGCATGAGTTCCTCGGCAAGCTCCGGGCAGTTCGTTGCCCGCACGCCAAGCGCATCACCTGCCTCATAGCTCAAGCCGGAACCTTCGAGGGAGAAGGCAAAGTGGCGCGTGTCCTTCGCCGAGCCGGCACCATTGAGGCGGACATTCGCGAGCAACGGCGCGGGGAATGGGTGGGACTTCGAGTAAGTAGTGGCTGAGTGATTAGTAATTAGTGGGGCCGGCGTAGGCTCGACACGCGCAGCCACCTCGGACTGACTACTAATTACTAAACATTTCTTCGCCTCCTCGGCTCCTTGCGCAGCCAACGCCCGAAGCGCTCCATCCAGCCACTGCGCAAACGGCTCCTCATACTCCACATCGCAATCGGCGCGCGGGAGGACGCGCGTCGCGCCGAGCTTTTCGAGCCACTCGTCCACTGCCTTGCCGAACGCGCAGAACTTCGGGTAGTTCGAGTCGCCGAGCGCGAGCACGGAGAACTTGGTTTGCGCCAGCTTCGGCGCGGCTTCGCTGGTGAGGAACTCGCCGAACGCCTTCGCGTTGTCGGGCGGTTCGCCGTCACCGAAGGTGCTTGTGACGACGAGTAGCGCCTGCTCTGAAGCGAGCTGCGCGGTGGCATACTTGCCGAGGTCCTGAACCGTCGGTGCGAAGCCGCGCTTGCCCGCCTCCTTGGCGATGCGCTTGGAGAGGTTCTCCGCGTTGCCCGTCTGCGAGCCGAACAAGATGGTCAGCGGTGTCAGCGGCTTCGACTCTGGCGCTGGAGCCGCGAGATTCGGCTGCGGCGCGCGGGAGAACAGCCCGGCGAGAAAGCCGTTGAGAAACGCGCGCTGCTCCGGAGTGAACGGCGCACTGTCGGGCAGGACGGGGACGAAATTCTGCTGGTTCATTCGGAGAACATTTCCTGAAGTTGCTTCACCTCGTGCCGCCGCGTGAAGGCGGCGAAGGTTTCGCCGGTCTGACGCTTGGCCTGATACGTCTTCAACACGCGCTCCAGCAGCGTCGGCAAATCGCTGAATGGAATGCCGGTGAAGACTTGCTTCCCAATCGCCGCGTCCGCGCCCGTGCCACCGCCGAAGACGACATGGTAACCCTCGCTGCTCGCCTGCCCAACCTTCACGCCTTGGAGGCCGATGTCGCCTACGTAGTGCTGCGCGCAGGAGTTCGGGCAGCCGGTGAGGTGGATGTTGATGGGGTGGTCGAGCTGGAGCTTCTTGTTGAGATGCGCGCCGAGCGTGACGGCCTGGCCCTTGGTCTCGGTCGCGGCCCACTTGCAGCCGCCGCTGCCGGTGCAAGCGACGAGTCCGCCGAGGATATTCGTCGCTTCGTGGTGCAGGCCGATGCGCACGAGTTGGCGCTTCACGGTCTCAACGAAGGCGTCCGGCACGTCGGGGATGAGCAGGTTCTGCCACGGCGTGAGGCGGAGCGCGCCGGAGCCGTAGTTCGCCGCAAGGTCGGCGACACGGCGCATCTGGCGCGTCGAGAGGATGCCGACGGGCACGACCACGCCGATGTAGTTTTTCCCGTGCTGCGCCTGACGGTAAACACCAACGTGCCCGTGCTTCACGGCGGCGGGCCGCTTGATGCACTGCTCCAGCGGGAACTTCACGAACGGGAACGCCAGCTTCTTCTGCGTCTCGGCGAGGAACTTTTCCACGCCCCACTTGTCCACGAGATACTTCAGCCGCGCCTTCTTGCGGTCCGTGCGGTCGCCGTTTTCGAGGAAGACGCGAATCATCGCCGCGCACACCGCGAGCGCCTCGGTCGGCTTCACAAGGATGCCGCCGTCCTTCGCGAGCTGCTTGTGTCCAGTGATGCCGCAGAGTTCCACGCGGAAGTAAACGCCGGGCGGGAGCGCAATCGGCGCGGCGTCTTTGAGCGAGTCTCCCTTCGCCGCCGCCGGAATTTTCACCGCCATGAACCCGATGTCATTCGTGTCCGCGACCGTGTCCACCGCACCGCCGCCCTCGAAGGCGACGTTGAACTTGCGCGGCAGGTTGTAGAACTCGCGGTGATTCAGAATGTAGTGGTGCAGCGCGTGCGCGAAGGGCCGGGTGTCCAATAGCTCGCGCGGATCGAAGCCAGCCGTGGGCGACGCGGTGACGTTGCGGATGTTGTCCACGCCGCTGCCTTTCGCGGTGAGGCCAAGCGCTTGCAGGCGCGTAAGGACGTTCACCAAGTTCGCCGGACCAATCTCACGAATCTGCAGGTTCGAGCGCGTGGTGACGGCGGACTTGCCGTTGCCGTAATCCTCCGCGATGTCAGCGAGGCCGCGCATCTGTGCCGCCGTCAGTTCGCCTGCCGGGATGCGGCAGCGGAGCATGAAGCTGTTCTGTGCGGGGCTGACATGGAACATCCCGAAGTTGCGGAAGCGAAACGTGTTTTCCTCGTCCGGCAACTTGCCCGCCTCCGCGTGCGTGAGCATGCGGTCCCAGCCATCGAGCGGGTGCTCCTCGTGCTTCCAACGCTCCTGCTTCGTCACGTCCCCGAGCGGCGTGCCGTAAACCGTTTCCTCGGCAAGATTCGCGCCGCCTTGCGCGGGGTCGCCGGTGAGCTGGCCGGTGGCGGTCGTGCCGACGTAAGGATGAATGCCGCGTTGGGCCACGCCGGCCATGAAGCCGGAAAGGAATTCCTTCTGCTCGGCGGTGAACGCACCGGTGGTGGTCGCGGTGGGGTTAAGAGCCTATCCGAATAACCCGGCCTGCTGCCAAGTGATGCAGGCGCAGGCAAGATGGAGGAGCGCCTCATAGTTGGCCGCCTGCTTCTCCCAGCGCACCAGCAGGCGGCGAAACCGATTCAACCA